>NZ_RBWD01000013.1:0-140786 GCF_009361695.1 Vibrio sp. VGrn 2 | reverse complement strand
ATGGTTGCGGTACCCGTGTCGGTGCCTTGAACAGGACCGAGACCGGTCACGTCTACCGTGAAGTTTTCTGGACCTTCGTAGACTTCATCATCAATAGAAGCAATGCGTACATCAAACTCAGTTAAGCCTGCTGGTACAGTCACTACACCATCGATAGGCACTGCAACCCAACCAGAGCCGGTGTTGTACTCTAGTGTGCCTAAATCGCCAGCTTCGGTGTCACCGAGATTAAGATCGAGTTGAACTTCAACTGGCGCTTCAGAGGCATTGGTCAGCGAGACAACGAAGTTAGCAGTGCCACCTTCGTTAATCGTGCCAGCATCGCTAATAGAAACCGTTGGACGGTCATCATCCGGATCTGGCTCTGGCCCCGTACCATCATCGACAATGGTTGCGGTACCCGTGTCGGTGCCTTGAACAGGACCGAGACCGGTCACGTCTACCGTGAAGTTTTCTGGACCTTCGTAGACTTCATCATCAATAGAAGCAATGCGTACATCAAACTCAGTTAAGCCTGCTGGTACAGTCACTACACCATCGACAGGCACTGCAACCCATCCTGAGCCAGTGTTGTATTCAAGGGTACCAAGGTCACCTGCTTCGGTATCACCGAGGTTAAGGTCGAGCTGCACTTCAACTGGGGCTTCAGAAGCATTGGTCAGTGATACAACGAAATTGGCGGTGTCACCTTCGTTAATTGTGCCTGCATCACTGATAGATACCGTTGGACGGTCATCATCCGGATCGGGATCTGGGCCAGTACCATCGTCAACAATGGTTGCGGCACCCGTATCGGTACCTTGGACAGGACCAAGACCGGTCACGTCTACCGTGAAGTTCTCTGGACCTTCGTAGACTTCGTCATCAATGGAAGCGATACGCACATCAAACTCGGTTTGCCCTGCTGGCACCGTTACTACGCCATCGTTTGGCACTGTCACCCAACCGGAACCTGTGTTGTATTCTAAGGTGCCTAAGTCACCGGCTTCGGTATCGCCCAAGTTGAGGCCTAGCTCGACTTGAACAGTGGACTCGGAGGCGTTCGATAGCGTCACTTTGAAGTTGGCTGTGTCACCCTCATTAATGGTGCCAGCATCTGAGATAGTCACGCTTGGACGGTCATCATCCGGATCGGGGCCTGGACCCGTGCCGTCGTCCACTATCGTTGCCGTACCGGTATCGCTGCCTTGCACCGCCCCAATGCCAGTCACCGTCACGCTGAAATCTTCAGGGCCTTCATAAACGGCGTCATCAACAGAAGCGATGCGCACATCAAACTCGGTTTGCCCGGCTGGCACCGTTACCACGCCATCGTTTGGCACTGCAACCCAACCACTTCCCGTGTTGTATTCTAGGGTGCCCAAGTCTCCAACCTCGGTATCGCCAAGATTAAGACCCAACTCTACTTGCGTTTCCGCTTCAGACGCGTTCGATAAAGTGACTTTGAAGTTCGCTGTTTCACCTTCATTAATGGTGCCAGCATCCGTAATATTCACGCTTGGACGGTCATCGTCGGGATCTGGTCCTGGACCACTGCCGTCATCCACAATCGTAGCTGTACCCGTATCGCTGCCTTGTACCGCCCCAATGCCAGTCACCGTCACACTGAAATCTTCAGGACCTTCATAAACGGCGTCATCAATAGAAGCAATGCGTACATCAAACTCAGTTTGCCCAGCTGGCACGGTCACCACACCATCGTTTGGCACCGTGACCCAACCACTTCCCGTGTTGTATTCCAAGGTGCCTAAGTCGCCGGCTTCTGTATCACCTAGGTTGAGACTTAGTTCGACCTCAACATCTGTAGCTGATGGATTCGATAAAGACACTTTAAAGCTGGCTAACTCACCTTCATTAATCGTCCCTGCATCGCTCATCGTTACCGTTGGACGATCATCATCAGGACTTAAACCAGGCCCACTACCATCATCAACAATGGTTGCAATCCCAGTTGCAGGTGTACTTTGTTCTTCTGTGTTGCCAGAAAGCGTAAATGTTTCTGGACCTTCGAATATAGAGTCATTTATAGAATCGAGAGAAACCGTAAAACCTTTTTCACCTAACGGGACCGACACAGTAAAAATACCGTTGTCATCGACTGAGATTTCTTCTGTTGTGCCATCGGAAAATGTTATGAGAACACTCTCGTTAACGTAGTCGCTGCCGCTCTCGTCAGTAGAACCACCAGTAGCAGTCTGATCGAACAGAGAAAAAGTGATATTGATATTGTCTTCTGTTGGTTGGTTAAGTGTGACGTCGAAGGAAACCAGATCGCCCTCATTGACAGTTGTGCTAGAAATCTCTTGAACAATTACTGTTGCAGGAACTGATATTGCTGTTGGTTCTGGTGGTTGTATTTGGAAAATATCGAGTAGCGTCTCTACCTGAGTACTTGAAAATCCTGTTCCGTCAGTTCCCACTGTCTCAAAATTGGTACTAGCGAGTAATTCAGCACCTGTGCGATCTATAGCTCCCGTATTCTGTGGGCTAGACCCGTTTCCTTCACCTGCAGCAGGCTCAAACTCTTCACCCAGCTCAGTCGGGTCTTCCCCACTAGCAATTGCTTCAATTAACGCTGTGATATCATCAGTTACATTTATCGAACTTCCTTGTGGTGTCACCTGCTCGATCACAAGCTCAGAAGTATCTGATACCTCATCAATTATTAACTCTCCTGGTTGAGGTAGTTGTCCCTCTTCTAGGGTCCTGATTTCCCCATCCAGCCCGATAACCACGATGTTGCCCATCAATGAGCTCAAAGTTACTCGATCCATATCTACCTCGCCCCACTTCAAACCAAGTCAAAAGTTTGTCACCTCTACATTTACGTCTATAGTTTAGTCAAAATCATCATATTTTCGTTGTATGTGTAGCTTGTAGGACGTTTGATAACTCTAGGGGCAGAGTTACAAAAAAGCTCAGAGTGACACAGGCCGTGAAACGCTATGATATTAAGAATTCAAGCTTTTCTCCGAGCTAAACTTGCTATGTTGCTAAGCAACATTCGACATATGTGCTAAGGTTTTAAAAGGCGAAATCTTGGATTTTTGAAACAAAAGCTTTGTTTTAACAGTAGGTTGATAAATCCCTTACTCAAGCACTGTTATTTATGATGTTTCGTCTCAGTTATGAGATGAAATAGCAAAAAGCAACACGAATTTTTAGGAGAAATACCGTGAAATGGAACCGACTAAATATTGCTTGCTGCTGTAGTTTAATGGTGTCTATACCCGTTTTCGGTCAAACTTTAGAGCAAGCAGTGGCATTGACGTTAAAAAACAATCCTGACATTAAGAGTGCATTTAATGAATTTACGAGCAGAAAATACGTAAATGAAGCCTCTTCGGGTGCTTACTTGCCCTCTATTGATCTAGATGCGGGAATTGGGTATGAAGGATTAGACCCTTCTGACGAGGTGGGACGTGGGGATACAGATTACACTCGAAAGGAAGCTTCGGTAACACTAACTCAGCTCATATGGGATGGCAGTGCAACCTTAAATGATATCGATCGTACCGCAGCTGACGCTGAATCAGTAAGATTTCAACTTTTAGCCGATGCATCGGATAAAGCACTTGAAGTCACCAAAGTGTATCTAGATGCAGTAAAAGCTTACGAAATACTCAAGCTGTCTGAAAACAACCTGGCTGTTCACAAAGATATTTACGAAGACATTAAAAAACGAGTCAACTCGGGTATCGGCTCTACCGCTGACTTAACGCAAGTAGAAGCACGTTTGGCAAAAGCACACGGCAACTTAGCGGCTGCTCAAAATAACCTGTATGACTCTCACACTATGTTCACTCGTTTAGTGGGTCAAACCCCGCAAGGGTTGATCTTTCCAAGAGCGGATCAGAATTTCATTCCATACACCATTGATGAAGCGGTAGGTTTGGCATTTGAGCTGCACCCTGTCATTCAGGTCGCGCTCGCAGACGTAGACTCGGCTAAGTTTCAATACAAACAATCTAAAGGTGTTAATTACCCAACCATTTCCATTGAAGCTTCGCAAACATGGCGTGACGACGCTGATGGTTTAAAAGGTCGAAGTGATGAGACACTTGCCATGCTGCGTCTACGCTACAACCTATTTAATGGCGGCAGTGACGCTGCAAACTCAGAAAACTTCGCCTATCAGTTAAACAAAGCGAAAGACTTACGTGAAGGTGCTTATCGCAATGTTGAAGAAGGGTTAAGGCTTTCATGGAGCGCACTGGATTTGACCCTACAGCAAAAAGAGTTCCTGTCAGATCATGTAGACTCGGCATCTGAAACCGTTATTGCGTATGAAAAACAATATCGCATTGGTAAGCGAACGCTGCTTGATCTATTGAATACTGAAAACGAACTCTTTGAGGCACGTAAAGACTACTTAGATTCTAAATACGCAGAGCAGTACGCCAAATATCGAGTGATGAACGCAACAGGTCAACTGTTGAGTGCTTTAAGGGTCGAAATGCCTAAAGAATGGCTAGAAGAAGTGGAGTATTAATTATGAAACACATAACTCTTATTGCACTCTCATTGATGATTTCGGCATGTAGTTCATCCGATAAAGGCGATGAATATGATTATATTGATACGCCAATTGCCGATCAGTGGGCTGATCATATAGATGATGATTCTGATGGAGTCATTAATGAGCGCGATTTGTGTCCGGGTACTCCTTTAGGTGCCGAGATAGATAACGATGGCTGCGGTTCGTATGTCGACTCCTCGCAAGAAATGCAAATTCGAGTTCTGTTCGCGAACGATTCCGACGTGATCAACCCTATCTTTACACAACAAATTCGTGAGTTGTCCGACTTCTTGAAGGAGTACTCAAATACATCGATAGAGATTCAGGGCTATGCTAGTCGTACTGGTACTGCAGAGCACAATCTCGACTTATCCAAGCGCCGCGCTGAGAACGTTAGAAAAGAACTCATGAAGAATGGCATTAGTGGGGATAGAGTCACCATTGTCGGCTATGGAGACACAGTACTTGCGACACAAGGTACAGACCAAGTTAGTCACGCATTGAACCGTCGAGTAACCGCAACAGTGATTGGCCACAAGGGTGAAGTGAAGAAAGAGTGGACCGTTTTCACGACACTTCCTAAGAGCTAACATCGCGATGAACTGAGTTGTATTAGTTCCGACTAGATCTGACACTTCAATTTGAAAAGAAGAGAGTTACCCACTTTGATTAAAGGTGCTGAATCCGTAATCAAAGACAATAAGAGGTAACTCTCATGCTTCATACTAACAACCCAATCATCAAACACAAAGCTGGCCTACTCAATCTTGCAGAAGAACTCGGCAATGTATCAAAAGCCTGCAAGGTCATGGGCGTATCAAGAGACACTTTCTATCGTTATCAAGAGTTAGTTGAAACTGGTGGTATCTAACCAAAGCCGTAGAACACCAAACCTGAAGAATCGTGCCGATAGTGAAACTGAACAAGCAGTTCTCAAGTACGCCATCGACTTCCCTGCACATGGTCAAGTCAGAACAAGCAATGAACTGCGGAAACTTGGTGTGTTTATCTCTCCTAGTGGCGTTCGCTCAATATGGCTTCGCAATGACCTAGAGAACTTCAAAAAACGCCTTGTTGCTCTGGAGAAACAGGTCGCAGAGAACGGCATTATATTAACGGAGGAGCAAGTTGCAGCCCTTGAGCGCAAAAAGCATGATGATGAGGCGTGTGGTGAGATAGAAACAGCACATCCAGGTTATCTCGGCTCTCAAGATACGTTCTATGTTGGGAACTTGAAAGGTGTTGGACGCATCTATCAGCAAACCTTCGTTGACACCTATAGCAAAGTCGCATTCGCCAAGCTCTACACGACAAAAACACCGATCACCGCTGCTGATATGTTGAATGACAAAGTTCTACCGTTCTTCGAGGCTCAGGAGCTACCAATGCTCAGAATCTTAACTGACCGAGGAACTGAATACTGCGGTCGAGTCGAGCAGCATGATTATCAGCTCTACTTAGCGATCAATGATATCGACCACACTAAGACTAAAGCCATGTCTCCACAAACAAACGGTATCTGCGAACGCTTCCACAAAACCATATTGAATGAGTTCTACCGAGTGACCTTCAGAAAGAAACTGTATGGTTCGATGGAAGAGTTACAGAAAGATCTGGACGAATGGATGGACTACTACAACAATCATCGTACTCATCAAGGAAAAATGTGCTGTGGCAGAACGCCAATAGAAACATTAGAGGATGGGAAATTAATCTGGGCCGAAAAGAATTTAGCCCAGATATAATCTGACAGGCACCAAGTCGCAAAGTGGGTAACTGTCAGATCAGGTCTGAATTAGTACAACTGAGTTTAAAAGTAAAAGGTCTAGCAAAATGCTAGACCTTTTTTGATTTTCAATTTCACCTGTGGCTAGACATGCTACATGTCTTTGTATTGCGCTTCTAAACTTGCAATCAGACTTTGAGTCACATCATCGACACTTGCACCATCAAAATGGATGTCCAATGTCGAGCCACCTTTCGTAATACTCAAGTTCGCTTCCGAGCCGCCATCTGGTGCCACTTCTACGTGATACTCTCCGACATCACCAGTATGATCACCTGATTGAAGATCAGTAAGAAGCTCACCAACTTCATCTTTTGATAAGTCATCAAACAGATCGGAGAAGTCTAAAGTATCCTCATCTTTGTTGAAATCAGTAACCGTATCAACCTCGTTGGTCACTTCACTCCACTTAAAGATGTCAGAGCCCTCATCTCCCGTTAAGATATCATTACCCAAACCACCAATCAGAATATCATCACCTTCACCACCAACGAGTATGTCGTTACCCCCCTGACCAAACAGTAAATCGTTGCCAGCACCACCAGATAAGTTATCCGACTTATCACCTTGGTGAGATTGGTTGAATTCTTCTAGGTTATTTTTAACGTATTCATGGATGTCTTCACCATCAATGGTAGAAACATCTTGACCCGTTTGCTGTGCCACATGTGATTGAATCGCACTCAAACCTTGCTCATTACCGCCAAATTCAATTAAATCACCCAGCAAGATATCGTCACCTTCTCCACCCTGAATCGTGTCTGAGCCTTGTTTTAGGGGCACATCTTGACCCAATATCGTTTCAGCAAGTTTAGTAACATCGATATCTGACTCTACCACACCATCAGTGTCATACTGCTTAAGTGTCTGTTCATCAACACCACTACCAAGACCTATCGACTCTACTGAAGACAATGCTGCTAATACTTGATACATATGTTGAGCTTGTGTTGAGCTGCCACGTTCATCATCGTAACGGATAGAACCATAATATCTGTCGATATCCCCTAGAATTCTGCCTGTTAGCGGTGAATATACCTGACCGTAACTATCTATAACGACATCACCTTTGTAGGTAACCGTCTGTCCGTATGAATAATTATTGCTACTAACTATATCTTGCAGGGTAACAAGCTTGCCAGAATCATCGACATCCAAAATCACTTTCGAGAATTCATTCTGCGCTAAATGGTAGAGATGCGTTGCTCTATTTGGTTGACCATCAGTAACAAAGTACGTGATATTTTGGCCATTAGGGTTAGGTTGACTGCTAAACCATTCAACAGCTGACTGTAAACCCGCCTCATAGTTTGTGCCGCCGTCACCCTCATCACCTATAGCACTATTCAGTTCTTTTACAAACTCATCTCTTGCTGTTGGAGAACTCAAGTCAACGGAAATAACTGCTGACGCACTTGAAGCAAACTCACTGAGGTGAATATTCACTGTTCCAGGCTTCTCACCCTGATTTGCAGCGCTTAACAGTTCATCAAACACATCTAGTACTTCTTGCTTCGCAGTTCCTACCCAGTTACCCATGCTCCCTGAAGTATCCAAAACAAAGGCGATGTTGTAGTCCTGACCCGCAATAATCTCCAATCCTTGGACATCGCCAACAATAATATCGTGATCGTCACTGCCCGTTATCTGATCGTTCCCATGTGAACCCGACTCTATAACATAGTCACGAGCTGTAAGCGCAACAGACTCTGTTGTTGAAGCGGCATCATTATTTGCTTCTTCAACCGACGTCGCGGTAACGCTTAGTGGGAACTCTAGACTACCTTCATAATCAAACGGCACTCTGATATCTAAAGAGACCTTACCGTTAGCATCCAGGGTGACAAGATAACTACCGTTTGCGTCCTGATTAACGGCATGTCCATCGATATACAGCTCTACACCATCCGGCAAACCTTCCACAAAAACAGTTTGCGCCAAGCTCTCACTTCCATCGACATCAACCAAATCAACGTTAATATCAACGGGAATCCAACGCTCTTGAAGCACTTCATAGGTGCCGTCGGGCTTCAATTCAACGACTTTGTCTGCAAAAACAATTCGTTCAATTTCATATAAGTGATCACCACGATCATCACTACCTGTGTGGTCGTTTACCGAATCGATAGAACGATTATCTAGCAAAATCCAATATGGAACTTGACCTCCATGATCGTCTTTGAAGGTCATTTTGTAGTCACTGAAGTTTCCAGTTAAGTAAACCGTATCTTGGCCATCATAATCTGTAATAGTGGACGCATCATCACCATAGAAAGAGTCGTTATTACCACCGCCAATAAATACGTCATCACCGCCGCCACCATAGAAGGTGTCATTGTAATCAGTCCCAACGAATAAGCTATCGGTATCACTTCTATCGTTGTTGTCACCTAGCATCACTCCGGCGTATGAGTGATTTTTTTGCACGACATCATCCAAACCAAGATCAGCAGCGACGAGTTCATTCTCTGTAGGCGTTTTATCTATCGCAGAAGTGGCTAAGTTGTGATTAGGATCAACAGCATCTCTTTTTACTAACTCTCCAACATTAATCGTGATCGCAGGGGCATCTGCAACTGCGACAACGTTGATATCAAGCGTATTTGTTGCGCCAGTATTTGTGGTGTAATTAATTAATGGAACATCACCTGACCAGTGCTCGGTAGGTTCAAATACATAACTACCATCTTGGTTTACTAATAAAGTGCCACTGGTCAAAGATACGTTTTCACCTACCGCATAGTCAGTGCCATTAATAGTAATGTGATCAACCATCAGAAGGTTGTCGTCATCAGAGTCATTACGCAATACGTTACCCTGTAGCGAATTGTCTTCGTTGGTCTTCCCAATATCACTTTCCGTTTCCGTCGGTAAGTTCTCATGTACTACAACATTGATCGCCAAGTTAGATTCTGCTGAATCACCATTCGCGCGTTCTGTACTCGTTGCTGTCAAATTGATTGTGAAGTCATCATGGGAGCCCGCTGGTGGAGTCACTGTAAGTGCATCTAATGCCCAGCTTGTCACGTCCAGTTCTTCATCAATGGTTGCTACAGTAATAGAACTGTTTCCATCTGAAAGGATCGCACCTACAGGTAAGCCAGTTAGCGTGACTTTAAGTGATTCAGAGCCATCTGTATCATTTAAGCTTGCTTTAATTTCAGAGAGCGGTATCGCTGTATCTTGTAACCCTTCGTTCAGCTGATATGTTTCGTAAAACGCAACACCATTAACTTCTTGTAGTTCAGACGTTCTGATATCAGTTGCTTCTAGTGCACTTTCATCACTAACTACGTAAAGACTGCTGTTGCTCAGATTGACAGGTGCTTGTCCATTAATGGATACATCCACATTAAAGTTACCCGGACCACTTTGGTTATGGTGATAAATTTCAATTGGATAAAAGCCAGATACCGAAGGGGTAAAGCTAGCACCCTTAATATCACCACTGTCGCTACCCCAACGAGCTTGATCAAGTAACGTACCACCCAACTTGATAGCAAGGCTATCATCTGCTTGGCCAACAAAGTCGTAACTCGAACCAGCTTCCAGATAAACAAGAGATGTAACGAGAACGGCCTCATTTGCTAAGGTCGCATTAGTACCTAAATCTTCTACATTTGCCCAACTCAATCGAGTACCATCGGCTTCATCAAGAGCGTTGATCGCTGAGATTAGAGTCTCTCCATTGACCCCCATACCATCACTAGAACCAACTTGAACATTACTCCATGTCGTAACGTTAAACTCTTGTTGGGGTAATGAGTTCTCGTGCGTCACTGCGATTAAGTTCGGTTTATCAGCGATAGGGTTTACGTCTATTGTCAGTGTTGACTCTTGACCGGTACTCTGTCCATCTGTTGGTTTAAAGCCAATTTGAGCGTAACTAGACTCCTGGTCTCCGACTTGATTTCCGCCGAAACTGTCACTGCCAGACTCATTTAATTCAGGTACAAAACGAACACTGTTTTCATCAAAGAGCGATTTATCAAGCACTTGATCGATTTGGACAGACTGCCAATCGCCCTGCGAATCTTTATACTCTAATGACCCATCGCTAGGAAGCGTTGTGATTTGGACGGAGAGCTCTGATACGTTAGAGTCCACATCGCTAATACCGAATGATGACCAATCAAGCATCACTTGGGTATCTTCACTCATCTCAACCGCGGAAGGCGAAGATTCAGGTGCATCATTCACATTTACCAGAGAAACATTGACCTCGGCAGTATCAATCCCGCCAGTTCCATCGATAACCTCAACCTGAAGCGTATAATCGCCCAAGTCAACATCATCGATTGTCTTGTTCAATGAAATCTCTCCGCTTGTCGGGTCGATATCAAAAATACCATTAGTGGTCGAGCCATCTGCAAAGCGGTATACAAGCACGTCATTATCGTGATCTTCAGCAACGACCGTACCAATAACGGACCCACTCACCGTGTTTTCGTTAACTGACCCGAAGTCGTAAACATCATCATTTGGTTTGTCACCAGCACTATCGCCGTCAGAAATAAACTCTGGAGCGTGCTGAGCATCTATAATAGAGACTGTTGCTTCATTCGAGTCACTTGCAAGCGTCGAATCTGCACCAACCGTATCAATTAGAGTCACAGTTAGGTTTTCAAGATCTTCGTAAATACCATCATCGAGAGTTTTTATATCAATCGGCGCCGAGGTTTTACCCGCTGGAATCGTGACTGTGTACGTACTTGGTGCAATATAATCTTTGTCATCAACATTCCCGCCGATTGTGAATGTTACCAGTACATCTTCATCTGCTTTTTGGTCAATGTTGACGATAAATTTTGCATCACTACCTTCATCAACTGAGGATTGATCTGAGCCAATAGTCACTTTCGGTGCACTTTGGGCATCAACGATCACAACACTTGCGCTGTTATTTGAAGCAATGCTCGCATCAGCGCCATCCACCTCTTTAATGGTTACTGTGAAAGATTCTGCGCCCTCATAAATACCATCGGTGAGCGTCAGTAAGTCAAGAGCAGCTGAAGATTGACCCGCAGGAACTTCAACACTCAGAACACCAACAAAATCTTTTCCATCTTGGGCCACGCCACTATATTCGACATGAACCGTAACACTCTCATCTGCAACTTTATCAAGTGTCAGCGTAAAGCCTGCCGTTTCACCTTCATTTACGCTGTTTTGAACGGCACTAATACTAACTAAAGGTGCAGGATCAGAATCCACAATATTTGCGTTACCAGTTGCAATACCATTACTGGTGACACTACCGATTTCCGTAACCGTCAGACCAAAGCTCTCATCACCTTCATGGACATTATCTAGTTTGGTCGGGACTGCGACTTTAATTTCAGCGACACCTGGAGGTATAGTAACGTCTCCATTAGGCGCTATATCTAATGTTTGAGTTTGACCATGAGTATCCACATAGGTCACTACCATAGTGCCTAGATCAACATCTTCCGCAGTATAACTATCATTTGTTGTTGACTTCAGATTGACGACAACGGCCTCTTGAACAGCGTTAGAGAGTAAAACGGTAAATATTGCGTCAGTTCCTTCAATGACATCGCCGGCATCTACTACGCTAAGTTTTGTACTGTCATTATCAAGAACTGTTGCCGTCCCCGTTTCACCGCCGATCTCAAGAACGATCGTTTCGCTGCTTTCCACAACCAAGTCATCAATAGTCGGAATCGATATTTCGAAGCTACTTATACCTTCAGGAACAATCAAGTAACCACCTAAGAAAACAACACCATTTGTATAGGTTGCATTTGATAGATTTACGTCATTCTTATCAACTGAAGAACCTTGAGCAAGCATATCAACTTGGTACTTAACGGCAGTGCTGGTGACTTCATCTAGAACAACCGAGAACGTGACATTGTCACTCTCAGTCACGCTATCACCGACCACAGACAGACTTGGCCCACTTTCAGCAACATTACCATCTAGCATTTCATTAACGATATTGACTGTAGATGGATCGCTAACGCCACTTTCAGAGTCGACGGCCACATATCCAAAGCTGTCTTCGGCAGGAACACCTTCTACATAACGTAACTCCCAGTTACCTTCATTTTTCGTAGAAAAATCTAACTGAGTAATGACCGAACCTTCAGGAAGAGCTAGATCTTTCCCATAACCAACGCTTGTTTCTTGGAATAGCATGAAGTTGCCTACAGGCTTCAAAAACTCGAACGTTTGAGTCTGTTGGACATTATTTGAATCTAAGTATGTAACCGTAATAAGTGCTGCGTTGTCATCACCGTAATCAAACAATCCACCTAGTCCATCTAGACCAAGGTTTACGCTGCCCACAGGATTATTAGACAAATCGATCGTAATCGTTTCACCTTTCTCAATACCCTGCCCATCATTGTCAGCGATACCATTGCCGATGTGTGACACCTGGCGGTTGTACTGCGCAAGCTCACCGCTATCAGAAGAAATGGTGATAGAAGCTCCATTTGCTAAATGCTCAGTACGGGAATGTGATGAACCACCATCCTCACTTAATCCCCAGTTATTGAAATCTGTTGTAGATTCCGAGCTATTAGGCGTATTAGGACGATCTTTGATACCTAATAAGAAGCCAACATTATCAGCTTCATAGTAAAGGCTGTCTTTGTCATAAAGCGTATCGCTTACTTCTTTAATTTCGTGCAACTCACCATCACTATCTTTAAAGAACAACGTACCTGAGGTTGGCAGTTCAGTAATTCGGACATGTAGATCGTTGCCTTTTAAGTCGTCTTCAACATCCGCGATATGATCTTGAGAGTCACCGCTACCCAGAGGTTTCGTATCGGTATCAAACACAACGTGCGTAAGCTGATCATCGGCCACATGCGTGAAGTCTTCACTGTCAGGTTTGTCGTTTACTGGCGTGACATCAACTCTAACAATGGTGGATTCACTGACACCACCAGAGGTGACGATATAGGTGAAGCTGTCTGTACCGTGGTAGTTGTCGTTTGGCGTGTAGGTTACGCTGCCGTCAGGGTTGACCGAGACCGTGCCGTTAGCTGGGCCTTTATTGGTATCAAGCGACACTACTTTATCGTCGCCGTCAAACGTGTCGTTACCTAAGACGTTAATGATGGTTGGCGTGTCTTCCACGACCGTCGCGCTGTCTGCCACGATGTCCGCCACAGGCGCTACCGTGAAGTCCACCGTTTGGCTAACGCTTTCACCGCTTGGGTCTTTAGCTGTGAACGTAATTGTCTCTTTGCCATTCCAATCCGCAGTCGGAGTGATGGTGGCAACGCCATTCACAATAGAGATTTGGATGTTGTTATTGCCAGAGACTGAGAATTCTAGCGAGGAATCGGAATCTTTGAATACTTCATTCAAGTCGATCGTGTATGCATCGAAATCTTCCGATAACACTTGATCTGTAATGGCATTATCAACTGTTGGCGCATCGTTAACACGATTCACAACCAAGCTATCACTGTCGCTAGCCGTTGGATTAACACCATCCGACACTGACGCGCTGATAGTCAGGTCTTTAAGGTTGAGTTCATCGTTGTTAACCGCGTCAACACCCGCTTGAGTTAGCTTGACTTCATTGCCAGCCAACACGAAGTAACCGTTTGAATTGTTTTCTAAAGAAACGGTTAATTGATCTTCTGGCGTATCAGTATCAGCGACTTCCAGCGTCGCCACTACCGTATCCGTGTTCACTGCATCTTCAGTGATGCTTTCTACAGCATCAACTTTGATAGTTGGTGCATCGTTTACTGGATTTACTGTAACGGTCACCTTCGCTTCGTCGGTCAATTCACCGTCCGTAACGGTGTAGGTGATTTCAGCGTCACCATTGAAGTTTTCTGCCGGAGTGAAGACGAGTTTTCCATCCACCACTTCAACCGTGCCCTGCTCTTTAGGTACAGAGGCTGATTCAATACTCAGCTTCTCGCCATCAATATCGGTGTCGTTTGGCAGGACATCAATCGTCACTGGCGTGTCTTCTTGTGTTGTTGCCGTATCATCTTTCGCCATTGGCGCATCGTTCACTGGCGTCACATCGACATTCACCGTGGTGGATTCCGATACCCCGCCTGACGTAACGATGTAGGTGAAGCTGTCTGTACCGTGGTAGTTGTCGTTTGGCGTGTAGGTTACGCTGCCATCAGGGTTGACGGAGACTGTACCGTTAGCTGGGCCTTTACTGGTATCAAGCGACACTACTTTATCGTCGCCGTCAAACGTGTCGTTACCTAAGACCTTGATGATAGTTGGCGTGTCTTCAACAACCGTCGCTTTGTCTGCCACGATGTCCGCCACAGGCGCTACCGTGAAGTCCACCGTTTGACTGACGCTCTCGCCGCTTGGATCGGTAGCAGTAAACGTTAGGATTTCTGAGCCGTTCCAGTCTGCCGTTGATGAGATGGTCGCGATGCCATTTTCAACCGAAACCAACACGTTGCTGTTACCGGCTACTGAGAAGCTAAGCACGGAGTCGCTGTCTTTAAATGCGTCGTTTAAATCAATCGTGTAGGTCGCGAAATCTTCCGATAACACTTGATCTGCAATGACATTATCAACTGTTGGCGCATCGTTAACACGATTCACAACCAAGCTATCACTGTCGCTAGCCGTTGGATTAACACCATCCGACACTGACGCGCTGATAGTCAGGTCTTTAAGGTTGAGTTCATCGTTGTTAACCGCGTCAACACCCGCTTGAGTTAGCTTGACTTCATTGCCAACCAACACGAAGTAGCCGTTTGAGTTGTTCTCTAAAGAAACGGTTAATTGGTCTTCTGGCGTATCAGTATCACGAACCGTTAAGGTTGCGACTACCGTATCAGTGCTCACTGCATCTTCAGTGATGCTTTCTACGGCATCAACTTTGATAGTTGGCGCATCGTTTACTGGGTTAACGCTAACTACCACTTTCGCTTCGTCGGTCAATTGACCATCCGTTACGATGTAGGTAATTTCAGCGTCGCCATTGAAGTTTTCTGCAGGAGTGAAAACGAGTTTTCCATCCACCACTTCAACCGTACCCTGCTCTTTAGGTACAGAGGCTGATTCAATACTCAGCTTATCGTCATCCACATCAGTGTCGTTTGGCAGAACATCAATAGTAACTGCGGTGTCTTCTTGTGTCGTAGCGATGTCATCTTTCGCCACTGGCGCGTCGTTGACCGGCGTCACATTGACTTCAACGGTAGTGAATTCGGATACACCGCCTGATGTCACGACATAAGTGAACGTATCTTTGCCGACGTAGTTGTCATCTGGTGTGTAGGTCACCGTGCCGTTGTTATTCACAATGACGGTGCCATTTTTAGGACCATTATCGGCGTCCAAAGACACCACTTTATCAGTGCCTTCGAACGTATCGTTACCTAAGACATTAATGATAGTTGGCGTGTCTTCCACAACCGTCGCTTTGTCTGCCACGATGTCCGCCACAGGCGATATTGTGAAGTTCACCGTTTGGCTAACGCTTTCGCCGCTTGGATTGGTGGCGGTAAAGGTCAACGCTTCTGAGCCATTCCAGTCTGCCGTTGGTGAAATGGTCGCGATGCCGTTCTCTATTGAGACATTGACATTGCTATTACCAGAGACGCTAAACGTTAACTCGCCATCCACGTTATCCACTTCGCTGAAGGCGGTATTTAGATCGATGGTGTATGGCGTAAAGTCTTCTGCCAAGGTTTGGTCTGCAATACTACTCTCAACCACAGGCGTATCGTTCACAGCATTCACCGTGACATTGACCGTCGCTTGGTCAGTCAGTGCACCATCAGTGATGGTGTAAGTGATTTCGGTGTCGCCATTGAAGTTCTCAGCCGGTGTGAAGACCAGTTTTCCGTCAACAATTTCAACCTTACCTTGTGCTTCAGGTACAGACGCAGATTGGATCGACAACTTATCGCCATCCACATCAGTATCGTTTGGCAGGACATCGATCGTCACTGGTGTGTCTTCGTCAGTAATCGCCGTGTCATCTTTTGCCACTGGCGCGTCGTTGACCGGCGTCACATTGACTTCAACGGTAGTGGATTCAGACACACCGCCTGATGTCACGACATAAGTGAACGTATCTTTGCCGACGTAGTTATCATCTGGTATGTAGGTCACGGTGCCATCAGGGTTGACCGAGACCGTGCCGTTAGCTGGGCCTTTATTGGTTTCAAGCGACACTACTTTATCGTCGCCGTCAAACGTGTCGTTACCTAAGACGTTAATGATGGTTGGTGTGTCTTCGACTACATCCGCACTGTCTGCCTCGATGTCGACTACTTGTGCAACCGTAAAGTTCACCGTTTGACTTACGCTTTCACCGCTTGGGTCTTTAGCTGTGAACGTAATTGTCTCTTTGCCATTCCAATCCGCAGTCGGAGTAATGGTAGCAACGCCATTCACAATAGAGATTTGGATGTTGTTATTGCCAGAGACTGAGAATTCTAGCGAGGAATCAGAATCTTTGAATGCTTCATTCAAGTCGATCGTGTATGCATCGAAATCTTCCGCTAGCACTTGATCTGCAATGACGTTATCGATAGTCGGTGCATCGTTAACACGATTCACAATCAAACTGTCACTGTCGTTAGCCGTTGGACTAACACCATCCGATACTGACGCGCTAATAGTTAGGTCTTTAAGGTTAAGTTCGTCGTTGTTAACTGCATCGACGCCTGCTTGAGTTAGCTTGACTTCATTGCCAGCCAACACGAAGTAACCGTTTGAGTTGTTTTCTAAAGAAACGGTTAATTGATCTTCTGGCGTATCAGTATCAGCGACTTCCAGCGTCGCCACTACCGTATCCGTGTTCACTGCATCTTCAGTGATGCTTTCTACAGCATCAACTTTGATAGTTGGTGCATCGTTTACTGGATTTACTGTAACGGTCACCTTCGCTTCGTCGGTCAATTCACCGTCCGTAACGGTGTAGGTGATTTCAGCGTCACCATTGAAGTTTTCTGCCGGAGTGAAGACGAGTTTGCCATCAACGATCTCTACTTTACCTTGCGCTTCAGGAACAGACGCAGATTGGATCGACAACTTATCGCCATCCACATCAGTGTCGTTTGGCAGGACATCAATCGTCACTGGCGTGTCTTCTTGTGTTGTTGCCGTATCATCTTTCGCCATTGGCGCATCGTTCACTGGCGTCACATCGACATTCACCGTGGTGGATTCCGATACCCCGCCTGACGTAACGATGTAGGTGAAGCTGTCTGTACCGTGGTAGTTGTCGTTTGGCGTGTAAGTCACGCTGCCATCCGAGTTGACCGAGACCGTGCCGTTAGCTGGACCATTGTTGGTATCCAGCGACACCACTTTATCGTCGCCTTCGAACGTGTCGTTACCTAAAACCTTGATGATGGTTGGCGTGTCTTCCACAACCGTCGCTTTGTCTGCCACGATGTCCGCCACAGGGGTAACCGTGAAGTTCACCGTTTGGCTGACGCTTTCACCGCTTGGATCGGTAGCCGTAAAGGTTAGGATTTCTGAGCCGTTCCAGTCTGCGGTTGGGCTAATGGTCGCGATGCCATTTTCAATCGACACCAACACGTTGTTGTTGCCAGAAACGCTGAAGCTCAGCTCGCCATCCACGTTATCCACATCGCTGAAAGCGGTATTCAGATTGATGCTGTATGGCGTAAAGTCTTCCGCCAAGGTTTGGTCTGCAATGTTGCTCTCAACCTCTGGCGTGTCGTTCACCGCATTCACGGTGACGTTGACCGTTGCTTGGTCGGTCAGTGCGCCGTCCGTGATGGTGTAAGTGATTTCAGCATCGCCATGGAAGTTCTCAGCCGGTGTGAACACCAGTTTGCCATCAATAATTTCGACTGTACCTTGATCACTCGGCACAGACGCCGATTGAATAGACAGCTCATCGCCATCCACATCGGTGTCGTTTGGCAGTACATCAATCGTTACTGAGGTATCTTCCTCTGTAATTGTTTCGTCATTAAGGGCAATAGGCGCATCGTTAACTGAGTTTACTGTTACCGAGACTTGAGCTTCATCCTCTAGCTCACCATCTGAGATAGTGTAGCTAATAGTTGCATTACCATTGAAATTTTCAGCCGGAGTGAAAACAAGCTTACCATCGACAATCTCAACGATACCTTGCTCTTCTGATACAGAAGCAGAAGTAATGGATAAATCGTCACCTTCAATGTCACTGTCGTTAGCGAGCACATCAATTACAACCTGGGAATCTTCGTCAGTTTGAATCGCATCGTTAGTCGCTATTGGCGCATCATTAACAGGCTTAATATCTAAATTAGCAGTGCCATTAATAACACCCCCATCGTCATCAATGATGTCATAGGAGAATGACACTTCAGTATCATCATCAGCTTCTGGTATATAAGTCCAAGATCCATCGTTGTTATCAATTAAAGTGCCATTCCCACTCTCAATAGTAACGTTTGTAACGATAAGAGTATCAGCATCGTCAATATCGACATTTGATAGTAGTTCTTCGGTAGTTATCGTGATGGGATCGCTATCTTCTTCGATAGCGCTTAATGTCACTGGAGAATTAGTAAGCGGTTTATTTGAGCCATCTCCACTGGTTTCTATATTTGTTGCGAAAAAGTCATTTAAGGTCAACGCTTGTGTTTTAGATAAACCGAGGGATTCCAAGCCAATAGTTTCAAAATTTGTTGAGGCCAGTACTTCAGTGCCATCCCGTGCAATCGTGGCACTATTTTGTAAGCTTGAACCACTGTTTTCACCCGCTGCCGGCGCGAGTTCTTCATCAACTATAGAAGGGTCTTGACCTTGCTCAATAGCACCAATAATTCGTGCCACATCATCAGAAATATCTTTTGAGCCTTGCTCTTCAGTTAGTTGAATGTTCAAATTTAGAGGTGCAGCATCTGTCGTTGCCACTACCACTTCACCTGGTAGGGGCTGTTGTCCTTCTGTTAGGACTCTCAGCTCCCCATCTAAACCTATTACGACGACTTGATTACCGAGTGACACTAACGCTGTACGATCCATATAAATCTTAACCCTAAATAACTGTCAAGTTTTTGACTAACAATACTAATTTGCTATATATTGCCTGATTATATAGTGCAATAACAGCAATTTGATGCTCAATTAAGTAATTATGTGTCATACATCAATAAGAATCCAGGTGCATACTTGTCTTATTTTAATAAAAGACGCTCAACTCTTGTTAAACATCAATTTCACTTTAAAATCGGGATCCTTATTCAAAATTTAGACCCGCCAAATGAATTAATTTATCAAGAATGAAACAAATGAACAATGAATCAACAGGTTACTTCATCGTGTATTAATGTTATTGTGCGCTAAATTATTGACGCCCTTATAGGTATCCCACTTATAAGCCCTCTCACCTCGAGAAATTTTATTATTATCTAGGAGAATCACAGTGAAGTGGACTCGTGCCAACGCCTTTTGCATTGGTGTTTTCGCAGCTAGTCATGCTTTTGGGCAAACACTAGAGCAAGCGGTTGAAAACACATTAAAAACCAATCCTGACATCAAAAGTGCGTTCAATGAATTCGTTAGCAAGCAGTATGTGAATGAAGCATCTGGCGGTGCTTACCTCCCATCCGTAGATTTAGACGCCGGTATCGGTTATGAAGGCATTAACCCCGCAGAAACAGGGCGAGATTCAACGGATCTGACAAGAAAAGAAGCCACCGTGACACTAACCCAACTGATATGGGACGGTTCTGCGACACTTAACGATATGGATCGAACAGCAGCTGACGCAGAATCAGTTCGTTATCAACTGCTCGCTGATGCTCAAGACACGGCACTCGAAGTGGCAAAGGTTTACTTAGATTCAGTAAAAGCTTATGAAATTCTTACACTTTCAGAAAACAACTTGAAGGTTCATAAGAAGATCTACGAAGACATTAAAAAGCGAGTTAACTCAGGACTTGGGTCTACCGCTGACCTAACTCAAGTAGAAGCTCGTTTAGCAAAAGCTCACGGTAACTTGGTGGCGGCTCAGAACAACTTATATGACAGCCACACCACGTTTACACGCCTTGTCGGACAGTCCCCACAAGGATTGATTTTTCCGCGAGCGGACCAGAACTTTATTCCCTACACCATAGATGAAGCAATTGACTTGGCATTTGAATCGCATCCAGTAATCAAAATTTCGATGGCAGATGTAGACTCAGCTAAGTTCCAATATAAGCAATCTAAGGGAACTTACTATCCAACGATATCTGTAGAAGCGGCTCAAACGTGGCGTGATGATGCAAGCGGTATCGAAGGAAGCAGTGATGAAACGACAGCGATGCTGCGTATGCGTTACAACCTCTTTAATGGTGGTAGTGATGTCGCCAATGCTGAAAACTTTGCCTATCAACTAAACAAAGCCAAAGATCTACGAGAACGCGCATACCGCAGCGTTGAAGAAGGGCTTCGTCTATCATGGAGCGCGCTAGATTTAACGCTTCAGCAAAAAGAGTTTCTGGCGGATCACGTAGATTCGGCATCTGAAACTGTTATCGCCTACGAAAAACAGTATCGCATCGGTAAACGAACCCTTCTGGATTTGTTAAATACTGAGAACGAGTTATTTGAAGCGAGAAAAAACTACTTGGATGCTAGATATTCAGAGCAATACGCGAAATACCGTGTAATGAATGCGACCGGCCAATTGTTAAATGCCTTGCGAGTCGATGTGCCTACGGAATGGAATGAAAAGGTGGAGTACTGATCATGAAACCAATGAAAATTCTATTTGCATTAAGCCTTCTCGCCGTTACTCAACAGGTTGTTGCTGAAGACGAGTATGACTATCGACCTGTACCAAGTGCAGAACAAATTGCTGACCTTCAAGATGAAGATAACGATGGCGTCATCAACGCTCGAGATATGTGCCCTGGCACACCTGAAGGCTCAGAAGTCGACAATGACGGTTGCGGCGAATACATTAAAGCATCAGATAACATGCAAGTGAGAATACTTTTTGCCAATGATTCTGATGAAATCAATCCCGTGTTCAGAAGACAAGTACGTGAACTGTCCGATTTTTTAAAAGAATACCCTACTACGTCGATCGAACTGCACGGCTACGCGAGTAAAGTGGGTGGCTCTCAGCACAACCAAGATCTATCAGAGAGACGAGCACGCAATGTCCGTGAGGCGCTGTTGAGCTACAACATCGAACCGAGCAGGGTTCGTATTGTTGGCTTTGGAGATACTCACCTAGCGCAACAAGGTACCGATGAAGTCAGCCACGCTTTAAACCGCCGAGTAACTGCTTCTGTCGTTGGTTATAAAGGCGAGATTAAAAAAGAGTGGACAATATTCACTACCCTCCCCGAAAGGTAAAAATATCTGTATTAATGTTTGTTCAAACAAGCATTAATAAACCTAGAACGACATAAGAAAAGGAGCTTCGGCTCCTTTATTTTTACTCATTGCAATAACCGTATTATGCTTTAGGAATCGGCACTTTAGTGTTACCCTAGCGGCGTCATAACAACGAGAGTTTTGAAATGAGCAAACTTACATCAGATATCCAAGCAAACCTTGACCTTTTTGTTGCAGAAACAAAAGAAAACCAACTGGTTTGGGGTTTACGCAATGAAGAAGGTTGGCTATCTTGCGATTCAACTGAATTCGAAAACAGTGAAGTCATGCCTTTCTGGTCTTCGAAAGAAGATGCAGAAGCGCACAATGTTGAAGAATGGGCTGACTTCACTGTACTAGAAATCCCACTAGATATCTTTGTTGAAGATTGGCTTTTAACTCTTGCAGAAGATGGTGTTCTTGTTGGTACTAACTGGAACGATCAGCTAGAAGGCAAAGAAATGGAGCCTCAAGATCTAGCAAAGCTTTACATTGCATAACGACTCCTAGACCTTAACTTTTGTTGGGGTCTTTCTTTTGATGCTCTTTTTTTGATATATCGACCAAGTGCATAGTTTTCCTATTCTTTTTCTTCGTACACCCAACTCAATCACAACGCTGATCAATTAATAGCGCTATGATTCTCCAATTCCAAAGCAACAAAAGAACATAAGGCACGTTTAAATATGCGCACGCTCTATCCTTTGCTTGCGTCACTCTTACTCGCCCCGGTATATGCTAGTGACACTCAAGATATTGAGCCAGAACAAAATATCACGCAGTGGCACGCCGTTTATCAAACCACATTGAGAAGTAATCCTGACTCAGCATTAAGCATGCTTCAAGATCGATACCACACCGCGAAATCGCACAGCGAAAAACTCTACGTCAGCGGGCTGATTTATGAATACATGTCGAACATAAAGCAGCCGTACTATGGAAGCAGCCAAGTTCTCAACAATAACTTTGCTCAGTTAGAGTCAGAGTACATTCTTGCCTTAAATGAACGTAAGCATGGTAGTTATGACGCCTCAGTAAATAGCTTTTCTTCATTGCGACAAAAAATGAAGCAGACTTCAGATTCTGAAGGCAAAGCTTTGATGAACTATCAGCTCTGTTATACGTTGAATCAACAAGGTCGTTATCACAAAGCAAACTTTTATTGCTCGTCGTTAGAAAGCCATCTAAGTCAACAACACCAAGAAAACTTCCCTATTGATCTCGCGTTACGTGTGGTAGCGAACAATTATAACTATCGTGGCGACTATGAAAAATCGCTGAGTCTTTATAGAAAGCTGCTGGCGAACATGTCTGCTCAAAGCGATCCTTCTGGCATTTACAATGACGTCGGAAATTTACTTGCAGAGCTTGGGCAGTTTGAACAATCAGAACAATATCTCATCCAAGCCCTACTCGCTCGTCAAGATGAAGGGACACCACTCAAAGTCGCCCAAGTCGAACATAGCCTTGGGGCAATGTATAAGAAATCCAAAGAATTCGATAAAGCCATCAATCATTATCAAAATGCATTAACAATACTCAACCAGCTCCACTACCCATATGGTCAAGGGTTAAGCTACTTAGGGCTGTCTGCGGTTTTAGCCGAAAGTGGGCAACTGGATACCGCAGTAGATTACATTAGAAAAGCTTTAGACATTGCTGAAACGTATGAAAATACGCACCTCGAAACGGAAGGACATTTAGCTGCTGGGTTCGCGTATTTGAAAAACCATGCTACTGAAAAATCGATTGTACATGGCAAAGTCGCGTTAACACTAGCGATCAATAACTCTAGGCCATTATTACAGGCACAAGCTCAATTACTCCTTTCCAAAGCGTACCAAGCCCAAGGTGATTATAAACTGGCATTAGAGCACCACGAAGCCTATTCAACCATTGAATTGGCCAACCGAGACGCTAGCAATATTAAAGCATTAGAGGCATTAGACCTCACAAAGAAAGAGTACGAATATGATCTTCAAGTCGCTCGGTTGAATAATGAAAAAAGCTTAAATCAGCATCAATTTGAGAAGCTTACCGATCAAAAGCGCACTTATAATTTTGTGGTTTCCTGTTTGTTGGTCTTGCTCATTCTGGCATTGATACTTCAGCGACAAACACGACAAAAAGCCAAAATAGATAGTCTAACATGTGCGTTGAATAGAGCGGAAATTATAGAGACCATCAAAGGTCAAACCTCCAAAGCGGACGAAGACTTCCGCTATGTTTTAGCATTAATCGACCTTGATGACTTTAAGACGATAAATGATCAATACGGTCATCCGACTGGCGACTTGGTGTTACAGCAAGTTTGCCAAGTGCTTAAAGCTAAGCTCAATAAGGGAGAATATATAGGCCGTTTGGGTGGAGAAGAGTTTATCTTACTATTGAAAAACGTCGATGAAATTGACGTTCCTTTCCGGGTGCAAAGCCTACACAAAACGATTTCAGAGAAGTGCGTACGCACGGTAAATAATAGTGATTTGAGTGTAACTGCTAGCTTGGCCTATCTCTCAACATCAATGCCGCTTACCAACTTTGATGAACTTTATTCGATACTAGACCAAGCTTTATACCAGGCTAAAAAGCAGGGAAAAAACATCATTATAGACGCAGACGATGAGCCAATTAGCCTAAGTTCTGACTATGTTAGCCAGTAAAGCAAGGCACGACTAAACGTCAGCAGCCTGCTTGTTCACAAGAGACTGCATTACGGTCTCTTTATTGTTTAGGTAATCATCTAAGCCAGCTTTGCGCAAATCGCACGATGGGCACTCACCGCAACCATCACCAATGACCCCGTTGTAGCAGGTCAACGTATTTTCACGAACCAGTTGCAACGCGTCATATTGATCAGCTAACGCCCACGTTTCTGCTTTATTTAGCCACATTAACGGTGTTTTGATCGTCAGGTTACGGTCCATCCCTTTCACCAAAGCCGTGTTCATTGCTTTCACAAAATCGTCACGACAATCTGGATAACCGCTAAAGTCAGTTTCACACACGCCAGTAATTACGGTTTCAGCCCCAATTTGGTAGACGTAGATTCCTGCGAGCGTTAAAAATAGAATGTTACGGCCAGGAACAAAAGAGTTTGGTAGGCCGTTTTCTTGCAATTCGTGTGAGACAGGGATGTCATCACGCGTGAGAGAGCTAATCGCAAGTTCGTTTAAAAGGCCAACATCCATCACTTTATGCGCTTTGACGCCAAGATCCTTTGCGATCTTTTGTGCCACTTCTATCTCTAACTTGTGGCGCTGACCATAATCAAAAGTAATGGCATGAACTTCATCAAACTCTTTAAGTGCTTGAACCAGACAAGTCGTGGAATCCTGACCACCACTAAAAACAACAACGGCTTTTTTCATTTCTCTCTCCGCTCTTAAGCAATACTTAGATATTTATGAGTTTGAACAGACAAGCGCCAATTGCGAGCAATGCACGTTTCAATACACAATTGCGTTGCACGAGGCTTTTGGCTAATAGGCTGCAATGCAATGACAGTCTCAACCGCGACATTCGCATTTGCCAATAGCTCATCAAGGTGGTCGATGTCTTTTTGCGTACCAACTGGGTGCTTAATCTCATTCGCACGCTCTAACGCGCTATTGAGAACTGGCAGTTTACCCTTCATCGCCACTTTTGGTGACACGGTCACCCATGTATTTTCTGACGTGATGACTTCTGATGTGCCACTCGTTTCGATTTGGCATTGGCAACCCATATCCTCAAACGCCTTTGTTAAAGGGCGTAGATCATAAATACAAGGCTCCCCACCAGTAATCACGATATGTTTAGCATTAAAGCCTTGCAGTTGATATTGCTCTACGATGTTCTCGGCAGATGCGACGCACCATGTCGGAGAATCTTCCGTCTTCACCAAAATATCACCAATTTGACGTTGGTCATTTTCATCTGCATACCACGTTTGTTTGGTATCGCACCATGAGCAACCAACCGGACACTCTTGAAGGCGAACAAAAACAGCAGGAACTCCAGTGAAAACCCCTTCCCCTTGGATGGTTTCAAACATCTCATTTAGCTTATACAACGTAGAACTCACTCAACTCATAATACTTCGAGGCGAAGACCTTAATGGACACACGTGTCTAGGTCAATTTAAACCAAAAATTAATTGTTAAAATAGACCATTTTGTAGTTTCATAGTCGCGGTGAGCGTAGGTTTCTGGTTAGCGTTATACCAAACCTTATTCACTTACAGTTCCCAAAAACTTTAAGGTAAGAAATGATGTATAAACTGATCGCATTAGATATGGATGGCACACTGCTCAATAGTGATAAAGCAATATCTGAAGAAAACAAACAAGCGATCGCAAAAGCTCGCGAAGCAGGCGTTACTGTCGTTCTCGCTTCTGGTCGCCCATTAGAAGGAATGCAAGGCAAGCTCGACGAATTGAATATCCATTCCGATAAAGATTTTGTCCTTTTCTACAATGGCTCTATGGTTAAGAACGTAGGAACAAATGAGATCATCCACCAGCAAATCATTGATGGTAAGGCAGCTAAATTAGTCGCTCGTAAAGCGAAAGAATTAGGCGCTTATGTGCACGCATTCAGCCAAGTACATGGCTTGATCACCAATGAGAAAAACCCATACACTGACATAGAAGCCAACATTAATGGCTTAAATGTAACAGAGATTAATTTTGAATCGCTAGAAGATGATCATCCAATCATCAAAGCAATGATGGTTGCCGAGCCAAGTAAGTTAACTGAGGTCATCGCTGCGCTTCCGTCTGAAATGCGTGACGAGTTTACGGTGGTTCAAAGCGCCCCGTTCTTCCTGGAATTTCTTAACCCAGCGAGCAACAAAGGTATTGGTGTTGCTGCAATTGCTGAGTATCTAGGTATTCAACCGGAAGAAGTGATCTGTATGGGTGATGCTGAAAATGACCACCACATGCTGAAGTACGCTGGCCTTGGTATCGCGATGGCAAATGCGATGGAAGAGACCAAACAAATCGCTGATTACATTACGGCAAGTAATGATGAACACGGTGTAGCTAAAGCGATTGAAAAATTCGTCCTTAACACTTAATTCTCTCCGCCGCTATGGCGTCAACGTTATTACCTTTAACTCAGCCATGGCGTCAGATATACGCAAAGCCACATTGTTGAGCTACTCAACGTACAAAAAAGCCTTGCTGTAAAGCAAGGCTTTCTTTTTACTCGCATGCCTGAGAAAGAAAACATACAACCATCAATCTAACACTGTTTCTCTCTGTTGCTTTTCATGAATCAGCTTTCTTGCAAGCAAGATAAACAGCAACATCAACAATGGATAATGCAACGTCGACAATACCAATGACCACAAACCACTAAACGAGACAACAGAGCTTGAGTATAAATAAAGTTGCTCAACGAATACCAACGCAAGCGTTACAAAAATCATCTGACGAGAATCCAAATGCACTTTTGACTCTCTAAACGTCATAACCAACGCTGATGCCGTAATTAAAATAGCTAACCAGCGGCCAAACACAGGTAATGGCCAGATAACAGAGATAACCGCCGTTACCGCAGTCATAATGAACCAGACGCCTTTTGAGCTCAGCACTTGATCAACATTCACGTCTTGATTTGTTTCCAATCGCAGAACATGCCAGGCCACCAAGCTTCCTAACAGCGCACCAAATAACATATCTAAGAAAAAGGCGCTACCAAGGAAAAACTTACATAACATAATAGTAAGCGTGATGAGCATCATGACAACGGTTGTACCATTCAAACCGAAATAATGCGTTCTCTGAAATAAAAAGGTTAAAACACAAAACCAAACGGCAATAGGCAAACTTGGAAAACTAAATCCAAAGCTGTGTGTTAACTCCATCATTGGTATATAGACATGCGGGCGAGGAAGCGCAAAGCCCTGTTGAGCTACAAGTACCATCAGGGACGTCGCGCTAATAGCGAAAAAGAGTCGGAATACAAATCGACTGCCAAAACGCATCATTACTAACGGAAATAGAAAAAGCAGTATCGTAGGTTCTGTCAGTTCTATAACAAGATTTGAGATCTGATTCGCTACCTCGAAACTCGTTTCTGATAAAGCCCCTACCCAGCTTTGTAAGTCTTTCATCCACCTCAATTCAATCTGACGAAATGAAGGCGCGGATTCGATCAGCTGAGTCACATAAGATGCGGACTGCTGAGTAGCTTGTTCAAAAAACTGAATGGCTTGTGGCCATTGAGCGGGATAGCGGTACAAAAATGATGGCAGCTCGGATGGTCCAAGTAACATTGCAGATGCGATTTCTACCCCGTAGTGAGGAGCAAACCAAATAGGTAACTCATTCCCACCTAAGGAATTGTTCATCGAAAAAGCAATAATCTCAGAATCTGATATGCAATCGTAATAAACTGCGGTGTCAGTTCTGCCAAGTTCCTCCCCAACCGTGACCACTAAACCCGTTTCTTCCCACGTTTCTCTTTGCGCAGCAACTTGGGGGGATTCTCCATCAATAATTGTCCCACCAGGTAGAGAAATCTTATCCGTCAATATTTCATGAACTAGCACTAACTTGTCGTCAGCACGAACAACGCAGAGCGCCCCTTTTACTTCGCTCGCGGCAGCTTTAGCCGTAGAGATTGGTGAAACAGGTAACAAAATAAAACAAAGGATGAGTAATAACAGCTGTCTCAACACAAAATATGACCTTAAGTAAACATTATGATAACCAATGAATAATGGCAGTTAATCTTATCTTTTTCGATAAAAATTAAGTAACGAGTTATGCCAAACAACGTTGATCGAATAAAGCATGATCTTGAAGCTCATTGGAGAGTAATTTAATGCAAACCTGACAAAAATCAGACAAAACATGAAATGTTGATCGCAATTCTGCCAGTTATATGAAGGTAGCGTCAGGATAAAGTCATACACATTTTATGGGTTCTCAAAGTTGGAACAATAAAAAAGGGCTTATTATTCGAAAACAATAAACCCTGCTTATGATAACTATGCGCTGCTCGTTGAAACCAAGAATGAATTCTACCTCAAGTCACCAACGAATCAGCTTTTGAATGCTTGATGGTTAGTTAGACTTGCAATGTGCGTCGCGAACTTCTTGCCAAACACCCCAAGGTCCAGAGTCTGCTGGGTTATCGCCTTGAGTCCACCACTGCGCCTGCCACACTTTGCCATTCCAAGTAACGTTATCCCCTTTGAGATACACCGTACTCGCTTGCCATTCTGCTGCGCAGTTATCTGTTGGAGGCGTTGTCACTGTTTTCGCTTGAGCCGACACTAGCGCCTGATATTGTGTACTGGTCTTATCAACGTTGAAGTTCAAAGCAACTCTTGCTTCTCCCGCCTGAGCTGCTCCAAATTCGACATCGACACGACAGCTTGCATTCATTGCTAACGTCGCCTGAGAACACTGATCATTAGCAATAACGGCAGCATCAGCAACGCCAGAAGCAAGCGCGCGAACGTTTTCTACAGTGAACGTCGTGTTACCTGAATTTTTGATAACAAAACTATGTTGCTGCAACTCGCCAACATTAAATGATACCAATGTCTGTTCGGTGGTATACCCAACAGAAACATTCTCTTTCGGAGGTGTAGTCTTGCCAATGACACCATTAACAAAATTACGCATGGCGGCGATATCGCTATAAACACCATACATAACCGGACGAGCACAACCTATCCCCCAACTTACCACACCAAGTTGAGTAATTACGCCACCACGATTAATAACGATTGGGCCACCGCTATCTCCCTGACAGGAATCTATCCCACCTTGAGGAATTCCCGCGCAGAAAGACACCTCTCCAACGGTTGTGTAATTACCACCAGCTTGACGACAAGTCGAGTCCGACACGAGCGGAACGTCAACCTCTTGCAATCGAGATGGAGAGCTTCCTCCTTCAGAGGTTCTCCCTAAACCTGAGACTGTAAGCCAATCTCCGATGCTGGCGTATTGCGTTAGACTGCCATCGGCAATTTCAACCGCAGTAACACCTTGAGGTACAGAGTCTAACTTTAAGACTGCGAGATCATGAGAAAGCGTTGCTCGGCGATATGCCGGGTGCATGTGGATTTCACTGACGTTAGCTCGAACACCGTCAGTGCCATTGTAAACGACGCCACCGATTTTAACCGCAATCTGATTCGGTGAATCACCCTCGACACAGTGGGCCGCAGTCAGGACGTAGCCATTCCCAATATAACTGGCACCACAATATGATCGGTTACCATAACGGCTGACAATTTGGGTGTAGAATCTCCACTCACTAGGATCAGCAGTGATGCCGCCTACGATCTGGGGTTGTATAGTGTGATTTTGTGTCTGTGACAAATCATCAGCACTTGCGAACATTGGCAAAACAGCCAACGCAAGTAACGATTTTGTTAGTTTCAAAATATTGTCCTCTTGTTTTTGTAAGCACGATCCTCGTGCTACTAATAAACAAGCAGACAAAAACGCCAATACCAATGTGGGCGCATATTAATTTACTAACATTGCGAGCAACTTATAGAGAAAAGTCTATTGACGAACTGAATGATTTCAATTCGCTAGAATGTGTATCACAATATTAAAATTAAGCATGGTCATTAGCTCAACGGCTTTCTTAGATAGTGAATATGGTGTGCAAACCCTTGTTTTTCATACAAAGAGACTGCACCTTGGTTAAAGTGCCATACTTCAACAAACATCTGTTTTGCACCGTAATCAGAGAACGTTAACTCAATTTTGTTAATCAATGCCTGAGCCGTGCCTTGTTTCCGAAACTCAGGTAACACATAGAGCTCATCCACACTTCCCATCATAACCGGCTGACTGACGGTAGAAACAAGTTCACAGAAATGACCAGAGATAAAACCAATAATTTCATCTCCTTGTTTTGCTACATAAACAAGACATTCAGGATCATCAATGTATCGAGCAATACTTTTTTCTTGCTCTATCTCCTCTGCAGTTTTGAACAGCTCAGGAGATTGAAGATGATGCTCATCATGCAGCTCAAACATAAGGTCGTTGAGCGACTCAAGGTCGCTAAAACACGCAGATTTAATTACAAACGTGGTCATACAAAGGGTCACTAAAAATTGAATGGCTGTAGTTTGTGAGGAAAATGCTGTATTGGCAAGTCACAAAATTGCCTGCACGAGACGTTTACGCGATCTACAAGCAAAAAAGCCCCTGCACTTAATAAACGTACAGAGGCAGAACCAACCTACAGAGTTCGAGGATCAGGGGTTAGTTAGAATTGAGTTTTAATTAGCGTCTTAACACTCGTTCAATTTCGTTCAAGCTACTTGGGTCATCAATCGTTGACGGAACGGTGTATTTTTCACCATCGGCTATTTGACGTATGGTTCGGCGCAGAATTTTACCCGAACGTGTTTTCGGTAAGCGATCTACAACCAATGCATGCTTAAAGCAGGCAACTGCACCGATCTCACTACGTACCTTGCCAACAAGCTCACCTTCAAGATCAAGCTCGTCCACTTTGACACCATCTTTAAGTACCACAAAGCCAAGTGGGAGTTGCCCTTTCAGATCATCGTGAATACCCACCACTGCACATTCCGCAATCGCCGGATGACCACCGACAATTTCTTCCATTTCGCCTGTCGATAAACGATGCCCCGCGACATTAATCACGTCATCAATACGTCCCATAATGAACAGGTAACCGTCTTCATCCAAATAGCCACCATCACCTGACACATAGTAGCCAGGGAATTGGCTGAGGTAACCGGTTTCAAAACGGTCATGGTTACGCCAAACCGTTGGCAGACAACTCGGTGGCAGCGGACGTTTTAATGCGACAAAGCCTTGTTGGTTAGGCCCGACCGACTCTCCAAGTTCATTCAGAATCTCGACCTGATAACCCGGAATTGGCTTCGTCGAAGAACCCGCTTTAACTGGCATCATTTCAACACCTGTTGGGTTGCCCGCGATAGCCCAACCCGTTTCCGTTTGCCACCAGTGGTCAATAACGGGTTTGTCTGCTTTGCTCTGAACCCATTCCAGTGTTGGAGGGTCAAGGCGTTCTCCTGCCATAAAGATGGTTTTCAATTTAGAGAGATCATACTGTTTTAAAAACTCACCTTCTGGGTCTTCTTTCTTGATCGCACGGAACGCTGTCGGGGCAGAGAACAACGCATCTACTTTGTATTCGTCACACACTCGCCAGAATGCACCAGGATCCGGTGTTCGGACGGGCTTGCCTTCGAATAAGATTGTTGTGCAACCGTGAATCAGTGGCGCGTAAACAATGTAAGAGTGCCCTACTACCCAGCCAACATCAGATGCCGCCCAAAATACGCCATCTTGAGGAATGTTGTAGATTGCGCTCATAGAGTACTTCATCGCGACGGCATGGCCACCGTTGTCACGCACAACGCCTTTTGGCTTACCTGTCGTACCCGAAGTATAAAGAATGTAGAGTGGATCGGTTGCCAACACCGGAACACAACCGTGTGGCAACGCTTGGTTGTACTCTTGCTGCCAATCCAGATCTCTTTCTTGGTTTAGATCGGCTTCGCACTCAGGACGCTGGAATATAAATACTTTTTCAGGCTTCCATCGGCTGTCCATAATGGCCTTGTCTACCATTGGCTTATATGGAATAACTTTGTTGATCTCAATACCACATGACGCCGTCATGATGACTTTCGGCTCTGCATCTTCAATTCGTACAGCAAGTTCATTAGGTGCAAAACCACCGAATACAACGGAGTGAATCGCCCCCAAACGCGCACAGGCTAGCATCGCCATTGCGGCTTCTGGAATCATCGGCATGTAAATAACGACTCGGTCGCCTTTTTCAACGCCTTGAGCAGACAGCATGCCGGCAATTTTTGCCACTTGGTCACGCAGGTCACTATAGGTATACGTTGTTTTATTGCCGGTTACTGGCGAGTCATAAATGAGTGCCGTATTATCACCGCGTCCTTGCTCGCAATGGTAATCCAATGCTAACCAGCACGTATTCATTACACCATCTGGAAACCAACGTTCTATGCCGTTTTCATCAGATTTCAAGATAGTTTTAGGAGATTCGAACCAATCGATATTCTCCGCTTGAGCGCGCCAAAAACTCTCCGGTTCATTCTTCGCCCATAAGTATTCTTTTTCGTATGAAGACATATTGCTTCCTCCAGTATGTCCTGACATTGCTCTCGTTCTATTCAAAGACCGTTCTTTTCACTCAAAGACATCAGAGGGTACACGCACAAATCCCTCCATTAGTATTCTCGCACTTCGGCTCATGATGGCTTTTTGCACCACCCAGCCCTGCCCAGTTTGCTTCGCTTGTGCTCCAACTTTTAACGTTCCTGAGGGGTGGCCAAAAGTCACTAACTCTTTTTCACCGCCACCAGCAGCCAAGTTAACCAACGAACCCGGTACACACGCCGCTGAAGCGATAGCAACAGCTGCTGTTCCCATCATTGCATGGTGAAGTTTGCCCATCGACAACGCACGAACCAACACATCAATTTCCGACTCATTTACCGCTTTGCCACTTGAAGACAGGTAACGTTTCGGTTTAGAAACAAACGCAATTTTCGGTGTGTGCTGGCGTGTTTGAGCTTCTTCTAAATCAGAAATCAGGCCCATTTTTAACGCGCCATATGCACGGATAGATTCGAACATCGCCAATGCGGTATCATCGTTGTTGATGTCATCTTGCAGCTCGGTGCCCTGATATCCTATCGATTCAGCATCAATAAAAATGGTTGGAATGCCCGCATTTATAAATGTGGCGTTAAACGTACCTAAGTCCGGTACCACTAAATCATCGACTAAGTTGCCTGTTGGGAACATGCTGCCCTCGCCATCAGATGGGTCAACGAAATCGACTTGAATCTCAGCGGCTGGAAACGTCACGCCATCAAGCTCAAACTCGCCGGTTTCTTGGACGAAACCATTAACAATTGGAACGTGAATCAAGATGGTTTTGCTGATGTTCACCTGCCAAACACGCACCGTCACAATGCCATTTTCTGGAATGCGATCTTGTGGAATCAGCCCAGCATGAATGGCGAAAGGACCGACAGCGGCAGACAAGTTGCCGCAGTTACCACTCCAATCGACGAATGGTTTGTCGATCGACACTTGTCCAAACAAGTAGTCAACATCGTGATCGGCTCGGCTACTGCGAGAAACAATTACTGTTTTACTGGTGCTTGACGTCGCACCACCCATGCCATCAATTTGCTTTGCGTACGGATCTGGGCTGCCGATAACACGCAACAAGAGTTTGTCACGAGCTTCGCCTGCCACTTGCGCTTCTTGTGGCAAATCGTCGAGGTTGAAAAAGACCCCTTTACTTGTACCGCCACGCATGTACGTCGCCGGCACTTTGATTTGGCTCATTTGATTCGGAGTTTTGCTTTCCATAACCGCTCCTTATTGCGCCAAGAAATCTTGCGCGAAACGCTGCAAAACACCGCCTGCGTTGTACACGTGAACTTCGTCAGCGGTATCTAGGCGACAAGTAACCGGAACATCGACTTTATCGCCGTTGCTACGCGTAATAACCAAGGCTAAATCAGCGCCCGGTTTAATCTCACCAACTACGTCGTAAAGTTCCGTCCCGTCCAGTTCTAGCGTATTGCGGTTTACACCTAGCTTGAATTGCAATGGCAGCACGCCCATGCCAACCAAGTTAGTGCGGTGAATACGCTCAAAGCCCTCGGCAACGATGGCTTCTACGCCCGCCAGTCGAACACCTTTTGCTGCCCAGTCACGAGATGAACCCTGACCGTAATCCGCGCCGGCGACAACAATCAATGGTTGTTTACGATTCATGTAGGTTTCAATCGCTTCCCACATGCGTACAACCTGGCCTTCTGGTTCGATTCGCGCTAGAGAACCCTGAACCACTTCACCGTTCTCTTTCACCATTTCGTTAAATAGTTTCGGGTTAGCAAAGGTCGCACGTTGCGCCGTTAAGTGATCGCCACGGTGAGTCGCATAAGAGTTGAAATCTTCTTCTGGCACACCCATTTTCGCTAAGTATTCACCTGCTGCACTGCTCGCCATAATCGCGTTGGATGGTGACAGGTGGTCAGTCGTGATGTTGTCGCCCAGAATCGCTAATGGACGCATGCCAGACAGTGTTCTTTCACCCGCCAGCGCACCTTCCCAGTAAGGTGGACGGCGAATGTAGGTACTCATCGGACGCCAGTCGTAAAGCGGACTAGAGCTTTTCTCTGCGTCATCCAGCTTAAACATCTGAATGTAAACTTGCTTAAACTGCTCAGGTTTAACATGATTACCGACAACAGCATCGATCTCTTCGTCACTTGGCCACAAATCATTTAAGTAAATTGGTTTACCGTTTTGGTCAATACCCAGAGCATCGCGCTCGATATCAAAACGAATGGTACCTGCTAACGCATAAGCAACAACCAATGGTGGTGATGCAAGGAAAGCTTGTTTTGCGTAAGGGTGGATTCGGCCATCGAAGTTGCGGTTACCAGACAGAACGGCTGTCGCATATAAATCGCGATCAATGATCTCTTGCTGGATTTTTGGATCCAACGCGCCACTCATGCCGTTACAAGTGGTACATGCGTAACCGACGATACCAAAGCCAAGCTTTTCTAACTCTGGTAATAAGCCCGCTTCTTCCAGGTAAAGACGCGCTACCTTAGAACCCGGAGCAAAAGACGACTTCACCCAAGGTTTACGTACAAGGCCGAGCTCGTTGGCTTTCTTCGCGACAAGGCCTGCGGCAACCACGTTTCTAGGGTTACTGGTGTTAGTACAAGATGTTATCGCAGCGATGATAACTGCACCATCTGGTAACTCGCCTTCTTTCTCTTCCCACGCACCAGAAATGCCACGCTGCGCCAACTCAGATGTTGGTAAACGGCGGTGAGGGTTTGACGGGCCGGCCATGTTACGACTTACTGATGATAAATCGAATTCCAGTACACGCTCATAAACGGCAGTATCTAGATCGTCAGCCCAAAGACCGGTTTGTTTTGCGTATTTCTCAACTAAGTTAACTTGCTGTTCATCACGACCAGTCAGTTTTAAGTAGTTGATGGTCTGCTCATCAATATAAAACATGCCAGCTGTCGCGCCGTATTCTGGTGTCATATTGGAGATGGTTGCACGGTCACCAATTGTTAGGTCGCGAGCACCTTCACCAAAGAATTCAAGATATGAAGAAACAACCCGCTCATTACGCAAGAACTCGGTAATTGCCAGAACGATATCCGTTGCGGTAATACCCGGTTGACGTTTACCCGTTAGTTTTACACCGACAATATCAGGTAAACGCATCATTGATGGTCGGCCTAGCATTACGGTTTCAGCTTCCAGACCACCAACACCGATCGCGATAACGCCCAATGCATCAACATGAGGCGTGTGACTGTCCGTACCCACACAGGTATCTGGGTAGGCAATACCCTGTTTCGCTTGCACCACAGGAGACATTTTCTCCAAGTTGATTTGGTGCATAATGCCGTTACCCGCAGGAATCACGCTTACGTTCTCAAACGCTGTTTTACACCACTCGATAAAGTGGAATCGGTCTTCATTACGGCGCTCTTCAATCGCGCGGTTTTTGTCGAAGGCGTCAGGGTCAAAGCCCGCATGCTCAACCGCTAAAGAGTGGTCAACGATCAGTTGAGTCTCAACCACAGGGTTCACTTTTGCAGGGTCGCCGCCCTGATCCGAAATGGCATCGCGCAGACCCGCTAAATCGACTAGAGCAGTCTGACCAAGAATGTCATGACAAACAACGCGCGCTGGATACCAAGGAAAATCAAGATCACGTTTACGTTCAATTAACTGTTTCAGGCTATCCGTCAATGTGTTCGGATCACAGCGACGGACCAGTTGCTCAGCTAGCACGCGGGAGGTGTAAGGGAGTTTTTCATAGGCTCCAGGAGAAATGGCATTGACGGCTTCGCGTGCATCAAAGTAATCCAGTTGAGTTCCCGGAAGCGGCTTACGGTATTGGGTATTAATATTTGTGTTCATGGTTTGCTTCCATTCAGTCTGTACATCTTGCCTTCATCAACGTTTTCCATTGCTCCAGAAACATCGTGATGAGAGGAGCTCCTTCCTCTGTCAGAGAGAGGTACAAAGGAAGGAGGTGGTCAATCAAAGCGTATGTGCCCTAATTGACCTTCGCGCTAGCGATTCTCGATAGGTACCCATTCTTGATGGTCTGGGCCCGTGTAATCAGCACTTGGGCGAATGATGCGGTTATTGGCACGTTGCTCATAAACGTGTGCCGCCCAGCCCGTTAAACGACTCATCACAAAAATTGGTGTGAACAGCTTGGTTGGAATGTCCATGAAGTGGTAAGCCGATGCATGGAAGAAGTCCGCATTACAGAACAGACCTTTCTCTCGCTTCATCACTGATTCCACACGCTCAGAAACAGCATATAGATGCGTATCACCGACTTGCTGTGACAGCTCTTTCGACCAGCGCTTAATCAACGCGTTGCGAGGATCACTTTCGCGATAGATGGCATGGCCAAAGCCCATGATCTTGTCTTTGTTGGCCAGCATTTTCATGATGTTCGCTTCCGCCTCGTCTGGCGTTTGCCAATCTTCAATCATTTCCATCGCTGCTTCGTTTGCGCCGCCATGAAGTGGCCCGCGAAGCGTACCGATTGCTGCCGTGATACAAGAATGAATGTCTGACAACGTTGATGCACAAACACGCGCTGCAAAAGTTGATGCGTTGAATTCATGCTCAGCGTAAAGGATTAAGGAACAGTGCATCACTTGCTTGTGTAGCGCTGATGGCTCTTTATCTGTAAGCAATCGCAAGAAGTAACCGCCGATGCAGTCTTCGGTTTGATCTTCTGTATCGATACGAACGCCATCGTGACTAAAACGATACCAGTAGCAGATGATAGCTGGGAAAAGCGCTAGCATACGTTCCGTCGAATGCAATTGCTCATCGAAGCTCATTTCTTGCTCTAGGTTTCCTAACACAGAACAACCAGTGCGCATCACATCCATTGGATGAGCAGTGGCAGGAATAAGCTCTAACGCTTGCTTAAGCTCAGTTGGTAAGCCGCGAAGGTTTAAGAGATGTGTCTTGTACGCATCCAGTTCTTTCTGAGTTGGTAAGTGACCGCGTAACAGAAGATGTGCAACTTCTTCAAATTGAGCATTATTGGCAAGGTCAGTAATATCGTAACCGCGATAAGTCAGACCGGTCCCCGTTTTTCCGACAGTACATAAAGCTGTGCTTCCGGCGCTTTGACCGCGTAGGCCTGCACCACCTAACTCTGCTTTCTTTTCTGCAGTTTGAGACATTGTTTGAACTCCTTTTCTGTCTGGCTTTGCCCTCTTTGGAGCGTTTTTTAGCCAGACGAATTTCACGTTATTGAATTAGATAAATTCCGATTATCTTTTCTTGGGCTTCCGTCTATCTTTTCTTTTCCCGCTATTTTCCTTCAGAGAATAGCTGGTCAAGTTTGTCTTCGTAATCGTGGTAGTTCAGGTGCTGATACAACTCTTTGCGTGTTTGCATTGAATCAACCAAAGCTTCCTGATTGCCCACTTCTAGCAAATGCTTATAAACCGTTTCAGCGGCTTTGTTCATGGCTCGGAACGCACTTAACGGGTAAAGCACCATATCGACTTTCGCTTTTGCAAGCTCGTCGCAGCCGTACAGTGGCGTTGCGCCGAACTCGGTAATGTTGGCCAGAATAGGAACGTGCTTTCCAGTTGCTTGCTCAAGTGCGTTTGAGAACTGAAGGTACTGATCCAGCTTGGTCATCGCTTCTGGGAAGATCATGTCTGCGCCAGCTTCCACACACGCAATCGCACGCTCAATTGCACTGTCCATGCCTTCAACAGCTAGCGCGTCTGTACGAGCCATAATCACGAAGCTTTCATCATTGCGTGCGTCAACCGCGGCTTTTACGCGATCAACCATCTCTTGCTGGCTCACAATTGCTTTGTTCGGACGGTGCCCACAACGTTTCTGTGCGACTTGATCTTCCATATGAACCGCAGCAGCACCCGCCTTTTCCATTGCTTTGATCGTGCGAGCAATATTAAATGCGCCTCCAAAACCGGTGTCGATGTCGACCAATAGCGGTAAATCACACGCGTTAGTGATGCGATCAACATCGACCAGTACGTCGTTCAATGTTGTAATACCGAGATCCGGCAATCCGTATGACGCGTTTGCAATACCGCCGCCAGACAAATAAATCGCTTGATGCCCCAAGTTTTTCGCCATCATGGCGCAGTAAGGGTTAATGGTGCCGACAATTTGCAGCGGATTGTTTTGTTCAATGGCGAGTCTGAACTTCGCTCCCGGTGTTAAGCTCATGACGAATTCCTTCTAGTCTTTGTCTAAACTTTCTGTATGTATAATTTGCGATTGGATGAGCTTTCGACTTCCTGAGATGTGTCTTCTCATCAGCATTTCTGCAAGCTCTTCATCGCGATTGCGAATGGCTTCCAGAATGAATTTGTGTTCAGTCAGCGCTTCGTTTGGACGAGATTGCGCGCGCGGTGACTGATAGCGGTACATGCGTAACAAGTGGTAAAGCTCGTCGCACAGCAGAGAAATCAGCTTGCTGTTTCGGCTTGCTTGGATGATGCGATAGTGAAAATCAAAATCTCCATGCTGATGGAAGTAAGAGGCTCCTTCCACTTGATCAATGTGCTTAGAATGTGTCGACAATAGCATTTCCAAGCTCAAGAGCTCTTCTTGCGTAATATGTCGCGCTGCTAACCTTGCCGCCATACCTTCTAACGCTTCGCGAACCGCATAGAGTTCTATCAGCTTTTCTGGAGAAAAAGTGGTCACTCTAGCCCCGACATGAGGAATACGTTCAATGAGCCCTAGCCCCTCTAAACGCATTAATGCTTCACGCAAAGGGCCACGGCTGACTTGATATTTCTTCGCCAGTTCAGGCTCCGAGATTTTATGACCAGGCTTAACATCGCCATTCACAATGACTTCAATCAGTGTTTCTGTCAGTGTTTCTGACTTGGTGTGTTCTTTCTCAGAACCCAGTACTTTATAACGAGTTTTCAACTCAGAGTTCATACTCAGATACTCACGTTACCGACATCAAAATGTCTACAATTTCTTAACCTGAATATAAAGTAGTCGATCAAAGTGTCGACAATCAAGTAAATTGTCGACAATTTAGACTAAGGTCGTAATTTAAATCGATGAAAATCATCTATTACGAGCTAAATTGAGGGGTAATTGCGAAGGAAAAAGAAAATTGTCGACAACTAAACACCTCTTAATATTATGATATAAAAGAAAAACAATTAAGCTGTCGAACAATTAAGGATACAAAAGGTTATTCTTTAGATGAAAATTGCTCAAAAACTTGCTGCGATGTCATCTTTTGTGAGGTGGGATTGAGGTCATAATACGCGGGCTTTTCATCGGTAAAGATCTCTAATGAGAGTTTGAAATCTGGATTGTCGAACAAACCAGCGGAGAGAATGTACTCGCCTGTCGGTAACAAATGATAGAAAAGGTTTGTGCCGCATTCGCCACAAAAACCTCTCACCGCCCAGTCAGACGATTGATAACGCTTTGGCTCGGCCCCCTTAAACGTTACGTTAGGACCACAATGCACAGCATGGAGTGCTCCACTCGACCATTTTCGACACATCGAGCAGTGGCATAGACTCACTTCATTCTTAGCATCTGCGGTCACTTCAATAGCGCCGCACAAACATGTCCCTTTCATTCTCTGTTTCCTTATTCGTTTGATGTCATTCCATTATGACGCAATTGTTAGCACGCACGCGTGATGTGCAACCAATTTTTCAGCGTGAACTTTATGAACAAAATACCCATTATGCTCAATATTCTCTTTATCGACGTTTTAAAGACATCAATTTAACACTTGATTAACCTTTGACACATCAGCATCCAGTTCGAGTTAAAAGCTGAAACAAAAATAAGACTCATCTAAAAATAGAGTCACCAACATAAGGAACGTGAACATGTTAAAGGTAATCAAACCAACGCTCGCCGCATCGATCATCGCAGCTTCATTTTCATTTAACGCTTTTGCTGCTGATGTAGAAAAAATGCATTTCTTGATCCCTGGAGGTGCCGGTGGCGGCTGGGACATGACCGCACGAGGTACAGGTGATGTGCTACTTAAATCAGACATCGTTGAGACGGTATCTTTCCAAAACCTTTCTGGTGGCGGCGGCGGTAAAGCCATTGCGCACTTGATTGAAACGGCAGATCGCCAAGAAGATACGCTGATGGTGAATTCAACACCGATCGTCGTTCGCTCTCTAACAGGTATTTTCCCTCAATCCTTTAGAGATCTCACTCCCGTTGCAGCCACCATCGCGGATTACGGTGCCATCGTAGCCTCTGTTGATTCGCCATACAATTCTTGGGAAGACGTAATAAAAGCATTTGAATCTAACCCTCGCAAAGTGAAAATTGCGGGTGGCTCTGCTCGTGGCTCGATGGACCACCTCGTCGTTGCCGCCGCATTTAAAGGCGAAGGATTTGATGCGCGTAAAGTTCGTTACATCGCTTACGATGCGGGCGGTAAAGCCATGGCAGCCCTTCTTTCAGGCGAAACTCAACTGCTCTCTACGGGCCTAGGTGAAGTACTGGAGATGTCAAAATCTGGTCAAGTCAAAGTGCTAGCGGTAACTGCACCAAAACGCCTAGAAGCCGCACCAAACATCCCTACGCTAACAGAATATGGTAACGAAACTGTCTTCGCTAACTGGCGTGGATTCTTTGCTGCACCAGGTACTAGCCAAGAAAAGCTGGATGAATGGAATGCAGCATTTACCAAAATGTACAACACTGACGAATGGCAAGTCGTCCGTGACCGCAATGGTTGGATAGACAACTACAAGGCGGACAAAGCGTTCTTCGCGTTCCTTGAAGAGCAAGAGCAGCAAATGGGTGACCTAATGCGCGAGTTAGGCTTCCTAAAGTAACAGTCGAACTGGGTCCCTCAGATACCAACCTCACCCAATAACGTGGGGTTGGTATTTCCCCAACGGTATTTGCACTCTAAGTTTCACCGTATATGGATATTGTCGACAATCGGCATGCACACTCCTTTGTTTATATACCCAAAGCAGCTCGACTAGCAGCGAAATGCTTAATTGTTAATGGTTTAGTTTATTCATTAACGTCCATATGCGGTCTTTTTTATTTTTGTTAGGAGTTGAATATGTCTCGTTCAACCAACTTTTTCACCAAAGAATATTTGCTCTGTCGTGACCGTGTCGGCGCAATGATCTTTCTACTCTTCTGTCTTTGCTACGGTTATCAAACCTCGCAAATTCCATTGTTCCCTGGTGATGAATACGAACCGTTCACCGCACGTACTTTGCCAACCATCCTGACTTACGTTGGTGCAGGCCTTTCTTTGTTATTGCTGGTAACAGGACAACCAGATAAACAAAGTGGCGCGGTGCTGAACTTTAATTGGAAGTTACTGATCGCTTTCTTGGTTTTGATGGCGCTTTACGGCGTAGGCCTGACTTACCTAGGCTTTGTTATAGCTACTGGCTTCTTTTTATTGGCTGGCTTTTATCTGCTGGGGGAAAGACGTAAACCCGTTCTGTTCGGCGCGTCGTTTCCATTCGTGATCGCGTTCTATTTATTACTCACTCAAGGTTTGGACATCTATCTCGAACCGGGTTTGATTTTCACCATCTGGTAGTCAAAGAAAGGACTGAATTATGTTAGATGGAATTCTACAAGGTTTATCCACTGCAGTAATGCCAATGAACATCATGATGGTGATCGTTGGTTGTTTCGTCGGTACATTTATCGGCATGTTACCTGGGCTTGGGCCGATCTCAGCCATTGCTTTGATGATCCCAATTACTTATGGCCTAGAGCCCTCTTCTGGCCTTATTTTGATGGCGGGTGTTTATTACGGTGCGGTATTTGGTGGTTCTACATCGTCGATTTTAATTAACGCGCCGGGTTGTTCTTCAACCGTGGTGACAGCATTCGACGGCTACCCGATGGCTCAAAAAGGCCAAGCAGGTAAAGCATTAGCTTTGGCAGCTTATTCTTCTTTCACTGGCGGTACGCTATCTGCCATTATGTTGCTTGTCGCAGCACCAGCATTGGCTAGCGTTTCACTTAGCTTCCAATCGTCAGACTATTTTGCGTTGATGCTACTTGGGTTATCAGCAGTCGCGGCTTTTGCGGGGAAAGGTCAGGTCATCAAAGCGTGGATGATGACCATTCTTGGTTTGATGCTATCTACAGTTGGTATCGATAAAGGCGTAGGCGTTGAACGCTTTACCTTCGGTTTAACGGATTTAATGGATGGCTTTAGCTTCTTGTTGCTTGCAATGGCGACATTCGCACTGGGTGAGACGCTGATGGGCATTCTTAAACCATCAAAAGACACCAGCGATGAAGAACAGGAAAAGCTGAGTAACATTGGCTCAATGAAAGTGACGAAGGAAGAAATCAAAGACGTCGCGCCTGTTTCAATTCGCTCTTCAATATTAGGTTTCTTCACTGGCGTTCTTCCTGGCGCAGGAGCAACCATTGCTGCTTTTTTAAGCTATGGTATGGAGCGCAACCTCGCACCTAAAGAGAAAAAGGAAGAGTTCGGTAAAGGCAGTATCCGTGGTTTGGTCGCGCCAGAATCAGCGAACAACGCAGCGTCTAGTGGTTCATTTGTTCCACTGCTAACGCTTGGCATTCCAGGTTCTGGTACAACAGCAATAATGCTCGGCGCGCTGATCGCTTACGGTATTCAGCCGGGCCCTCGCCTGTTTGTTGAGCATCCAGATGTGTTCTGGTCAGTGATCATTTCCATGTACTTCGGCAACATCGTGCTCGTGATCCTGAACTTACCGTTGATTCCGTACATCTCAAAGCTTTTGGCGGTTCCTAGAACGGTACTTCTGCCGATGATTTTATTCTTCTCAATCACCGGAGTTTATTTGGTCTCCTTTAATACTATGGATGTGTTCGTGATGCTGATTGTCGCTATGGCTGCCATTGCACTTCGACTCGCTAACTTCCCACTTGCGCCTTTATTGCTGGGTTTTATCCTTGGGGGATTAATGGAAGAGAACTTACGCCGCGCATTAATGATTTCAGACGGCGAATTGAGTTTCCTATGGGAGCGCCCTATTACCCTTACCTTTACTGTTTTAGCCGTATTGGTACTGGCAAGTCCACTAATCGTAAAGCTGATTCAAAAGTTTAAAGCACAACCAGTGAGCGTTGAGCAGTAATAGCTGTCTCTTTCAACCTAGATAAAGCCATCCATCGTGATGGCTGTTCTTTCTCCTATCAAATCGTTCACTTATTAAGCAAAACAATATTGACAAGTCATCGCCTATATATAAGAGTAGTTGCATGAATACACACTTAGCGCAACTTAACCAACGAATTATCATCATTCCATAGGAATGGTGGGATATTGATGCGCTCAATATTTATCGAACCCACCCATAACGGTGGGTTTTCTGTCTCTGCCGTATGGGAAATATTCTCTTGGAGGCGTTCACATGCAAAAAGTAGCGGTTTTTGGTAAGCCCGGCAGCGGAAAATCGACGGTAAGTAAAGCAATCGCGTCTGCTACCGCTCTCCCTCTTCATCAATTAGATTCCATAGTCTATAAACCAAACGGTGAGCCCATTGAGCGTAACGTTTTTGATGAAGCACATAACAATATACTTCACTCAGATCGTTGGATTATAGATGGTCTGGGGCCTATCAGATCCTTTAATGCTCGTTTAGATGCAGCCGATACTCTCGTTTATATCGATCTACCATATTCAGTAAGCTATTGGTTTGTGACGAAACGTCTCCTTAAAGGACTATTTATTAGACCCGAAGGTTGGCCTGATGGCAGTTCGGTATTGAAAGGGACATTACAAAGCTACAAAGTTCTTCAGCAATGCCCTGCATTCTGGAATGATGACTTCATGTCTCGTCTCGAAGGGTACTCTCAAAGTAAAACCGTTCATGTCATCAAAAACGTCACAGAACTGAACAATTTTGTTTTAGAGCGGGTAAAGTAAACTTCATATCAGAACACTAGAGCATGTGGGATGGGCCATCTAAAGCTCTAACAATGAAAAAGAACATAACAAGGATTGTTTATGCTTTTAGAACTAGCGCTTTTATTCGTTGCCGGCGTAGTTGGTGGGATCATTAACTCCATTGCGGGAGGCGGAAGCTTTATTACTTTTCCGGCCCTATTGGCGGTTGGTGTGCCTCCAATTATGGCCAACGCAACAAATACTTATGCTTCATGTGCAGGGTACATTAGCGGAGCCGTTGGCTTCAGAGAAGAGATCATGAAGAACAAGCAAGAACTGTTGTTCACAGTCTCATTCAGTTTAGTAGGTGGCGCTGTCGGAGCATATCTGCTGCTCAACACACCAGAATCGCTATTTTTGGAAGCCATTCCTTGGCTACTATTGTTTGCCACCGTGCTTTTCTTGACTGGTTCTCGTTTAACAATGCTTATCAAAACTGTCGCGAAAGAGCACAAACACGCAGGAATACTCGGAGCAATCGCTTTGGGTCTATTACTTGTTGGTGTCTCTGCTTACGGTGGTTTTTTCAACGCAGGTTTAGGGGTTATTGTTCTGAGTTATCTGGTAGTAGCGGGTCACCAAGATATTAATTTAATGAACGGTTTGAAATTGCTGGTATCTACGTGTGTTTCACTCATTGCTATCGTGATTTTTGTTGCGAATGGTTCCATTGACTGGCGCACAGGTAGCGTTGTTTTGGTCGGTACGTTGGTGGGTGGTTATCTTGCAGCTCGTGTATCTCGTCAACTTAATCCCAATCATATTAAAGGGTTTGTTGCTCTTTCTTCTATTCTGATCACTATCTACTTTTTCATTGATGTTTATGCTTAAACAAAGCTTGCACAAGTAGATAACACCCCAACAAAAAACGCCATCGCGAAAGATTAATGCTGATCGCTTAACGATGTTTTTGTGTCATTCCAGCGAGCCTTGGCGAGACTAGGAATCTAATAGCAGTACGCTGAGCGGCTAATGAAACTATTTTGACCATAAAGGGCTCGGATAGAAGATCCTGTATCACGCTCCTCCGTCGCTGTACAGGATGACGAGAGACATAAATATGCCACTCGCTGTTAAACGAGTGGCATTAGTCGCGAAAGATGGCGTTTTACATCAATAATAAGCGAAAGTAACGGTTACTTAATCAGCCCTACTTCTTTGTAGTATTTAAGCGCACCTGGGTGAAGAGGCGCAGATAAACCGTCTTTTACCATTTCCTCTTTCTTCAAGTTCGCAAACGCTGGGTGGAGACGGCGGAAATCATCGAAGTTTTCAAATACCGCTTTGACCACGTTATAAACCACATCTTCTGGTACCGCAGTAGAGGAAACAAACGTCGCACCCACACCAAAGGTTTGAACATCACTATCTGTGCCACGATACATACCACCCGGTACATTTGCGACACGATAGAAGCTATTGTCTGCAACCAATTTTTCTACATTAGGTCCAGCTACCGTTACGATATTACTATCACACGACGTAGTGGCTTCTTTAATCGCTCCACTTGGGTGACCAACGGTATAAATCATCGCATCAATTTTGTTATCACAAAGTGCTTTTGATTGCTCTGCTGCTTTTAACTCAGACACAAGCTTAAAGTCATCGTTACTCCAGCCATACTGGCTCATTAACACTTCCATGGTACCTCGTTGACCAGAGCCAGGGTTACCAATGTTGACGCGCTTACCTTTCAAATCATCAAAAGTTTTGATGTTCGCGTCTTTACGTGCAACGACAGTGAACGGTTCTGGATGAACGGAGAATACGGCGCGTAGTTCTTTAAAAGGCCCGCTTTCCTTAAACTTACTGGTTCCTTTGTAGGCATGATACTGCCAGTCTGATTGAGCGATACCGAGATCCAATTCACCAGCACGAATAGTGTTGATGTTATAAATCGATCCCCCGGTACTTTCTACCGAACAACGGATACCGTGATCTTCTCGCGATTTGTTAACCAAGCGACAAATTGCTCCACCAGTCGGATAATAAACCCCTGTTACGCCACCAGTACCAATCGTGACAAACGTTTCTTCCGCAGACGCAGAAAAGCCTGTTGTGAGTGCCGCTAAAGAAGCAGCAAGTGCGATTTGCTTAAACTTAAACATTGAACATCCTTTTTACCTGTGTTGATGACCGTTTAAGTATAGCAACCGTTAACAATTTGATAACGTTTGAGTTCTCATCTTTGAAGGTTGAATTATAGATATGTACTTTTTCATCAACGTAACCTACTGATAAATAATATCTATACTTGAATTGCACAAAAAAAGCGTTGTATAAACAACGCTTTGTAGTTAGTGAGATGGACGGTTACACCGTTGGGACTGACGCTCGCCACGCTTGGTTCTGACTATCTGAGATAGAGCGGAACAAGTCACGTAGCTCTTTCAATAAGCCTTCTTGGAAACCAATGTTTTCATCGGCTTTCTGTTTGGCTGCTTGTGCGCGAGTCGCTTGCACTTCATCATCTTTGCTGCGCGCTTGCGCTTTGGTTTGCTCTACATTCGAAGCTGAGTTTGCCATCTGGCCCAAAGCTTGAAGAATAGCGTTCTTCGCTTGGTTTGAGCTCATCAACTTATCGAACTTACGGCCACCACTTGTCAGCTGCGCTGTCGTGTCTGCGATATTGTCTTTCGCTAGTGAGTGCGCACGCTTAACCTGATCTTGCTGAGTTTTAGATAATCCATTGTTATTCATCAACTCTTCTGCTTGTTCAAAGCCTGCTTTTTGCGTCTTCAGTACATTATTGCTTGCCATTTCATTCTTGATTTCTTTCCCCGCTTTGAAAGAACCAAGCGCACCAATAATGGCTGTTGCACCCGCTAATACACCCGAAACGACTGCCATAGCAATCATCGCGCTTGCTGAGTTGTTTAGTTCTGCCGCTTGGCTTTCTAAACTCGCAACGTTTGCTTCTACAGCAATTTCACGCTGTAGCACTTGCTGCTCACGGCTCAATTTTGACACTTGATACAACAATGTTAGTAGCGTCAACGATTGTGATACCGCATCTGATGGTGACTTGATCACCTCTTCACCGTTAAGCGCTTTCATTGTTGTGCTCATTAGCGAACTCACCGTCGGTGCAAGAGCGCTCATTAGGTTTGCAACAACTTGAGCTTGGTTACTCACTGTAGGAGCTTTAGGCGTCTCTAACTGGTAGCGTGCTGCACCAGAAACACCTGACTCACTTTGGCTTTTAACGGCGCCTGCTTCAAGCTTTGTTTCCGGCGCTTTTTCTGCTTTGTTGGTTTTAATGGTATCGCCTAAACCATACAGTTCGCCGCGTCCCGTTCCGCCTACTTTATCTAGCATAATAAACTCCTTATACCGTTGCAGGACGGCTTAACACCGTTTGCATGGTTTCACTTTTCGCTTGGATCATTTGCATGATGACGCTCATCAGCTCTTGGAAATCTTCCATCAACTTGCCAATTTCTTCTTTAAGCTTGTCGATGACGGCCTGGCTTAAGGTCATTTTGGCGCGAAGGTCCGTGATATCTGCCTGAATCTCAGTTACGTGAGCATTGTTAGCGGCATGAACACTGTCCGTAGCGCCTTTACCTACGTTGACGGCAATATCGACAGTTTCTGCTCCGTAACGAATCGCTTTTGCGGTCGTTGTCGCAGCTTTTGTGCCCATGTCCGCCACTTTCGCCATGTTTGCAGCGGCTTTCGTAGCGATTTCTGTAACCTTTTGAGCTATCTTGCCAGCACCTTTTGCTGCAAGTTTCGCGATACCGCCAGCTGCTGCACCACCAAACGTCACAACAGCTCCGATAACCGCGACTGCGATTTCTAATGCCATTACGACTTTGTTTAGCACATCGACATTTACGCCCGCTTCTTTTAGCGCATCTTGAACGGCTGGCTCTTGCAGCGCCATGCTCACTGCTCCCATGACGCCACCAGCGATCATAAGAGCACCAGCTGCTGCACCAACACCCGTTGCCACCATTACGGCACCAACAACAATAGAAACCACCGCACTGATCCAACCAAAGATCTTCGCTGCTAAGCCTGATTTTTGGGCTTCTTTTGCAGCGGCTTCCGATTCTTTGATTTTGTCTTGGTTTTCCACCATCTCTTTTTCGTGCTTAGCTTTTGCGACCTTCACTTCCTGAATTTTCAGCTCGTTTTGAGCACTTTTCAGTTTATCCGTGATAGCAGCAAGCTCTACTTCAAAATCATCAGCAGAACCTGCGATGATTTTGACTGCAATCGAACCTGTTTGATCTGCAACTGCATGGAGAGATTTTGCGATGGTATCGACGATCTTTTGCAGCTGTGCCATGGCTTTTAGCGTCAAATCATTCACTTTGTCGCTAACAGCTGCGTTAGGTGCATCTAACTGAACTTTTACTTTTCCGGTGTTCAGTACATCTGCATCTTTACTCTTCACGTTTTCTACCGTCACAGACGGCGTCGCTGTAGACGCCGTTTTCTGCACGTTATCTAACGTGGCTTGGCCAGATTCAGGGCTATAAACCTGTGTCTGGATGCGGTCAAGTGCAATAGAACTCATAGTCTAATTACTCCTTTTTATTTCTCACCGCTTCTAACATGATGCCTGCACGCTCATGCAAATCTGCATATTGTGATTTTCCGGCAGACATCTCCTTCGCGCTGTAAAACCCACTCTCTGCTTCTGTCAGTTGTTCCAGTTTCAGGTGACATTCAGCAGAGTGAAAAGGTGGACGTGGATCATTTACGTCCACTAGCGCTGCGTAGCTGTAGGCATCTATTGCCTGCAGATACTCACCCAACTCCTGACGAGCCGCGCCAAGGCCAATGAAAAATCGCGCCTGATAATGATCAAGCATGCTGAGTAATTGAAATACTTTCGCTGCTTGCTCAATCTTTCCCGATTGGAAAAAGTTGTAACCTACGGCATAAATATGTTCGATGGTGTCCTGAGACACATCGTGCAACATTTTTAGCGTGCCTCCCTCTTCCAGAAAAGACAGCAGCTCTTCTGCTTGCATTTGGGATGGATCGGTCGCGTTTTGTTTAGTCATGGTTGTTATCCTTAAATGGCTCGTAGGATTTCTTGTAAAATACTGTGGTACTTCTGAACAAATTTGTTCATTGCTTCAACGGTCGAGTTGTATTGGGAACTGGTGTCGTTCAGCTCAGTGGTTTTGATTTGCACTTCATCGTTAAGCAACTTGGATTTGTCGCTGACCGAACTGGAAAAATTAGATAAATACTTAACATCATCTTCATCTTCATAGTTATTATTTTTTGCAGTAACACTTTCGGACTGTAAAAAGTCCAAATGTGAAATAGGTAAGAACCCTTTTTTCACTTTAGAGATAAATTCAGGCTTTATATACGTCTCAATGTTAGTGCTATCTAATCTAACTCTTGAATATTCACCACTTGTGTCTTCGATCTTAGGCATTTTCACTAATATCTCAGTTATGAAACCAAAACGGCCAGTCTTTACGATGTATTGGTCGTCATTCAGAAGGAGGCGAACTACAAGACTGTCTGGATCGCTACCAATAAAATCTTTATATTTTTCGTCGGCTTCAAAGCGACTATTAATATAATTAGTAGGGACCCAAATCTCAGTGCTTTCTGACAAATTTCTTTCCGTTAGAATTTTTTGTAAGTACTTATTTTCAGGAGAAGATATAAACTCTTCTCCATCCGAGTAACCAAAAGATTCCGCAGTGAAAAAGCTCTTAGCGGGGTTATAGCTTGCATTACTACTTTGCGCACTATGAATCGTTGATTGAACTTCACCAAATATTTTTAGACGAGTTGTAAGCTCTTCTAATTCTTCCTTTTGCTCGTTACGTTTTTCCAAGCGATTTACACGACGCTCATTTAGTGCAAGCAGCACGCGCTCATCAAAGCGATCACCAATACTAGATTCAACGACAGCCAACAAATCACGAGCCGTTAGAGAGTGCTCTGCTCTCACCTCGCGATCCGCTTTCTCTTTGTCGGTGATATTGAGTAGACGCTCTTTCAATGCCCCTAAGTTCTTGCGCAATGCCTCGTATCGCTCAGTAAATGAAGCCCCGGTAGATTCACCTTTTACTATTTTTTCAAACTGTAATCGGATGTCTCGTTCGGTGTTTTCTTTGATCAAAGTAACTTGAGCTGGCGTTATTTGTGTCTTTTGGACATCGGCTATCGCGCTGTCCTGATAAAAGTCGTCGATTTCTATATTTGTTAAACTCACCGCGAAGTTGGCGAACAGACTAGAAAGGGTCAAAGGCTCGGTTCCGCCAATGACGGTGTTAAGTGCTGCTTTTAGGTTGTTTGTTCCAGCCGCATCCCCATAAGCTGCGCTATATTGGCCTTTCACTTGAGCGGCCATTTCATCTAACGCTTCTTTAAGCTGCTGTTTAGAAATACCAGGAGTCCAGGTAATTCTGTTAACTAGCGCACTTGCGTCATCGGCGCTTAAAGTAATACCGATGCCTTGAAAACTACTTTTTAATTGAGCTGAGACTTGAAGAGCGAAACTCTCTTTAGTCAACAGGAAATCCGAGCTCTTCAGTTGCGCGAGATTAACGGAACCTAAGCTACTAAAGGCATTGCGAAGAAAAGAAATAGAAGCATCTCTCACTTCACGGGAGCTCATTTGATTAGCAAGTTCTGCAACAAAAAGAGAAATTTCTTTGGTGGCATTAGCCAGACCTGTCTCGGAGAGGTTGGCGATCTGCTCCGCTTGGTTACTCTGAGTCCCCAGATTAAATTGACTAACAAACTCAGTAGATAACGAGCTATCTACGTTTTCTGTCAGTGACTTGCTAAGCCAAGCCTGAAACTGACTTGATAACGCTTGGTTTGTTTGAACATTTAACTCGGCTGCGGTCAATTCGCCATCTGAGTTAGCACTTTGTAGCGACTTTATCCAAACAGATGCGGTGTCGGTCAATGATATACCAGCAAACGCGTTATTTTTCGCTTTTAGGTTTTCAAGTGTATCAACATAAAGCGCGATGCTTTGTGATTCCGTTTGTCCCGAGATAGTTGGCAATGAAGAGATTAGAGAGGCAAGTTGCTGAGTCTCTGCTTCACCCAGTACAGGGGTAAATGCCTCTATCAAGTTTTGTTGGAAAGTGGGTAATGGTGCACTACTCGCAGCTGTGTCTGTTGCTCCTGTCGTAGAGCCAGTCGTTTTCATATTCGTCATTTCCAAACCTCTAAATCATCATGCCGCGCATCACTGTGGGACGCTTTCTCCGTTTACCTGACGTACCTTGTAGCTGATTTTGTTGTTGCCGGCGGCGCTGGACTTCGTCTATTAGCTCTTGCTCTGCACGTTTCATGGTATCTACTGGCGCTTTTATGCCGCCAAGTAAAACATCACCCGCAACAGGACCAACACCTAAGCCTTCCAATAGCTCGTTAAAAATATCGGTTCTGTCTTCAGCTTTTCTAATGGCGAGCTCAGCGTTCTCAATCGCATCGGTAAACGGTTGCTTCATCTTGATTCCTATCTTAAAGCGGGTCATCTCATCGGTGCTGTCAGTAACAGTCGTGAGTTTTTACTTTTTCAACTTTTTCAAAGGTCTATAATCTGCCAGGCGTAAACTGTACCAGTCGTCTAGCTCATCATGGCTAGCACCGCATGCTCTTAAATAAAACTGGGCTAATCGCTGGCTGCTCATGTTGCTACCACGTAACACATCGACGTTGCCGCGAATGACCCAATCGGAGGGATAAAGTTGAACAGCATGCTCAGCTAAGAGAAATAAGCCTGCAAAAGGGTTACTCAACCCTAGGTTTGGATGCACACGTTTCAAAAGAACGATGATGATTTCTCCGTACTCCACACGAAAAACGAGCTCTAAACCCTCTACTTCAATTCGATAACCAAGTTGAATTTCACTTTTTTGCCAAAAGTATGGCGTCACTTCGATCCCCGCTTGCGCAAGCGAGAGCATTAGTTTTGTTTTCATTACATCCCCACCCTTCCAAGTGGCTGAATATTGATTTGCTGAGTTAATTCTTGAAATGACAAAACGGGCAGATCGTAGTATTCCGATTCAATAAGCTTTCGCACATATCGGCGTACATCCATAGACACAACTAACACAGGCTTATTCGGCATGCGGCTTAAGTCACCAATGGTCTGTTTCACATCACTGACAAATTGTTGCGTTACTGACGGGTCTAACGCCAAGTAACTCCCTGCTGAGGTTTGACGAATACCGCTGCGTATTGTGTCTTCGAGACTTTGATCCAATAAGTAAGCGGGCAACATGTTTTGTCCGCTCGCGTATTTGTAGCAAATGTAACGTTTCAAGCTGGAACGAATGTACTCCGTCAGCTGTACAACATCTTTCTCTTTTTGGCCCCACTCAACCATGGCTTCCAAGATCACGCGAAGGTTTCGGATGGAAATGTCTTCAGAAACCAAACGTTGCAAGATTTCCGTCATTTTTTGTAACGGGACAATGCGTTGAGCCTCTTTAACAAGCTCCGAATAACTGCCTTCCATCTGTTCCAATAGATAACGCGTCTCCTGAATACCAATAAAGTCTTGTGCGTACTCCTTGAGAACATGAGACAAGTGGTACGTTAAAATTCTGTCGGGTGTGAGAAAGCCGACATGGCTAGTCGTGAGTTTTTGCTCGTAACTTTGTGCCACCCAAATGCTAGAAATACCGGGTAGAAAATCTTCATCTTGCTCATAAGGCACGCCTAATAAGTCGATCTGCTCATTCCCTTCTGTCACCAAGAGTTGGTCTTTTACAATTCGTCCTCGTGCAACCGGAACTTCTTGTAACTGAATTAAATATTCGCCATTTTGCATCCCCTCGTTAAAACGCAGGTGGATACCCGGGAAAGGCACGCCGAGATCGAGATATAGTGCGCGCCTCACCCTTGCTAGCTCTTCATTCAATGCGACCGCTTCCAAGCTTTCCTGAAGGCTCGCGTCAAGATCGATCAAGAGTGGGACCGTCATAGCGAACTCTTCTTGCTCACCTAATTTTCCTTTACTGTTTCTAGATGGGGTTGGTTTGCTTGGCTTCGCTGCTGGTGAACCCGCCCCTTGCGAAACAAAGCTTGATAAGTCGGTACTATCTGATTCAGCCTGTTTTTTCTGTTGATAGAAAAGGAAGAAACCACCACCACCAACCACTGTGGCCAAGACCAGAAAAGTAATTTTTGGAAAACCAGGAATCAGTGCGAACAGCACCAAAAGCACACCGCCAATAAGAAGCGCACGTGGCTGAGCAATGACCTGCCCACCAATGTCCGAACCAAGATCAGAAGAGTCTTCATGAGAAACACGCGTCACGATAATACCGGCCGTAATCGCGATAAACAGAGCCGGAATTTGCGACACCAAACCATCGCCAACGGTCAAAATCGCAAACAGCTCAAGCGCTTCAGAAGCACTCATGCCTTTTTGCGTTACCCCGATCGTGACGCCACCTAAGATGTTGACCACAATGATGACCAAACCAGCAATGGAGTCGCCTTTAACGAACTTCATCGCGCCATCCATCGAGCCATACATTTGGCTTTCTTTTTCAATCAGTGATCGTCGGTGCCGTGCTTCGTGTACGTCAATCACCCCAGCGCGCATGTCACCGTCAATACTCATCTGCTTACCAGGCATCGCATCAAGTGAGAATCGCGCACTAACTTCTGCAACCCTCTCCGAGCCTTTGGTGATCACCATAAACTGAACAATGGTAATGATCAGGAACACAACGATACCGACCACTAAGTTACCGCCCACAACGAAGTTACCGAAGGTATAAACGATTTGACCAGCATCGCCTTGCAGCAAGATCAAACGGGTTGTCGTGATGGATAAAGACAAACGAAACAATGTCGTGATCAGTAGCACCGCGGGAAACGCAGAGAACTCAAGCGGCGTAGTGATATAAATCGCTAACATAAGCAGCACCACCGCAATACTCATGTTGGTGCCAATCAGCACATCCACCAGCGCGGTAGGCAGTGGCAATATCATCATAAAGACGATCGCGAGCAACATCACAGCAAGCATAATGTCTTTACGTTGCCCTACCTTGTTTAAAATATCGATCAACTTATTCATGTGATTCACTATTTAAAGATTGCAGATAGCGTCGGTGCGCTTGGCGTGCCCCATCGACGTCATTTTGTTTCCAACGAGCTTGGCTTAAGCAAAACCAGAGTCCTGCTGAATCAGGTTTAAGGTCGGATTTTAATAAGTGCTCACATACCTCAACAGCACGGGCATATCGACCACTTTGTAAACACGCCACTGCGAGCGTTTGCATCGCCTCTTTGTGTTGCGGGTCTATCTCTAAAACCGCGTCGAGAATAGAGATAGCATGCTCTGGCTTTTGGTATTGAACTTGTAGTGCCGCGTGAACAAGCAACAGTTCAATGTCTTTGGATCTCAACATGTTGGTTAGACCTGGATAAGAAGATTGAGCGCCATGGTGAGGTAGCGCTGATCCAGTTGCGTGCTTTGTAACGTTTCGGATGCTTTGATAAAAGAAGCGGAGCCTGAATCCTGTGCGAGAACTTGCAGCTGAGCTAAAGTTTCATCAAATTGTTGACGGTATTTTTCTGGACGCAGCAACTCTGAGTGCAACAATTTTGGCTTGGTTAACGCGATTAGGTATTGGTCTGAAGGCCTGAGTTCATAGAGCTTCTCTAAATGCGTAGCGACCGCCTGCCCATCAGGAAGTAATTGAAACCGCTCAGGGAAATCGGCCTTAACCTCACTATGCGTAACATGCGTGAAGGCTTCTATGCCTACGTTTAAAGTGCTTACTCGAGTCATGAGCTTGCCACATCGTTATGTAGACGAACCAAAAGCGTAAACGCTTGTTCTAAAGTCGGAAGTGTGACCTCTTCTCCGTTTAACCTCGCGGAAAAAACCAAAGTTTGCTCATCTAACAAACCAGTTTTAATTTCGAAAGGCCAGCCTTGATCGGCATGACACAAACTGAGGGCGCTTTGAATGATGTCACTGGTTTGATGCCAAGATAACGCTTGAGACAACATCAAGAATAGCTGTTCTCCGTGTCGCTCAATATGTAGTGTACCGCTTTGCTCAAAATCCAGCTGCACCCGTCCAGCTGATGAGAAATCGACGGCATCGAGCCCCATTCCTCGGCAAAATTCATTGACGGATGCATCAATCCAACTCATCTTCCCACGCTTCCTCTTCTTCTATATCAATGGCTTCGTCTAGCGCCTTTTGTACCGCTTGTATTAAATTCTGTCGTTGTTCTTCATCGGCGAATACGTCAATTGGGATTGCGCGGACTAACTTGTGGAACTCTCGAAAAAAATCGATTTTTTGTTGTACCGCCGTCAATTCCATTGCGTTAGCGACTTTCCAAATCTCATCACTGCTTACCCATCGCTGCTCTACCAACGCAATCACATCAGCCATCAAATTAGAAACTTGATAAGCCATAACTCGTCCTTTCCGGTTTAAACATTTGGAACAACTGACTCACGCGATCTTGCAACGTATTCAGAGTTTTGAGTTTTTGCATATCGGACATCAACCACTGCAACTTAACCGAGTCGATACTGCTGCCTTGAACACTAAGATCTGCACTCATGCCTTGCAGCATAAAGTCAACAGCGGTCGATACCTCCTGCTCACCAAAGCGCGCCACTACGTCTTGATAAGCGGCGCCGAGCCCTTGATAGCTATGAACGGTATCGCGATAGAAACCGCGCAGCTGGTGTAATGAGCTAAACTCTTGCTCTTGGCTGTACTCATCAGCAAAATTTGAGACGCGAATTTCCGTATCAATTTGAGCCCAAGAATCTGGGTTTTGCTCGATTCTCAGAATCGCTTGGTCAATCAGCGCTAGTAGATGTTTACTTTCTGGGCTCGCACTCAAAAACTTTTTAACGGCTTTTAACGCAAGGTATTGATGGCTTTTCTCCTCTGAAAATCCATTCAAATAAGCTTGCAATTGAGCGATGGTCGAGATATTTCCTCCCGCCATTTTTGCAGCCAGATCTTTGATCTTTTGGTTCTTTTCAAGATCAGGGACTTTTCGCAGATAGTCAGAAACGAGTTCGTGCGCTTCATTCACTCGAACGCCACTATCTTTCACTTTACGCTTGGTCAAATCTTTTTCTGCTTTTTCGGAACCGAGTGAAGTGAGCTCTTCCATCGCATCAAAAAGTGATTGTGTGGCATTGTGAACACGGACCGTTTCACCGCGGTAATTGCCTTTTCGTGAAGCGTCGGTACGAGACGATTCCAACCCGTTTTGGATAGACGCATCAAACTTTGGGTTTGTTGCGATATGATTGTTGATAATACTCATTCACTTGCACTCCTTCCGTACAATACAGGCGAATTATAGGAAGTGCGCTTTCTCGAAGCTGTCAAAATCAGACGTGTTTTTTTAGTGCGTTTTCAGTTTTCTAAAAACTCCCGACTGATATTCACTATAAATACCCCCTCATCCTTTCTATCCTCCCAACATCAATCATTGCGCATATTTTTACCTTGAACGATTTCTCATACATCACTGATATCCAACAATCTGCGATCAGGCAAACTCGTCTGATCCAAATTCGCGGGCGCGTTACGCAAGTAACCGGCACCATCATCAAGGCCGTTGTCCCCGGCGTTCGTGTTGGTGAGCTGTGTGAGTTGCGTAATCCTGATCAAACTCTGTCTTTATTAGCGGAAGTCGTTGGCTTTCAACAGCATCACGCTCTGCTCACACCGTTAGGAAACATGTTTGGGATTTCCTCAAATACAGAAGTTAGCCCAATGGGAAAAATGCATGAAGTCGGTGTTGGCGATCACCTGTTAGGTACAACGCTTGATGGGCTTGGGCGTCCTTTCGATGGTACGCAAAGCCAGGAACCAAGTGCTTGGTATCCGGTTTATCGCGATGCGCCACCACCAATGCAACGTAAACTGATTGAAAAGCCAATCTCTCTTGGGGTTCGATCCATTGATGGACTACTGACCTGTGGTGAAGGTCAGCGCATGGGCATTTTTGCAGCGGCTGGCGGTGGTAAAAGTACCCTCCTCGCAAAACTGATTCGATCCGCAGACGTTGACGTGACAGTTCTCGCCTTGATTGGTGAACGCGGACGCGAAGTGCGCGAGTTTATTGAGCATGACCTGGGCGAAGAAGGAATGGCCAAATCGGTTTTAGTGGTCGCGACATCCGATCGCCCGGCCATGGAACGTGCCAAAGCCGCTTTTGTTGCCACTTCTATTGCTGAATATTTTCGTGACCAAGGTAAACGCGTGTTACTGCTGATGGATTCTGTAACGCGTTTCGCCCGCGCGCAGAGAGAAATTGGACTAGCCGCAGGCGAGCCACCAACACGACGCGGCTATCCGCCTTCCGTTTTTGCCGCTTTGCCAAAGCTGATGGAACGAGCCGGTCAATCTGACAAAGGGTCAATTACAGCGCTGTACACCGTGTTGGTTGAAGGCGACGACATGACAGAACCTGTCGCCGATGAAACTCGCTCCATTTTAGATGGGCACATCATTCTCTCGCGCAAACTTGCGGCAATGAACCATTATCCCGCCATTGATGTACTCCGATCAGCAAGCCGCGTGATGAATCAAATCGTTGAACCTGATCATCAGGCGTCTGCTGCTCACCTTCGCGAAATGTTAGCCAAGTACGAAGAAGTTGAGCTACTGATAAAAATTGGCGAGTACCAGCATGGGGCAGATAGCCGAGCAGATATGGCGATTGCACAAAGTGATGATATACGCGCCTTTTTACGTCAAGGAACGCATGAGCCAAGTGATCTTGATGGTGCTATCGCTCAACTAAAAGGGATGGCGAACCAATGATCGAACGGTTATTAGAAATCAAACAAATTCGAGCTGAACGTGCGGATAAAGCCGTTAAGCGCCAAGAATACCGAGTATCAAATTCAGCAGCACAGGTTCAAAAGGCCGAACGTTCCGTCGAGGACTATCACGTTTGGCGTCAGGAAGAAGAAGAACGACGTTTTGCCAAAGCAAAGCAACAAACACTCGTTCTCAAAGAGTTGGAAACATTGAGACAAGAAATCGCGTTGTTGAGAGAGCGAGAAGCCGAGCTTAAACAGCGCGTTGCCGAAGCAAAAAAAGCGCTTGAGCACGAACGCTCGGTACTTAAAGAAAAACAAAAAGAGGCACGGCAAGCCCATAAAACCAAAGAAAAATTCGTTCAGTTGCAACAACAAGAACTCGCGGAACAGTCGCGAGAAAGACAATACCAAGAAGAACTCGAACAAGAAGAGTTTCGCACTGTCGATATTATCTAAAGGTTCATTATGCGCATTACTCCAACAGAAGAAACACCGAATACGCTGTACAAATCAACGCCAGAAAAAAAGCCCCTGGAACGAGAGGTTGAGCTTCAATCACAGTTCGAGCGTGCAATGACGGAGAAATCTAGCAAGGAAGAAGAATCTACCGTTGCGAGCAAAAAAGACACTCAGAGCAGAGACGAGAGCCTTCCGTTAAGACATGAAGCATCTCAAAGCCTAGACAAACAATCGAAACTTTCTAACCAAGAAGCCAGCACTTATAGAAATACCGCCACATTAAAAGACAAAAGTGACACTGTGACCAAAAATAATGTAGAGAAGCACGAAAGCTCTTCACTAAATCGCGAAGAAAGCCTGATTGAAAACAGTAAATTGCATGAGAAAGATAAGACACTTGAGAGCGATCAGGCTCCAAGCTCATCCTCGATTGAGCGCGTTGGCCCCCATTCTCAAGCACAAGCTTCTCTCGACGGTTCTCTCCCTATAAAGACCATGGAGAAATCGCTCGTTCAAGATGCAATTAACAATGCTAACTTCACGACGAAACTAACCGACACGACACACAATAAGCGTGCAACGCAGCGACTACAAGACAAAGGCAAACTAACAGATAAAACCGATAGTCGTTCTGAAACTAAATCGCTTGAGAAAGTCGAGACGAAAAGCGCACTAGTGGCCGTTAAAGCGGATGACGAAAAAGCAGAACCTCAACACCTTGCGAGCGCGGCAACACAAGGCGATGTCATTTTAAAGAGTGTCGCTTCACAGGCTCAGCCGGCCCCTGCTCGAGAAGTAAACACGTTACTCCAACAACTGGTGGACAAAATCTATGTTTCGCTGCCAACCGCATCGGACAACAAAGAGGTTCGGCTGTTTTTGAGTGAAGGACAATTAAAAGGTGGCGAAATCCACATCAAGTTGGACGCGCAAGGTTATAGCGTGACGATTCGACAAGAGCATGCCCTTTCCATTATTAGCCAGCAAGCTAGACAAGATCTTGCCGAACGCCTAAACCGATTTGGCGGTGATCAGCCACTTCGTCTAGCGATCAGCGAACAAACTCAGCAGTTCGATCAACAACAGAATGAACAACAACACTCACGCCAGAAACGTAGCGTGTATGAAGAATGGCAAGCGGAGAATGACCTATGACGCCGTTAACGATACCCAAAGTCGATTCAGACAGTATTGCGCTCAGTAATCAACTTTGTGCAAAGCAATGCCATTTCCAAGGGGCTGATGGTCAGAGCGTATCGATTACTGTTTCTCAAATCCCTTCATTTGAAGGATTCCGTTTAACCACGTTGATTGGAGGGCAAACGATCCAAGTGGATTTTTGTCGTGCGCAACTCCAGAAATGGCTTGAGTCTACTCTGAATGCTACTGCGTTTGAGTCGCTGCCTAACTCCCTCCAGTTAGCACTTTTGAGTTCTCAGATTGAACCGCATAGTGAGGCATTTAAAGCACTATTTGGTCAGTTGCCCATTCTTAGCCAGTTACAACCGTTAGAGTCGAGCCAAGTTCAAGAGCATACCTTGATGTTAACCCTCAATAAACCTAACGGCTCTCTTTGTTTGTGGGTTAGCGAAGGAGCAAACGTGCTGTTGGATGCGCTACCAAACAGCGCTTCTCTTCAGGCGCGACATCTCGTTTTACCTGTGTGGTTAAATCTTGGAAAGACCCATTTAATGTTAAGCGAATTTAATTCGCTCGAACTGGGAGATGTGATCTTTTTTGACGATTGTTATATCGCCCAACAACAAGCCATTTTTCAAGTATCTAACCAGAATCTCTGGCGCTGCCAACTGGATGACCAAATTCTTCACATTATTGAAAAAGAAACCAATATGAATGACGTAAACACTTCAGAAATGTTAACCGACCACCAGCAACTGCCCGTGGAACTCACGTTTGATATCGGCCATCAAACCATCACTCTAGAACAGCTTAACCAGCTTCAGCCTGGGTACGTATTCGAGCTAAACCAACCTGTATCTAAGCCGGTAACATTGCGTGCCAACGGCAAAATCGTCGGTGAGTGTGAACTGGTCAATGTTAATGAGCATTTAGGTGTGCGCGTACTGGAACTGTTTGGTGGCACGCAGGAGCCAGCATGATCCAGTTACCTGACGAGCTCAATCTCATTGTCAGCTTAGCACTGCTGGCACTGATCCCATTTATCGCGATGATGGCGACGTCGTTTGTAAAACTCGCCGTTGTATTCTCACTGCTGCGTAACGCTCTCGGTGTACAGCAAATTCCACCGAACATGGCGCTGTACGGATTGGCGATCATTTTGTCTATTTTCATCATGGCTCCCGTCGGTTTTGAAACCTACGACTACGTAAAGCAGCATGATATCTCCCTCGAAGATTCTGCAAGTGTAGAAGGCCTCATTGAAAGCGGTTTACAGCCTTATCGAGAGTTTTTGAAAAAACATATTCGGGAAACCGAAGCCATATTCTTTACCGATGCTGCGCGCACATTATGGCCTCAAAAGTACGTGGACCGTTTAGAGTCAGATAGCTTGTTGCTGTTGCTGCCAGCGTTTACGGTCAGTGAGCTTACCCGTGCTTTTGAAATTGGCTTTCTATTGTACTTACCGTTCATCGCTATCGACCTAATTGTATCGAATATCTTGCTCGCCATGGGCATGATGATGGTATCGCCAATGACGATTTCCCTCCCCTTCAAATTGTTACTCTTTGTCTTGCTTGACGGCTGGACGAAACTCACTCACGGCTTAGTGCTGAGTTACGGTTAATCACGGAGAAAGTATGCATTCTGCAGAAATCATTCATTTCACGACTCAAGCATTAACCCTAGTTTTGTACTTGTCGTTACCGCCGATTTTAGTCGCAGCGTTGGTTGGTACATTGGTGTCGCTTATTCAGGCGTTAACTCAGGTCCAAGAACAAACGTTGGGGTTTGTGGTCAAGCTTATCGCGGTCATTATTACGCTGTTCATCACAACACAGTGGTTAGGGGCAGAGCTCCACGCCTTCGCCTCGCTTGCCATGGATAAAATTCCTCAAATACGATGAGTTATCACGACTTACACCAGGCTTTATTTTTGTATAGCCTGACGTTACCTCGGTTAATGGCATGCTTCATCTTTTTGCCTATTTTGAGCAAGCAAATGCTAGGCGGCACCATGGTGAGAAATGGTGTGCTTTGCTCACTCGCACTGTTTATATTTCCGATGATTAATCAGCAAAGCTTGCCCGCAGAAACCGACGGTATTTGGCTGATAGTGATTTTGGGTAAAGAGGTATTAATTGGGCTATTGATCGGGTTTGTTGCAGCTATTCCCTTTTGGGCAATAGAAGCGGCCGGATTTCTGGTCGATAACCAACGTGGTGCTGCCATGGCAAGTATGTTTAATCCAACGCTAGGCTCGCAATCGACGCCAACCGCAGTGTTGCTGACCCAAACGTTGATTACCCTGTTCTTCTCTGGCGGGGGCTTTGTCACTTTTATCTACGCGTTATTCAAAAGCTACACATCTTGGCCGATCGTGGACTTTTTCCCAACCGTTAGCGATGCATGGGTAAGCTTCTTCTACGCTCAATTTGAACAGCTTATGTGGCTTGGTGTGTTGATGTCCGCTCCATTAGTGTTGGCAATGTTTCTTGCTGAGTTTGGTCTGGCGCTTATCAGTCGTTTTGCACCGCAATTGAATGTTTTTTTCCTTGCCATGCCAATAAAAAGTGCCATCGCGAGTGTTTTACTGATCGTGTATCTCGGGCTAATGATGGATCACTTTGAAGTGCAATTTTATGGCATTACCCGATTCGCAGAACAACTCAATACCATTTGGCAATAACGCTTAGGATTCTTTATGAGCGCAGAAAAAACAGAGCAACCCACCGCAAAAAAGTTACGCGATGCCAGGCAGAAAGGTCAGGTAGCCAAAAGCCAAGAAATCGTATCGTCTGCATTAATTTTGGCGCTCATAATTGTACTGTTTGCGTTCGCCGATTATTACATGTCGCACATCTCAGCGCTTATTCTCCTACCAAGTAAGCTTGCTTATCAGGGCTTCCAAGATGCGCTAGTCGATGTCGCTATTGCCATCGCAAAAGAAATTGCCTATCTACTCGCCCCGATTATTCTGGTTGCTGCACTCGTCGCCATCTTTTCCAATATGGGGCAGTTCGGATTCCTATTTAGTGGTGAATCCGTTAAACCCGACATCAAAAAGATCAATCCCGTCGAAGGTGCCAAACGCATTTTTTCCCTCAAGAGTGTGATTGAGTTTATCAAGTCGATCCTTAAAGTCTCTCTTCTTTCCTGCATTATCTGGGTGACATTACGCGGTAACATCAACGCTTTAATGCAAATTCCAACTTGTGGGCTAGAATGTGTCCCGACCATTACTGGCGTCATGATTAAACAATTAATGATTATCTCTTCGGTAGGCTTCATCGTTATCGCTGCCGCAGATTTTGCGTACCAGAAATTTGATCACACGAAAAAGCTCAAAATGAGCAAGGACGAAGTGAAACGCGAATACAAAGAGATGGAAGGCAGTCCAGAAATAAAAAGCAAACGTCGTCAGTTGCACCAAGAGCTACAAGCCTCCAATCAACGCGAAAACGTTAAACGTTCTAATGTATTAGTTACAAACCCAACACATATCGCGGTTGGCCTTTATTACAAGAAAGGCGAAACGCCCCTGCCCGTCATTACCTTGATGGAAACCGATTCGGTAGCCAAACGTATGATCGCAATCGCTAAAGAGGAAGGCGTTCCTGTGATGCAAAAAGTCCCTCTTGCTCGCGCACTATACGCGGACGGCAACGTCGACCAGTACATCCCAAGTGATCTTATTGAAGCAACCGCTGAAGTGCTTCGTTGGTTGGCATCATTGGAGTCGGATAAGGCGCTGAACTAACATGATTTCGAGAGTAAAGGCTATCGTACGAAGAACGGTTATCACTTTTCTATACGTAATGATATTTTTAAATATGTCATCCTTCGCTATAGGTTTCAGCATATCGAATTTGCCTACTTTTGCTTGTCTCAATGAAGCACTTGGTTCATGAAAAGTCGTGTTTACTAACGTCAATAGTGGTACTGTACTGGACAGTTTTACTTTCACCTCTAAACCACCTAAAGCTCGGTAATAAACCACGCCAGCCACAACAAAGGTGGATTTTTGCTTGGGTTGATTTATTTATGCGCATATCTACCGAAAAGAAACGAACTCGAATCATCAAAGTTGCCACTGACCTTTTTATAAAACAAGGTTACAAAGACACATCACTCGATCAAATCGTCGCGATTTGTGGAGGCTCAAAGCAGACGTTATATCGCTATTTTTCGAACAAAGAAGGGTTATTTGTTGAAGTTTTAGCATACAATACCAAAACCAGCTTAGAGTCCGTCTTCCAGCTTGCCGACAAGCAATCGGAGCCTTTACAAGAAACATTGAATGACTTCGCCAAGAAGTACCTAAAAGGTGTATGCTCCAATCCTATGCTATCACTTTATCGGATCGTTTCGGCTGACTTCAACAAACATGATTCCGTACCAAATCAATTCTGGCAGACAGGGCCGCATCGCATTCATCAATACCTCATCGACTTTTTAAAGAGTGAAACTGTCAGCTCACAACTCGATGTTGAAAATGCCGACCTCGCTTGTGAGCAACTACTTGCATTAATTAAACTTGATTACCAGAACATGGCACTAATTGGCTTCGATTTTCCGACAGATGAAGAGTTAGATGCACATACGAAAAAAGCGGTCACCGCCTTCCTAAATCTATACCAAAGGTAAACTCACTGAATATAAAAGGGATCATCATCGCTCCCTTGTTGTTTCTATGGCTTAGTGAATCTCTCGCTTCGCCGCCAGTTTTTTACCGATTATTAAGATTGGCGCGAGAGCAAAGACCGAGATAATAAACATCAATAATGAATTACTCAGTGCGAGAGTGGTCGCCTGTTCTTTGACAACAGAACTAATTTGGCTCATTCCTAATGCCGAATTTGGCAAGTGTCCATGAGTCAGAATCGTACTGCTCAACGCATTTTTATAAGCACCAAAAGCATGATTCACATCATCTATCGTTCGGCCAATCTCTCCAGCAGCTTGTGCACTATGGCTTTGCATTACCCGTGAGAACACGGCACCAGCGATCACACCACCAATGGTACGAAAGAGGTAGAAATTGGCGATGCCTTCTAAACGCTGCCCGACCTGGAAGTACATCAAGACTGCAATGGTCACAGACACATTCAATAAGCCGACACCAAACCCACGCAACATCATCGGAACGGACAAAGATTCCGTACCAGCAAAGCTAGGTAACTGACTAAACTTATGTACCGAAAGTATAATCATCACCACACCAAACGGGACGACTGCATCCGCTAATGGCCGGCGGAAGTAATACACCAGCACACTGACTAGCATACCACCTAGCATGGCATAAAATGCCGGCAATTGGGCATATCCAGCATTAAGGTTGTTGTACTGCAACGCCATTTTCAAAAAGCTAGTAAACAACACATTGCTCGCCATAACAGCAAAACCTGCCAAAAAAGCGTTGTACATAAAAACATTAGTTTTCAACTTACTATGCAGCTGTATTGATGCTGTATTCAAAGGACTGGTTTTCACAAAGTAATACACCACTAATAAAGTCAGAGCCGCGGCAATCGAAGAGGCTTTACCAAACCTTTCCGAGTCAAACCAGTTGTAATAACTGCCTCTCATCAATAGAAATACAACGATACTTATTGTCAGGGCAAAAACTAAATAAAACCAACAGCCCGACTTGGCTTCGGCCTCGATTTGAATCGACTTAGGATTGTAGATGCATGCAATTACCAAGGCAGAGAAGTACAGCCAAGCCGACACGACACACAACAGTGACCAATCAAAGATTTCGACAATATTGGCCACTACCCAAGGGTAAGCGCCGATCGGTAGCAAGGTTGAAAATACTAGCGTTAAAGCAATAATGGCAGGTAGCCAACGCTGTTCAAAGAAGTGGAGCAAGTAAAGGTTTAATACCACCATTAACATGCTCATAAAAAAGCCACTCGAGAGCCAAGTCAGAGTGAACACCAGTTCTTGCTGTCCGCCCCAGTAAAGTACAAGATTGCTCGCTAGACCTACCAATAAAATGGCATGTAAGAGAATTAACGTACCCAATCTACGCACCAATATTGGTGTGAATATAAAACCTAATACCTGGGTAATCATAAAGCCGACTTTAACCAGAGCGACTTCATCGACAGATAAGCCTGACGTTGCCGCCATCTCATACGATAACTCGGTAAACATCACGGAGTTAATACCAAAAGCAGCAATCGCAAAAAGCGTCAAAATCAGCAGCGGTGAACGTTTTTCCATTGCAGTTAACCTTGTGCCGCGGTCTCGATCGTTACTTCTGCAGACAACCCCGGATAGACTCGTTGACTCAACTCTTGAGGGATCTCTAGCTCAATACGTACTGGTACACGTTGTACTACTTTTACGAAATTGCCTGTCGCATTTTGAGGTGGCAATAAACTAAACTGTGCACCAGTCGCCGGGGTTATCGAAGAAACACGGCCATGCAATGGATGGTTTGGAAACATATCCAATACTACTTCAACCTCTTGCCCAGGCACAACGTTCTCAAGTTGTGTTTCTTTAAAGTTTGCCTCTATCCAAACATAATCTGGCACCATCACGATGAGCCCCATTCCTGGTTGTACAAACTTGCCGACTTGCACTTGTCTATCTGCCACATAGCCATCGAATGGTGCACGCACCGTGGTTCTTTCCAGTGAAATATTAGCCAGTCGTAAGTTTGCTTCTGCTTTTTTACGCTGTGCTGTCAGTTGCAACTTCTCAGTCATCAATGTGTCGAGCTGTTTTTGCTCAGCAGCTAAGCCCAATTTAGCGGTTTCAAGATTACTGCTTGCTTCAATAGATCGCGTTTTTTGTGCTTCAAACTGATTTTTGCTCACAGATTGCTTTTGTACCAAACGAGAAAGACGTTGAAACTCCGCCGCTTGGTGTTCGGCATTTGCACTCGCGCGGCGAATACCTTGCTTCGCCTGCTCAATTTTCATTAACTGCATATCCGTTTTGATTTGATTTGCAGTAAGCTCAGATTTCGCAACATCTAGTGCTGCTCGAGCAATTTCTTGGTTGGCAATAAAGTCTTCATCATCAATGACAAACAAAGGAGTTCCTTCTCTTACCCACTGGTTATCTTTGACAAAGATTTCGCTTACTTGCCCCCCAACCTCAGGTGAAATGGCCGTAACGTCTGAATGAACATATGCGTTATCCGTCATTACAGTATTCGGCTGGTATAAGGCACAGCCAGCAGCAAATAACGAACCAACAACAAGCGACAAGGCGATAACTTTCTTCTTCATGTTTGAAACCCATTTTATGATTTTCACAAACTGTACTGTACCGTACAGTTTTAGTAAAGACACATTTGATCATTGCCAATCAAAAAGATCAATCTCATTGATTTATCATGAACTTCTTGAGAAGTGTGTTTCGAATGAAAAGAATTAAAATCTAACCATTTGTAATGTAAATAAAAAAACACATTTAAACTGAATAAATAAAGAGAGGACTGCAACTCCCCTACCTTTATTGAAGCTTGCTCCCCAACTCGGCGCATCAGTCGCAAACATTTGACTGGCCGAAGTTTTCGAAGCTACCTCACCAATTTTCATTAGCACCTCAATCTGACACATCAACCCAACGATAAGCACAAGCTAGTAGCATTTTCTTCAAACGAATTTGACATCGCCCAATATAGTTGTGTATACAACCATATTGTTCGTTCATGTTATTTGGTGAAATTTTCCATGTCCCAATACAACCATCATCAGTCTCTCGGTCACCTTACGGGGCTTGCTAGTCGTCTGTTTAACCGATTACTCACTACCCGTTTCAAAGATGCTGGTATTGATATGACAGCAGAACAATGGGGTGTCGTGTTGCTGTTGCGAAACAACGGTGCTCTTTCTCAAAGTCAGATTTGTGAACTGTTGTACTTAGAAAAATCGAGCGTCAGTCGCTCAATTGATGGGCTTGAAAAGCGCGGTTGGACAGAGAGGAAACCTTCGCCAACGGATAGTCGAAGCAAGTTAGTCGTGCTAACAGAAAAATCTTTAGACACCGTTGATACATGTGCAAATATCGCTTCGCTAGTACTGCAAGAAGCCCAACAGAATCTTGCTGATGCCGACCTAGACAACAGCAAACAGCAACTTTCTAGCGTGGTAGCGAACTTACGCAAGCTTAACGGACAAATTTAACTTATCAGCGTACGTTGCGACAGAAGCTGGTTTAACAGTCAGGCTCAACCTTGGAGAAATACGATGACAAAACGCAATGCTTTAATTACAGGTGGCGCTCGTGGAATTGGTGCAGCAACAGCAAAAGCACTCGCTGCAGATGGTTACCGAGTTTTTATCAACTACGTAAATAGTACTGCGGTCGCGGAAGCGTTAGCTCAAGAAATTCAAAACGCCGGTGGTGAGGCGTACACTTTAAAAGCTGACGTTCGAGATGACGCACAAATACAAGGAATGTTCGACAGCATCGCAAATGAACATGGTGGCGTTGATGTTCTTGTCTCAAACGCAAACATGAGCTTTACCGCTAAACCTTTCACTGAGCAGTCGTGGGAAGAGTTTGCACAAAAGCTCAATGACGAAATGCACGCTGCATATCAAACGGCAAAATTGGCGGTAGAAAACATGAAAGCCAACCAGTTTGGTCGCTTAATTTTTATCTCTAGCACCTTATCAGAAGCCCCTGCACCAAGCTTTATTGCTCATGGTAGTGCAAAAGGTGCACTTGATAGCTTTAGTAAATACCTCGCTCAAGAACTTGGTCCTTTCGGGATTACGTCTAATGTCGTTGCTCCGGGCCTTGTAGAAACAGACGCAACAAAAGGTGCTCCTGAAGAGTTTAAAGAAACCATTCGAATGTTCACACCAACGCAGAAAATTGCCACACCTGAAGACGTAGCAAACACCGTGAGCTACTTGGCAAGTGAAAAAAGCGGACATATCACGGGCACATACAATCCAGTATGTGGCGGCGCCTACCTACCATAGCGCCATTTGTGCCTCGCACACATACAAAGGCATGTACGCATGCCTTTGTAGCTTTAGGTATTGCTTTGCAACGCGCAAGCTTCCTTCATGGGCAGTTTTGTCTGAAGAAAAATAGAAAGTCCTATCTATTTCTTATAATCGGTGTATAGTGAGCTCAGCTCCTAACCGTGAGCTATTGATGAAATATTTAGTTCGAGTCTCTTCTTAGTTTTCTTTCGAGTCATTTCGTTACTCAACTCCTGTAGCAACTTATTCTTTATCTTCCATTAAATAGCCTCAGTTTTGATTTAAATACGAGCGAGAGTTAGCTCTCTTAGCATGGTTATCACAACGCGCTGTCTTTACATCGATAGGTTTATAAGGAATTTAACCTTATAAAAACAATCAGTAAGCGTCAAAATAAGACATAACGCGCATAGCCACTTCGTGTATATATCATCACTATTTAGGAATAGTCATTAGCGGTGAAATATATTAATCAGCGCGATGACAATGGAATATTTAGACTTAATTTAAACCATTTTGACTTCGTTATTCCTATAAAAGTAGAGGTTAATTAGATTGACCTTTAATAAACACGCTCTAGAGGAATAAAAATGAGAAAAAAACGAGACAGCTTTCAAAAAAAGAATAAAAAAAGCAATTATGAAGATAAATTTGAGTTGATGGTAAAAGAATACCACAGCGCAAAAGAAGTATTAGACGCAATGCCAGAAGGTTCGGCTGACTACGACAAGCAGAAAAAGCACTGTGAATCTCTATTTGCTAATGCCGAGCGCTTTTTCAAGCGAAATCAGTAGGCCAGTTTAACGCCTAGATAAACACCCGGCAAAACACAATATACGGTAAGGGAGCAGATGCTCCCTTACTTTCAATTAAACCCAACCTTCCGCTAAGTACATCAGTCGCAATTGACTTGGTGAGCCCAGTTTATCTAATGCATCCAACTGAGCGTCACTCAGGTTTGGGCATTTATCAAGGTATACTCGTCCATTTTCGGCATCAAGTGGCAGTTTGTAAGTCAACTTTTCATTGATTTGACTCGCCTCACCTTTATCGATCGCTCGAACCGCAGGCATGAGCCAATCCCAATCTTCGCCCAGCAGCTTTTTAAACGCACTATGAGCAGTTGCCTCAGTTTTGCTTGGCGCATCTTCTGGACTTAGCTTCAAGATAGAATCAACGTCAGGGACTAAGTGTTCACTTGGCTCTGAGCCCAACATCTTTTTCAACGTTAAGCGAGCAGCTTCCATCTCTTGTGCTTCTTTAGGCGCTTGAGGTGATGTCATCGCCGTGTTCTCTTTAGGGCCAAGGTACGCCATTAATGCGCGTACAGAAGCTGGATCTTGCATGCTGAAGGTAAAATCTCCTTTGGCATTAGAAACTTCAAGCCTTGGTAAGACACCAGACATCTCACCTTGCATGAGTTGCTCTTTGACTTCCGTATTTAACCCGTATGCTCCAGCTTGGTTCGCAACAAAGCCACCACCACTGATAATGCCAGTCGTGGCAGCCGAACCAATGGCTTCTTTTGCTATCGGCGTAACACCCGCTGTCGCTACGGAGCTCACACCAAAAGTACCCAAGCTCCCTGTCGCCATGCCCAATGTTGCCCCAACTGCACCTTCAGCTGATAACATTGCATGACCTTGAGCCAATGTTTGTTGCATCGGCATAGAGAGACGTTGGTCTCGCCCTGGAAGCTGCGAAATTTGCTCCAGCTGATGGTGGTAAGCTTCAGCATCGCCATTGACTGCCGCTTTGTGCAGCTCACGCCCTGTTGAAATTAATAGCCCTACGCCAGGCAAAGCTAGGTTGATGACAGCATTAACGCCAGAACCTTTCAGTTTTTCTTTGCCCATCTGTAACAGTTCGGCACCAAAACCATCCATTTTCCCCGGGTACTGAGCCTCTAAACTCACCTGCATACGCGGATCTTTGCTGATCGCATCAAACGTATTTTTAAGCTGCTGGTACGTATCGCTGCTCACCTTGACCTCATCCAACAAGCTGACAACTTCTAAGATTTTGCGCTCAGTAAGCGGCTCACCGCGATAACCAGAAGGGCTAACTAATGAGTAAGCTAGCAAGGCAACCTCAGGCTTTTCTTGTTTAAGTAGCGCCTGTTTCAAATCAAGGTGAGTTTTGATGTTTTCTTGGAAAAACTTAGTGTATTTGCTTCTCAACACGCCTTCGTGGATAGAAGCAAACTTGTGACCTTTGTGGAACGTTGAAGGTTCTTTTACCTCACCTCTTTTACTGATCACTCGGTCATCTTTTTGCGCAGCGACTGCACGAAACTGTTCTAGATCAGGTACTGGGCTTTGGCTGATTTTTTGCGTTGTATTGACCATTTTTCTCTCCTACACACGAAGTGATTGAACATGAGCTTGTTCATGATTAGGGGTGGTTGGAATCGCTTGATCCAACATTGCAAAACGCGCTTGCCACAGTTCAGTCTGTTCAATAACCTCATGAAACCAAGCAGTAAGATTCGTCGTGTTTAGGTGCTCAACTGGTTTACGTCCCGCTAAGACAAGCTGTCGACCATTTGGGGCTAAAGCAAGTGCAAGGCTGCCACTACCGATGCCCTGATAATTAGCATGAGCAAGAAGCTCTAAACCTTTTAGTCTTTGTTCGCCGGACTTTTCTAATCCTCCGAACGTCACGGACAACATTAAGTCATCCGTATCTGTCGCGATGAAATACAGCATGTAGCGGTCGTCGACCAGTAGCTGACAACGTTCATTGTCTTCAAAATTCAGTTCAGGTAACTCATTGAGTTGGCAAAACTCCAAGAGCAGTTGTTGAATCGTGTTCATAACTTTTTCCTTTTGTTTCAATAACTCTATTGAACAACGATTGCAGATTGAACGATGTCGGTAATGGCTTTATTTTTGTCACTTTTTCGCCTTCATTGTGAGGTTTTCCGCAGAAATCTCGCTCTAAAAACGAGTTGCCAGAGTAATCAAAAAGAGCAGCTCAGGGCTGCTCTTTTAATCAAGGTTAGCTGATTAGCATTATGTGTTTGCTTACTTCTTTTGCAGAGCGACTAACCCAGTTTATGACTATCAAAAATGACTTCTGTTGGCGGGAACATATTCGAAACAGGTGGTCGTTGCGCATCTCCAAACATTGGTGCACCGAATGCGGATGTGGCCCAAGGATCAACAATTTTCACATCCTTACTCCATGTTGAGGGATCTTTAATATCACTCCCCTCTTGTCGACCAACCAGTACATAAAGGTGTGTACCTGAATGACCCTTTTTAAACGCAACCACTTCGACTTTAGGCTCACCTTCAGGTGTGCCTGACATGCCTTGAATCATCTCAGCAGCGGCAGCAAAGGCAAATGTAGTACAGCAGCCGGCTTTCGCGTTTTGTACTGCCTTAGCAATGTTCTGTAGAGTGCTTAATTGCGGTGCGGTTCCTCTTTGTGCTGCAGCTTGAACTCCGTTTGCGGACATAGTCGCTCGTTGATCTTGCATGATTCGCGCTTGATTCGCGTGAAGCGCTTCTAATCTAGGCTTTCCTTTGGTTTCATAAAACTGCGAACCTTTTACACCAAATGTATTTAAGTCTGTACAGGCAAAATCACCAAGCTTTTGAAGGTTAGTTTTATGTTCGTTGATCAGCGCTACACTCGATGAGGTTTTATTCGCTTTAGAAGAAGAGGCCGTTTGTGCGGCTGGCCAATGTGAGCTAGGACCAGACGACAATCTCTCAAGATTTTTCAGACTACCGAGCGTTAACTTGTTTTCACCGTTCAACACATTTTGTAGCATCAGCTTCGCAACATCTTTAGGAATGCCCTGCTTCGTGAGCAGATTCACCACAATGTCTTTCGCTTTATTCTGGTGGCTAATACGCGCGCTGACGCTTTTATTTTTTGGGGCCCCTTCTTTAACAAAAATATCTTTGCCATTGTGCGCTCGAACCTCTTTATCGTCAGCTTGATTTTGTGTCGCCAAATGGGATGTTAACTGACTCAACGAATGCATGTGTGATGTATTAATATTGACCATGTTTGATGCCTTAAACCTGAATAAATGCGTGTACGTCTGTTTGACTAAAATCTACAACCGTATTGTTCTGAAATAGCTGAGCCCAAGTATCCACTAGCTCATTCAGTTGAATCATCAAGTTAGCAATGTTGGTGAGTTCACTCTCGGCCGCGATGGCAACCTGAAGAACCACATCTTTAGTAGTTGGATTAACGCAAAACTGCACACCGCCGGTTTCTCGATATAAGAAGTTGTATTCAAGTAAAACTTGAAGTTTGTCTAACGTAATATCCTCTTGTTCTATATGCAGGTTTTTAGAAATCAACAACTCGCCTTTTTCTTCCACGAGCAGAACATCGACACTGTTATTTTCAGCAAAATGCAGTGACCACATTTGATCGTCATACGCTGTCACGCGCTCAAGGTTCAGCACTTCTCCCAATTCAGAGAGAAGCATATTAATCTTTCCTGTATCCATGTTGTGTCCTGTCTAATTTAATATACCTAAGTAGCCTCGAAATATATGATGCAGCGAGACGACTTGGGTATAACGGCTTATTTAAATAAGCTCATAAGGATAAGAGCGATTTTATGGCGTGATAGACACAAGAGCTTTATTTAAACGTCTCAATTTTATTGCTATTAGCCGTTTTAGCGAGGTAGAAAAATGAAGAGTAAGTTGGATAAAGAAATAAGAAAAGAGCGGCAATCGCCGCTCTAAAATTGGAATAGAAGAGAAAAATTACTTGATGCCGTGAAGGCTGTTCTCTGCGTTCATAGCCAAAGGATTGAATGAGTCGTTACGAAGTTCTGCTATCGCGTATAGCATGCGTCCCATGCGACCGTTTCCATCGGTGAACCCGTGATACCCAATGACTCCTGCAAACAAGTGTTTACCCAGATCTTTATCCGCCACTGGATTTTCTTTCAAAAATCCTTCAATGTGCTGCTTTAGCATCCCCTCACCGCCAATACTTGAAGGCAAAGTACCACCCGAAATATTTGGCCCTCGGTAGTCACGTTCAACATCAGGTACCAATCGAGCGTGTAGCTCTTTTAAGTTGTCCATATTCAATAAGTCTTTACCATTAGACGCGTACTCTTTAAGTAAAGACGTAATGTTTTCGGCATCGTTTCCTTTAGAGTTAGAAGCATTAATGATCCACGCCGCAGCTCGTTCGACATTATCGGTGACGCCACTTTTGTTAAACGCGTCCTCTGCCAGTCCTTCAGCATATACACCTTGGCTTAGATCGGTGCTTGCTAGACCTTCGATATGGCGTTGCGCCGATTTAAGATGCATCACCTCCATATCAAACACCGCTTGCATTTGATTGATGCTACCTGCTGGATTTTTTTGCGCTGCAGATACACCACCGCCGTAGTCTTTTACTACACGTCCAGCAAGCGACTTCGCTGCACTTTCGCCAATCAGTGATGTGAGGTTTTTACCAGAATCGGTTTCTAGCATTGATTCTGTCATTGCTCGCTCCGCTAACTGGTTTAGCTCAGCAGAGTGCGATTGGACCGTTTTGCTATCCAATTTTGCGAATGCATTTAATACATCTGATGCGGTTTTTATGTTTCCATCTTTGAAGAACATTTGTCCATGCTCAACAGAAGAAGCAGCTCGTAAACGCTGAGCTTGGCCTTGCTCATTATCAAATACGGCTTTTGTAAGGGCTTTCGCAACCGATTGTGGGCTGCCTTCGCGAAACAGTTTTCCTGTCGCTTCAAAAAATCGTGCTACCGCACCATTAGTAGGATTGGCACGAGTAAATTCTTGGGTCGCTGCGTTGATTTGGTATTCTTTGCCACCAATACTCAGCTTGCCTTCGTTTAGTATCTCGTTGCGAGCTTGCGGCATGGCAGCCTGCAATGCGCTAACACTTCCAAAACTGATCATGTTTTAAACCCTTAATGTGGAAAAATGAGTAGTACTCGTTACCGGTACTTCGGTTGTTTTATTGGTTACTTTTTGCGTGTTCGCACTTTTTAGCCATTCGATGAAATTCGCTAATGATTCATCAAGAAAAGAAGCAGTTAACAGTTGCTGGTGCAGGTGTATGAAACCGATGTATCCCGTTTCTGCCTCCCAGAATACCGCTGGAGAGCCTTGCGTTAAGGCATCTTTCATATGTTGATGCAAAACATCATCACTCGGCTTATCGCCTGAAATCAGCCCAATAAGTGTCAGGCGATCTTCTTGTGCGCGAATTGTGATTGCTGTGTTTTGGTCAATGAGTAGATGACAACAATCATCCTCATCAAAAACCAGCGACTCCAGTTGGCAGCGGCTGGCAAAATCTGTCAGTAAAGAAGTTATAAATCCATTAGCCATTCGACTAAATAATCCTATTTTTGTTGTTTTAGAGGCGCTGCTTGGTTGCAACACTTATCACCTAAGCAGCTTTCTTAGGTGTATTCTTAAGGATTTATGGCAGTGAATATTTTAGAAATGGTCGGATTTTTTTTGTTTAAAGGCATTAAAATGAAAAAACTCAGCAAGTACTGAGTTTTTAAGATTTATTCATGAATCGTAATTTTACGCTCGCTGAGTTGCTTCACCATCGCTTGCTTTAATGCATGCAGCTGTCCATCAATACTGGCGTCAATGATCCCAACTTCTGTTTCCAAAATGCAGCCTCCATTTTTCAAGCGCGCATCTGCTACCACGTCAACGTAACCGACTTCAGGGTAATCACTCAATACACCAGCCACCTTTTCCCTCACATCAACAACCTGCTCTGGATGGACATGTAAAATCACTTGCTTTTGGTTGCTCACCAATTGCAACGCTTCTCGCACGACGCTCACCGTGGTATCGACATCATCAAAGGTATCGATGATCTTACGTACCGCTTCTAACACCACGCCTGTCATTTTTTCTTCGACTTGCTGATAGTAGTCATTACAACGTGCTAGGGTTTCAACCATCGTTTGCGCATTTTCAATCTTGGCTTGTGCGAGACCATCTTGATAACCACGTTGTTTTTCAGTTTCGAAGGCTTGTTGGGCATTAGCAATTATGCTTTCAGCTTTGGAGTTCGCGGCTTCAACTAAGTGTTGCGAATCAAGATAACTGGCATAATCTTTCGCTTTCAGCACCTTTAAGCCAGGTGCTAGCTGCAAGTTGTCTGTTTTTATTTCAACAAATGAAACCATTGGGGAATAACCTGTTTTGCGATTTTTTTTGTAAGTCGATACGCCAGATCTCGCTGATCTTTTGCCAACCAGCTAGCCATTTCCGTACTCTCGCTGAGCTGCTGTTCTAGTTTGAATTGCCAACGCAGGACAATGTCTTCTGGCGAGTTAACTAAAACAAACCTTATCCAGGAGTACCCAAGCGCTTGCATTTTTGCTTCAACAGACCGCTCATCCAATGATTCTGGCAACGGATGTTGCCAACCTTGCGGCCAACTGGATAACAACATCGGCCCGTTTTGAATCAAGAACCGAGCGCCTTCCAATCCAAAGACGTTGTTCAGAACCTGTTTCGGATGTTTTAAAACAACGCCTCGCATTGCCACACAATGTAAAGCTCCGCCCACCATCAATACGAGTTGATTCAACGCATCCGCTGGGAGCAACGCCAAGCTATGGCAAGGTTTGTTAAAAGCCGTCTCTGGAACGGGAGATAACGCCCACTCATTTATGCACCATTGGTTAAACATGGGGTTATCTCTCCAACCTTCAATATTTAATAACCAAGGCTGTTTCTGTTCTATCCAACTTTTATGGATGTATTGGCAAGGCGCGTAGTTAAATTGATGTTGTACCTGCGCGAGTGGTGTTTCTGGTTTAACCACGCTTTGTGTTCCTGCGGCACCAAGTAAAAGTAGCGATATTTGAACCGATAAGCGCAGCTACCAAGAACACCAGGATGGCGACAAAATTATTCGCCGTCTCTTTGGTGACCTGAACCGACAAAATGCTTTTAAATTGATTGTTTTGAGTAGCAACTCGTACCTCTGATGAGGGTACCATCACTACGCTGATTCGATCGTAATTCAACCCCTCAATACTGTTGTTCACCAATAATTTGATCTGCGGAACATACGAGTCAAGCGCAATATCCGCCGCATGTTTAATAAACACAGAGGCAGATGCAGGCGTTGGACGCTCTCCTGGACGTAGATCTTGATCTTCCAAAACAACATGAACACGTGCCACCAGCACGCCATCAATTTGAGATAAGGTTGAAGAAAGTTCTTGAGATTTAGCGTACACCAAACGTGCTCGTTCTGCTAATGGCGACGAGATCAAATCGTCTTTGGGAAACACCTCTTTCAATGTAGAAAACTGCTCTCTTGGGTAACCTTTTCGCTTCAGCGCGTCTACAGCGAAGGCGATTTGAGAACTGTCTACCATTAACTTGACGGTGTTGTCTTTGTCAGGTTCTTTTGTTGCAACGACACCTTCGGATAATAAGATCGACAACATCTCATTCCCCTCTTTCTGAGTTACGTTGGTGTACAGCTCGGTCTGACACCCCACCAGAAACAACGTGAGCATGATGAAAACCGCTCTCATTTTATTCATCATCACTATTGTGCCTTCAATAAGGTTTCTACATTTTGTGTGGTTTTACCCACGGTTTTCGCGATCAGCTCTTCTTGAAAAGTAATGCGCGTCAGTGCCCACTGCATTTGCAGTAATTGCGCCGGATCATCACCCACCATCTTCATGTTGTCTTGCAGGTTACTTTTCGCGTTATCGATAGTATTTTTTAACTCGCTGATGTTTTCGAGCAAACCGCCCTCCAAGCCATTATTCGCCTCGGGAACCGACATAGCTTGTTCGAAACGTTCACTTAAACCGTCCTCGACTTGTGCATCCTGCAACTTATCAATGTTGGTTTGCATCACCTCGGTGTACTGCGTGTTTATCATATGTACTCCTAAGACAAATCTAACTTGTGACTATGAGTCACGATGTTTTTCACCATCGCATTTTTTTGAATCATGAAGCTAAGCTCATCACGAACCATGTCCAGTGTTGATGCCATACCAGGTAACGACTTCAACTCAGCCCAGCAGTGCCACAAGGCTTGTTCTTTCTGGGCACCCAGTGGAAAATGCTGCGCCAACATTTCTTTAAGTGCTGCTTTATCGACACGTGGCTCGGCAATAAGCTGGCCCGAAAAATCCCCTAGCAACTCCTGCTTCAACACCTTTAATAAATCGGCTTGCGGGTGTTCGGTGCCCTTTGCACTCTTCGCCTCATAAAAGGCGTACCACATTGCCTCTCGTTTAACTTGAGGATCGGAGAACGCTTCATTCAACGACGATAAGACGCTTTGTTTACTGACAACATCTGCTTCTTTTAGTGATTCATACCACGCTTTGATGTCCGCCAGTTTCGCTTCTGTTTTCTCTAACGTCTCTTTTGGAGAGGCGTGTGAGGCTTCCGCTTGCTTGGCATTACGCTCCATGAGCACATTCATCTTATCTTCATCGCTCCGCTCATAATGGCGCGACTCCGATTGGCGCAGAGGTTGAGGCTGAAGAGTTAGATTACTTGAATCAACGATCATCCAAGGTTCCTAATGTCCTGAGAAAAGCTTGCAGCAAATGCTTGGCTTTCTTCGCTTCCCTGTGATGCGAGTTCTACCCAACTCTCCGCTTTGCTCAATAAACCAGCTTTGGCGGAAGCAAGGGCCGCTAAACTGATCAGATCTGGATAGGCGTTGCAAAGTGGTTCGAGCAATTGATGAGCCTCTTCGTACAAGCCTTTATTCATGAGGCTCATTGCACGAATCATCACCACGGTCTCTTCAGAACCGGAGCTTGCTTCAAGGCCGTCCGCAATCGTGTTAGCTTCTTGATGACGATGCATACCAGTTGCCATCAGCGCGATTTCAGCCAACAATTGGCGCATTTCTCGTTCCATGCTTTATACCTTCTGGAGAATCGACTGCATCACATCTTTAATCGCACGAGTGGTGGTCGCATTGATGTTGTAAACAACAGACCACTTGTTGATCGCGTGCTGAAGTTCAGCCAGCTTAGATGGATCATCGGCGTTTGTTTCTAGGTTCTTGATGGCAGTCGTCACTTCTGTGTTGGCATCTTTCGCTTGTTTTTCTAACTTAGCTTTAACATCATCAAGGTTTACACTGTTACTAGCATCGTAAAATGACATAAGACTTCCTCGTATTTTTAGTTCGCTTCGTATGATTCAACGACCGCATGTGCGGCGGTGTAAGCTTCATACTGTTTGAGTAGCAATTGGTACTGCTGTGGTGAGCACCCTAAATCCAACTGACGTTTCACCACCGCTTGTGCTTCTAAGAGCTTGCTCTTAATCTTGTGCACTTCCGCACCGTTTTTGTCGTTATTTAAAATTTGTTCAAGATTTGTCATTGTTCGTCTCGCCCTCGTATCCGAGTTCTATTGTTATCACCCGCCCGCCTTTGACCAGCTCAATGCCAGCAGGCGTAACACTGGATATGCGGTAGCCTTGAGGCGTTCTTGCACCAACCATGTAACGAACGTTATCGGTCAGAATCACATATGGAACCTGACCAAAGTTAACGCTACGAAACGGGAAATCGATGTTGGTGCCTTTACTCACCTTAGGTATGGATTTCAAAACTAAATACGGTTTTTCACCATATTGTTCTCGGAAGTCTCGAGTCACACCGTAAAATCGAGTCGTTTCGATATCATCAAGTTCCCCGCGTACTTCGATGCGATCACCGCTGGTAACCAACTGGACTTTTTTCAGTAGCTCCGCATCCGTCAATAAGGCTTTTAGCGTATCCATGTAGGCACCCGCTCTTTGCAGTTCGACCTTCCACGCTACGAGGCCCGGTACGTCTCGCTCTAAAATTTGCTCAACTTGGTTCCAGCGGCTGGCATCATCGATATAACCCGTCAGTAACAGTGTGCCCGTCTCATCCCCATTTTCGACTTTCACCTGGTGATAGCCGAGGTTTCGCAAAATAAATCGAACCCCGCGACGGATTTCTTCCATCGTTCTTAAGTCACTTTTGTAATTGATACCTAGTACATCAATTCGACCAAGCAGATCGAGTTTCTGAGTTCGATCTTCAACATAGCCTTCCAAAACCGCTTGGCGTGCGGCGGCATTCCATTCCACACGAACGTCGCTAAGTTTGAGCTCGCCTAAGATATTGCGCACCAAAACAATGGGTTCTGCTTCTGTGACAGTCTCGTTGTTGTTTCCGTTAGCTTGGCTGTACCACATACCAGCAAAAATGACACTCGGGACAAAACTACAAAGCAAGGCGATGAGCGTTGTTTTTTTCCAGCTAGAGCGTTGTACAGCAACAACAGGTGTATCCTGTTCGCTAGATTCGTCGCTGACGTTACTCACGATTAACGCATCTTCTGCGTACCCCAGTGCGAACTTCACAACGCCTACAGATACAACGGCATGGCGTGACAACTCGATCCCATCATCTTCAACAGAGATGTTTTCACCGTTAATATTTGCCTCTTTGCAGCCTCGTAAAATGACCGAGTCTTGCTGGCAAACCAACGTGAAATGGTTAGCTTCGACCCCAGCATCAGACAGCACGAGATCTGCGATAAAGTCGTCACTGCCAAGCACAAGAGCGCCCTCAGGTAAGGTGACTTCAACTCCGGAATGCACGCCTGATAAAATACGAATTTTCCATTGCTGCATCGCAGTTAAGGCTCCTCTGATGGACGCACACACTCACTTTGTGAGTCATCGCATTCCAATACTTTTACACGCCAACCCTTTTGCCCTGTCGGCAATTGGCACTGCGTCAATTGAGACGACTGTTGCTGTGACAATAAGTCTTGCTGATAGCGCTCTGCTTGAGTCTTTGATGTGCAGCTATACACTTCGACGACCGATTTAAATTCAGCACTGTTGTTGGAAATGTTGTTGAGCTTGCCAATGCTTGGTCGCAGATCGTACTCATTACCAATCAACACACTATCGCCAATACCATCCACAACGATTCGCGGTTCTAGAATAAACATGCGCACCGTGCGGCGTTTAGTGTTGGTATTACTTCTAAACAACGCACCTAAATATGGGATATCTCCCAACAGTGGTACTTTACGTAACTGATGACTCACTTCATCTCGGTACACACCACCGATAAGCAAACTCTGTCCTTGCTTCACCGTCGCCAAGGTACTGATTTCAGTTTTACGCACGGAAGGAAGGTCGTCGACACCACCATCGGTAATCTTTGCCCCGTCTTCGAGATGAAGGCTCAGATTGATTTCTGGTCGGGCAGCAAACCTGTCACCAACGATACGCGGGACAATTCTCAGTAACGTGCCATACGTGACCTCTTCCAGTGCTGCGGTCTCTTTACCAACCAGCTTGACGTAAAACGTGCTGCTGTTGTTCAGTACCGCTTCGACATTTTCTTGGGTTAACAGTGTTGGTCTTGAAACCACTTGAGCACTGCCTTGAGATTCCAATAATCGGATTTGAGCCAACAGGTAATTCAGATTGGTTGAATCAAGCAAAGACTTAAAATTTTGTCCGCTGCCGAGAGTCACATCACCCGAACTCACATCCCCTGTTGTTTTGATATCAACAATTCGATTATTTCCGACAGACACTCCCGCTCGCCAATCCACGCCTAACTGACTTAAATCGTTGGCACTGATGTCGACAATCGATAACGCAACTTCAATTCTTGATTGCGGTTGGTCCAATTGAGCGACCAGTTTGCGATAGAGCGGTAATCGCGCTTGAGTATCACGAACAATAATCGCATTAAGGCCCGGCTCTGCTTCAACCGTTGCTCCGCCATGAACTGAGGCGGTTTTATTGCTTTTTACAGGCTTATCTGAACTGGTAACTTCTTTACTCGACGCGCTCGTGACTTGAGTTTGAACACCAGACACGACTCGCTTTAAAACCGAGGCGATACCCGGAACTGTAATGGTCTGATCTCGATATGCAATTTCTCTATCCGTTGCAGAAGCGTACTTCAAAGGAATTATTTCAACGAATAACTCGTCGGTTGAATTCGATTTCTGCAGCAGGCGCGTTTCTAATGCTTCGGCCGTTTGTACAACTAAGTCGACATAACGTGGAGGACCTGCAAGATAAACCAACCCTTTACTTTCAGCGGCTCTCCACCCATAGCGCGAATCCCACACTCCAGTGGAAATTAACGTGCTTCGTAGCTCTCTGGCGGTCAATAATTCTAATTGGAGTAAACGTGAGCGCGTTTCTGTCGCCTTATAGACATGTAAGACGGCACCATCGAAATACCACATCAAGTTATAGACTTGCGATAAGTAGTCGAGGAACTCAGCCGGATCATCAGGAGTAAAACGTCCACTCACTCGATCATTAACTTTGTCACTCACCGAAACCGAAACGCGATAGTTTGCGCCAAAGTTATTCAACAACTCTTTTAATGAGTCGTTATCTGCATAGTATCGGAATGGTTGTTCGGGCCAGTGTAAGTCTGTTGCTTGTGCGAATCCCAACGGAGCAAAGCTCACAGCACACAACAGTATTTTTGTGGCAGTACGTCTGATGTTCGGAAAGACTTTTCGCATCATGGCAACCACACATTATGATTAATCGTGTGGTTCACGCGCTCGTGCTCCAATAATGCCATATAACGCTCACATAGATTAACGTGCTTGGAAAGCAAAGAAGAGAACAGCTCAATCGAACAGTCCTCGATCCTCACTTTGCTTTGTAAAATTAGCTGCTGATCATCATTTGCTGTTAGTACGCAGCCATCTTCACGGATTGTTTTTAATGAGAGCTGCATGCAACGTTGTAACGCTTGTTCTTGTTGATAATCTAGATGCTCTTTAAACTGGAAAGGTAAAGCCGCTTCCCATAAAAACCATGATGCGTGTTGTTTGATGGTCAGTGACAACTGATCAACCTCGATGTTGTAAGAGCCATTTTCTGAGGCAATAAAATCCCCTACCTTTAGCGTTTCCGCTAAAGATTTCATCATCTTATCTAACATTTAACGCCCTATTTAAATCTGGCTGAGGTGATTGCAAGCCTGGCCGCACTGGCCGCTTTGAGTGTCAAAATAGTAGTGATCGATGTCGCCAACAATTTGCATGCTCTTGAACCACTGCCATACTTTCGCAACCGCATTTTGGTCGTTGTAAACAACATCGCATGCATCCCAGACTTCGTTCAGCTCAGGAGCCTCAAGTCGAACTTCCGAACACCACTTTTTCCACTCAGAGATAAACTGAGCCGTCGTAGAAGTGTACTCTGCGAACCCTTTGAGCTCGTCTAAGGACGGTTGCCACTTCTCAATTAACGAACGATGACATTCAATCACTTGCATCTGTTGTTCACTCAACGTCCCGAGTTGATCTTTCAACTGGTGTTGTTGGCGCTCAATTAAATCGAGTTGCTGTTGTACAAACACCGCACTGGTGTCCTCTCCCAATAGTTTCGACCAATATTCCTTTTGAATATCGAGCTGATTGATAAGCTGTTCCACTTTAATGGAGGCATGCAAAGCGCTTTGATCAACTTGACGGTTAATCCACTCGTTTAGCGATAAATGAAAACAAAGCATCAACGTTTTTGGCACCGCTAAATTGAAGCGAAAACCAAGACGCGCGTTGATGTATTCCAGTCTTTGTTCAAAGGTCACGAGTGTGCGGCTATCACTGAGCTGCGACCCAATTTCCAAAAATAAACGCATGGCGAATCGGTCAAGCGACGCACCGAGCTTTTGATACGTTTTCACCAACTGGCTTGCGCACAGGCTATCGACGACGCTTCTATCCAACAAGCGCTGAAGTAAAGATAACTGTTCATAATTAATGACGCCTTCACTCAACAATTGTCGGTGATTGACGTGCACAACATTGAAATCCTGCGTTGATCTAGAAGCACTTTCATATCGAGCTCCTCTCTGCAAAACTGTCACTTTCCGTTGTGTCACAATGCTGTCTGGAAAAAGCGAACGGCGTCGCCAATGCTGCTTTTTCATTTATGTTCGTCTCCGCACCCCTCTCGAACGATCCAGAAAGAAAGAGGTGTAATAATTTTTAATCGTTCGTTGTTACATGACGCATAATAGAATTTACGCTGATGAGTGACTTTCAAAATTAGTCAGAAAATTTTAGTCCCAAGTCATTTCATTTCGCGATAGCTACTTGATCGTCTCCCGAACGTACACGGCTTGGCGTCGTTCCAAAACGACGGCGGTAACTCTGCGTAAAGTAAGACTGACTAGAAAACCCAGCCTCCATCGCCACATCCACGATGCTCATCTTGCTCGTCAACAGGAGTTTATGAGCGTGCAACAATCGGCGCTCACTGATCCAAGCTCTTGGAGAAATGCCATAGTGCTCATTAAATAGCTCTTTAAAAGTCGTTAAGCTAGCACCAAACTCTTGCGCATAGTCAGTCAACTTCCACTCTTTGAGGTAGTGTTGTTCCATAAATCGACGTAACCGTTCCGATGTTCGGTTCGTTTGTTGTGACAGCAACGCATAGAGTGATTCTCCCCCTTTGCCGTGCAGCAAAAGAATGAGTAACTCTTCATATTTTAGGCACATGATCGCATCTGGATACGCCTGTTGCTCAAGCGTCTGCATGCTGGAAAGCACTTGCTCTACGAGTATGTTCAAACCAAAAGTAAACAAGCCAGAACAAACTTTATCTACCTTGGGCAGCATCATCAAAAGATCACTGTGCTTCTGTAATAGCTGGCTAACGAGTTCATTGTCGTAGGTTATAATCGACGCTTTGTATGCCCCGTCTAAGGGCGAATACTCGAATAAGTAATCCCCTTGGGATAGAAACACCCCGTTTTCTGCCGCAACATCGATTGTGCAATCACCTGTTTGAACTCGAAGCTGACCATTGTGAACGATAACAATGTGAGATTGGTCTGAGTGAAATACTTCGTCAGATTTTTCATAGCGGGAAAAACTACGAATTTTTCGCGAGCTCGAGCCGACCTTTTCTGTGTTTAGTTGGCCTGACACATCCATTTTCTACCCTTCATTATTTTGAGTTTCTCAGTACGAGTGTTGAGAAACTTTCAAAGCAATACTTTGGTTGTTGTTATTTCTAAGTACTGCTATATCAATTAAAGAAGCAAAGAAAAGAGCATAGAAGTTCATATCACTTACCATACCCCCCGAATAATTAGCGAATATCCTAAGCATTACCCTTACCTAAAGGTAAAAGTTTATCTTAGTAAACTCTGCTGTCCGTCTTTATTATTTTTATCAGATAGCGTTTATTATTAGCCAAAACTTAAATATCATTTCGTTATTAAAGTTTAGGATTTTTGTTATACATTAGAATAAAATTAAATAGATTATGGTATCGTTTATCGAACAAACTGAAATTTCCAAAATCTTAAAATTGTATGTTTTATAGCCTAAAACGCCAAGCCAACGTGTTCAAGGAGCGAGATATAATCATAAAGAATGCTATTTTTGCAACAAGTATAAGTCTAAAAAACAACTGACCCGATGACTTAAACCATGTGATTAATGTTTGTAAAAAACAACAAAACTTTCACAACAGGAAAGAGCAAATCTTTATTTTTAATAATTTAGTAAGGTCTAATTAAATGTAACCGATTACTTTTCATCTGGTTATTTTTTTGGCACGAGTATCAAGTTTTCCTGTTTTCCCTCCACTGAAAATAAATAGTTCTTTTCTTTTTCCGCTACAAGTTCCCCATTCGAGTATAGCTTTCCAATTATCTTCATGTTTCCGTCACCAGCTTGAATCGGTGCAATTAAAAATGAATACTGTACGGGTAATTGAACGCCTTGGTAGTGCTGCAATGCAGATCTAAGACACTGATTTTCAATCACTTTACATATTTCCACATCAAGAGACGTAATCGAAGGTGGAAAGTATCCATCGACAGAAACCCAACCATAGAGTGTCGCCTGACTCTTTGTGTCAAAGCTACCTTCCCTTACAATCGGCACAGATTGACTACACCCACTTAGTAGGAATAGTCCGACAAAACCAGCCCACATAGAATTGTTCATTATGACACCATAAACTTATTTTATAGACTTAGTTCATTTTAATTTCACACAATTCTTTATGTAAAAATATAAAAGATCAACTTATATTTATACTACAAGCGGACAATAAATCGCATTCTTCAACAACACAGATTTAACATTAGATTTAACTCATAGTGACTGCGCCCTAATACACTTTCAATTAGGTGGGTATATTAGAGAACAAAGATATTTAAATATCTAAGAACAACCACAATATGCATCAGAGCACATTTGTTATCGCTGTTCTATTTAGCTCACCGAAATTAAAAACCAAAATATAATAACAACCGACCAATATTGATAAACACGAAGAGATACATCTAATATTTTCCTTGATAAAATTTCAAAAGGGACTATTCCTATGTCAGCACGCCAAACTATCGATGAGATTTTGCTAAAGTTTGCTCATCAAATAGGCTTGCCTGCACTGCATCTAACGGAAAATGAAGTAAGCTTAGCGTTTGATGATAATCTAAGAGTGCATATCATCTTTCATCCTGAATCGACAACCCTCCAGCTCGAAGCTGAGATTGTTGGTCTTCAAATCGTTAATTCCGATCTCTATCGTTCTTTCCTAGCCTTTAATTATCACTGGCCTGAGCATCAATTATTCTTTAGTTTAGATAATCATCGACATGTACTCTGTTTAAACCGACTCATTAACATTAAGCGACTGGATTATGAGTATTTTGAAACAGCTTTGGCGGAATTGTTGACGCAAAGTGAGTCCTGGGAGTCGTTATTGTCTGCTCATGTCGCCACTGCTGAGGTAGCTCCGATGCCACAAACTTTAGACTTAAGAGTTTAGGTGTCTCTATGTCCAACGACATCCAATCTAAATACACTAACTTACCGGTTCATGAAGTAAAGCAAGCACAGCAAAGTGATGCTCTGCCACAAGGAACGTTTCATGGCCGCAAAGTGACCCTACTCTCTTCATCAGAAAGCAGTTTGGCTCGAATGAGCTCTAAAAGAGAACTTAGCGAATGTTTAAACCAGTTTGCGAGTCTTGAGTCTTGTAATCGCGTCTTGGATTTTGATCAGCAGTTTAGTCTTGAAAAGCAAAACACCGCGGTCGAAAAACTACTTGAACGAAAAGTGACCGTAATTCAACGTTCCTGATCACGCAATATAAATGGGTTCAAAATATAAATTTCACGTATATACACCCTCCCACCCGCAAGCCCATGCAATAAAAAACCCCGAAGGCTCGGGGTTTTGGTTAGTACTGCTTTTTCTTTGTTAACTACTTCAATTTAGAAGAAGCCTAGTGGATCAACACTGTAGCTAATCAATAGGTTTTTCGTATTTTGGTAGTGATCCAGCATCATCTTATGTGTTTCACGTCCAATACCTGACTTTTTATAGCCACCGAACGCAGCGTGTGCAGGGTAAGCGTGGTAGCAGTTAATCCAAATTCGACCAGCTTCGATATTACGGCCCATACGATATGCGACGTTCGCATCACGAGTCCAAACGCCTGCGCCTAAGCCATATTCGGTGTCGTTCGCGATTTCCAGAGCTTCCGCTTCATCTTTAAACTTAGTGATGGCAATGACGGGGCCAAAGATTTCTTCTTGGAAAATACGCATCTTATTGTGGCCTTCCAACATCGTTGGCTGAATGTAGTAACCCTGATTGATTGACTCTGGCTGCTCAGAGACACCACCACCAAAGACCACTTTTGCACCTTCTTTACGGCCGATTTCCAGGTAACTTAAAATCTTATCAAACTGTTCTTGAGAAGCTTGGGCGCCTACTTGAGTATCGGTATCGAGCGGGTTACCTTGCTTGATTAACTGCGCACGTTCCGTCAATTTCTCTACAAACTTATCGTAAATCGCTTCATGAACTAATACGCGAGATGGACAGGTACAAACTTCGCCTTGGTTGAAGAAACCAAGTAACGTACCTTCAATACACTTGTCGAGATACTCATCTTCATAGTCGAAAATATCTGAGAAGTAGATGTTTGGAGATTTACCACCTAGCTCAACTGTCGATGGGATTAAGTTGTCTGCTGCACATTTTAGAATGTGATTGCCAACTTGTGTTGAACCGGTAAACGCTAACTTCGCAATGCGGTTGCTGGTTGCAAGCGCTTGGCCCGCTTCTGAACCAAAACCATTAACAACGTTAATGACGCCCGGTGGCAGTAGATCACCGATCTTTTCCATAAGAACCAGAATCGACGTTGGCGTTTGTTCTGCTGGCTTCAATACAACACAACAACCCGCCGCTAGTGCCGGTGCTAGTTTCCAAGCCGCCATCAGCATTGGGAAGTTCCACGGAATAATTTGACCAACCACGCCAATCGGCTCCGGGAAGTGGTAGCTTGCGGTGTGCTCATCCAGCTCCGCCGCACTGCCTTCTTGTGCGCGAATACAGCCAGCAAAGTAACGGAAATGATCCACGACCAGCGGTAAGTCTGCAGCTAAGGTTTCGCGAACTGGTTTGCCGTTTTCCCAAGTTTCGGCAACTGCCAACTCTTCTAAATGCTGCTCAATACGATCAGCAATTTTCAGCAAGATGTTCGAGCGTTCAGTCACACTGGTTTTTGCCCATTTAGTTCTGATGTTGTGTGCCGCATCCAATGCTAAGTTGATATCCGCCTCGCCAGAACGAGCAACTTTACAATATGCTTGTCCGTTGATTGGTGAGATATTATCAAAGTACTCACCGCCCGTTGGTTTTACCCATTCCCCACCGATAAAGTTATCGTAATGCGATTTAAAGTTAACAATGGCATTTTCACTACCTGGCTGTGCATAGATCATAACTCTTCCTTTTGTTTCTCGTTCAATGTGTTATTGCAGTGTCGTATCGCACTGTTCACAAAGAGCATTACGCAAGTCACACGCCAACTACACCACACTTGTTGTTAATTAAATGTAAAACTATGATTACCAAGCGATAACAAACCAAGTGAGCGATGTTTGAGCGGATGTATGGTGTGAATACCAATGTTCAAGTGTTCCAAAATGGCACACCCTCACTGTGACAAAATGGTACAGTCATGGAACTTCAACACATTAGCGATAACAATTGGCTTTCAACTTCATGGATCCGAAGTGAACAGGCGGGTTTAAAACAGCGTCGACGCCCTGAAGATATTCGAGTGACACCAGCGACACTTCAAGATAGGCGTCACCAACTCAACTTCTTATTGGAAACCGTCACCCAGTTTGCTCTCCCGCTGTTTAATCAGCTTTTTGCTCATAGTGACAGCCGCTTAATTCTGACGGATGCCGACGGCGTCATCATCGGCAGTTGGGGACAACCTAAGTTCCGCGAGAAGTTGACCGAAATTGCGCTAAGCTCTGGTGCGTGCTGGCAAGAAAAGGTCAAAGGCACCAACGCGATTGGGACTGCGATAGTTGAAGCAAAACCGGTCTCAGTCATCGGCGATCAACACTTCATCCAACATCATCGTTTTATTAGCTGCTCGGCCAATCCTATTTTCGATCATCTTGGTCATTTGATTGGCGTGCTAGATATCACCAGCGAACAAAAGAAACATGATTTCTCAACGCAAGTGCTGGTACAGAACATGGTTCAGCAAGTTGAAAATCAATTGCTTAACTTGATTCCACAAGGGCATATTCGTGTGGATTTGGCGTGTGAAAAAGGCTTACTAAACAGTGGATGGCAAGGCATTATCATCGCTAATGAAGATGGACAGATTCTCGCGCACAACCAAGTTGCTTCTCAGCTCCTTGCGCAACAAAACGTCATCGGGCAATCGCTCGACGACATTCTTTCTATCCAAAGTGACGAGCACCCTTTCGTGTTCAAAACAAAGCCGCTGACCGACAAAAAAGTGAAGTCTCGTTCCGTTACCGCTTCCAATGATCTGCATTATGGTGATTCCACTGTCGAGCATTGCTGGCAACAAGCCAATCGTGTTATCGATAAAGACATCAGCTTACTGATTCTCGGAGAAACTGGGGTTGGTAAAAATGAGTTTGTGAAAGCGCTACATAAAAACAGCCAGAGAAAAACGGGGCCGTTGGTTTCCGTCAACTGTGGCGCACTACCGAAAGATTTGGTTGAGTCCGAATTGTTTGGCTACGTGGCTGGTGCATTTACTGGCGCAAACAGCAAAGGCTATCAGGGAAAAATTCGCCAAGCACACAAAGGGATTTTGTTTCTGGATGAAATCGCAGATTTACCCTTGGAAGCTCAAAGCCGTTTACTGCATGTATTGCAAGATAAAACCGTGCTTCCTGTGGGTTCAAACCAAAGTGTTCAAGTCGATACGCAAATCATTGCGGCCACACATAAAGATCTCGAGAACTTGGTTAGCGAAGGATTGTTCCGTCAAGACTTATACTATCGCCTCAATGGTTTGATCATCGAATTGCCTCGCTTCGAAGAGCGAGATGATAAGCAACAACTGATCGAGAATATTCATCGACGTCACGCTGAATCTGAACAACAACTCTGTCCTCACCTACTTTCTCTGCTGCTTTCTTACTCTTGGCCAGGAAACTTGCGTGAACTCGATAGTTTAATCAAAGTATCCGCGTTAATGGCGCAAGGTGAAGAAACGTTAGAGCTCGCTCACGTACCGACTCACCTGAGCAAGAAGCTCAGCCAGGCTCAAGACATAACAACCACTGCCGAACCCACGTTAGAACTGCGTGCAACCGTCGAAGACAAACTGCTCAAAACATATCAAGCCAATCAGGGGAACATCAGCAAAACATCTCGTATGCTTGGCGTCAGTCGAAATACAATTTATAGAAAGCTGAAAAGCCTCGGCATATTGGGTTAATCCATAACCTCAGATACAAAAAGAGCACCTTTGCGGTGCTCTTTCTATTTGAAACCTAGCTTACAGGCCGCCTTGTTGTTGCGCCTGTTTTACTAATGCCTGACGTTGAGTTTCCTTCTCAGAGATCACTTGGTTGTCCTTGTGTATTTCCTGATCCAATTCTGCCGGAATGAAAACAAAGTACTTGTTAAGAATCATCTTAGAACCTCAATTTGTTGTGTTAATCACCTTCTTGGTCAACGTAAACAACACCAGAAAAACACGTTTTACTGGATCCTTGTTGCTGGTTTCAAAAAATAGAGGATGTTCATTTATTAAACATCCTCCATGTGGGCGATAATTATAGGCGTAGTTCAAAGGCTTACCTAGCACTCTTTTTCGCCTTTCTTGCAACCTTAGTTTCATTCTCAAAACTGATGCAATCACGCATATTTAATAAAGTATTGTTAAACAAAGAAAAGTGATTTTCATCGTGACTGATAATGAGGATGAGCTTCCCGGAATTATTGACTTGAAATTACGCCTAGTAAACTCGAAGGCTGCAATAATAGCGTTAAAAGGCCTTAATCCGCACAGCAAAAACTTTGAAGTGATAGACAAATGCATTCATATATTTGTAAAGCCGTTTATGGATTTGTCTACCAGTTCAATATTTCACCTTTTTTGAGAAATCTTTAGCCGCTTTTTTGTGTGAAACGCCAAAAAAGAACAGACAATCAAAGCGTGGTATATGACCACACTTGTCTATCCCCACTCAGCTTTGGGAGGCGTTTATGAAAAGTAGCAAACTTGGCCATGTGATGTCTTTCAGCAGAATGTTTTCCTTCATTGCGTTTTTGACGGCTACATTCGCATGGATTCTCAGCATGTATGCCCTATTTACTGTTTCTGTAGTAGCTCTTGTGGTCAGCGCAATTCTCTACCTCAAAGACAGGTTTTATCAAAACAAGAAAACGACCACTGAAAAGAGCGCCTAAGCGCTCTTTGAGTTTCATAAAGCCAGACACAAAAAAGGATGCTTAGGCACCCTTTTATACTTAGTCGATTTACTTAAAACGATTACACGTCGTAAGTTGTAGACGCTGTGTCGCCGCCTGTACCAGTCCAGTTCGTATGGAAGAATTCACCACGCTCACGGTCGATACGCTCGTAAGTGTGAGCACCGAAGTAGTCACGTTGAGCTTGCAGTAGGTTCGCAGGTAGACGAGCTGTTGTGTAACCGTCTAGGAACGTTAGTGCAGAAGTCGTACATGGCATTGGGATACCTGCTTCTAGAGACTTAGCTGCTACTTTACGCCATGCTACTAGGCTGTTTTGTAGAATACCTTTGAAGTAATCATCAGAGCCTAGGAATGCTAGTCCTGGATTCGCTTCGTATGCATCACGGATGTTGCCTAGGAACGCAGAACGGATGATACAACCACCACGCCACATAAGAGCAACGTTACCGTAGTTTAGGTCCCAGCCATTCTCGTTTGATGCTTCGCGCATTAGCATAAAGCCTTGAGCGTAAGAGATGATCTTAGACGCTAGAAGCGCTTGACGTAGTGCGTCAACCCACTCTTGCTTATCACCTTCAACTGGTGTGATTGTCTTACCGAACAGTTTCTCAGCTTCAACACGTTGATCTTTTAGTGCAGATAGGCAACGAGAGAATACTGACTCAGAGATAAGCGTTAGTGGAATACCTAGGTCTAGTGCGTTGATACCCGTCCATTTACCTGTACCTTTTTGGCCTGCAGTGTCTAGGATTTTCTCAACTAGAGGTTCACCATCTTCGTCTTTGTAGCCAAGGATGTCAGCCGTAATTTCAACAAGGTAGCTATTTAGCTCAGTGTTGTTCCACTCAGCGAATACCGCTTGCATCTCGTCTGCAGACATACCAAGACCGTCTTTCATGAACTGGTAAGCTTCTGTGATCAGCTGCATGTCGCCGTATTCGATGCCATTGTGTACCATCTTAACGAAGTGGCCCGCACCGTCGTTACCAACCCAGTCACAACAAGGCTCACCTGCATCAGTTTTTGCAGAGATACCTTGGAAAATTGGCTTAACCGCTTCCCAAGCTTCTGGAGCGCCGCCAGGCATGATAGATGGGCCAAAACGTGCACCTTCTTCACCACCAGATACGCCAGTACCGATGAAGTGGATGCCTTTTTCGCGTAGTGCAGCAACACGACGGTTTGTATCTGGGTAGTTTGTGTTACCACCGTCGATGATGATGTCGCCCTTATCTAGTAGAGGGACTAGCGCGTCGATGAATTTGTCGACCACATCACCTGCGCGAACCATTAGCATCACTTTACGTGGCGTTTCTAGCTTCTCTACTAGTTCTTCTAGAGAGTATGCACCGATGATGTTCGTGCCTTTCGCTGGTCCTTCCAGAAACTCGTCTACTTTGGCAGCAGTACGGTTGTGAGCTACCACTTTAAAACCGTGGTCGTTCATGTTTAGGATAAGGTTTTGACCCATTACCGCTAGGCCAATTACACCGATATCACCTTTCATTGTTTCTCTCCAATTTTGTTTCATTGACGAGCAGCGTTTAAGCAATTTTTGCTGCTGCGTCCAAATCTAAATACCATTCCGTCAGGCCAGATTTCGCTTGAATCTTAGCCGCTGGGTATGGCAGTGCGTGTGCAGGTGAACTGTTGATCTCTTCAACGATGTCCGCTTTTCCTGCACCCAGCACTAAGTAACTGATGCGTTTTGCTGCTTCTAAAACGCGTGCCGTTTTTGACACACGAAGCTGGCCTGACTCAGGATGAGGCGCCACAAGAGATAGATTCGCATCATCATAATTCGTTTGGCCAGGGAACAGAGAAGCTGTGTGACCATCTGCACCAACACCTAATAAGATCCAGTCAAACACAGGGGTTCCGTTTTCAGTCGGAATCACCTCTGACATCTCTTTCGCAAAGCGTTCCGCTTCCACTTTAGGGTCATCTTCACCGCGTATACGGTGGATGTTTTCTGTTGGAATGTTTACTTGGCTAAACAGTAGCGCGTTCGCTTCTCCGTAGTTGCTTTCCGCATCGTCAGGTGCGACACAACGTTCGTCACCCCACCAAAAGTGGAGATTTTGCCACTGAATAGAGGTTGCGTAAGCCTCTGAAGCCAACAGTTTGAACAGCATTTTAGGAGTGCTGCCGCCAGAAAGAGAGATGTGAACAGGTCGGCCCATTTCGCTGAACGCTTTCATGTCGTTAGCTAGGCTTTCAACTACCTGCTCTGCTGTTTGGTAGATCTTATGGTTGATCATAGTTCACAGTAATCCGTATCTGTTAAGTTTTTACATGGGAAGCGCCAAGCGCGACCATCACGCTGTAGCAGGTCGTCTGACTCTTTAGGACCCCATGTGCCGCATGCGTACCCGAAGAGGGATTGTGGATCTTGTTTAAAATCTAAAATTGGCTGTACGTACTGCCAACACGCTTCCACCGCATCACTACGTGCAAATAGCGTAGCATCACCATTCAAAGCATCAAGTAGAAGACGCTCATACGCAGTTAGCATTTGCGTTTCTTGTAGGTCAGCGTAATGGAAGTTCATTTTCACTTCTTTCGCTTCAAAACCTGCACCTGGCTCTTTCAAGCCAAAGCTCATTTGAATGCCTTCGTCTGGCTGAATGCGAATGATCAGCTTGTTTTCTGGTGCGTTTTGACCAAACACTGGGTGCGGTGTTTGTTTAAAGTGGATAACCACTTCAGTCACGCGTGTTGGAAGACGCTTACCAGTACGCACGTAGAATGGCACGCCATTCCAACGCCAGTTGTTAATGTATGCTTTCAAACCGATGTAAGTTTCGGTACGTGAGTCGTCTGCAACCCCCGGCTCTTCACGGTAGCCACGTAAACTTTGTCCACGAACTTCAGAAGCGGTGTATTGACCTAATACTAGATCGTTACGCAGAGCGTTTTCGTCCAAAGGTTTTAGACACTGGAGTACTTTAACGACTTCATCACGCATCGAATCTGCATTGATCTGTGCAGGTGGCTCCATACCCACCATCGCCAATACTTGTAGCAGGTGGTTTTGGAACATATCGCGCACGGCACCCGAGTTGTCGTAGTAACCACCACGCTCCTCTACGCCGAGGAATTCTGCGCCCGTGATTTCAACATAATCAATGAAGTTACGGTTCCAAAGCGGCTCAAACATCGCGTTTGAGAAACGAAGTACAAGAAGGTTTTGTACCGTCTCTTTACCTAAGTAATGGTCAATTCGGTAGATTTGATGCTCTTGGAAGTGCTCGTGAATTTCTTTATCCAGAATACGCGCTGATTCAAGGTCATAACCGAATGGTTTCTCAATAATCAGGCGTTTCCAACCATCTTCTTCTTTGTTTAGGCCGTGTGCTGCAAGACTTGCAGGAATCACACTGTATAAACTTGGTGGGGTTGCTAAGTAGAAAAGCGTATTGCGCTGATCGAAACGATATTCGTCAGCAAGTTGGTCTAAACGAGAAGATAGCTTACTGTAATCTTGTGTGTCAGAAGTATTGATAGCTTGGTAGTGCAGATGGTTAATAAATGCATCAAGCGTTTCTGGCTCAGTCTTTTCCATTTCCTGAAGCGATTTTTTCAGCTTCGCGCGGTAAGACTCATCACTGTATTCAGTGCGACTTACACCCAGAATGGCAAAATTTTCTGGAAGCTGCTTGTTCGCATAGAGGTGGTATAAAGCAGGAATGAGCTTACGGTATGTAAGGTCACCTGAAGCACCAAAAATAACGATGCTGCTGTTTTCTGGTATTACCATCATCTTTCCCTTAAAAACGAGGTACTTATTGTGTGCCCGGATACGGCTAAAGGATGAGCCAACCCTATCAATGGCACCTCAAAATAGAAAATTGGTCTTACCTATTACGTTGATAGGTAAAGTCTATAGGCCCAAAGAACCTCAAGAAGTAGCACTCCCAAATCTTTTGGAAACACGACGTATTAAGGTCATTTAGGTCACTTATGTCTCAAAAGTACACACTGTACTCGCTGGAGGAGAGTCCGACACGGTGCAGTATTGTCTACGACTATTTGATTTACATCAACACTTGCCAGTGCAAACGTTTAAATAAGTTGCACAAAACATCATAAATATTTGTATTTCATGGATAAAAAAAGTTGCACTAACGTAAGACAAAAATTAAGCAAAAACTCTAATATGGACAATCCTTACCCACCCTTGCAATCCATTACAATTTTATTGTGATCTATGTAGCCTGAATTTTATCCTCTCACTCTATTGATAATGATACTCAATTAAAGATAATGAGGATACTATTAATGCGAAAGTAGAATGTCATGAAACCAGGCACAAAGAATCTGCACCCGATAAACCGAATACACTCTGTGCTTGATTACATTCACAACAATCTAGATATCGCACTTAGTGTGGATGAAATCTCGAAAGCAAGCTGCTGGTCACGTTGGCAACTGCAACGCGTTTTCCAGCAACACACTGGCGTATCCGTCGCTCACTATATTAGAGAGCTTAAACTAAGCCTTGCAGCTGAACGCTTAATCCATACATCAGATCGCTCGTTAGATATTGCGATAGAAATGGGGTTTGCTTCTGAACATGCATTCAGTCGAGCGTTCAAAAATATGTTTTCAAAGAGTCCTCGGGATTATCGTAAAGCTCAGCAACTAACGGGCTTGAGGCAACCTTTAACATTGCGCGATACACCAGAAGACGAAAATAGACATAAGTGCTTTATCGAAGTTCGAATAGAAACAAAACCTGCTTTTGTGCTTGCTGGTTATCATGAACCTATTTATGGATTGTTTTCCGCAACGCCCAACTTCCAATCCAAGGTGCCCTCGCTGTGGTCACAGCTCTATTCATCAGAAAACCATACTCATCTGGAAAGAAACTATCTTGGTGTGATTGACGTAACAAAAGCGTATTCAAGCAACCAGCAACTCGAGTATTGGGCAGGTTATGAGTACAACTCAGCGTCAAGAACTTCAATATCCAAAGGCTCTACGCAAGAACCAGATCTTCTGGTTGTTCCTGAGCAAACCTACGCAGTGATTACGCACATAGGTAAAGCATCAAATCTAGCGGCGACGCTTGAGTGGTTCATTTTGCACTGGCTCCCCTATTCCAATTATCACGGTATTGATGGCTACGAGTTAGAAGTTTATCCAGAAGACTATGATGTTGAGAGCGAGAACGCCCAAATGCATTACTGGATACCTGTCAAACCGAACGAAGCCATGCCCATTAGATAGAAGCCTAAGCACTTAGGTTCTGGCTTTGCACCAAATTGTTAACTTTTCCTATTTCTTTCGCTATAGAATGCAAACAACAATCATTATCAACAAATAAAAGTAGTGGAATTAATAAATATGGAAAGTCCGAATCGATTTCATCGTTCTGCGGTTGCAGTCGTGGTATCCGCGCTTATTGCTGGTCACGCCAGTGCCACTGAGAGCACTTCTCAGCACGAAACTATCACAGTACTTGGCGAAACATACCGAAACACCGCAACTAAAACCGTTTTAGAACCGGAAGAAACGCCGCAAGCGATCACGGTAATCACTAAAGATGACATGGACCTACGCGGCGTAAACTCGGTGAGCGAAGCATTGCGTTACGCACCTGGCGTAAATACAGAGCTGCGTGGCGGTGCCGTTTCCCGACTTGACCTATTCAATATTCGTGGTTTTATTAACTACACCAACTTTTATGATGGTCTTCCTTTGCTGTACAACGGCTGGAACCTTCAACCTCAGGTCGATTCCGTTGCCCTTGAACAAATCGAGGTTTTTAAAGGGCCAACGTCTGTTCTTTACGGCAATATTCCACCAGGAGGCATGGTCAATATTATCGCCAAGGCGCCTCAGTCAACACCTTCGCACTCTGTCTCGATTAGTACTGGGACTAACAGCCTAAAAGAACTGACGTTCGACACCACAGGACAAATTGGTGATTCTAATGTTGATTACCGTATTATCGGCCTCGCAAAACAGCGAGATGGTCAAGCCGATACGTCTGAAGACGAACGTTATGTCCTCGCTCCATCTTTCAATTGGCAAGCGACTGAAAGCACCTTAGTCAACGTGAATGTTTACTATCAAAATGATCCATCAGCAGGTATCTACACTACCGTGCCAGCGTCTGGCTCAGTGATTGACAACCCACTTGGTTCGATGTCGCCAAGCACTTATTTGGGGGATGAGGACTGGAACACTTACGAACGCGAAGTTCTGATAATGGGTTACAAAGTCCAACACGACTTTAACAACGATTGGCAATTTCTACAGAATGCCCGCTACATGACCGCCGATGCCTATCAGGAAAACACATATAACGGTGCACTTGAAGCGGATAACCGTACCGTTGGTCGAAATGCCTATTTAACCGATGAAAAGTCCAAATCCTTTGTGATTGACAACCAACTATCTGGCTACGTTAAAACGGGAGACTTTGAACATAACTTATTGTTCGGACTTGATTATCAGTATCTAGATTCGGATGTAAAATACAAAGATACGCTTGGGTATTCGCTAACTCAGGACATCTTCAATCCTGACCACAACAGCATTGATCGTAATGCACTGAATTTCCAATACAAACAAAACTTAGATATCAAAACGAAGCAAATTGGCGTTTATTTGCAAGATCAAGTTCGTTACGACCAACTTGTAATGATTGCAGGTCTTCGTTGGGATAAATACGATTCAAATACGGACGCCGTGAGCGATTACTTAGGAACAATATCTAACAGCAAGGAAGAGTTAGACGACACCAACGTATCTTTCCGAGTCGGCGGTTTGTATGAGCTAGACTTTGGTCTCTCGCCATACCTTACTTACTCCGAGAGTTTTGAGCCGATTGCGGGTGCAGATGCCACAGGCAAAGCGTTTGAACCATCAACCGGGCATCAGTGGGAACTCGGTTTTAAATACGCGCCATTGTCTGGCGATATTTCGGGTAATTTAGCGTTCTTCCATATTACGAAGAAAAACGCGATCTTGACCGATCCGAATAATCCTTATGCACCGAACTATCAAGCGGGCGAAGTGGTATCACAAGGTATTGAACTTGAGGCAAAATGGCAAGCCACAGCGCAAGCTGATTTCACTCTAGGCTATACATATACCGATATGGAGATTACCGAGGACAGTTATTACAACCAAGAAGGTAAAACGCCGGTTTGGGTACCTGAGCAAACGGCCTCTCTATGGGCAAATTACTTCTTTGAAGGAAATCTTTCAGGCCTTCGTACCAGTGCTGGCGTTCGCTATGTCGGAGAAGCACAAATTGATGCTCAAAACAGCGAAAAAGTGCCTGACTACACCTTGTTTGATTTGGCAGCAAGTTACGATTTCTCAACAGTATCTGAATCAATGAAAGGGGCTAGCGTCACCCTTTCTGCAAGCAATCTATTCGATAAAGAATACTATTCTTGTTACGACAAAAATAACTGTTGGTTTGGCGCTGAGCGCTCTATTGAAGCGAAGTTAGAATACAACTTCTAACCTCTTAGAACGGAACAGCCGTAATTTGTAAAGCGATGGTTTCTACAACAAGCCATCGCTTTTTATTTTGCATAGAGCATCAATATAAACGCTACCGTGTCACTTTTTTATAGCACCTTTCCGGCCTACCTACCGACCCATAGTTTAAATCAGCCTCTAGTTCACCAGTGCTGATCAGATACTCCAAATAGCGCCTTGCCGTTGTTCGGCTCGCACCGATCTTTTCGCCTGCCTCATCAGCGGTCAGCACACTACCATTTGGGAACAACTCTCTGATCTTGTCTAAGGTTACACCATCAATCCCTTTTGGTAATCGGTTCGGCAAGTTGTCTTGATTGGCGTGAGACTGCAGCATTTTATCAACCAGGTTCTGATCCAAACTCTCTACGATGTCTAGTTGTTGGCGTTGGGACACATACTTTTTCAGTGCGGCATCTAAGCGTGGAAACATCACTGGTTTTAGCAGGTAATCGACAACGCCACCTCTCATTGCCTGTTGTAGCGTATCGACATCCCTTGCCGCGGTAATCAAAATGACATCACACGTTTGGTTGTTCGCACGTAATGTATTGAGTATCTCAAGCCCTGTTCCATCAGGAAGGTATACATCCATCAACAAGAGGTCTGGCTTAAGAATATCGAGTTGCATTTCCGCTTCTATTCTCGTGGTCGCAATGCCGACCACTTCCAAACCTGCCAATTGGCTCAAGTATTTGTGGTGCAGCTCAGCAATAGCCAGATCATCTTCAATGATCATTACGCGAGTCGCCATACTCATAATTGTTCTTCCTTGGGTAAATACACCGTTATTCTTGTTCCATAATTTGTGTTGGGCATCATCTCAACATGGCCGTGATATCGAGTAGCCAACTGGTTGACAAGATGCAATCCTACCCCCCGATTTTGACGAGATTTCGTCGACACCCCTTTTTTAAATAGCGCCTGCGGCTCTATATCGCTTGGTAAACCACAGCCTTGATCTATCACCTCAAGTATCACTTCATTTCCGTAATCGCTCACTGACACATCAATATTTCTGCGCTCCGATGCGACATTCGATTCATCACGAATCGAGGTTAACGTTGCGTCGAAAGCGTTATCAATTAAGTTGCCCAGAATGGTGACAAGGTCTTCCGAATTTAGCCACTCAGGCAGAGGCTCCAAACGACTGCCTTCTTCAACCACCAGCTGTAAGCCTAACTCGCGAGCACGTTCTGTTTTTCCGAGCAACATACCAGCAATTAACGGGTCTTTAACGGTGTCTCTTAAAAATTCGATCATCGCTTGATAGTGTGCGGTTTCTTGCCCAATTAACTTTTGTACTGCATCCAGCTCACCCATCTGAACTAACCCGCTAATGGTGTTGAGCTTATTTCGATGCTCATGGGTTTGCGAACGTAATAAATCTGCATATTCTTTGGTTTGTGATAACTGCTCGGTTAGGTCGTTGATTTCATCCCTTAAACGGAAACTCGATACTGCCCCCACTATTTTTCCATCCACATAAATTGGCGAACGGTTTGCGATCAGACGTTTATGATTAAGGAATATCTCAATATCATGATCTTCCTGTCCGGTTTCCAACACCGTATATAAGTCACTATCGCGTAACGTCTCAGTCAACGGTTTATTAAGAGCTGCCTCTCTATCAATACCGAGAATCTGACAGGCGCTACGATTGATCGAGCGAAGTATCCCTTGGGCATCAATACTTAACACGCCTTCTTTAATGGTACTCATCGTCACTTCTAATTCGCCGTACAACCGCCCTATCTCTTCAGGCTCGAACCCCAAAATGGCGCGCTGAAACTTTCTCGACGCATAATTGGATACAATGGCATTAGCGACGACAACTACGATGACCATAAAAATCAAAAAGGCCAAAAATGGTTCGATGCGGTCTTGCAGCCGGTCGAGCAAATAGCCAACCGAAACCACACCAATTATGTTCCCTTGCTCGTCAAAAATCGCAGCTTTACCACGAACTGAATAACCTAACGACCCCTGTGCCGTCGAAACATAAGACAATCCCTGCTCTAGCGCTCGACGATTGTCGCCACCTCTCATTGGCTTACCCAACCGCTCATCAACGGGGTGAATTAAGCGCACTCCCTCATGGTCGCCAATAACGATGAATGCAGCACCGATGGCTTCGGTTAATTCTCGGAAACGAAGTTGGTATGGCTGGGGATTTTGGGTTGCGACCATTTCGCGAACAACGGCGGAGTCTGCTAAAAAACGGGCAACACCCAGTGCTTTTTCTCCCATTTCTTGCTCTTGATTGATTTTGAGATAAGTGAATCCTGCAGCGACAAGCAATAGAAGCTCTATCAACCCCGATAGCGTCATAATAATGAGCATTCGCTTACGAAAGCTGATCGTTTTCCAACTCATTGATACATCCTTATGACTCACTCCCAAGCGATTACGTTAACACTCAGTTAACAGCATGGCTTTGTTGCGGTGATAAATCTGTGAGGAAGACAAGCAAACCGCAGAGTTTACGGTTAATTAATCGACGAGCTGAAACATAAAATTACAACCATTCACCAAATTTAGCATTCCTCTCTGATACTCAATTCCATACATAAATTGCCCTTTAAAACATGATCGTGATCACATCGATTTTAGCGGTTTTTGAGGCGTTTTTAGACTTTCCAACGTATAATTTTTAATCAACGAAACCATTGAGAGTTTCGGTTAGAAAGCAGTGAAGCTGGAAGTCTATTAAAAGCTCAACATTGATGTCAGTGATTTGGAAAAAAATAAAACAAAACACAAATACTGACTATATGACAAACACTTAGACACCATCTGAAAACTGGAAAACTATAAACAGAGGTGCATTTATAGTTAGAAGGAACACCAAACATGGAACGCGATACCTTTGGAATATGCCTGAATAAGGCCATGCTGTCAGAGAATATGTATTCAACGTTTACACACGTCAGGGCTTATGAAAAAAACGGAGGCGGTACTTCTGATCTCAAGGTCCTGTTATCGTTCCCTCAAATGAGTGGAAAAGACCTATTGAATACGATGCGAGGTTCTCGTCAGCTTGAGTGGAGAGCAGAGTTTCACTGTCCATATACGAAGTAAACTTGTAACATCTCCCGCGCCCAGCACAAACATAACTGGGCGCATACTACTATCCAATTTCCCCTCCTACTTAACACCTAGTTACGAATCCTTTATATTAGAGCTTATACTCTACGACAAAGCAGCCATTATGAAAAAAACAGGAAAGTTTTGGATACTGGGCTTACTTAGCAGCTCGATTTCCCTTGCCTGTCATGCGGCACCGATCACTTTTGATACCGCATGGCAGCTATTGCTAGAAAACAACTATTCTCTTAAAGCTCAACGCTCAAACGTCGAGAATTACCAATACCAAGAGAGTGCCACCAGCAATCTCAACTTACCTCAGGTTACCATTGGCGCGAATTACACGCGTTTAGATACCGATATCACGCTGTCAGGAAAACAGATCCTAGACAGCACAGGAGCACACATTAACGTACCTCCTGCTTTTCAACCTATTTTTGGTGCCTTAGCTAATACTACTTCGACCATAACCGAGCGCGATATTTTCTCTTCGTCTATTCGTGCCATTTGGCCAATTTTTACTGGTGGTCGTATTTCTGCGGCTCAATCAGCAGCAGAAGGCAAAACAGATGAGGCTAAAAGCCAGCTTCTAATGGAACAACAAGCGCGCTTTGAAGATTTGTCGAAGTACTACTTTTCTGTCGTGCTGGCAAAGGAAGTACTCGCAACGCGGCAAGCGGTTGAAGCTGGACTAAAAAAGCATAGAGATTTTGCCATTAAGCTTGAAGAGCAAGGACAAATCGCACACGTTGAGCGCCTGCAAGCCGAGGCTTCTCTAGATAAAGCATCAGTAGAAACACGTAAAGCCGCTAGCGATTTGAGTATCGCTCAGGCCGCATTAGGTAAATTACTCGCACAAGATGATGCCGTAGAGCCCGCGGAATCTTTGTTTATCAACGACAGTCTTCCCCCTCTTACCGCTTTTGTCGATCAAACGTTGCTTACCTATCCGGGGTTAGACCTTCTGAGCGCTAAACACAAACAAGCCTCTAGCTTAATCAAAGCAGAAAAAGGGAAATACTATCCTGAAGTTTACCTTTACGGAGACTACAGCTTGTATGAAGACGACTCTCTCGCAAGCCAAATGAAGCCTGACTGGTTAGTTGGTGTCGGTGTCAGCATTCCACTGATTGAATCAACAGGGCGAAGCGAAAAAGTCAAAGCAGCTCAAAGTGTCGTCTCACAGGTCGACTCATTAAAATCCCAAGCCAAACAAGATTTATCGCTGCTAGTCCAAAAGACATACTTGGAGGCTCAGCAAGCCATTGATGAAGTACAAGGGCTCGAATCTAGCATTGAACTTGCTAACGAAAACCTGCGCTTGCGTGAAAAAGCATTTACTCAGGGTCTGTCGTCTTCTCTGGATGTTGTAGATGCCCAACTTTATGTCGCAAGTATAGAAACACAACGTTCAGCGGCGCGTTTCCGCTATTTAATATCTTTAACCAAGCTACTCGCATTGAGCAGTGAAATGAACAGCTTCGAACAATATCAAAATACCGCTTATATCCCTGCTTCAACATCCAAAGAGGTGAAATAAATCATGGAAGCTAAATCACTAAAACCCGTTTTACTCTCACTTTGTGCTTTGGGTGTTGTCTCTTGGGTTGGCTACCAATTTTACCAAGCCTATCAACCAGAACCGATCCGCTTACAAGGATTGATTGAAGCCCAGCAGTACAGCATTTCCTCAAAAGTTCCAGGCCGTATTGACGAGGTCATGGTCCGTAAAGGCGACGATGTAGAGAAAGGCCAGCTTATTTTTACCCTTCATAGTCCTGAAATTGAAGCGAAGTTAGAACAAGCAAAAGCAGGTGAAAAAGCGGCGGACGCCTTAGCTCAAGAAGCAGAGAAAGGCGCACGTGAGCAACAAATCCAAGCAGCAAAAGATCAGTGGATGAAAGCCAAAGCCGCCGCGAATTTAATGGAAAAAACCTACAATCGCGTGAATAACCTCTATAACGATGGCGTGGTTGCAGAACAAAAGCGCGATGAAGCTTTAACGCAATGGCAAGCAGCGAAATACACTGAAAGTGCCGCGTTTCAAATGTACGAAATGGCAAAAGAAGGCGCCAGAAGTGAAACCAAAGTGGCTGCGGCGGAAAAAGCGCGCATGGCATCAGGTGCGGTAGCCGAAGTAGAAGCGTACGCGAAAGATACTCAGATCTACAGCTGGTTCGACGGCGAAGTCTCTCAAGTTCTACTTCAAAGTGGTGAATTAGCACCTCAGGGCTTCCCGGTTGTTACTGTGATAGATACAGAAGATGCCTGGGCGACACTGAATGTGCGTGAAGATTACCTTCAACACTTTAAAAAAGGAGCAACCTTTGATGCCTATTTGCCTGCCTTAAATAAAAATGTTGAGTTCAAAGTAACGCATGTTGCCGTTATGGGTGACTTTGCAACGTGGAGAGCAACCGATGCTTCTCAAGGTTTTGATCTTCGTACCTTTGAAGTAGAAGCTCGTCCAGCTCAACCCGAACCTGAACTGCGTATGGGAATGAGTGTTGTCGTTGAACTTTAATCACAACCACTAGGTTAATGCTATGACGATTAAGATTTCACAGCGGCATATCTTACGACGAGACAAGTGGTTGCTTTCGTGCCTTACTTGGATACCGATTTTGCTCGCGATGATGATTTGGGGAGTGTTCTCTGCGGGCATTGCCCGGGATCTGCCAATCGGTGTGGTTGATCTACAACATTCCCAACTTTCTCGAAAGCTCATTCAATCTTTGGATGCGTCGTCGAGTCTGGCTGTTAATTATCACTACACCAGTGCAAGCGAAGCAAAAAATGCGATGATTGAAGGCGATATCTACGCTTACGCGGTCATCCCATCTAAGTTCGACCAAGATATTCTCCAACACCGCCAACCTCAACTTTCTGTCTTTTACAACAGTCAGTACATTTTGGTTGCGAAACTGATCAACTCTGCCGTTGCGCAAGCACAAGGCTATTTCGACGCTCAGGTTGAAGTAATGAGCAACTTAGCTAAGGGTAACACCACAACGTTAGCAGCGGCTGGTCAGGCTGTACCCGTATCGACACAAATAACCGCATTATTTAACCGTAACAATAACTACGCACAATTTTTGGTAACGGCTATCGTGCCAGCCATTTGGCAAATATGTATTGTAGTAAGCACTATCTTGATTCTTACCGCGCACTTTCGCATTTATGGTGGAAAGAATGGCTTTCCATTTTTGGGCGAAAAGCCATACGCCAGGCTCACTACCCTATTAAGTCAGTACATTCCGGTCTTTATGGCGCAAGGTGCGTTGTTCTTGCACTGGTTTTATTCCGTGCTTGATTGGCCAATGGAAGGCAGTTTTGTGGTTATGCTATTAGCACAATTGGTGACGGTTATCGCCTGTATCATTATGGGAGCGTTGTTCTTCTTCTTGTCGATGGATCCTGCACGTGCGATGAGTTTTGCTGGCGCATTTACGGCTCCAAGTTTCGCGTTCATGGGAATTACATTCCCAGTTTCTGACATGAACACGCTCGCTTATGCATGGCGTTCATTATTGCCGATTACCCATTACATTGAAGTACAAATGAGTCAAGCAAGCTATGCAGCATCGGCCGCACAATCTTTAAGCTCGCTATGGCCTATGATTGGCTACGTTGTGCCCCTACTCATTACCGCAGCCTTGATGGGTAAACATCGAACAGCTTCATCAACACGCCAAGCGAAGGAGGCGGTATGACATTGTGGCAACTGATTAAAGCGGAACTGAAGGCCGTACTAACCAATCCAGTCGTTACGTTGACCGTGTTTGGTGGTGTCGTATTTTACTCGTTTTTATACCCTTTGCCTTATGCACAACAAACGCCTCGTGAACAACCAATCGCGATTGTTAATTTAGATGGTAGTCAGACGAGTTTAAAGCTGGAACGTATGGTTGATGCCACTCCACAAGTCAACGTAGTTACTCGACTTCACACGATTGCCGATGCAAAGCAAGCATTTTTACAACGAGAGATCACCGGTTTTTTAGTCATACCGGAACACTTTTACAAAGACCTAATGCTAGGTAAAAGCCCGACTCTGGCCTACGCTGCGGACGCCTCGTATTTTCTCGTGTACGGAACCGTGGTAGAAGGATTGGCCCAAGCAGGAGGCACATTAGGGGCCCAAGTGAAAGTCAGTAAAATGGTGATAGATGGTGTGCCCATGAGTATGGCTAGCCATAATTACTCTGCTATTAAGCTTAATATGAAACCGACGTTCAACCCAACCATGGGTTACATCGAATACGTAGTGCCAGCAGTATTTGTTCTGATTTTACAACAAACGTTGATCATGGCGGTTGGATTACAAACGGGAACACAGCGTCATGGTCGTGGTTATTGGTCACAAGTATCAACGGGATCGCTGCTGCTTGTGAGAACGTTAGTATTTGTGGCAATTTATTATTTACTCGGCGCCTATTATTTTGGTTTTAGCTTTGAACGTTTAAGCGTAAACCATATCGCCAACGCGGGCGAACTACTGACCATGTTGTTCCCGTTTTTTTTAGGTTGTTGCGGACTAGGCTTCTGGCTAGGTTACTTACTACCTAGGCGTGAACTGGTCACCTTAGTCGTCCTCGTGAGCTCTATGCCGCTCATTTTCTTGGCTGGCTTTATTTGGCCAGTTGAAGCTATTCCTGCTCCCCTACTATGGATTGCTGATTTAAGCCCAAGTACTTGGGCGATCAAAGCTTTCTTAGCGCTAAACCAAATGGGGGCAACCTGGCAACAAGTCGCACAACATTGGACAGCACTTTGGTCATTAACCGTGCTTTGGGGTAGCGTTGCGTACTGGATTGCTAAACGAAATAACAAGCCAGTTGTAACAGAAAGTCTAAGTTGATTTCTCTCTACAGCTCAAAGAGATAATCACAAATCAAAAACCTGATGGACGAGCTGAGGGGCGACATTTCGCCCCTTTTTTATTGGCGATATTAGCCAATGTGATTGGAAAGTTCGTTTAGCATGCTTCAGTCTCTCTAAATGGCACCTTCGGAACAATCCTATAACCTTATCGACAAATAGTTGATTTTTTGGAAGCATTGTTTATGTCACATGTTGTAACATTGCTTACCTAACGTATTGTAACAAGAGAGAATTGGATGTCTAAAGCGGAATCATCTTCCAGAAAGTTAAGCTTTATTATTATTGGCCTCGTTTTGTGGTTTGGCTATATAGCTTGTGGGCTGATCGAGTAACACCAATCACTGGCACCGCTCGGATTCATTCTTATCTTGTCCGCATTACTCCAGAGGTTTCGGGGAACCTAACTGAAATCCATGTTCGCAATAATCAAGTCGTCAATGCTGGTGATGTGCTTTTCGAAATTGATCCAAGAGATTATCAAATTAATCTGCGTTCAGCCGAAGCAAACTTAGCCATTGCTGGCCAAAACATTGGAGCCAATACCGCGGCTGTTGAAGTGGCACAAGCTAAGGTCATTGAATCACTCGCAGCTCGTGACAACGCAAGAGAACAAGCAGCTCGCGTAACCGAGCTCGCCGCAAAAGGGGTATTGAGTAAATCTGAGCTAGACAACGCCATCGAAGCTAAAGCACGAGCTCAAGCCACATTAGAGGCAGCAGAAGCGTCCTTAGCTCAAGCCAAGCATAATCTTGGTCCCGAAGGGCAAGATAATCCCCAGATTCTCGCAGCTATAGCAAATCTAGAAAAAGCGCAACTCGACTTACAGCGAACGAAAGTGATTGCTCCATCAAAGGGGATCGTTTCTAACTTACAACTCACTGTTGGGCAAAAAGCGACGACTGGCTCACCTCTTGTCACTTTCATTGATCCGAGAGGCGTATGGGTATCAGCGCTTGTTCGCGAAAACTCACTCGAGCATGTTCGTGCGGGACAAAAAACAAAGATTGTGTTGGATGCTTTACCTGGCAGAGTGTTTCAAGGGCGAGTAGAAAGCATTGGTTGGGGCACTGGTGGCAGTAACGACGTCGATCCGACAACTGGCTTTTTGGTTGCAGACAATAATTCCTTAAACGCACAGCGCTATCCTGTAAATATTGTTTTTGAAGGCGGAGATATTCCCGAAAACGTACGTTATGGTTCGAAAGCAACGGTCGCCTTTTTAACTGAGCAAAGTACCTTTGGAGAGTGGCTGGCGTCTCTCTGGATGAGAGTGTTGAGTATCTGGACTTATGTTTCATAGTTCAGCAAATCCAATCATTAGATTGGTTTTCACTCCGATTCTTTTACTGTTTTACTTACAGTATTCAGGTGCGCCTACTCCCTTTATCGCGCCAATATTCGTTGTGATTTTTCTAACTCTGATGCCATCTAAGCCCCCGTTCAACATGATGGTGAAATTGCTGGTAATACTCTCACTTCTCAGCTTTGGCATCGTAACTTTAGCAGGAGCGCTCATGAGCTCTCCTAGTGGCTTCTTACTGTTTACTTGGTCACTTCTCTGTTGGGGTTATTACCGAAGTCATCGCGATCCAAAAGACATCGTTTCAACACTCACTTTGATTGTTGTATTGATTATCGTGGTCACAAGCCAACAAATGGGGTTGCCGCTTGAGGGATTGCCATGGGTCTTATTTACTAGTTTCATTGTTGCGTTGGTTGCCACATATATTAGCTTTTGGCTATTCCCTGGGGACGAAAAAGATATACAACCAGACCAAACCACTCTTGATGGTGCAGACGAACATATCGGGCTTATCGTCTTTAAAGCAACCGCATTGTGTGTTGTTTTGTACGCGCTAATATCATCTGGAAGCTCTCAAACGCTATTGATCGCAATAACATTTGGCAGCATGATTAAGCACCCAGTTAATCAAGACAGTCATTCCTTTGGGCGGTATCGAATTATCACTACAAGCCTAGGGATCTTGTTTACTATTCCATGCATGCTCGCAGTAGCCACAGGTGCACCTACTTACGTTGTACTTGGCGTTACCATCTTTTGTGGCCTGCAACTAGCGTGTTTTGCAATACGTCGACAGACACACTTAACCATCTATCAATTGCTTTTTACTAACTTCACTGTGCTAACTTACCAGATTATTAACAATACGGGCATCGAATCATTTTCTGCTCAAATGACTCGATTCGTCTCTATTTCTATCGCTATAGTTCTAGGGGTACTGGTTCTCAATTTATTTAGATCAGAGCAAGAGGTGAAATAACTGCAGCCTCTCTTTCTTAAACTAAAGCGGCTGAGCGATATGAGCTTTCTCATTGAACGAAGCTTGAATAAGTAAAAAAGCATCGATTTTATAATCACATACAGAAGGTTAGTCCCTCCCAATAAACATTAACGTCCAATCAGAAGAGAAGAATTTTTCAAGCACAAAACAAGACTCGAATTGAGTCTTGTTTATAAATGTGGTCTGGATGAATACGGTTATGGCGTCGCTTTAAAATCACGGATTAGCTTCTCCCGATACGCCGTAACAACCCTCATGATAGAGTCTTTTACATCCCCTATTTGCTTAGAGGGTTGACACCAAAGGCCAAAACCAAACTTAAAGCCTTCTAGTAATTCACAGACTTCAACGGGCTCTATATCATTATTAGAAAATTCCGAATGAGCCAGCGTTCCAGGAAGAATCGTCCACCCTAGCCCAGCTTCAACCATTTTTACAACAAGAGCCAACTGATCGACTTCTTCATGATTCGAACTGACGATAACTTTTTCACCCATTCCTTCTTCAATGAAAGATCGCAACACAAATTGCTTGCTATTCCTCAACGCAGTTAACACTCGGTCGGGTGCCATAGAAGCCAGTTCACCACCTTTCTGGACAAAGGGAACAAATTCAAAGTGACCTAAAAACGTCGAGTCTAGACTGTGTATTGCACGGCTATCATGCACATTGACAATACCGAACTGGTACTCACCAGTCGCTAAACCTTCTTTGATCTCGTTACGGTTACGAACAAAAAAGTTAACTCGCATCATCGGAAAATCTGCCGCTAATTGAACACGAAGTAACACCAGCAAACGATGTGGGATGGCACTAGAATAGGCAATGCTGACACTCTCTAAGCCACCATGAGCAAGGCTCAATGCGACTTTGTCGAACGTACGGGCCTGTTCAATTGTTTGCTTTGCATAGTGGTAAAGAAGGCGAGCATCTTCAGTGGGTTCTACGGAACGGCCAACCCGATTAAACAAGCTCACAGCAAGTAAATCTTCTAAATTCGTAATAACCTGCCCGATGGTTGTTCTATGCTTATTCAATTTTACAGCAGCCTTGCTAAACGAAAGCTCCTCGTAAACAGCAACGAATGCCAATAGTTGTTCAAGACTAAAATTCATAGGTTTTCTTATATCTCAGGGCTACATGGCTAAACTATCACAAGTTATTGAGAATGCTAGCTCGAAAGAGCGACGGTTAACCCGAGGCTTTTATCTTCATCATTAGATACGTAGTTATTCCGCACGTAAATGCGAAAACTTATCGCACTCACACTCCCCTTAAAGCACGTTCGACATTAGACGTAACTCATTACGAACTCTCTAAAAAAATACATTGATGGATTTGATCCTACAAAAGCGATTATTACATTTGTAGGATTTCTCTTATCTTTGCATTCATCAAATAAATAGAGAAAAGCACCATGAACTCAATGCCACATGAGCTTGTGTGGGGTGAAGTTTACTTCCCACCCTTGTTGCTGGTTATTGCATTGGCTTACATTCTCACCATTTTGGTTGGAACCGTTGCAACAAAATTAGGGGTACACAAATACGTTGCGTTTCCAGCACTTGCTGAGCTGAGCCTAATTGTGATTTTTACTGGCGTTATTGGTCGATTCATAACCATCTTTTGAGGCAAATTCCGTGATAAAACGTTATCTAATCACATTTTTATTACTGTGTTCCGCTGGCACTGTGATTTTCAGTTACTACCAATCATACTCAAACAATCCTTGGACTAGAGATGGTCATGTCAGCGCGTACATTGTGTCTATAACGCCCCGTGTAACCGGGCAAGTCATCAAGGTATATGTTGAAGACAACTCCCAAGTTAATGCGGGCGACTTACTGTTTGAGATTGACCCAAGCATTTATAAAGCGTCTTACCACAAAGCCCAGGCGGCTCAAAAGCAAGCCATTGCGTTGTTAGCGAAAGCCAAAAATGAAGAACAACGTGCACTGGAACTAGAAAAGCGTACACCTGGCGCGGTACCTGTGCTGACGTTGAACAATTTGAACAACGCCGTAGAGACAGCAATCGCAAACGTGGAGCTGGCGAAAGCAAACGTCGAAGAAGCAAAACTGAACCTTGATTACACCAAGGTGTACGCTCCAACGAATGGTTACATCACCAATTTTAATCTGCGCACCGGCTCCCAAGTTGTCGCAAACTCACCAGTTGTAGCATTAATTGATGAAGACAGCTTTTGGATCGAAGGCTATTTCAAAGAAACGGATTTAGTTGGTGTTGATCCACAAGATAAAGCATACGTAACCTTAATGATGCACGACGAAATGGTGCTAGAAGGCAAAATCAAGAGCATTGGTTACGGCATCGCGAAGCAAGACGGTAGTACAGGTAACGACCTTCTGCCTAATGTGAACCCTAACTTTCAGTGGATACGCTTAGCTCAACGCATTCCAATTAAAGTGAAATTAGACAACTTACCAAAAGATTTTCAACTACGCGTCGGTATGACGGCATCCATCAAAATCATCAAACAATAAATGCGGTGAAATGTATGTTTAATGCCTCAACCAAAGAAGCAATAAAAGCTGCACTGTCTATCGTTATCGCAATCTGCCTCGCCTTATGGTTTCAATGGGAGAAACCCTATTGGGCAGCGATCGCCGTCGCGGTAATGGCATTAAATGAAAGCTTCGCTCACTCGATAAACAAAGGTCATAATCGCCTAGTGGGAACCCTACTGGGCATCGGCTATGCCTTTTTCCTCATCACAGCATTTTCTCAAGATCGCTTCTTGTTCCTGACTTTTTTTACCCTATTTTTAGGTGTATGCATTTTCATGTCGAGCGACGAAAAGTACGGTTATGTGTTCTCCATAGGCTTTGCTGTGTGCTCTATCATCGCTTGTATGGGAGGGTTTGATAGTCAAGTGACGTTCCATTTCGCAGTACTTCGAATGCAGGAAACTATTCTTGGCATCATTACCTTCTCCGTTGTTTATCGTTTGGTTTGGCCAGTGAATACTGAAGAGAATTTCATTCAACGCTTTGAGAGCAGCCGTGAGGTGTTGCTTAAAGCTATGGACAAACCAAATGACGTTGATATTGATGCGCTTGAAACCAACACAACAAACATTGAGAAGATGTGCCAACTACTGGGATTACCGCTCACGGGCAGTTACCACCTCAAAGAACATCGAAAACTGTGGCATCAGCGCCTCGAAGAGATGAAACGTATTCAAGAACGATTACTTGAACAAGTGGAAAAGCCTCACTGTGATGATATTGACTGGAAACCTGTGGCTCAAAACCTGACGCTATTTGATATCGCTCAGCCAACCACGCATCTAATTGGTCGTACCTTATTGACAGAACAAGTGAAACAGAAAACATCTTGGCATCGTGAACATCGGACTTTCATACAGCACTTGAAAGAAGACCGCAGAAAGGTTTTACAAGGCCTATCGATGTTTATCACCTCGTTATTGGTTTGGATTTATCTCCCTGTACCAGGTGGGTTTATCTTCCCTATGTTGGCCGGTGTATTCTCATCACTCGTTCCTACCATGCCTCCGAGTATTATTAAGGATGCTTTTTTTGGAGTAATAGGTACGGGGACGGTAATCCTTCTGCAATTCATTTTCTTAATGCCAATGATGACCGAGCTCTGGCAACTAGGGTTATTTTATTTCATCAATATTATTTTGATTTGGGAGGTATTCTCTACACCACAGCTGATGATCCATAGAGTCTTAGGCGTCAATTTATTGGTGGTATTAACCTCAGGCGCACTTAACTTGACCCCGGAGTATCGTATCGAAACACCTTTACTCATGCTGGTAAACATCATGCTCATTTTGATGATCGCCAAGTTATTTAATGACCTGTTTCATCCCCGCTAACCGCTTAAACAAGCAATTAAACTTAATAAGGAAATGCTTTGAACAATGGGTTAGATCAAATTACGTAATGGCAAATAACACTGCCCGAAAAGGTAAAAATTAAAGACCAAACCAACACACTTTGAACAGGAAACATATGAAATATCAGCAGTGGGAATACTTTAATATCACGAAGTGAGAATAATATTTGAGGTTGAAGATCCCAACATGTAGCTAAAGATGCGCCTCTTTTGAGCCGAGGATGCTTGATCAAATATTCAGCATAGGATGAATAAACCGTCCACAACCCTAACAGCCCAAATAACTCGATGATAGAAATAACTTCCAGACTAAATGGCAATAGTGAAGGCCCACCAATGAGCAAGATAATTGCGAAGATCCACATCTTATTTTTCATTACACATCCTTGTTGCTGATTTACGCTTATGTATTACCAATAACAAAACCAAGTAAAAGCTGTTGGCCATAAAAACGCAACCCAACGTTGAATTGCTCATTTCAAGCGTTGAGGTTTTCTCTTATACAAATATTTCCACCCACTAGCGCTCACTGAATGCCACTTTACTCGCTAGACTGATAAGCAGAATACCTGAAACACCTTCAAGAGTTCTAGAGTAACGCTGAGAGTGTGGACGACTAAATACCCAATTACCCACAGATGCGTACAAAACGTTACATGTCGTCGCAAGTGCGCTGAACAGCAAGCCAAGTACTAATAATTGCATTGATGTTGAGCTTGCAGACGTATCAATAAATTGAGGCAGAAACGAGAGAAAGAATAGCGCTACTTTTTTGATTCAAAACGCTGACGATAATACCCTGAACAAACACATTTTTATTATTATCAACGTTTTTGTTTTCAACGATTTTACTTTCTCCACGCCACATGGACAGTAATGACTGAACACCTAAATAAACTAGGTAAGCGGCCCCTAACCATTTAACAACGCTAAAAGCCAAAGATGAACTCAGAATTATTGCTGACAAACCTAAACATGCCGCTAGTGTATGAAAAAAGTAACCAACACCAAGCCCCAGAGCCGCTTTCAGCCCAGCAGATAATTTACCTTTCATTGTATTGGAAACAATATAAATTACATCAGGTCCAGGAATCATGTTGATAGCGAGACAAGCGACAACAAATAATAATAGTGAGTTTGAATCCATTCTTTTCTCCAAATTAACGTCTTGCGGGATAACATCTCATCGAACTATAAGTAATGCAACGTCTAGGTTTCCGTTGGTTATCAAGGCGTTGACCGTAGTTCATTAACGTGCCTGCCATCGCAGGCCCGGGGCTAGCTATAGCTGATACGACAATCAGTGAATAATTTATCCCTTCCATTTTTACTCTAAGCCTCCACATGGAGTTTTATCAACGCTTATCGCGGAATGCCCTATTTAATCGACATCAGAAGCGTAATCCTGATTAACGCGCCAAGTGTCACGAATCAAGCTGGGGCTCTCTGGTATTTTACTGCTCCAAAATAACATCAAATCCACCATAAATGAGACGCTTTCCATCAAAGGGCATTGGGTTATTGTCTGGACTCATTCGAGGATCCCCAATGATCCGCTGCCACCCTGAGTCTCGAACTTCTTTTGAAGGCCAGACTACCCATGAAAACACAACGGTTTCGTTGCTTTCAGCTTTAACTGCCATGGGAAATGATGTGCTCTCACCGTCTGGTACTTCACTTCCCCACGTCTCAATAACCTTTAAGGCCCCAAACTCCCTAAACATTTCTGCTGCAATTTTTGCGTGTGCGATATACTTTTCTTTATTCGCTGTCGGTACTGCAGCGACAAACCCATCAATGTATGACATAAGTAAACTCCTTTCATTAGAGTTATAACCATAGCTCAATAAAAAGAGTGCACATGATGCCAAACCATAGAAGCAGGTACGTAATACAGCTTGAGAGCTACATTCCTAGCTTGGACTTTATATGCATATTTGAAAGGTATGTGTTTGGATCAAGCTTGGTTAGCATATTTATAATCTCCAAAACACTCGAATACTCAATACGTTCCTCTTCAGCATGCCCGATCCCACCTATTGTAAAGTGAGTAAAGCGGTAATCACGATAAACGTTTTGCAGCTGGCTAGAAATATCTTTGAGTAATCTTTTACTGAGGGCGAATGCAGGGTATTCACTACTTTCTGAAAGCTCTGCTGTAGAGCCAATAGATACAATATTGCATTTATCGTTAAGTGAACCTAAAGCGTTAAGCTCATTGACTAAATTAAGATACCCAATCGGGCCAACATGCATAAACTCAATCAGTTCGTTTGTTGTCAATTTTGAAGACTCTCCCCACATCGACGCCAAATAAACTATGATGTCAAACTTTACACCTTTGAAGCACGTGTAATCTGGTTTTTTCTCCGGACTAACATCAATACGAACAGAAGCTACTCCATCCTCAACTAGCTTTGATCTAGAAATAGTATAAGTTTCTGTACCCTGTAAGTTCGTAGCCAAGAACCTTCCTAGACCCTTGCTACCTCCAACAATTAAAATCTGCATAACCCTATTCCTTGGTTAAGGTTGTCTTTCATATTGTCCGCCAAACTGTGCATTAGGCATCACTTTAACGTTTCTATTGTTTGTCTCTGACCCTACTTAGTTCTATCTTCAATTTCATCGAATGGTTCAACTGAAATACGCTCTGCAATTTCACTCATCTTCTTCATTTTTTCTGGGTTACTAGTTTCCCAAAACCGCTCCCAGTCTTCACGTGTTCGCCACTTGGCAATAGTTAAAACCTTTTCTGGTACATCATAAGAACGAAGCATAAAACTACCAAACGCCCCATCTACTGACTGATGAATTGAATCTGTCGTTGAACGCCATATATTTTGAAACTCATCCATTTTTTCACTTGGCACACGCCATTCATACACAACTCTAAACATAACACTTCCAGTAAAGTTTCTAGATTTAATACGGCAAAATATCAAGCTCCCTAAACCAGCTTAATAGATGAATAAAGCAACATAGAAGAATCACCTGAAAAACAAAGCGTAAACGCTCTAAATCACTCAGAGGCGATTAGTCATGCACACATTCAAAGATTTCGTATTGACGTTTAACATTGGCTGTTACTTTTCCCCAATGTGAGGCTTGAACTCTTTCCTGATGTTGTTTAAAAGAGGCTTTGTCGACGAACTCCTCATAGACATCAAAACGAAAAGGATTAGTCGGGCTTTGAGTCACAAGAAAAGTAAGGCAGCCCGGCTCTTCTAGCGTGAGCCTTTTGTGAGTTATTAACTCATGTTTTACTAACTCTAAATCCTTCTCCGGAACTAAAATAAAGCCTTTCAATGCTACCTTCGACATATCATCCTCCCGCTCCTATCGTGTAGCGTTTCGTTAAGAAGTAGCCAACACGCCCTCAATCTCAATCATCATATCGCAAATGTGAATCTCACCATGAATTGAAATGCCACGTGTTAGGAATCTATTTCTAATGCCCTATCGACTTGCGAGCATAAGGTTATCTCAACCCTTTCTTTGCCTTTACCGATGTTCTTGCGTTTTAATTGAATTTGGCCGACTTCTGATGTGCGCTTTAAACGAGTGCCACCGCAAGGTACTTGCGCAAACCCATCCACTCTCCAATACCTTCTTTCACTCTCTTGATCGGAAAAGTCACTAATAATAACTGAATCAGAGTTAATCAAATCTTGCACATCAGTTTCAATTTCTTTCAATAACGGACCAATATTTTCTGACCACTCGAAATCTATGCGGCTCTTATTTTCAGAAATATGCGCGCCTATCTTAACAATGCCTTCCCAACGCTGATAAAACATCTCGAGCACCACTTCGGCAGCAAAGTGTAGCTTCATTAAGGCGTATCTACGCTTCCAATCAATACACGTAGTTACAGTGTCACCAAGAGTAAAATTTGGAGAGGATTCCAATGTGTAAATAAGTCGAACACCTAACTTTTGAGCAATCAAAACCGGAATACCATTAATCGTTCCTTTATCACTCTCTTGGCCTCCAGACTCCGCAAAGAAGATAGTCTGGTCCAATTCAACCTTATTTCCATCTACATTGGTCACTCTTGAGTTAAGTTCTGTTTGGTAGGGATTAACCCAAAATAATTTCTCGCTCATGCTGCTATCCTTGCAGTAAGTCCTATCCTTGATAGTACATTCAGTGACCACCAAGTCAATTCAAGAAACCTCGCCGTCAAGTGTAAGGCTGTGTATTGAGTACGAGCAGGCTAGATCTATTAGATGCTTTTAAGGCCGGGTACTAAACGCTGTCCAGGGGTTTAGCTAACAACCCGTAAATTGCTGAGTCTGAGACTACTCCATTCACTTCCCAACGCTGCCTTAGGAAACCTTCCTTTATAAAACCTAACCGTTCCAAGACTTTACCTGAAGAAGCATTGTCTGGATCTATCTCAGCCTCGATTCGACGTAGATTCAGTGTTTTGAATGCGTGTTCGATTAATGCAGTTCCCGCCTCTAATACAATGCCTTTACCCCAGAAATTACGACTCACGCCAAAGCCAATTTCTGCGCGCCTAGACTCTTTCACGTGATTAAACAGCATTATCTTACCTAGAAGTTGGCCATTGCTCTTTAGGAAGATGCCTAGTGTCACTTCTGTATTGCTATTCATGGCCTGTGCACTCTTGGCTATAAATGTCCGCGCTTCTTCAATTGAAACCCAAGGGCCAGTGTTCCAATATTTCATGACCTCATGGTCTGAGAATATGCCAAACAGTTCGCTTGCATCATCTTCAACTAGCTCTCTTAGAATTAATCGTTCCATTTCAATCTTTGTTACTAACATTTTGGAGCCAGCCTTTTGGTTTGTTACTGGTGACGAAAATCCAATAAAAGTGTGAGACACGTAATACAAATGATCTCGTATGACACTTTTTAATAAGCTCAACGCATAGTAAAAACGCCACGTGTCACGATTCTCTATTGAAGCAATTTTTAGACCTTCAAGTGCTTCAACAAGTAACCTTTGAACGCATCATAGTTTGGAATGAGTTGATAACGAGTCCTAAGTTCGGACTCAAAATAGGCCATATACTTTATTGCTTCATTTGGCGAAGTTTTACTTAGAAGCAAAGGAAGCAGTCGTATACGAGTGGAATAACTGAACACAGGCCAGACTTTTACATCTTCGCTTTTTAAACTCTCGATAACCCGCTTTCTATCTCTTAGTTTTTCTAACTCAATAGGTAGTAACTGTTTTACCATATAAGCGAAAGCTATAGGACTAATTGCGTCGGTATATGAATTGCCAGTGATACTGCTCAACATGCGAGAAACACCACCAATACAACGCATTTCTCTAGGTAAGACCTTTTCTATATCTTTGTATTTAACCCCGAAGGAAGGGTTCAAAACAGTAAGCCCAAAGTTTAAGTGAAACCATTCGACATCGACCTTACCCACCTTGCGCTCCCATACTCCTCTAGATTTGATAAACTTGAAACCACTCGGGGCTAAAACCTTATCAATCTCCAAGATGAAAGCTTCGGAATGCTCTTTATTCATAATTACGTACTGATTCTGATTGCCTAACACCGAATTGAGGTGTGAGCAACGCCACCACCTAAGCGAAGCTGTTCCACCCTGAAAACAAAGCCCGACTTGAACCCAAACCCCCAGCGCTGTCAATTTTTAAACAAGCTAGTGAACTACCACCACTGTTCTCACTAACTTATCACCGAGCCGTTGCCTCTTTTTACCAAGAATGAAAATTGAGTCAATAAAACCGAAGAATGGAGTAATAATATTTCTAAAAAGTGACTGAAAAATATTGCACCTTTTACCCGTTCTTGCACTTATAACTGCAATGCCCAAAAGTTTTTTGTCCACACTTTGACCATTTGGGAAACTATCAGAAAAAAGGTAATACGACACAGCCGCTGTTACTGCTGTAGCGCGAACAAGTTCCTTTTCAATACCGATTTCTAAGCCGCCCCACAAAACGAGTGTAAAAATGCTAAAACTGACAAAAAAGTCAATCATTGGTCCAAAACACCTAATTACCGGACTAGCCAAAACGTAATTTTCTAGAGTAAAGTTTTCTACATTTTTCATTTTAATATTTGGACTAACAGTTGTTTATTTGTGGACTAACCTTATGGGTTGAATAACATCCCCACCAAAACTAATCCATAGTGCCGTACAGCAGGTCAAACCTAAAGAGCCAAGCATTTTTCTCCCTTTTAAACACTTTACTACACTCGCTCTAAAGACTGGATTGGTAATATTTCAACATCTCTTCTTGATTAAGCGCTTTATTTTCTAACTTTTGTTGATCTTTAAAGATTTGAGCTAATGAAGGGAGAATTGAGCGATTGACTTTATAGTCATCAGACCAAAGTTTCCCTCTCATCACAGCTTTCGCACAATGAAAGTACATACTCTCGATGACTATTTTGATAACAACCTTAGGAGCTTTACTTCCATCGGGGCAAGCAGATATCAATTTGGAGTCGGTGTGAATACTTGCAGCTCCTTTAATACGGAGTACTTCGTCAATACCATTTACCATCAATAACAACCCAACTTTGGGGTTACTAATGATATTTTTTAGACTATCTATACGATTATTCCCCGAGCTATCAGGGAGCAACAATGTTGATTCACCTAAAACTTTTACGAAGCCAGGCTCCCCTCCTTTCGGAGAGAGATCGATATAGCCTTGAGTATCGGCGGTACTTAGAACTGCAAAATGGCAATTATTAATTAATGTAATCGCATGAACATCCAGGGCAGGCAACGCTTTATTTTTAGCTCTCGCACTTGGCTCTGCGTAAATTTCTTTTAACTGCTCTATTGTTTTAATTTCACTCATTCAATGTTGTCCCTTCACTATCGTATAATGCTTTGCTTGGAAGTAAGCAGAACTCTGACTTCTGCATAGCCACTCAACCTAACGCAACGTAAAAATGCTACGCGTGCAAATTATCTCTTCAACGCTTTGTTATCTAACGACTTAAATTAAAGCCTTTCACTGAATTCCCCACACTGCTTAAACTTGTAACCATGCTTGTAAAAGAACAATGGAAAACCCAGTAAAATAAAGACTAAGAAAGCTGGACGCTTACCTTTTGTAAATGCAAATAGCTCTTTACTACCACAGTTAGGGCAAACATCTTTTCCTTCATCAACGGCAAGTTCATTTTCTAATGATTCTGAGAAATCACTGCTAAGTATTTGTTTCGCGTCTTCTGCATCACTTTCGGCCACCATCAGACGGACGCCGCCTATTGCATTTGAATAAAGCCACTGAGTATTCACCGTGTGCTCGTCAGCGATGTAACTTTCTATTCCGACACTATCTAGGCTTGCTCTCGCAATATGAGCTTCATGAGGAAAAGAAAACCTTGCTACTACAATCACATATTACTCCTTGTGGAAAAACGCTCTCGTAAGGTATAAGCTACGCGAATTGAAAGCGCCACGTGTAGCGTTTCTTTTCAAACAGTTTATTAACCCACTACAGACTAGTACATATACCCTAACCAATCTATATGACCAACAGCCCAAATTTTTCCGCTGATAGGTTTAACATATAAATCATCGACTTGCTCTACAGCAACACCGTAATTTTTATGTTCATGAACTCACAACCAAGAACTTAGAGAGTTAAGGCGCACATAACCATTAGCCACATAAAAACGATCCAAATCGGAGACTAAAATGATGAAGTCGACATCTTTAGTTGACGCATACTCGCTGAGTTGAGACAACATTGTTGTGCCAATACATTGCCTTTGAAGTTTGCTCTCGACACAAAAATCACTCACACCTAATACTTTATAAATTTCATCACCGACGCGAACAACTCTGTAGTCTAATCCCATGTAACCAACTAAGTGATCACCTTCGTACTTCAAAACTCTCATATGTGGGAGTTGCTTATAGTAAGAACGAGCAACCTGATGTTCAGGAAACGATTTGTTTCTCATAGCTTCAATTGCATTATGCTGCGCTTTAGATAACTCGATTTCTGGGTAAATATCCATATTTGACCTTTGGGGGCTAATGACCAGTTAAAGGGTGATAAACACAATACCGAAACTCCCGCATACCACCTTAATCACTGAGCTCAACGTACAGTTAAAATGCCACGCATTGCGAATCTATCTTAAACGCTATGTTATGCGCGTGGTTAATACATACCTACATAACCGTCCAACTTGCGAATTACCCCAATCCAACGCTCGATATTTGGGTAAGTTTCTAGGTTAAAACCACCCTCATCTGCGACATGGGTATAAGCATACAGTGCGATATCAGCAATAGAAATATTATCACCAACTAAGAACTTAGTTTTTGACAGCTGTAGTTCCATGATTTGTAATGCTTTATGGCCGCCTGATTGTAGTGATTTATATTCTTCTAGACGGTGCTCCGGCATACCTTGATACTTCTGAATAAAACGCGCTACTGCAATATAAGGCTCATGTGAGTATTGCTCAAAGAAAAGCCATTCGTACATTTTTGCTTTTTGATAACTGTCCTTAGATAGATAAGGCGTATCTTCTGCAAAGTACCCCAATATTGCATTGGACTCACAGAGTACTCGACCGTCATCTAAAACGACTGTCGGGATTTTACCATTTGGATTGAGGACTAAAAATTCTGTTGTTTTAGTCTCGTTATCTAAGATATTAACGTGTTTCCATTGGTGCTCAATGCCAAGGAATGACAATAGTAATTTTACTTTTAAGCAGTTACCTGACTGCAAATCTCCATATACAACCATGACACTCTCCATGTTTCAATTCGTAAAGCGCATAACGCGCAGTTAAGGCGTGAACTACGCTACCACCCAAACTAAACGATTGTGCCTTAAACACGAAACCCAACCTTGAACTGAAAATGCCAAGCGTTGGGAATCACTCTTGAACAGTTTGTTACGTCGCTACATTTCGCCCGATTTAATTTTGAACTGAGCTTCATTAACCGACTGTTTCCCAAACAGTAAATCCATCATCGCGATGATTCGTTTATTGTCATTTCCCCACTTATCTGAATTGGCACTATTTGGCGCTTTGAACTCTACTTCGCCAACTTTTTTACTGTTTTTATATGCCTTAACTTGGGCATCTGCAATAAACGTTCTAAAGTCCCAACTCCAGCGCGATACATAAGTCAACGTAAGTTCAGAGCTCTTAGGAAGAGTTCCATCACTTACAACCGTACATTTATGTGCTGTATCCAAACACCATTCTTGTATCGAGTCCAAGAAAACATCTCGTGTGGCGTCATCTTTTACAATGGTAATTTCCTTGCTCTGGTTATCTTCCGAAATAGCTTCAACTGTATATTTTGGCGCTGCGCATGCCGCCAATAGAATAGGCAAGCTAAGAATGATTAGTTTCTTGTACATTTTACATCTCTTTTAATAAATCTATAATTGTAAATGAATTTCATGTGGCTGCATAACGCCGCGTTAAGGGGTGAACAACGCCCCCCAAACTAAGCTACTGTGCCGTAAACACTAAAGCTGATTCAAACCAAAACTGCCAAGCGTTGTTAATCCCTCTTGAATACTTTGTTAGTTGCCAAACCTAAAGCTTTGATGTGATGTTGATTGCCGCTTTGCCAACACTGGCTTTATGCGCTTTGAAAGACTCAAATCAGGTGCATTTTCAAAGCACTTGTCACTGAAACCACTTGGAACTCAAAACGCCGTAGAAAACGGAATAACCACACAAAAAAGCTCTTTTAGACAGACGGTGTTACAGAACTGACTTTCAACAAACAAAGCAACTTCTGAAACAGAAGATCCAAACCAAACAAGAAACCAAAGCACGATTTTCACAACCCCAAATAACTAGAAATGGAAATAAGAAAACCTAGCAAATACACACGGACTTTAGCCTTAAATATTCTTCTTTAGGTACGTTTTTCTTCGTTAGCCAACTAACGCCCTGTTAAGGGGTGAGCAACGCAATACCGAAGCTGCCGCATACCACCTTAACCACTAAAACTAACGCATAGTAAAAATGCCACGCGTTGCGAATCCCTCTTGAACAGTTTGTTAACTGAGCGCCCTTCAGTTTTCGCCGAGCTTACAGCCACTTTAGCCAAAGCTGGCTTTACTAATTAATGATTAGTAAAGCTAACTCAAATATGTGTTTAACCAAAAGATTACAGTTTATCTTTAGTTTTGAAATGCGTCTCACAACACCATACTTCGGTGATGTAAGTGCGCCGAACTAATCGCGAATGCCTTGTATTATTAGAAGGCTTTGTGCCACCTTTCACATCAGTTAACTTACGTACCAAATTTAAATTAGTCGCATTAGCTAAATTAAGGAAACCAACCGAACACGCTAGACCTCTGGACCTAGAAACCGTATCAATGTGCTTTCGTATTTTCTGCGCCAGTTAACGCCCAGTTAAGGGGTGAAGCACGCAATACCGACGTTACTGCATGGCACTTCAACACCGAAACCAACGCATACCAAAAATGCCACGCGTGCTGAATCCCTCTTGAACTGTTTGTTAGGCTAATACACGACACCAATCAATAAAATCGAAGGTTTCCATAAACATTCGCATATCAATGTGGCGACGCGGAAGGTTTACCCGACAGTGTTCAATGCAGTCTAGCAACATCGACTTAAGCGCGTCGTTATCCGCACTAGGGTAAAAATTCTGTGTACAAAAACTGTCTGAAGTCATTACAAACTGCTTCTTTCGCGTCTTTATTTTCCTCTGAGTATCAGTTTGCCAGTATTCACAACGAATTTGCCTTTTCCCCGATACATAAAATCTTAAAAAGCCTACAACCTCATTGTACTGCCAATCACCACCAAATTGTTTTCGAGAATATTCTGGAGACATTAACTCATTTGACGAAATATACTCTTTAAGCTCACTGTTATAGGTATCTTCATCAATCCTGTATACAGGAAGTTCAAATAGCTCTTTTGTTTTTAATACCATAAATACCTAACTTTCTTGTATAGCCTAACGCCGCGTTAAGGGGCGCAGGCACGCAATACAAAAGTGACCGCATAACACCTTAACCACTAAACCCAACGCAAATTGAAAATGCCACGCGTGCCAAGTCCCTCTTAAACGCTTTGTTATGCCGTTACTTTTTGTTTTAACCGAACTTCTACCGCTTTTGAACCGTCGGAAAGTATGAAAAAGTCTGAATCAAAACGTTGAACTACATTAAAGCCTAGTGCCTTAAAAACAGTGACATTACCTGTTTGCTCAACACACCAAACTGAGACTGAGTTAATACGCTTAAACTGTGTAACAGCGAAATCGACGAGCTTTCTAGCTACACCTTTTTGGCGAAAACTTGGTGCAACTGTTAACGAGCTAAGCTGTAATTCTGAGCCAACCTGTTTAGCTTCAACTACTCCAACTAAAACCTCATCAACATGGAAACCAAAACAACTCCACTCACTTTTAGCACTGTTTTTATTGCTAACTGCGAGCTCAGTTGGCCTGTAAACTTGACGAAGCTCGTCGAAGCAACGCTCTGACAGTTCAACCACAGATTTTTCATTTGCATCAAGCTGCTTGATCATCAATTTCACCTTAGGCATAACGCCCTGTTAAGGTGTGAGCAACGCAATACCGAAGCCCCCGCATACCACCTTAAACACTAAACGCAACGCATAGCAAAAATGCCACGCGTTGCGAATCACTCTTAAATGCTTTGTTATGTTCGGACTAAAAACCAACGACTTTACTAAGCACGTTGATGACATTCGACCAAATAGAAGTTTGTTTTTGCATTCTATCTAGATTGTCAAAAGCTCGACTTTCATCGATTTCCTTGTGGTTTTCTATTTCGTCATGTTTTACTTCTAAGTTATTTTGTAAATCAGAATTATGGAAGCAATCGTATTTCAAGTACGAAACTAAGAACTGTTCCGAATCAAGCGATTCATAAGACTCCAATAAATCTCTTTCCGCAAAAAAAAGCATACGTTGAATTTCAGAATCAAGCCTCATTGCCAGCGTCGCGTAAATTGTATGAGAGACCTCATTATCTTTCACAAATGCTTCCCAATTGTACCAATCGACAGGATTGTCAAATGGGAACAGTTTATTGAAACCGATCGTATCGAATCTACTTTTAGCGGTTTCGCCGAACGTTGAAGCCAAAGCTTGGCACTCTATAGCTTTTAGAAATAGCTCATTGCTGCCATAATTTTCATCCTTCCAAGTGAACAACGGGTAAGTATCTAGGAAGAGCTTAAAGTACTCCCCATAACTCACCTTGAACGCCTTCAAGGACTCGATTAACTGCTGATTATCCATCATTTCTTCCTAGAACATAACGCCCTGTTAAGGTGTGAGCAACGCAATGCCGATGCTTCCGCATACCACCTTAAACACTAAAACCAACGCATAGTAAAAATGCCAAGCGTTGCGAATCACTCTTAAACAGTTTGTTATAACCGTTCTTATTTTATCAAAAAGGGCTAACTTGCGTTGATTCTTAGCCTATAAGCAATTGGCTCTTTTATGATTTTTTCATCATTGAGCAAATCTGTGCCTTTAACTCTCCAAATTTTTGGCATTTTACTATCAGCCTCGTAAACCACATAAAAATAGTAATTACTATTTTTCGTTGCAACATCTAACTCATTAGCTGACATATATATATTATTAGTTCCCACTCTATGAGTTGTGGATTTAACTTCTATTAGCCTTTCAGTGCCATCAAGATTATATGACTTAATGTCATAGCCAACACTATCATCTTTTTCTGCCATGTACTCTACTAATTCCCCCAAATTAGGTTTTCCATTTTTAATCAGATAATTTCTTTCTGCCTTTAAAACTATCAGCTCGCCTCTATTGCCGATTTTTTTTAATTTTTTCGAACGATTTATGTAGTCAATTTTGTTACGTTTACGTTCTTTTCTATCGCTAAGCTCTGCCAATTCATCAGTCGTTAGTTCCACATAAGAGAAATTTACAACCTCTATCGGTGGAAAGTCTTTGCCTTTGAACTCTTTCAGTTCATCCGGTAGTTTCTCTTCTTTTACTTCGTCATTTGGACTTCCGAATGATTTATATAAAAATCGACTAAACTCATATACACTCCATTTTTTCATGACTTGATCAGAGTTTTTATAATGGAGTAATAATGCTTGCTTATCCAATTCACTTCTAGAAGAGTTTTCGATGCAAAGGTTATCTATGAAATAATTTAGATGCTTAGCTGAAAAGATATTCATAAAGTCATCAGGGTAATATACAGATAATATTTTACCCTTAAACATAGGTGATATGGGAACTTTCTTTATAACTTCGACATCGTCTTTTTTTTCAATGAGCATAATGATTGAATTGATTATTTTTTTAAAAGCAATGTCTACATTATCACCATATTCTTTTCTACCTATCCTATACTTTCTACTCTTATCCTCTCCAAACTTCCCATAGTAAATACCAAACTTCGTCGCTGGACTGCCATGAATGTTACCCCATTCATTAAGTTCATTTTCTATTCGATTGCAAAATGTAGACTCACCCTGACCAACCGCATACTCCTCTTTTTTAAGAGCAAGTAATTTGTTAATAGAGTAATCTGAAGTAAATTTTTTACGTAACTTATTTATGGATTTAAAGTCAGAAGCAACCTCGCCTCTAACTTTTTCAAACTCTACTTGATACTCTCTTAGTTCTCTTAAATTCATCTAGTTAACTCTTCAACTTGGAAAGATGGATACTGCTTTTAATGCTAACTTCAAGGTTATAACGCCCTGTTAAGGGGTGAGCAACGCAATACCAAAGCCGCCGCATACCACCTTAATCACTTAAACCAACGCATAGTGAAAATGCCACGCGTTGCGAATCCCTCTTGAACAGTTTGTTAACTGAGCGCCTTTCAGTTTTCGCCGATCTTTCAGCCACTTTCGCCAAAGCTCGTTTTGCTAATTAATGATTAGCAAAGCTAACTCAAATATGTATTTAACCAAAAAATTACCGTTTATCTTTAGTTTGAAATACGTCTCACAACACCATACTTCGGCGATGTAAGTTCGCCGAACTAATCGCGAATGCCTTATATTATTAGAAGGTTTTGTGCCGCCTTTCACATCAGTAAACTTAAGTATCAAACTGAAATTAGTCGCATTAGCTCAGCTAAGGAAACCGACCGAACACGCTAAATCTCTGAACCTAGAAACTGTATCATTGTGCTTTCGTATTTTCTGCGCCAGTTAACGCCTTGTTAAGGTGTGAGGCACGCAATACCGAAGCCTCCGCAAACCACTTTAAACACTAAACGCAACGCATAGTAAAAATGCCACGCGTGCCGAATCACTCTTGAACAATTTGTTATAGCTTTTCTAACTTGGCAAATGAACTTGCAAGCAACTTAATCTCTCCGGTTTCATGAAGCCAAATATAAACTTCGGGCTTGAATTGGTTTGACTCTTTTAATAAAACCATTTGATCACCAAGACCATTACTAGCAATTGCCAATGCATGATGAGGAAAGTTGCCAAAACCGAAACACAACTTGGTCTCTGTAATAATATGATTACAAGTACGAGCTAACCTTTTTCGATCAGAGTTGTCCTTGATTGGGTAAAGTTCCCAATCAGCTTCTTCGGTCGTTGCTTCACCACCATTGGAAATTTTCATTGATTCACGGTAATCATGAGGGAGCCTTGCACCAAGCTCCATCTCAGTATTAACTAATTGTTCTTCTGTTAAGTTGAATGCCACTTTTTACTCCAAAGCTATAACGCCCTGTTAAGGGGTGAGCAACGCAATACCGAAGCTACCGCATACCACCTTAAGCACTAAAAGCAACGCATAGTAAAAATGCCACGCGTTGCGAATCACTCTTAAACAGTTTGTTATATTTTTTTGTCTTTAAAACCTTTTTCGAGCTTCTGTCCTAATGAAGTGATCAGTGCACGCTTTGGTTTTAAGTCTCCAGACTTTTTGTCACGCCCATATACGACTGTAATATTGGCTTTATAGTTTCGCTCAAAAGCAATTTGCTCAAGATTCTCGTCTGAGTTAAAGCTAATTGGAATCCTTTTGTTTTCGGAGAACGAAGGAATATGCGCAGCCCAGCCAGTTTTATGACGCTCCAGATCCATGCTAGTAATGTAAACATCGACGTTATTTTGAGGGATAGATACATCGCCCTCATTGAAATCATAACTTGGAAGAGCCTCCACCAACTCACTATCAAAAGTTACTATTGGTGCATCAGATGCATTGGCACCAGAGAAAAACTTAACTTCAGCTCCCTGCTCTAACTTAGCTGGTGCAATAATTTTTCTTGCTTCTTTAGCAACCTTTGTTTGACCATGCACCTCAATTGCATGAGCAATTGCAGACTGAATTGCATCTGGCGTTGTACCGTATGCTTCAGCTCCTATATTAATGAATATGTTATTGTTTGCTTGGATTGTAGCCGTGCTCTCGTCGCGCCCACCAAGCAACTTTTTCATATGATCAAGAGCCATAGAGGCTCCTGTTACAGCAAGTATTGCTACTAGTACAATCAAGCCGTTTCGAATATTCTTGTTAGTTATTCCTGCATTCATAAGTTTTTCATGAGCCCAGTCGTTTACACTAGTCAAATGGCAGTCTAGTGATTGCTGACTACCAAAAGCTAAACCAATTAATAAGACCTCCCAAAGGCTACCTTTACTGACCTCATCAACGTAAATCTTGATGTCTTCAATAACGAGGCTGTCATCAAGATGTTCAAGCACCGTTGGAAGCATTTTTATTAATTCTGAATACCCTTGTAATGATGCGATAACATCATCCAACGGAATTGGTTCTTTGTTGCTATAGTAAATTTTTTCTTGTGACTCAATATACATCTTTATCCTTAGAGCCTAACCTAGCCAATTAAAAATATAACGCCCTGTTAAGGGGTGAGCAACGCAATACCGAAGCCACCGCACACCACCTTAATCACTAAAATCAACGCATAGTGAAAATGCCACGCGTTGCGAATCCCTCTTGAACAGATTGTTAGAGCGCAACTCACAGGTTGAACAGAACTTTCAAAAGAGAATTTACCAAGGAAGAGATCCCTAGAAATAGAACCACTGGCAAACCTATCGCTATTATCAGTTTAAACTCGACAAACTGACCTACAACTGCATCACCATATCTACCGCCCAGAAACTTTCTCGATTCGTCTCCTACCGTAGATTTGACTTCATCTGTGACCGTCTTGCGATCTTTACCTATGAATTCTTTAAACAACATAAAGCCGAAGGGAGCGATAATAATGCCAGCGATAAGATATGAAATGTATTCAATTATGTCCGTCATATTCATTATTTTTCTCCTGCGCTCTAACGCCCAGTTAAGGGGTGAAGCACGCAATACCGACGTTACCGCATCACGCCTTAATCACTAACCCCAACGCATACCAAAAATGCCACGCGTGCTGAATCCCTCTTGAACTGTTTGTTAGCACGCTGCCCTTAAAGCCTTTGATATACGCCAAGGTATTGAAATATAGCACGAAACTGTTGGCTAAAAACACTGAAGCCAAACCGAAAGATGCCAAACTTAAAACTAACTTCAAGACTTAAGTTGGCTAGAAGAAAAACATGCTTAACTACCCTTTTTCATCAGTTTCAAATTAACAAAGGATACGGGCTTCGGACTTTAACGACAGCGCAATAAAAAGTGCTTTAAGCTTATAAACCAAACGCAACAATGAAACCGCACCAGCGAAATAGCCCAATAGTTAGAAACCGTAAACGGTGAAATCAAAGCGAAAACAACTCATATAGTGCCACCGGAGCGAACATGAAAGGCACATTTGAACCGGTGTAAAGCAAGGAAAATAAACCAATAAACACTAAGACTTTTTACCTCTGATGCCAACCCAGTGCTAACGCCTTGCTAAGGTGTGAGTAACGCAATACAAAAGCTACCGCACAGCGCCTTAATCACCATAAGCCACCGCAAAGTAAAAATGCCACGCGTTACGAATCACTCTTAAGCAATTTGTTAGTACATGCGCTACTTCTATTTATGCGCTCCAAGATATTGAAAATTGAGATGATATGAAAGGCTTTGAACATTGAAGTGAGACGGGCAGCTACAAAACTTAAACTCGGTTAAGAGGCGAAAGTTGGCTAGAAGAAAAACGCACTGAACTGCCCTACTTTTACTGGCTTCAAATTAGAAAAGGATTCGTTCCTCGCACTTCGACGGCAACACCAAAGAAAGACAATTCTGACTTATTAAAAACCACGAAAGAGAAGAAGCACCAAAGAAATAGGCTAAGAGTTGGAAACCGTAAACGGTGAAATCAAAGCGAACACACCGCATATAGTGCCACCGGAAAGAACGTGAAAGGTACAAACTGTAAGGTGTAAATACGAACACCGAAACAGATAAACACCGAAACTTATGACCTTTGATGCCAACCCCGTACTAACGCCCTGTTAAGGTGTGAGCAACGCAATACCGATGCCTCTGCATACCACCTTAAACATCAAACGCAACGCATAATAAAAATGCCACGCGTTGCGAATCACTCTTGAACAGATTGTTAAATGGCTAGTTCAGGAGGATTGAGAAAGCTCTCCAAATCACTACCGCCAATAGTTGAGTGATCTTCATCGATAACGTGTAACCTGTTTAGCTTTCTATTGTCTTTGTAAAGGTTCCACACACCTTCATGCATCCCTACCACAATATTAATCGGATAAACTCTTTCCATCGCTTGAATCATTCGCAAGTGCATAGCTTTTGCGTGACCACCAACAAACATAGTCGGAGCTAAATGTAACCCTTTTCTGTTATCATGAATAACAGTTGGCTCTTCATCACTATGCCAAGTATGCGCTGTCATATACATACCTACAAATGAGACCATTAACTCAGGAAATGGAGGCATAGACTTGCATTCATGCGCAGCAATCACATCCACGCTGGATACTCGGTAGAACGAACGTTTACCATTGGCAAAGTCTCTATCTTTAACTCTTTCAATAGTTAAATTTCGTTTTACCACAGCAAGATCTGGCGCAAAAGAGATCATTTCATCAAGGTTTGAGTAAATCTTCAATTGTTGGCGAATTTCGTACTCAGACTCACCTATTTTAGCAACAACAAAAGAAAAGTTATCAGGGTTACCATTTGGGGTTGTTAAGTAACGAAACTCATTTTCCGTAGTTAAGTTTTCAACACTAAGTTCAAAGCCAACCTTCTCATAATAATTAAGCAATGCGTGAAAACAACCTATTTCAAAAGACGCAGACAACTCACGACTTTTTTTACTAAATGTATATGAATGTTCCTCCGCAAAACCTGAAACTAAAGCTTCAACCGACGCTAACCATGAATCATCACTGCTCACTTTCTAACAACCCTTTATGGATACCATAAACAATATCATTTGCCGAACTGTAATTAACCAACCACGGTGAAATACCTAATTGAGATAGCAGAAAAAAGAAATCAGCGTTTGCATTTGATATCTTCCTATTTCTCGATTTATCAAACTTAATTGAGCTGCCATACTTTATAGGAATGCTAGCTCCAATACCTGTTTCAGATATATTTAATGCAGAACTCGCTAATGGACCTAAAACAAGCTGATAGAATGAATTGAAAGCAAAAACCACATGTAATTTTTGATCACTCCAACCATTTCTGTATAAAACGAACAACATTTCGTTGTTCTGATCTTTCATATATGTCAACTGGCGCTTGAAAGCGTCAGTTCTATTAAAGATCTGTTTTTTGACATCCCACTCTAAGTACTGAGTCAAATCATCTAAAAACTTCAATAAATATCTCCTGCCATTTAACGCCTTGTTAAGGTGTGAGGCACGCAATACCTAAGCCACCGCATACCACCTTAACTACTGAACCTAACGCATAGTAAAAATACCACGCGTGCCGAATCACTCTTGAACAATTTGTTAGCATACTTTTTCAATGCTCATAGATCTTTAAGTGATTCTCTTAGTTTATCCATAGTTTGAATTCCAAGTTCACTACTAACCCAACCGTACTGGTCGCCATGAAACCTAGGGAAAATATGCAAATGGTAGTGATCCAGCTCGTTGAAATGAGGTGCCTCTCCATTGTTTTGCATAAAGCCGATACCATCGGGATTGAATTTAGCTTCTATACGTTTATATAAATCTCTTGCAACGTCGGTGATCTCAAAAAAACACAGACTCAGGCAGGTCAATGAAAGTACGGTATTGAGTCTTAGGACAAATTAAAATATGCCCAAAGTTGATTGGATCATGGTCTGCAAAAGCTATAACTTGGTCAGATTCGTACACGATGACCGAGTCAATTTCACGATTAACAATTTGTTCGACTATCGTAGCCATCTGAACTCCCTTCAAAGTATGCTAACGCCGCATTAAGGTGTGAGCAACGCTACCACAAAACCTAACCATACCGCCGTAAACACAAAACCCAACGTTGGAATGAAAAATGCCAAGCGTTGGGAATCACTCTTAAATGCTTTGTTATGTGCATACTTTGCATAGCGAGCCACAACATGTCACTCGCTTTTGCCAATTACTTTTGCCTAGGTGCAAACTTACTGAATGCCGACATTCCAAGGATGACAGGGTGGTATGATATTCTATTAATATCACGTGGATCTTTATGCTCAAAATTCGAAATACGAGTGACATTAAGTTCACCCATTTTACCCCATACAATTCCACCGAAAGTCTTGCTATCGGATAATCGAGTGTTTACATATGTCCCTACAGTACAATCTAAAATGATGTTGTCATCTATCGTTATCCAGGTATGACAGTCCAAAATTTCTGGAGCTCCATTTTTTAACCACTTCAAACATTTCTCTTGGTTAAATGGAAACTGAGACTCTCCATCAGTCACGAACTCACCAACAGTGAGGTTTGCATTGATAGAAGGATAGTATTTTTGAATAAATGACAGTATCGCTACGTGTACATTGCCGCAGTCGCCACCAAATCTAGTCGCCACATCGCGAAAGCCGTTCATTTTATAAACAGGAATTACCTCACCTGCCAAAATATTAGCTAGCTCAGTCACCAATGCATCTAAGTCATCAAGTGAAGAGCCACGTTTAGTTGTATCAAAAGCAAAGCCTTGCTCCCTGGTAAACCCTTCAGCTTCAACGATCAAATCTTTATACGAATTACTGATGAGCTCTTCATTTTCAATTGCATTTGAAGAAGTGAATGCTGATTTAATTTTATCTATTAGTCCCATAACGGCCTCCTATTTTCGACTGTATATGGGGACAAAATTCGAATTTTCAATGGGATAGATTCACATAACGCCCTGCTAAGGGGTGAGCAACGCAATACCGAAGCCGCCGCACACCACCTTAATCACAAAAATCAACGCATAGTAAAAATGCCACACGTTGCGAATCCCTCTTGAGCAGTTTGTTAGTCGCGAGGCACCGAGCGACAATTCTAAGCCAAACTAAACTTTGCGAACAACAAACTTTATGTGCTTTGATGCACTTAAGTCAGGCGTAGTCTCAAAGCGACTATTCAATGAAACCACTTGGAACAAACAACTCCGCAGAAAACGTCATTTCAGCGAGTCAATCGGCTTTTGTACCGATAAACTCGCCGAGCGGAGTTGCAACCAAAAACAGACTCTCGATTACCCTACTCTGTATGCATCAAAGAACAAAACAACCGCTAGGACAGGCACAAAATTTTGGACTTAAAACAGCTAGAACTAAGCTCTGATGATCGACGATTAATCGGTGCACCAAGAAAACAGCTGCAAAATTTTAAGCTCAGAAACATGATTTTGATTGCTAGCTTTTTCTGGCGACTAACGCCCAATTAAGGTGTGAAGCACGCGACCACAATACTCAATTTGACCACCGTAAACACTGAACTTAACTCAAACCAAAAATGCCACGCGTGCTGAATCACTCTTAAATTGTTTGTTAGTACTCTTACCCTTTGAGAGCCGATATGAATTGATTTATGTCGCTAATTGAATGTGCAAGACCAAGCTCTATAACTCGATAAATACTTTCCTTAAATGTATCTCCATTATCTTCAACATCCATAAATGAATGAACTTCAATAGAAGACTCATGATTGCTAAACATCATTCCCGCTAATTTTCCCGTTTCAGTGCTAACCAAAGGGCTTCCACTAAAACCTTTTAAAGACGGAAAAGATACTTCTGTAGTTGTTTTTGCTTCAGGGTGATCCGAGGTCTCGTGCTTTGACACAATGTAACCTTTAAGCATTCTTGCATTAACTCGTACGTCAGCACCAATTTTACCAATGTTGTTGAAGCCAAAAGCTCTTACATCATGACCCGGCAAACAATCTTCACCATCCATCGGAAAAATTCGGTAATCTGGCTGCCCCATGAAAGCACCTAACGCAAAATCGTAGTCAGCATGCACTCTAATATTATAAATAGGTTCAATAACACCAGTATTTAAGCTTTTACCGACCAATACTTCACCCTCTTGAACCATTTGTACGATATGCCTACAGGTTGCAATTAGCCCCTCATTTCCTACGAAAAAAGCCACACCTGCATATCTATCGATCTGCAAATGAATATTTCCACCTTGAATCGTTTGTTTTGCTATAAGCAAGGGGATTTGATAATCACCGTAATTCATAATTACTCCTGAGTACTAACGCCCTGTTAAGGTGTGAGCAACGCAATACTGAAGCCTCTGCATGCCACCTTAACCACTAAACCTAACGCATAGTAAAAATGCCACGCGTTGCGAATCACTCTTAAACAGTTTGTTAGCCTACTTTGCAGACCGAATCATTTTATTTATCATTCGCTCTTGTCTTGCTATAGCTTTTTGCAAAGTATACCGAGATACATAGCGATCATTTACCTGTCGATTCTGTTTACGCAGCACCGACTTTTGGTGCTGATTCATCGAAGCGTTTAGACAAACTTGAAAATCGCCCTCGTCCTCAAAAATTGTTTCAACAAAACCTATTTGTTCGTACATCAAAACAGCTTTCACTTTGCATAGTTTCATTGTTTTGATTAATTCTTTATCTAATGTAGTTACACAAGGCAAACTAACTGTATTACCTTTTTCCTCTGAAAGTAACGTTTCGGTATAACGGAACAAAAAGAGATCCCATGAAAGAGCTCGAATCCTCTCCAAGGATTTTTCTTTCGGAGACTTTAAATGAGGCTCATTAAAGACTGGTGTGAAATCTTGATAGATAAACCCAATCAACGCTTTCCAAGCGAAATATAGTTCCTTTAAAGGCAAGACATTCAATTCTTTTAAACAAAATTCAACTAGGTCGTGCAGTGCATTCTCTAAAACAACGTTTGGTGTATCCCAGCATATATTCATTGTTTTCAGCATTAGAAGATAGACTAGATCTCTTCGATCAAGTTGTTTCCAAACAAAGCTACTCGATCTGTAAGCCTCCCAAGTGGCCTGAGCTTTTTCGAACATTTCAGGGGTAGTCTCAAACGAAAACTCTTTTTTACCGACAGGTGTGTTCAGAATTTTCTCATCGAGATAATGTGCTGCTGCTACTTTATAGATAGGCCATTGGCAATTTTCAGAAACGAAAAAGCGAAGGTTTTCTAACATAGGAAAACCAAAGTCGTATCCCCCGCCTAATTGTGTCGTTACGATGCCAAGAATTTTTTCCACTCTATCCTTAGTCGTCAAATCCTCACCACGAAAGTATTTTGGAAGATCAGAGACCAAATTCGTGTCAAATAACGCCCTTTGCTTAAAAGCAAGATTTGCTTGGCCAGAGTTCATCTGAGCCATTATATCTTCTGAGTAAACCAGTAGCTTAGATCTTGAGAATACATCTGCAAACAAATTTTCATCTTTGAAATTGTTTACAGGTGCACCTGCATTATCTGTTGAGTATATAACTCGACTTCCTTTAAATGCTTCGGCGTCACTTTGAATAACATCTAACAGCGAGTTCCTTTCCGTCGATTCCAAAAGTGAAGCTTTTGCCCTTAAAATTTTATCTCTATCCACTCTAAACCATTCCTGACTTATTTCGTAAATCTACGTATGTAGGCTAACGCCCTGTTAAGGGGTGAGCAACGCAATACAAAAGCCGCCGCATACCACCTTAAACACTAAAACCAACGCATAGTGAAAATGCCACGCGTTGCGAATCCCTCTTGAACAGATTGTTAGCTTTGTATTACAACACTAGCATTAATATCAAAGGTCCCAAAACTGCAACAACCATCATCAAAAACCAGAGATAAATCATCAATGATAGGTAGAGCGAAAATATCCCTTTTACAGCATTCTCCAGCTCGATACCTTTATTGTTCTGTAAAAAGTACGCTAACTCTGCCCTAGGAATGGAGCCTGCAACTTTTCGAAACTTAAGCTTCAAAAGCATAAGACCCATTGAGGTAGGTACACTAAGCGCCAACAGATACAACATGTAAGACATGAGGGTGTTTTCGGGAGATTTGTTACCTGAAACTATAGCCGCAATAATGATGACTAAGAGTAGAGAGGAAAAACCTTTAAATGATGAAAAGACTGAGTCTCGCGTTTTAACATATAGCCAAAATAACGGCTTATCGATTATTTTCATTTGTTTCTCAAACAGCTAACGCCCAGTTAAGGGGTGAAGCACGCAATGACCAAGCCACTGCATAACACTTCAACACCGAAGCCAACGCATACCAAAAATGCCACGCGTGCTGAATCCCTCTTGAACTGTTTGTTAACTGGATTTGCAAAGGTGGAGCGCTTGCTCTCCCGATTTTGCGATAATTACACGCTTATTGCTTGTAAGTGTATTGAGTTTGTCCATTATTATGGGTTTCGAATTTTTGGGATAGTTCCATAAAAATTTGATGAACTCGATATCAAACCTTTCATCGCAACCTTCCGCTAAATCTGGACGCTTACTACTTAATAATGTTCTCTTTAGCGCTCGATAGATACAGGTATATCGGTTGACATCTAAGAATATTACTGTGTCACAAGCTTCAAACCTTATATCAAGGGTGCTCTGGTAATTACCATCGATAATCCAACACTCGCTTTCACAAAGGCTTTTTTGAATTTTGAGCCAGTCATCTTTTGGAGTTTTAACCCAATTTGGTTTCCAATATAGCTGATCGAGATGATAAACAGGCAAATTCAACTCTTTGCCTAATAACGTCGAAAATGTGGATTTCCCTGAACCGCCAGAACCAATGATTGCAATTTTTCTCATCGAACTCACCTCATCATCAATCCAGTTAACGCCCTGTTAAGGGGTGAGCAACGCAATACCAATGCCGCCTCATACTACCTTAATCACTTAAACCAACGCATAGTGAAAATGCCAAGCGTTGCGAATCACTCTTGAACAGTTTGTTAGCTGACAATTTTACCGAGTGCATCTATCCATTGCTCTGGGTTCGCTACAATAAACTCGTAACACGTATTGTTGGCTAGTTTTATGCGAAATGCATCCGTAGTGATTGGAATTACACCACCACCTTTGCCAAAGTACTTAGCTACGGCAGCAATGTCTTGGCGCTTTAATTGATATGGACCAAAACCCAACTTTTCGTTGTACGGAATAAAAATTAAATCCGACTCCGTTAGTTCTAATTTCCCATCGGCTTTAGTCGCACCGACTTGAATTGTAGCTGTTGAAGACTTAATTACTTTATCAGACATAACGTACCCTCTTCCTTGATTTACTTTTGTCTGCTAACGCTCGCTTAAGTGGTGAGCAACGCTACCACAACACTCAATTATTACACCGTAAACACAAAAGCCGATTCAAACCAAAACCGCCGAGCGTTGCGAATCCGTCTTGAAGCGTTTGTTATGTTTTACCACAACCGACTGATTTATTTGGCAATGAACTGCTTTATTGACCATGTTCTAAGATGTTAGTCACACACTCAAACTCGCTTGGCCACCAAATGCACCAAATACAAAGCGCGTAATTCCGCTTCCCTGCCCAATGAGGCAACCCGTTCAATGTTCAACAAGTACCCTACTTTTCCCATTTAAAGCGTAAAACAATGGCAAGTTGCCGAGACAACTTCCAAGCCGATATGCTGTTTGGCAAATACACTGACAGCGACTTTACGCCAGAAAAACTATCAACACGTAGGCGCGACTTCGAATTGAAGCAACCCACGAATGTTGAAGCGTAAAGTCGGTAGAGGAATTCAAGAACTTGAACAGACAAAGCAGAGTTGCTGAGGCTACTCGATCAAACGGCTAAAGAGGCCAAAGAATCACAGCCCAGAAATCATTTTACTCATTGAAAATCAAAGAAAACATAACGCCGCGTTAAGGGGTGCCGGCACGCAATACATAAGCCTCTGCAAAGCACCGTAAACACTGAACCCAACGCATACTAAAAATGCCACGCGTGCCAAATCCCTCTTAAACGCTTTGTTATGTATTAGATTTTGTATGGGCTAGCAGATTGAAAAATATTGATTTCTTCGTAGTCTGTAAAATATAAAATAGATTGCTCGACCTGTTCAAAAAATCCATTTAGATCTTCAGGTTCATCGTTTTGCACTGGGTATTTATAATGAACAAAGCTATTCCTTTTCTCCGAAAGCTTCGTCATTACGTCTAAATGCTCTTTTTCTAAAGGAGGCAATTCAATTAACTTCAAGAACCAAGAGGTCTTCGCTCGATTATTTAGTGATGTGATCACTTGTCTGAACTCTTTTCCAATAATGTCTTTTCGGTGAAGTTTCGCTTCCAAAATGCCGTTTATCCAATGTTCCCACCAAGTTGCATAGATGACCAATGCCAAATCTATTTTCTTTGATGCAACAAGGTTTCTGGCTTCCTCAAGTAGAGTTCCTTTATGGTCTGTGACCATATTGATCTCTTCCCCTGACGCCAAAAATTCTTCTAAGTATTCGTGTATTTTCTTCGTTGCTTCTTCATCAGACAACCCTTTAACATCAACAGCTCCGTAACCGATAGCTGAGCGGATGAATGACTTCACAATGCCTGAAGCCAACTCTTTTTCTTCTTCACTTTCGAAGAGTATTTTCTCTGAACTCACTAATCTCTCCTGATACATAACGCCTTGTTAAGGGGTGAAGCACGCAACACCGATGCTACCGCATACCGCCTTAACCACTAAAACCAACGCATAGTAAAAATGCCACGCGTGCTGAATCCCTCTTGAACAATTTGTTAGCCCGATACCCGACTAGTACATATACCCTAACCAGTCTATATGACCAACTGCCCAAGTTTTACCGCTAATCGGTTTAACATACAAATCATCGACTTGATCAACTGCAACCCCGTAATTCTTATGTTCATGTATTCGCAGCCAAGAGCTTAAAGAACTAAGACGAAGATAACCATTAGACGTATAAAAAGCATCTAAATCGGAGATTAAAATAATAAAGTCGACGTCTTTGCTTGAGGCATATTCGCTGAGTTGAGACAACATAGCAGTGCCAATACCATTTCTTTGAGATGATTGTTCAACACAGAAGTCACTAACGCCCAATACTTTATAAATTTCATCGCCGACGCTGACAACTCTGTAGTCCAGTCCCATGTAACCAACCAGTTGATCATCTCTGTACTTTAAAGCTCTCATATGCGGGAGTTGTTTATAGTAAGAACGAGTTACTTGATGTTCAGGAAACGATTTATTTTTGAGGACTTCAATTGAGTTATGCTGCTCTTTAGATAACTCTATTTCTGGGTAAATATCCATATTTGACCTTTGAGGGCTAACGCCTTGTTAAGGTGTGAGGCACGCAATACCGAAGCTTCTGCATGCCACCTTAACCGCTAAAACCAACGCATAGTCAAAATGCCACGCGTGCCGAATCACTCTTGAACAGATTGTTATATGCGTACTGGCGAGCTGTTAAGCACATTTTCAAAGTCGACCTTGCTCATCACTTTTACACCTCTTTGCGTTTCCCATCCTTTAATAAAGGGCACATCTACAAAGTGAGAACTCTGAACATTGTTCAAAACAAAATCTTGCCTCCTTTCAAGGCTTCCGTTTCGTCGGGGAACTAAACGTTCAGAAATAGAGACAATTACCCCAGTGAACGCCAGTCCATTATCTCGGTCAATGATATAAGCTCTATGATTTGGCTTAATTGAAGAAAGCTGAGCTCTATTGAGAGCATAACCAGTAGCATGCTCTAACTGGCTAGCTGTAACAACGTCCCTTTTACCCTCGCTTTTCACTTTTTCTGCGGAGTGTCTTAGTACAATTATATTCATAAATATCCCTATTAAATTACGTTCCATTCTCGAGCATATAACGCCCTGTTAAGGTGTGAGCGACGCAATACCGATGCCTCCGCATACCACCTTAATCACTTAATCCAACGCATGGTAAAAATGCCACGCGTTGCGAATCACTCTTAAACAGCTTGTTAGTTGC
>NZ_RBWD01000012.1:0-172899 GCF_009361695.1 Vibrio sp. VGrn 2 | reverse complement strand
GGCAATATCAATATGGGCGGGGGCAATTCCACCACGTTGATGATTCTTGTAGTGATTGTGATTGCGGCGGTGTTGCTATGGAAAAAGAAGTAATTGAAGTCGTGACGCAATCGAAACGTGCGCTTGGTGAACTCAAGCCCGCGTTTCGCGCTTGCCCTGATGCGTATGTCGAGCTGTGCAAAGCGGTCAAGGATGGCCGCGTGAGTCTGTATCGCCTAATCAGCAATGAAAATGATCTCATCATTGCGGGTGAGCGAGACGGGGATAACTACTTTTTGTGGGGCGTTGCGGGTCGTGGTCTGCGTTCGGGAATTATCCAGTTATGCAAAGTGGTGAAAGCGGCGGGCATGTCATCCATGACCGCCGACACGGCCTTTGATGGCGTTGCCCGCTTGGTGCGTTCAATTGGCGTCACCGCCAAGCAAGACGGTGACTTTATTCGTTTGGATTTGGGAGTGCAGTAAATGGGTAGTTCTAAATCAAAATCGAGTAATACCAGTAACACGACTAACGTCAGCGGTCAGAATGCCATTAGTGGCGATAACCTCGGTGTGGCGATTTCGGGTGTGAACAACTCGACCATCAACACCACCATGACCGACCACGGCGCAGTGAACGCCGCCATGGAACTTGGCGAACAGGCCTTTGAGTTTGGCGGGGAGATGCTCAACAGCAATGAGCGCATTTCGCTTGAAGCGATGGACACCACGCACGACATAGCCGAAACCGCCATTGATGAAGTGGCCGATTTTGCGGGCGACTCCTTGGCAACGTACGCCTCAACCAACAGCGAAAATCTCGATATGTTGGCGGGACTGGCGGGCAGTCAAGCGGCGCAGAACTCGAAGAATCTGCAAGCCATGATGGACTTGGCGAAATTCAAACAAGACGGCGGGCAAGTCGAAACAAGCAAGATGATGGTGGTATTAGCAATCGTGCTTGTGTTGGTGCTTGGCTACGTAATGGTGAAGAAACGATGAACACGCAACTATTAGCGGGTCAAGCCATCCCGCTGACGCCAGATGGTAATTGGCTGTATCTGAAAGCGGCGCAAGCTGAAATCGAAATCTATCGTGAATCGTCCGGCGAGCGCGTCACGCTTGGCAAGTCGTCTGTGTTTAACGTGGGCGAGGGTAAGCACCTTGGGCGTTTGCTTATCTCAAGTCGCACCGATAACCAGATTGAAATTCAGTTTGGTTTTGGGACATTCACGCCGCCCGTCGAGGGTCAAAGCGTCGTGGTTCAAGCACTGCCGAACGTGGTGATTGAACAGCAACCCGCGGTAGAAATCGCGCCCAATCAACAACTGGCGGTGAGCCAATTGCCTGCCGTACACATTGCAGCAAATCAACAACTGGCAGTGTCTGCGCTGCCTGCTGTTGAACTGGCAGCCAATCAGAAATTGGCGGTGACGTCATTACCATCGGTGGAAGTGTCTGCATTGCCCGCGGTCACGCTCGAAGCCGCGCAAGTGGTCAAAGTGGATGAGCAAGTCAGTGGAAACCTCATCACCGAAGCAGTGAGCGTGTTCCCGCACAACATTGCACAAAACACCACACGCAAAGCCATCACGATTAAGGCCGCAAAAGCCAATAGTGCCTCGGTGTTTATTGATGCGTTTGAACTGGAAGCGGGCGAACGCATCACCATTGAAAGCACGGCCGACATGACCTTAACAGGCACGGCGGGTGACACCGTCACGACTATGGAGATTTAACGCATGGGACAAGTACGAGAAAACCTACCCAACGGCGACCCACGCAACAAAATTGAATACTTGGCCGATTGCATCGACGATGCTAAGGCCGCCAGTACAGAGAGCGCAAGCGACGCACCGCAAAACCTATTGGTAAACCCTGAGTTATCGCATTCCGGTGTTGATTTGGCGATGGGCTCACCGCATCAACTGCGTTGGCTCACCAATGCCTACACCTACAAAGACCAAGCCGCCAACCAAATGCACCTTGGGCGCAGTTTTGGCCGTCCGGCTCCCGTAGGTTGGGGCGTGGAAGTCGTGCCGATTGATGGCGTGAGCGATTATCACAGCGTGGCGTACTCAAGTCTTGGCGGTGATATTGAGAAATTCGACTACACGGCCAAAGCGTCCTATCTGCTGGCAACAGGCTCAAACAGTCGCGTGTTGCATTTCAGTGTGTTCAGTGCGCCTTTTGACCGAGAGCTACGAGCACTCAACGATGAGGGCACCGCGTGGGTGCCAGAAAATCAATCGTATAGCTTGTTTTTCCGTGGTGAAAAGAACACCGCCGTGCGCTTTGGTTTGCTTGAACTTGATGCAAACGGCGATTTCGTCGGGTATGTGGCACAAGCGCAGATTCCCGCCGAAGCAGGGTTTAACCAGTTTTCACAAGCATGGTTGCACGGTATCAAACTCCAAGCGGGCGGTTTGTACGCTTACTTTGTGGAGTCAGATACCAGTTTGGGCGAGTTCACTTCAAGCCCAGTCAGTGCGGGCGTGTTTTTAAACCCTGATGAACTGGACACCATTCCAGACCTGACGCCGAGCGATACCGCCACTCGCCGTTTTCGATTAACGGAGTCGTTTGGCGAATTCAGCAAAGCAGATGTTGAAGCGGGCGTTCATCTCAACGTGAGTAAGTTCCTGATGCCGTTTGGCATGGAAAAGCACCTTATCTTTGCGAGCTTAAAAGGCACGCTAGGATACTACACCGTGCAGAACTTGCCCGCCGAAGTGGTGAAAACCCGTTATGACCAAGTCAGTGTGCGCGGAGCGGTTGCCGATGCAACCACTGTCATCATGGCGTACTACTCGGAATCGCCTGTGCACTTGAATTACTTCAACTCAGCCAACTATCAAGCGGTGTAGTTATGCCGCTATTTATCTTTGTCATCATACTCTTAGGGATTGGAGCCTTTACTATGACAACCTCAACCACATCAAGCGTTCGCGGGATTCGCATTCATAACCCGCTTAACATTCGCATTGCCTCTAATGCGTGGAAAGGTAAGGTGACGCCGTCACGTGATAAAGCCTTTGAAACCTTTAAAGCGCCCGAATGGGGTTTTCGAGCCGGAGCGATTTTGCTGCGTAACTACCAGCTACGCCACGAACTGCACACACTAACCGAAATCATTCACCGCTTTGCGCCACCAAACGAAAACCACACGGCCAACTATGCACGCTTTGTCGCGGGTCGCGTTGGCGTCGGTATGGATGAGCGCATTGATTTGGTGAACAACAAGCCGCTGTTGGTCGAAGTCCTCCACGCCATGAGCATCATGGAAGTGGGTCGCCATTACAGCAAACACACGGTGCTGAAAGGCGTCAATCTGGTTTAAGGAGAAACACAACATGTTTGAACGTTCAACAATAAAAGGCTTAACGCTTCTCGGTTCTGTTATCGCTGCGGCAACGGGCTACGGCCATTTATTCAGCGTCGAATTGACCGACACGGGCGTCAATTTTGGCGGTGCGGTTGGCTTAGCGATTCCCGCCGTGATTGGCGCTTATGAAGCGTTGCCGGACAAGTGGAAACCAAACAAAAAAGTAGGGGGCTTGGATGGAGAGCGCCCTAGTTAACGCCTTATCTGGTCTGGGCTTTTCGTCTGAATCGCTTGTGCTGTTTGCTTTGATGGGTATGAATCTGAAATACCAGATAAGTATCAACAAAGCACTCACAACAGGTCTTCAAGATATGCGCGAACGGGTCTTGGTCATGGAAACTAAAAGAGTGCAATAATACTCATATGATAAACAATTGCTTTCATGGTAATTTATCCTTTATAAAACTTAGTGGATTTGGAGTTATGAAAGCATTTTTTATCAAAGTATTGTTCGGACTTGCAGAGAGAATTGAGTGGCTACTTAACCATCGTGAGCATTATGTCAGTTGGAGAAAAGCTGGAGTATTCATGTTGACGCTCTCTACACTGGCGTTTATGCAGGTTAGCTTAGTAATCATACCTGTAGAAAAAGAAGGTAAATTTAATCTGTTTGAAACAGAAAGAATTGAGCAAGTCGATATCAATGATATCTCAAAGCATGAGTGTAAGCTCGAATCCGAAGCTTACACACAGTGTTCGATGGCGAAGTATCACATGAGCAATGTAGATGCCATGCTTCCGTTGTTCACTGGTGCTGCTAAGTGGTCGTTGTTTGTTGGAGCTGTTTTTGTGTTTCTTTCATTTTTCGGAGGGATTGAGTCGAAAAGTTTAGAGTTTCGGGAGTGGAAAAAACTTAACAACTCGAATTCGACTGATTCAATGAATAGCAATGAGACAAATGAAAGTGAAAACGAAACTCCGCGACAGATTTCAAATGATAACTAATAACGATTTACACAGCGAGTAGGGAGCCGATACTTTTGGCTGGTCGATTGACCTCGACAGGCTTCAAATGAATGCCACCAAAGCAGAGGCCTAAAAAAGCCGAACCCTTAGCGATGGGGTTCGGCTTTTTTGGTGACCTATGTCAGTTGTGCAAGTATTTGGCTTAGGTTAGAGTTGTGTATTTAGGCCAGTTTATAAAAAATGTAATGAACAAAGAAACGCGAAATAAGATTAGAGTTGCACAAATAAAAAGCGAAGATATGTTTGTAGAGCGTGCAAGCTTACAGTACGAAGTGAATAGATGTAACGGATTTCAAGCTACTTTCGTGGCTTGCTTTATTGCTTGGTTCAGTTTGTATTTAACAGAGGCAATAAAAACAAATGAGGATGTTTTTGTAATTCTAGCGATGTTTGGGTTAGTCACGATGCCCTTAATGACAATTCTTTACTATCGAAAAGGTAGAAAACTAAGTTCGGAGGCTGCTAGAATTGAAGCGAGAATACATATGAATAATATGTTTAATCATGATAACTCAAGGGAGGGTACATGATGAATAATCTACACTTGATCATCCCTTTTATTGGTTTGGTTGCCTTGGTTGCATTCGTCTATTTTGATGCTTTCAGAGATAGAGAAAAAAAGCAAATTAAGATTCATGACAATGTATCCAGATTGTTGGATAGTTATGATGAGGCCATTTGGGATGCTTACATAGCCCAGAAATCTGAGTTAAGCGGTGCCTCTTTAAGCGGTGCCTCTACTGGCGCTGAGACCGCTGAACCTAAGCAAAAGAAAAAAGCAGCTTCCACAACAAAACAGACAAGAACCTCTACTGTAAAATACAAAGATGAGATGTTAGAGGAAGCACTTGAGGCACTTGAAGCACTTGAAGGCGCATCTCTTGTTAAAATCTCGGAGTTGGCAGGTCACGCTGAAGTCATTGCAAGCGTTGGAGGCAAATCAACCAAATTCACGACCATGCGAGAACAGCAAATAGAAAAGCGACGAAAGCAGCGAATGAGATTCGGGAAACCAAAGATATATGTCGGCAGGCCTATAGATAAGCTTGATGACGAAAAACACTATACGATAATAAAAACTCCGAAAGTTTAAAGATTGACCCTAAGCGACCAAAAATATTGGTCGTTTTTTTTATTATCTAGAGCTTACTTAGGCTCAATAGTAAACAGTTATCTTTTCTTACTCGGTATCCATTCTGCCGCCTTCATTCGACGGCCGCCACGAAACGGCAAGACGTTTTCTTTGGCAGGATAAACCTTGGGATACTCAAAGTGTCCGTACATTTCCACAAACTGACGATGTTCGTCACGCCAAAACACAAAGCTTTCCAGTTCTTTAGGGCTGAACTCACGACCAGATGGTGTGATTAACACCGCACGTTGCTCACAAACTCTAAAACCAGACCAGCGGATGTCATTAGGCAAATAGCCAAGTGATTTGATGAGTAGAAGTTTTTCTGCCATCGGGTTGATTGGAACCGTGCCATCGAGCCAACGGGTGATTGTCGGTTTAGACACATGAAAATATTCAGCGCCTTGCTTGATGGAGGTAAACTCACGCCAAAAGAGTGTGCGGAATGATTCGTGAAACATGACAACGCTCGCATATTGAATAACTGACTAAAAATATTTTTCTTGTTGTTTTGGGCGTTACCGAACGCAACATTATGTGGCGGTCAGGTTTTTAGTGGTTTTTCGTTGATTGCACAAAACGAACGTCACGAATAGTACAAGTAACTTGCGTTATGGAAATCGACAAAATAAAAAATTACGGCTTGGTTATCAGACACTTATGAAACGCTTAATCAAAGAGTTAGCCTTTGTTAACAAATTACCCCTTAGTGCGCATTATGCGACGTTATGTTGAATAAAGTTTCATACAGATTACATATACACCCTTTTGATTATCAGGGTATATATGACGAACTTTCGAAAAATGAGCAAGAATTACGTTTTTCGTGAATTTGAATGCGGTTTAAGTGTAGAAGAGACAGCAAAACTATGTTTTAAAAGTGTGAGGGCGGTCAAAAATTGGGATGATGGAAAACCCATACCGCCCGAATGCAAACGCCTGATGAGAATGACCAAGGGGAGGGAACTAGCCACCTCCGAAGCTTGGGAGCACTTCAAGATGCACAAAGAAACATTAGAACTACCGACGGGGCAACTCGTAACACCACAAGAAATACTAACCGGAATAGCGCTCCTAGAGATAGGCGCAGAACCGGACATGAAGAACGTGAGCAGGCTACTACGATATGCAAGAGCAATTGCCAGAATGAAGAAATAAAAAAAGACCCTGAAAGGGGTCTTACTCACTAAGTGCATTTAGGGCATTGACAAAATTACTTGTCTTAGATCTCAACACCCTTAACTCATGCTCAAGCTCATACCTACGCTCCTTTTCTAACTCATACCTTTCCTTGTAAGAGATCGCCATATAACCACCCTTAATCAATGCCTTTGACATGGTAGTTTGCTCAGTCAGCTCAGAAAGAGCATCAAGCATTTCCTTATGCTCATCAGTGTTTCTAATCGTAATTGCCATCATTAATACCTCTTCCCCAGGAACATTTAACAATGAAATGATAGCATTTTTAAAATCGATGTCCCAGGGAAGATTGTGATAATGATTGCATTTCAACAATGTTTCCTGGAATGCCGGTTCAATTTTAGATAGCAAAATGTGTTTACCTGGTAAGCACGTTTTTAATCGAGAAAGGAGAAAATCAGTAGATTAGGAGTGAAGACTTTCACCCCGTATTACTACCCACAGGACAACTAGTTACACCTCAAGAGCTCCTAACTGGAATAGCTTTACTTGAAATTCAATCACCTAGTGACACAGAAACGCTTACAAGACTCGTTAAATATGCTAGATGTATAGCCGGACTTAAAAGGCAATAAATTTCATATAACAAGCGTCAAGGGCTTATAAATGAAAAAAATACTATTACTAGCGGTGAGTTTATCTACGCCTTGCTATGCAGGATTTAGTGGCACATCAGGTCAGAGTTCAGCAAGTGGGTCATATTTCAAAACTGAATATACGATAAGTGACAGAGCACAATTTCACATAGGTTGTGGCATTGGAACAGATAAGAAAGCTTTCTCCATGATAGGGTTGAAACATCCTAGCTTTTACTCTTGGCATGGAGTTTCAAACATACAGTTAAAAGTAGATGGAGGAAATAGTATCTCGATCAAAGGAGGCTCTAAAGAATATGACGACATGTATTATTCAAGGAACCCGCCAAAAGAACTATTTCAGCAAATTGTAAGTGGTAAATCAGTCGAGGTGAGCTTCTTTAATGGAAAACGTAGGGTGACTTTTTCCCTAGCCGGGAGTAAGAAGGTTTATACAAAGTTATGGAAAGAATGCGGGCTATAACTCGCTAACGCTCAAACACTGGCGCGCTACGCTTGCAGGTAGTCTAGGTCAGTGCAAGGCCTTAAGTTACGGGGGAATTTACCCCCGTGATACAGAACGGGGGTTTGCCCTCCGCTGCGCTCCTCCTCCTCAGTCTTCGTCGTCGTCACTTATTGTCGGGCAACCGCCAAATAGGAAAATCAATCTCGACACTCGATTGATTTAGAGAACTATGGGAGAGACGAGATAGAGCCGACACTTGGGAGTGCCCTGGGCGTTTTGAATGGTCTAGCAGGAAAGGAGGGCGGCAGAACCCAAGTGAGTTTGGGTTGCTAACCGCGCCGATTAAGTGGGGAGGCTATCTTTAGTTAAGTGGGCGGCTTGGTGCCCCGTCGTCGCTCCGCAACTCCTTATCCCTGCGGGGCTGTTTTCGTGGAGACAAATACCAACCGAAAAAAATCCCCAAAGAAAATATCCAAAGCAAATCTAAGAACTCCAAGGAAGCAGAAACCCAAAAAAGCAACTCAGCTCCCTTTAGATTCACCGTCGACCAACTGATGAACCCAGTAATACCAATCAGAGAAGTCATAGCCACTACGAAGAATCCAGCGCTTATCCCTTGCAACTTGTCTATAAGATTCATACATCCTCACCTCACATCAAAAAAGAGTTTTCACTCATCGCTTGACCTCGCAGAGAGCCAATACTAGCGACATCCGTCTCAATGGAATCATCACGACCACCACGGTCATTAGTGGATGGTTCGCACGTTATCAAGCTTTTAAGCTCACCTTGTTTGAGAACCATTAAGCATTCGTCCAATAGCTCAAATTGAACATCCACGGCATCGAGATAACGCTTGTTGATTGAATAAAGCCCGTCGTCGGTATAAGCGTTAATCACCACATCAAAGTTAGCCGTTCTCAGGTTGATTCCGTTTTTCTGTTTAATGATCGTCTTCTTATGGAAACCAGACAGATAAGCAGATTGAAGCCCCTCAAAATAGAGAACATCCGTTACAGGAACAAAAGGAGAGCCGCCTTGCTGACTACTCGAATTAGCAGTCCCACCGCTAGGTAAAACAGAATCCCCTTGAGCAGACGTCGAAGCCCGTCCAGCCGGAACAGATTCCAAATTTTGGCTGTTAGTTTTCGTCTCAAGTTCATCTGTTGAAACCTGACTTTCATCTTCAGTAAGTAAATCCATAGCGCCATAAATAAAATACACCGGACAAGCAATCATTAAGAACAAGGCTAGAAAGAATTTCGGAGAGCGAAACAGCGTATTCAAGCCACCTGATTTAGTAGCCGCACCCGTACCCGTAGACTTATAGAGTAGATGCGCTTCTAATGGGATTTTTTGAGGGAATAGGTTTGCGTCTTTCTTTTGCGGAATGACTGGTTTAGTCACATTGGTAGGGTGTTTGTATATCCACGGTTTACGCTTAGCAAAGAAAAAACCATCCCTATTTTTGTGAAAGAAAGCTTGCTCAGCACACGCCTTAATTGAGCTATCTATCTGTTGCCAATCGGGAGAGAGCAACTCAATATCCCAGTTGTATTTTCGATGACGCATAAAGCCCTCGTTATAAGTTAACGGGTAGATTATGCGACCATTTTCGTCGTATTCAGCCACGCCTAAATCGTCTATCTCGCACGATTGCAACGTACTCAAATCAACAGGAACGTGGCGAGAATCGAAAAACTCCTTATAGCCTTTAGGTAGGTTTGGGAGAAATTCTTCTAAAGGGCGATATTTTATTTTACGACCATCAAATCCGATGTTTTTAGAAAAGATATCCTGACACTCATCAATGACAATGAGCGCGTTAAGAGGGCACCAACAGAAGAAATGCTGCCAGAGTTCAATACCAATTTCAGAGCGCGAGAAAATACGAATCAACTTAGCAGATGAAGGGAATTTAATATTCAAGCGGTTTTCAATTTCTTCTAAGGGCTGCATACCCTCAAAGTTGGTCACAACCACACGACCAGCCTTGAGAGCAGGGAGAATAACAAACCATGCCGTGTAAGCGGATTTATAAGAGCCATTGCCACCCGTTCTAATACTAATTGCCATTGTTGTTACCTCGACATTCTCATTACAAGTGCAGTAGTGGCACAATTGGCATAAATAGCCATCCCATCAGGAACTTTAAATAATATCCCCCAGTAACGAAGCTCAGAGGGGAGTAAGTTAAACAAATCAGAGAATAGGGAGCTAAAACCAATCTCATCTAATAATGTTGTCGCCACCAAATAAGAGATACGCAGAAACTCAATCATCACCATGAATTTCATTTTTATCCACCATGCTTGGAGCCACACAAAAGCCGCATCAAAATAGCTACCTGCATTACTGAAATAGTTAAGAATGGTCTCACCCATATTGGTGATGTATTGAAAAAACTCATACATTAGAAAGCCCCTCCGATTGCTCTTATCCCTAACAAGCCAAATACAAACAAAACCACCGCCCCGATGATTCCTGCGTTATCCTGTAACGCTGCCATAACTGCATTCTGTTGACGGACTACATTTCCGCGAACCGTGAGTTCGATGTTATGAGCGTTGTAATCACCGCCGTTAACATCAGACGTAAAGTTGAAGTAAGCGCGGTACTGGTTTAGCAAATCCTTATACTCATTTTTAAGGACAGTAATTTCAGCGTTTAAGTTGTGTAATTGGGTAGCTGAATAAAGGGGAACAACAGCACCACCACCGCCACCATCAACCATAGGTTTACCTAACCCCTCAATAGCATCGACCACATCACCAAAGCCCTTTTGGTTAGTTGATTCCAAGTCGCCAAGGTCATTGGATAGCTGACCAAAGCCGTTGTTTAAAAGGTTGTTTGCAGAAGTAAGCAAGCCATTGGTTTGATTACCAATATCAGACAACATATCTGATTGTCCTTTGATAGCGTTAGCCACATGGTTTGCATTATCGACAACCGTATCGGTATTTAAATCAACCGACGCCTTGAGAGCATCCAGAGCGGATTTGGTTTCAGCTTGGTTTTTATTCATGTCGTTATTGATACCAGTTAGCTGAGAGTTAACATCCTTATTCATCGCCTTAATAGCCGCTAGAGTGTCACTAGTATTATCAACATCCGGCTCAGGTTTATCAGGGTCAGTAGAACCACCACCGCCACCGCCAGATGGTTTATCAGGGTCGCCTAAATCGCCACCCGTCGGAGGGTCTATATCAGTATCACCCGAACATTCCGGCCAGTTTGGGGAAAAGATGGTACAGGACTCAGGTGGAGGAACGTCACACCAATTATTATCTGGCGTACAGCACATACCGTATTCTGGATTCCAATCAGGATGAGTCTCGTCACATTTACTATCATCATCCAAACAAGCAGGAAATGAAGGGGAGCCAGGCTCACAAGACTCAGGAGGAGGAGGATTACAAGTCATATCTAAGGATTCGGTTGCATCACTACAGGAAACCTCAGGAGACCAACCATTCCCCTTATCAAAACACGAATCTTTGAACTGATTCATCTTTTCTATAGTGTCAGGGCGACTACAGAACGGTGGAGGTGGCGGCTCCTCACACTGACCCGTATCAGGATTCAATACCTCATCATTGGGACATGACTGAACGATATTAGCACTTGCCACCCAAGACCGACCATCAAACTGACCGTACTTGTAATAATCGCAATAGAACTTATAAGAAGAAATAGAACAGTTTTTTACAGAATAACCATCTGAAGTGGTAGCACTACAGTTCCTAACAGCAGTACTGTTATAAGTCGAACCGACCTTAAAACACGCCTTTAAACCACTATCATAAACCGTATAAAGCGAAGCATAAGCACTAAAGGAAACACCAAAGAAAAGAAAGAGCAAAGCAATGCTTTGTTTAATACTCATTTGTATTCCTTATAAAAAAATAACGCCCCACTAGGAGGCGTTAATACCAGACTTAAAACCCCCAACGAATCCACCGAACATCGAGAGAGCGAAAAGTAGGGTGAGTATGGCGGTTAACGTCTCTTGCATAGTGATTACGAACGCATCGCGCCAATCATCATACGAAGACCAAAACCGATAGCCGCTAGACCAATCAGACCAACCACAACTAGCGTGTAGTTTGCTTGACCTTCATTAACAGCCGTACCGATAACTTCAGAGTGGTCAGCAGCGAAAGTAGAGCCAGACGCTACCGCAGTAGCCAAAAGAACAGATAGTTTTTTCATAGGAATATCTCCAAAAGGTTTTACAGGATTAGGCTTTACCAAGCCCTTTAACGATTCGTCCGAGCACGTGACCGGACACAAAAGAGAGCAGCAAATAACCCGTTATCTCAGCGTAAAATGCTGCATCAATATCAAACTCCAAGTTTGCGCGAGTCGCCATCAACTGATAGTCGTCATTGCTCACCACTACGAACGTGCAATTGGCTAACGGCTCGTAGGGGAAAGCTTTAATCGTTCCATCAGTGAGGATTTCCGCACAGACTGAGAGAGTCATAATTATTTAAGGCTCGCTTGAAAGTGTTTTTTAATATCGTCATCAAGCGGAATGAGCTCCTTAACTTGAATATCAAGAGGGTCATCAATATTCACATCAAAGCGAAGTTCATATTCGCGATTAGGAACAAACGCTCTGGTGTTGATTAACTGGTTTGCGTAATCCAGATTGATGCGAATTGGTTGTTTGTTAAAAGGAATATCAGTGTTTAAACCGATACCACGCTGTTGAAACTTCTCAACGTCAACTTCTTCAACCGCACGAAGAACTGAAAGCTCCGCGAACTCCATACCCGATTTCGGGAACTTCTTAATAACTACTGCTGTAATTGTTGGCATAGCCTTGACTCTCCAAAGTTAAGGATTTGAGATGAGCGTAAGCGTCCGGTACGCCTAGCTCGTTAAAATTCGTTCGTCTGTATTTTTCAGGAATAAGCATTCCAAACGCTTCCCCTAAGTCGCCCTCAGTCATCGCAATGACCTCAGATAACGCTTTACCGCATTGGCGACGAGCCCAAGCGATACGAGAGAAAAACTCCAAACCTTGAGCCTTTTTATTCTTGGAAAACTTGACGGGTTCAGACGGTTCAATACTGGCGGCAAAATCACAAAGACCAGCAAAAGCCGAAGCAGGAGAGGCGAGCATATCGACGTCGCACTTTTTCAGTTCAACTTCATTTCGATACCAAATGACCTCAGGGTCAGTAATTTTTTGCTCCAACTTTTTGTTGTAAATGCGCCAATAAACGGTTGAAGAACGTGAACCCACTATCGTTGCTTCTTCCATTAGCTCACCAGATTCAGTAATGCGCTTATGTGGAACCATTGAGGGACCACGACCACGCTTAGCCGTACGAAACGCACCGTTGTAAAAACATATTTCTGCATAGCCACAGTCAAAAACTCCCGTGTAATCATCGACAGCCAAGTCAAGACGGGCGAGGCGAGTAACACCAAGAACCGTAGCTAACCAGAAATGTATTTTCTTATGCGTGGTGTAATCAAAAAGCTTGGTACAGCCAGTACCGTTGATTTGGACGAATACCGTGTCATTGTTGCCACCAATACCAACCAAACCACATTCAACGGTTCCCGTCTTATCAAGAATCACCATCGAATCTTGATAGCCATGCAAGCCACGGCCACGCATAGGCGATAAACGGAAACCGAAAATCTTTGAAATGAATTCATCAAAGCGATGCGAGAGCACTTTACGAACCTTGTCTTTATGACGCTCCATTGCGCTTTCAATGGCATCTGGAGTGCTAGAAGTAGGTTGACGAAACTCAGGCATCTGCAAATTAATGAAATCTTGGTCATTCGACTTATCAAGATGGCGTAAATCACCGTAGTTAAACGTAAATGCCAAGTGGTCAATTTTGACTGGGCGTGTTTCATCTTTAAATTGCATGAAAGACCCCCTTTAACAGCAATTCGTTGTAATTTTCATCTGTAATTTCAACCAGTTGATAAGCATCATTGCCGTAATGGATGTGCAAAAACTGGTTAAATTCAGCTTGGTTTTTAAAGAAATGGTGACCCCAAGGAAAATAAACATTGATTCCGATTTGGGGTTCATCATCGAAATAAATGGAATCCATTATTTTGCTCCCAAGCGCTCAATCAGAATTTCTTTGTTATCAGTAAGTGAGTTGTATGCATCCGCAATATCGTTGTACTCATCAACACTGACTTTTCCATCGGAAAGCGCCGACTGAAGCATTGAATGGGTCAAAGGGAAATCGAAAGAGGAAGCAAGCTCACCATATTGATGGTCGTTAATTTCTTGAGAACCCTCGAAAGAGACAACAACAAGAAAAAAAGCAGCACCAAGAGCAGCAAGAACGGAAGTTCCAAATAGATCATCAAACATTATTTAGCCTCCAATGCAGTAGCGTTCGAAGGTGTCGTTCCTAGGAAGCGACATAGAACTTCATGTTCGTCAGATTCAAAGCGAAACTCGTAATCACCAACCGAGAGATAACCAAAGGACTCTTGGTTGTTTTCGAATGTGCTAATGCAGTAGCCAAAATGATTAAAAGGAACAACGACTTCTTCAAAGATGTCTGTTGTAGTGATGTAGCAAAGCTTGAAAGCAGGAACGTGAGACACAGCGAAATGACGAAGCGTTAACGTTTTAACGTTGACGTTTTGAACTTCAGTTTCCAATACGACCATAACAACCACCTTGACTAGTTGAGAGCGACCGCCGAAGCCAAGACGTAAGCGTCAAGGGCAAACGCCCCAAGCCAAGGCGGTCTTAATTACGATTTGTCGTAAGTGTAATTACGGTTTTTCGTAATTGCTAGATGCGAATTTCCGTAACTACTAAGCTAAAATCAAGAAAACGGAGGTAGTCCCATGTATCAAAGTGAGCTGTTAGATGCCTACAAAAAGGCGAAAAACTACGTACAAGACAAGCAAATCGCACATGATTTGAATGTAAACGCGTCCAGAATCAGCGAAATGCGAAAAGGAAGACGCTATATATCTGATTCAGAAGCAGTTTTTCTAGCGGAGAATTCAGGAATTGACCCAGAGATAGCTTTGTTGGGATGTCACGCTGATCGCAACGAAAATCCACACATAAAAGGAATGTGGGAAAACATTGCAAAAAAGTTTAACGGGCTAGGATTATCAAGTATTTCAATGGTTTGTGGCATGTTTGCGTTGTGGCTTGGCGACCTTAAAGTAGCTATAGCTAAGTGCGCATTATGTATATTATGTTAAATTGAATGTGCTCGTACGCCAAATGTTGCCAATGAGCGCTCCTATTCCCCTGTTAATTTGAAAGTTAAAGACTTTAATGTGAGTATTAAACATAATGGCTATTTACCATAAAATAGCTAATATCGATCTATCAATCTGCGATTGCTTGTTCTTCAATTAGCGTATTACTTACCAAAATAAAAAATGGCGTCTATTTTTAGACGCCATTCTGAGTTTTCCTTAATGTAAATTAGCCACCGGCTAATTTGACTGTCATGCCTTTCTTTTCAAGATGCGCTTTGATCTTGTCTCTAGCATCACCTTGAATTTCGATATTGCCATCTTTTACCGAGCCACCACAGCCGCAGACTTTTTTGAGCTCTGCAGCTAATAATTTTAAAGGTGCATCATCCAAGTCTAAACCTGTCACGATGCATACACCTTTACCCTTACGGCCTTTCGTTTGGCGCTGAATTCGTACAATACCGTCGCCTTTGGGGCGAGATGTTTTTTCTTCTTCCGGCTTAATTCGACCGGTTTCTGTTGAATATACCAGAGTCATTCTATTGTTTCTTTTGTTGTTGTGCTTGCATCGCTTTTTGCTTTGCAACTAAATAAGCTTCGATATGACGTTGAATAGCAGTTTTACTACCCTTAATCAGTTTACCATTAAACATACAGTACCAAGAGTTGGGCTGACCTGTATCATTTTGAATAGTATAACCGTTAAAGACTTCTGATTTTGCACCACCAACTTGCTGCGCTCTTTGTCCAAGCGCAGCAAACTCTTTGGGATCAATAATTGATGCGGTATCGCACCACCAATCAATGCTTTTCTTTACCGCCGTCAAACTACCTTGTAAGACGTGGTTCTTGATTTTAACCTTCCAAATACTGCCATCTGGTCCGCCTGACTGCAGGTTAAAACCTCTATAGTTTGAAATCGCCATACCACTGAGTCATCTGTTTAATACGTTGATATAATCATAATTGCTACTGAGCAATATTCAAATACGGCTTGAATAAACCTTGCTCTAGAAAACAATTTCTATCATAAAACGCGCCTCGATAACGTTAATCACTTTGCACTGTTTATACAATCTTCCAAGAACTCATGGAATTTGTGCCCGTTATTTTGAAGCATTTTAGGGAACATCGAGATAGGAGTCATACCTGGGAATGTGTTTACTTCGTTTAAGTAAATCTCATCATCTTCCGTTAAGAAAAAGTCGATACGAGACAAATGGCGAAGATTCATTTGCTTAAATACCCTCTCAGATGCGTGCTGAATTGCATCTAATTGCGCTTGGGTCAGATTCTTCGCTTCAACTTCGGTGAGCGAGTGACTTGAACTGCTGTACTTTTCATCGTACGAGTAAAAAGCACCGTCAGGTGCAATAACCTCGCCTGGCTTCGTTATGTGCAGCTGGCCATTCATCTCATATGCAGCAACTTCAAGCTCTCGTGGTTTTACTGATTTTTCAACCAACACTTGGTCAGAAAACCCAAACGCATCATTTACTGCATTGGAAAGTTTATCTTTTTCTATGACGCTGTAACATCCAACAGATGACCCTTGACGAGCGGCTTTGACAAAGACTTTTCCCCATTTTTCAAATGCTTTATGAGCTTGAGTATGAGCTTCTTCATCGTTGCGCGTTAAGAATAAGTATGGCGTATTGGGAATGCCGATAGCGTCGTACCAAAGCTTAGATGTGATTTTATTGAAGCTATTGCTACTTGCTTCTGGCCCGCAACCCAGGTAAGGAATGCCTGCGATTTCAAACAGAGATTGAATATCACCTGTCTCGCCTGGAAAACCATGTATACAAGGCACAATGAAATCGATGGTTTGATTAGATTCACTTGAGCACAACTGCTTGGTATTGAGATCCAAGTAAACCAACTCACCTTGGTTGGTCATCCAACCTTCGTTTTTAATTTCTACGCGTGTAACGTGAACGTCTTCAATAAGATTTAATTGTTGTTCGACAAAGTTTGCAGACAATAATGAAATCTCGTGCTCAGAAGAGCCGCCGCCGCATAGTAGAAGAATATTTTTAATCATGAATCAATCTTTCCGTGACCTACAAAAGATACTATTTATTATGATAAACCTTTGAAGTGTGACGTACAGTAATTTTAGTGTGAGGAATTTTGTTCGAGTAGGATTTGAACAAATAAATAAGGGAGCTATTCGCTCCCTTATTTGATGTGTTAGTTTAATTTGTTAAGCGTTGGATAAGCTGAGTTTTTAATGGCGTCAATGCTTTTAACAAATGGTCTTAACTGCTGAAATTGAGCAGGCAAAGTCGAAATCGCTTGCTTGGCTTCCGCGCTTGTTGCGTAGTCTCCGTATAAAACTGAGAACCACTTAGTACCGTTGACGACTTTGTAGTTTTCCCAAATTGGCTGACCGTTCTGTGGCAGCTTATTTGCAAACTGATCGACTTTCGCTTGGCTACCCACAGCCGCGACTTGAATGGTATAGCCGAATCGTTGAATACCTGCTTGCTTTTTACTAGGTGGTACGATCTTAACTGGCTTCGCCTGCTCTTTTGGCGTTAGCTTGACTACTTTTTTCTCTTCAGGCTTTGCCGTCATTTTCACAACAGTTGGTTGTACGTCTTTTTCTACTACAGCGTTTTCAGACGCCATAATTGGCTTAGAGATACGATCTGATTTGTAGTCCTCTCGATAACTTTCAGAAGTTACGTCTGTGATGTAAGTTTCAGATGCACAAGCAGAAAGCAGGACTGACAAGCCGATGATTGCGATTTTTTTCATGAAGTAACAAATGCTCTGGATAAATATTACGATAAATCATGCCGATAGCAGAGCCGTTTATCAAGCATCAAATACAATAATCTTTGATTTTGATGTGATGAATAACACAAACTCCATAAGCATCGCCCACATTTTATGCAATGTCTGGTCTGAAGACGTTTTATCAATAAATTATTCGTTTATGATTGATATGAAACCGATAGGCAAACGTTACTTGCAAACGGCTAGGAGTCAGCATGAATAAACTACATAAACTCTTTAAACCCAACTCTGTGGCCGTTATTGGGGCATCTCAAAAAGCATTGCGAGCAGGACATGTAGTTATGCGCAACCTTCTACAAAGTGGGTTTGGTGGCGCGATTATGCCAGTAACGCCGCGATACAAAGCGGTATCCGGAGTTATAGCCTACCCTGATATGGCTTCCCTACCCTATACGCCAGATATTGCGATTTTATGTACGAACGTTTCACGCAACGAGCAACTGCTTAAAGAGTTAGATGAGAGAGGCACACCGTTTGCGATTGTTATCTCTGATGACGCCCAGCCTTTAAATATTTCATCATTGAATATTCGAGTTTTAGGACCAAACAGCTTAGGTATTATCTTGCCTTGGCACAATTTTAACTGCACGTTTTCTCCTGTTGCGGCTAAGCCCGGAAAAATTGCGTTCATCTCACAATCTGCGGCGGTTTGTACCACAGTGTTAGACTGGGCAAATGATAAGAATATTGGCTTTTCTTCGTTCATTTCGATTGGACGCGGACAGGATATCGATTTTGCAGATTTGCTTGATTACTTAAGTATGGATGGGAATACGGAAGCTATTCTGCTTTATGTGGATAACATCCAGGATGCTCGACGATTTATGTCTGCTGCGCGAGCTGCTTCACGTAACCGCCGTATATTGGTATTAAAAGCTGGCCGCTCTAAAGAGATGAATACTTTCGAACAGCAAGATGGTGATACGCTTGATGTAATTTACGATTCTGCCATCCGTCGAACTGGTATGTTACGAGTCAGCAATACGCATGAGCTCTTCGCTGCGGTAGAAACACTCACGCATTCTGTGCCACTTCGTGGGGAGCGTTTAGCGATCGTCACCAATGGCGGTGGCCCTGCTGTTATGTCCGTTGATACTTTGATTGAACGTGGTGGCCAGCTCGCAACGCTTGATGACGCTTCCATTGAGCAGTTACAAACTGTACTCCCGTCCAACTGGCGCGCTCGAAATCCGATTGATCTGTCAGGTGACGCAACAAAAAAACGCTACATTGAAACCATTAACGCACTGATGAATAACGACTGTGCAGATGCGATCTTGATTATGCATAGTCCTTCTGCAGTTTCCGACCCTCTTGAAACTGCTCAAGCTGTTATTGAGGCGATCAAGGCTCACCCTCGGCATAAGCATTTTAATATCTTGACCAACTGGTCAGGAGAACAAACGTCGAGAGAGGCACGACTGGCCTTTACTCAAGCAGGTATTCCAACCTATAGAACACCTGAAAGTGCGGTTGTAGCATACATGCACTTGGTTGAATATAGACAAAACCAGAAACAACTAATGGAAACGCCAACGACGGCAGAGCCATTACATTCTGGAAGTGTGAGTTCAGCAAAAGAATGGGTAAACGAACGACTACTGGATAAAAACACAGTTACCTTGGACACGCATCAAACCAGCCCATTATTTAAGCTGTTCGGGTTTAACGTTTTGCCTACGTGGATAGCATCTGACGACATTGAAGCTGTTCATATGGCAGAAAATATTGGATACCCTGTTGCGGTTAAATTGCGTTCTCCAGACATTCCTCACAAATCGGATGTTCACGGTGTCGCTCTAAATTTAAGAAACAGTCGAGAAGTTTCCAACGCAGCGCTATCCATTTTAGATACCGTAAAGCTCAGTTACCCTTCCGCCAATGTACATGGGCTCTTGGTACAAGGGATGGCAAAGCTCGGCAGCGCTGAAGAGCTACGGATTAGTATTGCAGTAGATAAAGTCTTTGGACCAGTGATCTTGCTTGGTCAAGGCGGCTCTGAGTGGAATATAGCCCAAGATGCCGTCGCTGCACTTCCTCCTTTGAACATGACGCTTGCACGCTACCTTGTCGTTGTTGCTTTAAAGTCTGGAAAGATTCGCCTGCAGAAACACAAAGATGCGCTCGATATCAGTGAGTTGTCGAAATTCTTAGTTCGTATCTCCCAAATGGCGGTTGAGTTGCCAGAAATACAAAGACTGGATATCCATCCAGTATTGGTGTCGGGAAGCGATTTAACTATCCTCGATGCGGACATCACACTGTGTAAATACGAGGGAGATGCGCAAAAACGTCTGGCGATTCGTCCTTTCCCGGCAGAATTTGTCGAAACTGTAACGCTTCGAGATGGCCAACCTATCCTGCTTCGCCCTATCCTGCCTGAAGATGAGCCGCTGCATGCTCAATTCATTAATAGCGTATCGAAAGAAGATCTGTATAAGCGTTTCTTTTCTGAGGTTGGTGAGTTCAACCATGAGGCTTTGGCAAACTTCACTCAAATCGACTATGACCGCGAAATGGCGTTTGTTGCGGTAGCGTTTAATACCGACGGACCGTCTATCATAGGCGTAGCCCGCGCATTGATTACTCCAGATAATAGTGATGCTGAGTTTGCTATTTTGGTTCGTTCAGATTTGAAAGGAAAAGGCTTAGGTAAAGTGCTGATGCAGAAAATTATCAGCTATTGCAAGATTAAAGGCACAAAGCAAATGTCTGGAATGACCATGCCTACAAACAGAGGGATGTTGATGTTAGCTCAAAACCTGGGATTTGAAGTCGATGTTCAGTTTGCCGATGGTACGGCAGATATGGTGCTTCCTTTAAATTGAAAAATAAAGCATTAGCGATAACTTTACTTCTTAGATTCGATAAGCAATGGGAACCTAAGAAGTAAAAGTTACGTTGTTACTTTAGTTTCCAATTCTTTTTCAAGTATTGAATACACCAGGATTTCGCCTCACCCATGGTATTTCGGCGCCATGCTAAGATAATATCCATCGGTTGCTCTTCTGTACCTTCGATTCGCTTCAATACGCCACTATCAATCAAAGGTTGTGCAATTTGGCTTGGTAACGTACCAATGCCTAAACCTGCAGTGAGCGCATCTACTTTTGCCGTAAAGTTGGTGACGGTCAAGCGAGGCTGTTTTTGAATGATATTAATTGAGAGCGCGGGTTGTTCGCGTGCAGTGTCTGCAATGGCAATGATTCGGTACTTTTCTCGCGCCGCCTCATCAAACTTACCACTACGCTTGTGAACATAGTGATCAGCTGCCGCTACCCAAAACATGCTCATCTTACCAATTTTTTCTGATTTGACTTCTTGAGGAAGTGTATCCAGTGATGGGCAAATCAGTAAATCCGCTCTACCTGTATTCAGCGATTCCCAGCTACCAGCCAAGATCTCTTCTTGCAGTCTGATTCGTGTTGAGCTGACTTCAGCCAATGCATCAACCATAGGGAAGAAATTGGATATAGGAATAATGCCATCAAAGGCAATGGTAATATCCAGTTCCCAACCATTCGCCAATAACGTTGCATCATTCACTAACTTTTCACTGGCTTGTAAAATGGCTCGTCCTCTTTCAAGGATGAGCTTTCCTGCTTCAGTAAAATGGGCTTTGTGGCCAGAGCGATCGAAGATAATGATGTCTAAGTCTTGCTCGAGTTTCTGGATCTGATAGCTCAGTGATGACGGGGCTCTATCTAACTCATTCGCAGCAGCTGCAAAACTCCCTCTTCGGTCAATGGCATCCAGAATATGGAGCGCTTCTAACGTAATTGGACTCTGCACATGGCCTCTCTTAATGTGATTTTTGTCACATTGATTGTATTTGGATGATCTTACCAAGAACTAACGTTAAACAATATAACACACTGATAACTAAAGACTAGAAATGCTCATAACCTAAGAGTTCTATTCAGGATAAAGCTACAAGTGATAACGGTAGTGATAGTAATTATTATTTAGATCCATTAATATCCGTTTGTTGTTACCTATTATGGATCTAAGGTATTGAAGCCAATGTATAAAAAAACAATTTTGTCAGCCTCTATTCTGATTGCCCTTTCCCAGACTGCTTATGCGGAAGAAGTTTCTAAGTTTGAAGAAGTCGTTGTGTCGGCAACCCGTACCAACCAAACCATGGATACGGTTGCTGCGTCTGTTGCCGTTATTTCTGAGAAAGAAATCGAAGAAAACATGGTAAAGGACTTGAATGATCTATTCGAGTATACGCCAGGAGTTACTGTTAATGGCACTCAACGCCAAGGCGTTCAAAGTATTAACATTCGCGGGACGGAAGGTAAACGAGTTAAAATCTTAGTAGACGGTGCATCTCAACCAGGTGTATTCAGCGGTGGACCATATTCGTTTATCAATTCTAGTGCCGTTACTGTTGACCCTGATATGCTAAAGAGTGTCGAAATTGTTAAAGGTGCAGCTTCTAGCCTACATGGTAGTGATGCAATTGGCGGTGTTGTCGCATTCGAAACAAAAGATCCGAAGGATTTCCTCAAAGATGGTAAAGACTTTGGTGGTCAAGCAAAACTTTCTTATTCATCGGAAGATAACTCTTTTAGTGAGCATGTAGCTTTAGCAAAGCGTTTCGCTAATACAGAAGCACTTATTGCCTTTACACGACGTGATGGTGGAGATCTACAAAATTTCTCTAAGGCACCTTACGATAACTATTCTGTGGACAACCAAGATTATTACAAAAACGATCTATTGGTAAAACTTCAATCTCAATTGAATGACGCTCATCGCTTGGAGTTCTTGGGAGAAGTTATTTACAACGAGACTGACTCAGAGATCGCACATAAAAGTTACAAAAACTTCAACGCTGAAGACACAACCAAGCAAAATCGCATTGGGCTCAAGCACATTTGGTTTGCAGATGCAGCTATCTCGGATACGATCACGTCCAAGCTTACATGGATTGGTAAAGAAGAAAACGGCGTGTCTAATCGCTTTATCGAAGCCAGCCCAGGTTATCCACCTTACGTACCGCCTAGTGGTGACAACCAACAGAAAAAAGATTATGAATATACTGAAGACAAATTTGAATTCGAAACTCAGTTAGATAAAGAGATTCAAAATCACTATATTGTTTACGGAATATCGTATAAACATAGTGACATCAGTAATACCAATCGCGAGTTGAATTCCGATCCCGGCACGCCAGATACCATTTACGTTTACACTCCGGATGCAAAAGAAGAAAGCTTTGGTTTATTCTTGCAAGATGAAATTTCACTTCTTAATGACAAGCTAATTCTGACTCCAGGTGTGCGTTACGATTACTTCTCTACTAATCCTTCCAACACCTCTGAAGAGTCATTCGAGAAGTTTAGCGACTCTGCATTAACTGGTCGTTTAGGAGCAACTTACTCTATATCGCAACCTGGCACGATCTTCGCGCAAGTGAGCCAAGGGTTTCGAGCGCCATCGTTCGACGAGCTTTACTACACCTACGATAATCCGTCTCATGGCTATATTAACCGCCCTAACCCAAATTTGGGATCTGAAAAGAGTTTGTCTTATGAGCTTGGTTACCGTCATAACACTGCAGCGTCTGCAACTGAAGTAGCGTTCTACTACAGTGATTACAGTGACTTTATTGAGCAAACGTCATCAAATAATGGTGGTTTAACTGAATTCACAAATATCAATATTAATGAAGCAAATATTAAAGGGGTTGAGCTCTCTAACCGTCTTGATTGGCATGCTATTGCCGGTCTTCCATCAGGCGTGACAACTCGTTTTGTTGCAGCATACACAGAAGGTGAAGATGGTGATGGTAACCCATTGAATAGCGTCAACCCATGGAATGCAGTGGCAGCGGTAAATTACGATTCACCAAATGCACTTTGGGGGACAAGCCTAAAAGTAAACTACACGGCTAAGAAATCGAACAGTGATATCAACTCTGATGGTGATAAAGGCGGAATCAAAGACCAAGTTGCTTTGCCGTCTGCGACAGTCGTTGACTTAACGGCGTACTACAAACCAATGAAAGATATAACCATTCATGCTGGTGTTATGAATCTGACGAATGAAGAATACCATCTTTGGAACGATGTTCGCGGTAAGACTGAGTTAAGTCGAGATAAAACGCAAGCTGAGCGTAATTACAACATTAGTGTTAAATACGAGTTCTAAACCTTAAAAACACAAAAGCCAGCGTAATGCTGGCTTTTTTATGGCTTTCATTTCAAAAATGTAAAGAAAAGTATGAAAAATGAAAGTTTACTGTTTTGCCATCTCTTTTTTCACCATTACTGCTGCTGCAATGATAAAAGTGATGATCAGACCGAGTTCCATGAACTACCCCAATAGCTATGAGAAAATTTATAACCCAAATTAAGAGTCGGACATAGTTTAACAGCTCTATATAGACTTGCTACCTTTTAACCAGTAATTTACGATTTTTTCCGATTTGGATCAAAAAAGACGCAATTATGCGTCTTTTTGTTATTATTATGTAAATCAAAATTAGACGTCTGGGTAACCTTGAGGGTTGTTAGATTGCCAACGCCATGTATCACCAGTCATTTCTTCTAGAGTGCGAGACGCTTTCCAACCTAACTCATTTATTGCTTTTGATGGATCAGCCCAACACTCCGCAATATCGCCTGGACGACGTTCAACAAGTTGGTATGGAACATCTTTACCACTTGCGGCTTCAAATGCTTTCACCATTTCAAGCACACTGTAGCCATTACCAGTGCCAAGGTTATAGACATGAAGGCCAGCTTTGTTGCCTACTTTTTCCAAAGCAGCGACGTGACCATCGGATAAGTCCATCACATGAATGTAGTCACGCACGCCGGTGCCATCTTTCGTTGGGTAGTCGCTACCGAATACAGAGAGGAACTCTCGGCGGCCCACTGCAACTTGAGAAACAAACGGCATTAGGTTATTTGGAATACCTTGAGGATCTTCACCTAACTCACCAGTTGGATGTGAACCTACAGGGTTAAAGTAACGAAGAAGTGTGATGCTCCAATCTGGATTCGCTTTTTGGAAGTCCGTTAAACATTCTTCCACCATTAATTTACTGCGTCCATAAGGGTTAGTTGCGCTAGTTGGAAAGTCTTCTGTGATTGGAACAGATGCAGGATCGCCATAGACAGTTGCTGAGGAGCTAAATACCAACGATTTAACTCCAGCTTCGCGCATTGCATCAACCAATACCAAAGTGCCATTCACATTGTTGTCATAATACTCTAGGGGTTTTGCTACGGACTCACCGACGGCCTTTAAACCTGCAAAATGGATAACCGCTTCGATATCGTGCGATTTTAGAACCTCTACCATTGTCGATTTATCTCTGATATCGGCTTGAATGAAGGTTGGCTTTACGCCACATACCTTTTCAATGCGATCTAAGACCGTAGACTTACTGTTGTACAGGTTATCTAGAATCACTGGCGTCATACCAGCTTCGATCATTTGAATACATGTATGGCTACCAATATAGCCCATACCACCCGTAACAAGTACTTTCATTTTATCATTCCTTCTGACGCGAATGGGTTTAGTTTAAAGCTTTGACGTTACGATTTAAACTGTCTCCTGCAATTCGCATCCCATTAATATTGCTTGGCCTTTTCCGGCTTTTTTAGCTTGATACATTGCAGTATCTGCACTTTTTAACACTCGAGTGGCATCTCGCTCATTAACACCGACCAATTTTACGCCGATGCTAACGCCAACCTTGAGCGAGTTACCTTTGTACTCGATTGGTGTGCATACGCTTTCGAGCAGTTGTTCTGCAATTCGGGTGACGACTTTTTGGTTGGCAGGATTAACCAACATGACAAATTCATCACCCGAAAGTCTTGCGATTAAATCACTATGTCGAGTCGCAGATGTTAGACGCTCGGCTACTTTTTTCAGAACTTCATCACCTGCGTCATGGCCATAAGTATCATTAACCTCTTTAAAACCATCGAGATCGAGGTAAAGCACCGCAAATTCGTCACGTAAGTATCCCGACCGTTGTACTAATTCTTCCAACTCTAAATGGAACTTAGAGCGATTCGCTAACCCCGTTAATGCATCGTGATGAGCTAAGTACTCAAGCCGTTCCATCTCTTTTGCGCCAGAAAGATCGGTAAGAACAATGACCAGGTCGTAGAACCCATGGTCTTCACACTTAACGATGCGATTAACCCTTGCAAACATCGGCACAAACTGGCCAAGATGGTTCTGTTCAATAACTTCCCCTTGCCATACCCCGTAGTTTTCTATCGATTCAATGATGCTAGGCATCATTTCCTGCAACTTGCGCCACTTAAGTGTTTGGATAAATGACTTCCCAATAAGCTGATCCATCTCTAGTCCAACTAACTTAGTGACCGCAGGGTTAGCCATTGTGATAACACCTCGATGATTAAGAACGATGAGGCCATCTTGGCTGCTCTCAAAAACACGCCCCGCAACACGCTGCCTGCTCATGGCCTCTTCAATTTCGGTGATATCTTGAATCGAAAACAATAAGTGTCCATGTGTGGACAAACGACGACTGGTTAAACTCAACTGCTGTTCGTTGTCTGCATTTTTGAGGTGAATGTCATCGCACTCTAACCCCCTACTTAGGATTTGGCTCAGCTCATTCGGTGTTTTCGTTTTAATTAGATCACGGATATTGGCATGCTCAAGTTCCTCTGACTTTTTTTGAAATATCTGCCGAGTCGCAGTATTACAGTAAATAACACGCCCGAAGTTGTCGGTAATAACTAATGCATGTTGAACAGATTCAATGACTTCTTCTGAAAACGCCCGCTTTTGTTCTAACATTTCTAATGAGTGTTGCCGCTGTTTCTCGCGTGTTGTCAACTTGTTCATCATTTGATTGAAGGAATGTGCGAGTTCTCCAATTTCATCCTTGGAGTAATAGCGAACTTGAGTATCCGTATTTTGTCCGTGTGTCACACTCTCTATCGTATGACTCAGTTCTATGACAGGTTTGAGAACAAGCCTATTGATACTTATGTAAAAGATAGTGCCACCAGCGAACAGCAACAGAAGAAGTACAGCACCATCTTGAAGTAAAGATTGTTGGGCTTCTATGATTGGACGATGGGAAAGCGTAACCCTCATACTGCCAATGACACGACCATCGTGAATAATCGGTTCTAGAACATAAAGAAATTTGGCTGATAAGGCATAACCTAGCGCGTGTAACTTGCTTCTTTCAGTTTGATTAGGGACGGGAGCTGATACCCCACTTCCTTCAAGAACAACGAAAGGCTGATCATCTTGGTCGTAAAGTTTAACCCGCGTAACATTCGGCTGGTTTAAAAAGTTGATGAGAGTAGTTTGAGCTTTTTGCTTGTTCTTTGTCGTTAGCGCATCTTTAATTGAGAAAGAAACATTGTTAATCAACTTTCTCGTTTGTTCGACCAACTCATGCTTAGACGATTGGTATGCAGTATACGAGGTATAACCTTTTGAGATAACAAAGATAGCCGTTATAAAGACCAAAATTGGCCAAATAAGCTTTGCTCGTAATGACATATGTATTCCTGTCGCAGACAACCACTAAAAATGACAGAAGCGTTGTTATGCAATCTATTACCCATTAAGGGCGACAAGATTAACACGATGCCAATGCAAAATAACCTTAAATTCTCAAAAATTGGATGGAAAAGGAACGAAATACCTTAAAATTCGGATCAACTCAAATAACGGCAACATCTTTATGGACTAAAGTGATCTTTTTCGTCAGCCATCAGATCATAAACCTCGCTTTCATGATAGAAGAATGAAGTGAGTCACTGAACCTAGATGCATTTTCCTGCATCGTGAACCCATTGCTTGTGTAGAAATAAAACGTATGACATTGAATAAACAGCAACTTACATTGAACTGTGACATGGGTGAGAGCTTTGGCTCTTGGATTATGGGGGCAGACGAAGATGTTATGCCTCATGTTGATATGGCAAACATCGCGTGTGGTTTTCATGCTTCCGATCCTAATGTCATGCACGACACTATCAGTCTCGCCAACGACAACGATGTTGATATTGGAGCACACCCGGGCTACGCCGACCTCCAAGGCTTCGGCAGGCGCAGTATAAACATGACGGGTGATGAAATTACTAACATGGTTATATACCAAGTAGGCGCTTTACAGGCACTTTGTCGGGCTCAATACACAGATATCAGCTATATAAAGCCTCATGGCGCGTTATACAACGACATGATGAAAAGTGATGCGATATTTAGATCAGTCGTAAAGGCGGCAGCTTTATTCAAAGTGCCGTTAATGATTCTAGCGTCACAGGAAAACGAAAAATACTTAGAAATCGCAGATGATTATGACGTTCCCTTGCTGTTTGAAGCATTTGCAGACCGTTTGTATCAAGATGACGGATTACTTACACCTAGGACACAGCCTAATGCCGTGTTAAAGAATGAGCATGCGATACTTGAGCAAGTCCGTACGTTAGCAGATTCTGGTCGTGTCAAAACCGCTTCTGGCGGCTACATTTTACTGGAAGCCGATACGATTTGTGTTCATGGTGATAATGAAGAGTCGATCGCGCTGATCCAAAAGATCCGCCAAAGCCTATACGCGGGAGGAAATTAATGCATAAAGAGAAATTTAGTATTTCTTTGATCTCCGAGTGCAGTATTTTCATTAAGTTTGACGAGAGTATCTCTGAAAATGCGGTCGGAGAACTTGCTCGAAACATCAAAGACACTTTAGCGTCAATCATTATGAATGTGGTCCCCTCCTATCAAACCATCCTCATTGATTACTTGCCTTTTCGAATCAATGAAAAAGATTTAGTGCATAAACTGCATCAAATGAGCCGTCAGTTTAATACTCAATCGCTCAGTCTTGTTCAACCTAACCACATCACTATTCCCGTATACTACTCCGAAGAAACCGCGCTAGATTTGCCCCGCTTTCAAGATCGTGGACTATCATTAGACGCGCTCATTTCCTTACATACTCAAGCCGAGTATGCGGTTTCAGCGATTGGTTTTGCTCCGGGTTTTGCATTCCTATCCGATGTCGATACTCAATTATATATGCCAAGGTTAGCTACACCAAGAACGCGAGTACCAGCCGGAAGTGTGGGAATCGCAGACTCTAAAACGGCCGTCTATCCATCAGATAGTCCTGGCGGATGGAACATTATCGGTAGAAGCCCGCTTCCCCTTTTCTCTGATACGCCACCATTTATACCGTTTGAAGTAGGTGACAAGGTCACGTTTGATGCCATTTCCAAACAAAAGTTTATCGAGTTAGGAGGTGTTCTATGAGTTACGCTGGATTGCTGGTGGAAAAGTCAGGGCCACTTTCTTTGATTCAAGACTTTGGTCGTTTTGGCTTAGCGCATATTGGCGTGACTCAAGGTGGCCCCGTAGATGATTACGCCCACAGTTGGGCAAACCATTTACTTAGTAACGTAGTCAATTGTGCAGCGATTGAAATTACTTTGGGTAACGCTTGCTTTGTCGCACTACATAACTGCCATCTTGCAATATGTGGTGGTGATTTGAATGCAAAAGTAGATGGTGAGCCTATCTCAAATTGGTCTGACTTTACGTTGAAGAAGGGGCAGAAGCTGCAGTTCGGAGTCGCAAAAAATGGACTTCGATCCTATCTTGCGGTTAAAGGTGGATTCGATATTGCTCAGCACTTAGGAAGTGCCTCTACAGTCACGAGAGAATCTCTTGGTGGTTATGACTCAAATGGTGGCGCTTTAAAAGCAGGCGATATTCTTCCCTTTTTTCCTCATAACTTACCGAAACACAAACCAAGGCTGATGACATTTCGCTTTAAGCCGGATTACAACTTACCCATTAAGCTGAGAGTGATTGAAGGCTATCAAAATGAGGACTTTGATGAAGACACTCGCCAAGCCTTTTATAGCAACGCATTCACCATATCCCCTGATTCAAATCGAATGGGCTATCGTCTTGAGGGAAACAAAATCAAACCGCCTTACGAAGGCGTACTGTCGGAAGGAATTGCGCTAGGATCGATTCAAGTTCCTAACGATGGTAATCCCATTGTGTTGCTCAACGATCACCAAACCATCGGTGGCTATCCTAAGTTTGGCTGTGTAGCACGTATTGACCTGCCAAGGTTGGCACAGGCGAAACCCGGGCAAAAAGTGAATTTTGTGAAAGGAGATAGACAAAGCTTGCAAGAAGTATGGTGCCAATGGGCTCAGTTTTTTGGATATTAATACAACCTCTGAGCCCATACGTAACTGTTATGCCGGCATCCCATAACGCTCTGCTAACGCTTGCGGATAGTCTCGCTCTTGCGTGAGTTTAATCGCGTACTGCTCAATTTCTTGCTCAGACCAATGCACAGCGACTGGATGTTGTGATTCCACGTTTTGGTTAGGTTCGATATCAAACCAGAACTGAAGCATTTTTTGCGCTGCGAGTAGTGTTGATGACGCTTTTACCACTTCTATTCGTGCGTAATGGTTGTCTTCAAAGGTCACATCGGCTGCCCTGAGTACCGGATCCGTTCCAGGAATTTGCTGGGCACCAAACAGGGCTTTTCCCCCTTTGATAGCAGAATGATAGTCGGGAATGAACTGCGCCATGTGTTTAATAGCATTATTGGTTCGTTCTTCTAAGACTTCTTCTCGCCAACCGTTACGTATCTTTGAGAGTAAAGGTACTGGCAGTTCAGGCTGAGCAGAAGACGGCGTACTCTCAACTAAGCCATCTTCAAATAGCGTAATTCCTTTCGTCATGCCGTGAAGCTGAAAATAACCATTACCATAGGGGGTCAGTTGAGCCATTCCTTTATCAGTTCCACGCGGTCCATGGAAAATAACTTCTGGCCACAGTTGTTGACAGTCTGCCCACTTGGTTACGTAAGCGGCCTTAAACTCAACTAACCTATCACGCTTGGCACCGATGGTATTGTCAATGGATCCTGTTTCAAAACCACATGCATTGACCAAGTAGTCACATGTCATAAGATAATCAATGCCATCTCGTTCGTAACCAAGTTGCCAGTGATTACCCATCCAGTCCGCTTGTTTGAGCGTTGCTTGTGTGCATACTGAGGCGTTTGGCAGAGCGTTCAACGTTAAGTTGGCAATTGCGGCAAGGCGAAAAACACTCCAGCCATATTCCTGAACCGCCACAACTGGGTACTTTAGCGCTTCTAGATCAGCATGTTGAGCAAAAGGAATACACCACTCATCAAAGGTTGCAGGGTGACTTGGTTGAGTGCGTTGTGCGAGTGCTTCTAGATCCTCTTTTGAATACAATTTGTAGTATTCACTTGGTTCACCAAGCACTTTGTTGCTTTGATCTTTATCAACGAGCGTTTTATACGCATTTTTCACCACCTCTAGTCGAGGAATAAGTGCGGATGGGTCTCCACCATCAGAATAAGGAACTGCAATGATCGTCGGGCGAATATTCAGTGAAAGCGGATATAGGCGAACGGTATCAATGGATTGTGCTAACAAATCTAAACATTGTTGCTCAGAAATCTCTCGATATAAGTTGCCACCTGCATGTAAATGGCAAATGGGCGGACCATTTACCAGTGATACGCCCTTCTCTATTACGGAAACTTTAAAACCCAGCTCCGCAAAATGAATTGCTGCTGTTGCACCTGCGACACCGCCACCAACAACAGCGATGTGCTTATCTTTGTAATTTGGAAACTCAGACTTCATTGCTTCACTAAAAATTTTATAAGGAAAATTCTTTACTAACGGTGGATTCTACTCGTGTTTGGGCTTGATTAAAATCACAAAAAGTTCATGGGTTTGCGAAATATCCAACTGCGCCTTTATGGTGCGTTAAAGTAGAAAAAAATTGCAAAAAAAGTACTTGACGACATGGTTAGGAAGACACTTTTTTATGCCTATGTGAATAACAATTTCACTGTAAGACCCATGGCGCAAAGCCTGCAGAAACACCCCACTTTTTACCCCATTTAGTTATCCCAAAAGTTATCCACTGTTTTTGTGGATAACTAAAATAAAAGTGTCATGGAGTGTTCCACATTCAATAACATTTGCAGTGATTAAGTGTTTACTGGCGTTAACAATCTTTTCAACAAACTCATTACGACAAATGCCAACGTAACAAATGTTGCCAGTGGTAAAGCTATCCACAATTCGGGGTGAATTTGTGCGTTTAGATCGAAGCCATATGTCATTACCGCGGCCACACAAACTTCCGCAGCGAATACCGCAACACCGCTAGCTATCAACGCCATAATGCCGTATTCGGCCCACAGAGTCGTATTGATCCGTTTTTTACTTGAGCCTAATGTGCGATACAAACGAATCTCCTGCTGACGTTGGGATAAGCTTAATCTCAATAGCGTGAAGATAAGTAGCAATCCCGCAACCACGCCTAAAAGAGCAAGAATAGTGATTGCCGATACGATTTGTTGAATCAAGTCCTGGATTTTTTCGCCCATGGTACGAATATCTAAAACAGATACCGTTGGGTGAGATCGAGACATAGACGTTAATAGTGCTTCGTTCCCTTCATCAATTCTATAACTGATGAGGTAAGAACCCGGTAGATTAGCCATAACGTCGGATGAGAAAATAAAGTAAAAGTTAGGCTTCATATCACGCCATTCAACATAACGAATGGTATCTACTACCGCATCGTAGTTCTGGCTATTAATAACAAAGCGCAGTTTGTCACCAAGTTCGATGCCCAAGTCATTTGCTACATCGGCTTCTACAGAGACACTCCCTTTATTTGTCCATTCACCCGCAAGTACATCATTATACTCTGGCAGGCTGTCTCCCCACGTAAGGTTCAATTCACGACGTATTGCGTCAGAGCCTTCTCCTTCGTATTCAATCTCTTTGACGTTTTGACCATTAATCTCTGTCAATCGACCACGAATAATTGGATATGCTTGTGACCGTGTAACCCCATTTTTATCTAAGGTTTCTAGGTAGCTATCGAGTTCGTAATCACCAATATTTAATGCGAAGACATTTGGTGCGTCTGCAGGTAAGGTTCTCTCCCAATCCGCGAGAATATCGCTGCGCACAAGCCAGATAATAGATAGCAGCATCAAAGACAACGCCAAAGCACCAAACTGCAGGCCACTGGTTACTGGCGTGCGGTTGATACGACTCAACGCAAGCTTCATGGCAGGTTGTGTTGAAATACGCGCAAACAATTTTGTGAGTGCGACGCTCACTGCAGCAAGCACAACAAAAAGTACTGCAATACCAATAAGAACAATCCAAACTAAGGTGTTATCAGCATAAAGCAAAAGTAATGGAACAACGGGGACTAGAACGAGCAACATTCGCTTCCAAGAACGTTGTGCTTTGCCCTGCTGTAGCACTTCTAAGGCTGGAGTTTTAATCAAACCCAACAATGGTATGCCAAGGGCAGGAACGGTGATCAGGACCGCTGAGATAAACGACACCAAATATGGAGTGACGCCGTAACTAGGTAATGGCTCGGGTAATAAGTCTTTGAGTGGAATGCGCAACAAGTACTCCAGCCCACTTCCCAACAATAACCCAACGACACTGGCGCTAATGAGCAGGATTGTGACTTGAATAAACAGCCATTTTTCAATCCATCGTCGACTTGCGCCAAGGCTTTTTAGCATCGCAATGGTTTGTGTTCGACTATTCACATAGTTTTGGCAAGTAAGAACCAATGTTGTCGCTGCCATAATGATGACAATCGCAACCGTTAGAGACAAATACTGCGTCGTTCGTTCAAAGACCTCATTGCTACGACTGGCAGTATCTTGCGTGCGCCAGCGATCACTAGGAGAAAGAACCGTATCTTCTTGCAGGCCTTTTAGCGTTTTATCATCGGCTTGTAGAAACAGACGGTATTGAACTCGACTCCCGACTTGAATCGCTCCTGTTTTCTCAACGTCTTTTTGATGGATGTATGCAGAAGGCATTTGTTGAAATGGGTTAAAGCTTAACCCAGGTTCCATCAGCACTGCACCTGAAACCGTAAAATCGGCATCGCCTATAGTGACGCTGTCACCCGACTTGACGTCTAGTTGAGCCATAATCCGCTCATCAAGCCAGAGTTGGTTCTCTTTAACGCGACCGGATGGGTTGTTGTTTAGTACCAGTTCTCCCATTAAAGGGTAATTGTCGTCCACTGCCCTTACGGAAATCAACTGCATACCATTGTCGCTAAATGCCATCGTGGCAAATCGTGTCATCGTCGAACGTTCTAGGTTTTCAGTCGAGGATAACAACGTGTCAGGTATAGGATTAGCAGACACAAACACCGCATCCGCTGTCAATGCATCCTTCCCCTGTTTGACGATCACCTGCTCCATTCGCTCCGCTAATGCAGAAAGCGCAAAGATGCTCGCAATCACAAGAATAAGAGCAACGCTAATAGGCCAAAGGTTCCCCTGTCTTATTTCGCCGAAACTCCAACGTATTAGGCTTTTGTTTGACGAGTGTTTTATTGCACTGCTTCTTTCTGTCGATGTTGCTTCGCTTGATGATACTGCAGACATTACACCTCCTCCTTAAGCTCACCCGCCTCCATACGATAAATACGGTCACATCGACTTGCTAGATGACCATCGTGTGTAACTAATATCAGCGTTGTTCCATGCTGCTCATTAAGATCGAATAGCAGCTCAATCACTTTGTCTGCGGTTTGATGGTCAAGATTGCCGGTAGGCTCGTCTGCGAACAACAGTTCAGGCTGTGTCATAAAGGCACGTGCTAGCGCGACACGTTGTTGTTCACCACCAGATAATTGACTTGGAAGATGATCGACACGTTTTTCCAATCCAACAGCGGTTAATAATTCGGCGGCTCTTGCTTCGTCTTCGGCTTCACCACGTAAAAGACAAGGAAGCGTGACATTGCGTAATGCACTCAAGCTCGGGATTAATAAGAAACTTTGGAAAACAAAACCTAGAGAGTCAGCTCGAATTTTTGCGCGAGCTTCATCGTCAAGTTTTGATAACTCATGACCTAACAAGGTAATTTCACCTGATGTTGGTGTATCAAGGCCAGCTAACAACGTCATCAACGTTGACTTACCCGCACCGGAAGTACCGACGATGGCGATTTTTTCTCCTTTCCTGATGTCAACATTTACATCTTTGAGGATTGTTAATTGCTCTTGATTAGTAGAGACTTGTTTAGAAACCAAATTGGCTTGAACAATAGGTGCATTAAGTACAGGTGTTTGCATGATTCGTATACTTTCCTTAGTTCTATTTTTTTGTTTTTCCGCTACTGCACATGCGAGCGAAAAGCTACTTGTCTTAGGTGATAGCCTGAGCGCGGGCTATCAGATGCCGATCGAAAAGAGTTGGCCTAGCTTACTCCCTGATGCCTTGTCAGAACATGGTCAAGATGTAACAGTTATTAATGCCAGCATTTCTGGCGATACCACAGGCAACGGCTTAGCTCGATTACCACAGCTGCTAACCCAACACAGCCCTGATATGGTACTTATTGAGTTAGGTGCCAACGATGGCCTGAGGGGTTTCCCTCCTAAACTTATTACGTCGAATCTCTCAAAAATGATTACCATGATAAAAGATTCAGGTGCGGACGTTGTCATGATGCAAATTCGAGTGCCACCTAATTATGGTAAGCGCTATAGCGATATGTTTTACGATATCTACCCTAAGCTCGCACAACATCAACAAGTTACCTTGATGCCATTCTTCTTGGAGCATGTGGTCATCAAACCCGAGTGGATGATGGATGATGGCCTTCACCCAAAGCCTGATGCACAGCCTTGGATTGCTGACTTTGTTGCTCAAGAATTAATTAAACATCTCTAATTTTAATGGTCTAGCTCAATAAGTTTTACTTAACTTTACGTTAATCTATTTTCAATTCCACTCATCGAGGATAGATAACAACATGCGAATAGACCCTTTAATTCAAGGTGTTGTTGCTCGCTCTGCTCACCCATACGGGTGTCATGCATCCATTAAAGAGCAAATTGAGTACGTAAAACACGCCCCGCAGATCAAAAGCGGTCCAAAACGGGTTTTGATTATTGGTGCTTCCTCTGGTTTCGGGTTAGCGGCTCGTATTGCCCTCACCTTCGGAGGTGCTAAAGCTGATACCATTGGTGTCTCCTTCGAGCGCGGGCCTTCAGATAAAGGCGTTGGAAGTGCGGGTTGGTATAACAACATCTTTTTTAAACAAGAAGCAAATCATGCGGGGCGTACCGCCATCAATATTGTTGGTGACGCATTCTCTGACTCTGTCCGCAATCAAGTGATTGAAGCCATTGAAACGTACTTTGAAGGTGAAGTTGATTTAGTCATCTATAGCTTAGCGACGGGTGTTCGACCTAAACCAGAGTCTGATGAGTTTTGGCGCAGCGTCATTAAGCCTATTGGTGAGCCTGTCACTGGCGCTTCAATTATGCTGGAGAACGATCAGTGGGTAGAAACCACTTTAACTCCAGCAACAGAGGAAGAGGCCGAAGCCACTATCAAAGTGATGGGCGGTGAAGACTGGGAAAGCTGGATTGATACACTGATTAATAATGACTCGATTGCACAAGGCTGCAAAACCATCGCGTTTTCTTACATGGGACCAGACGTTACGCACCCTATCTATCTCGATGGTACGTTAGGTCGAGCGAAAATCGACTTACACCAAACAAGTCACTCGTTGAATCTAAAACTTGCCAACTTTGACGGCGGTGCTTACGCAACAGTGTGTAAGGCGTTGGTGACGAAAGCCAGTGTGTTCATTCCTGCGCTAAGTCCCTACCTTTTAGCACTGTATCGAGTGATGAAGGAAAAAGGTACTCACGAACGTTGTATTGAACAAATGCAGCGACTGTTTACCACTAAATTGTACGATCAAGATAAAGTGCCTGTTGACGGCGAACGCTTAATCCGGATAGACGACTTAGAGCTTGACCCGCAAGTACAACAAGAAGTCCATGCTCTTTTAGAGCAAATGAACGCGAATAACTTTAAAGAGATTGGTGATTACCAAGGCTTTAAAGATGAGTTTATGAAGCTAAATGGCTTTAACTTTGAAGACGTCGACTATTCGCAAGACATTTCTATTGAGTCGCTAAAATCGCTTAAACCTTAATGCTTGTTATCTGTTTCAAGTATGAGATATGTGATAACTATTCCTAGTCCTGAACTCTTTTCAGGACTTTTTTTTGTTTCAAGCCCCAGCCACCCTATACTTAATTAAAAACCGAGAACAAGATAGAGCAGTCTACATTTTAAATTCACAGGAAGTGAAACCACGTAAAGGATGACCTATATGGGGAGATTGCAAACATTAGATTATGAAATCCCTGAGTCTATGCAAAAAAGCTGGCAGGAAATCGTCAACTTACTGGCTCAAATAACGCACGTACCCACCACATTAATCATGCGTATCCATCCAGATCGTATTGAAGTCAACACATCCAGTGAAACTCAAGGTAACCCCTATCGTACTGGCGATGCTGAACTGCTCGGGAACGGTTTGTATTGTGAGCATGTCATTGAGCATAAGAGCGAACTCATGGTTCCTAGTGCGCTCGAGGATGAAGAATGGTGCAATAACCCTGACATCAAACTAGGCATGATATCTTATTGTGGTTTACCGTTATTCTGGCCAAACGGAGAGACGTTTGGAACCATCTGCATGCTTGATTCCAAGAAGAATGAATACAGCGACACTTACCGCCAATTGCTCGGAACTTTCAAAGACTCAATCGAAGCGCAGCTCTCCGTCGTGTATCAGCAACACAAGCTCCAGCGTCTTAATAATGAACTCAAAAATCGAGTTGAGAACCGTACTACGGACTTAGCGCAGTTGAGTTACTCCCTAACAAAAGAGATTGATCGTCGTAAGGCCGCAGAAAAACAAGTGAGCTACCAAAAAACACACGATCAGGGAACCGGATTCTTAAACCGCGCAGCACTGGAAAGTGTTGTCGGAGAAACGCTCGGAACGTTGGATCATAGCCAGCAATCACTGCTCGTGATAAACATTGGCTTTAGTAATGCTCGCAGTATCCAAACCCGGTATGGCTTTGAGGCCTTTGACGAGATATTAAAGGAATTTCGGTATCGCCTTGGTAAACGAGAATCGAGTTATTTTGTTACCGGGAGGCCGAGCTCGAATGACCTTGTATTACTCATTTGGGGCAACGATATTGATATGAAATTGCGTAAGCTACTGGATGATATCACCAATATTGGCTTGGGAAGCTTTTATATAAAAGACACAGAGGTTCACCTCAACTCTTATATTGGTGTTGTACAAGCCCACCAAACCAGCAATGCCAAACAACTTCTTCAAAATGCATGCTATGCCATGCTGCTGTGTAAAGAGTCTGGCGAAGCGTATAGTTATTTTTGTGAAAGTCATTCGAATGAGCTAAACAACCACAATCAATTGGAAAGCTACTTATTGCAAGCGGTAAGAAATGACGACCTGATGCTGTACTTTCAGCCCAAAGTTCATCCCCATACTCACAAATGGATTGGAGCAGAAGCATTGCTGCGCTGGAGACACCCAATACTGGGCGACGTCTCTAACGAAGCATTAATACATATGGCCGAACAAAACGGGCTTATTTTTGAAGTTGGCTCTTTTGTTCTTCGTACCGCGATAGACAAAGCTAAACAGTGGTCGGAGTTAATTGATAATTTCAAAATTGCCGTTAACGTATCTCCAATTCAATTACAAAACGTGAACTTTGCGGAGCAAGTGCAACACCTACTCGAATCCTTTCACTTACCAGCACATTTTCTCGAACTCGAGGTGACCGAGAGCGCTTTAATTGCCGATGAAATCGTAGCACGCACAACTCTAAACAAATTGCACGAACTAGGTGTGACGTTGTCACTAGATGACTTCGGTACAGGGTACGCCTCTTTCAGCTATTTGAAGAAATACCCATTTGATGCCATCAAGATTGATAAGAGCTTTGTCCAGCAAATGGAAAAGTCGGACGATGATCGTGCGATCATTTGCTCTATCATACACATAGCTAAAAAACTGGACCTCCAAGTGGTTATTGAGGGCATTGAATCCCCCCAACAAGAGCAGTTTCTTATTGGTGAGGGTTGTGATATTGGGCAAGGCTTTCTCTATGGTAAACCGATGCCTTGTAATGAATTTGAGCAAAGTTTGTTTAATCAGCGTCTTTCAGGCGGACAATACGCCTACTCTTCCTAAGCATTCTCTTTACTAAGGTGGCGGTGGTTTCTATAATCGCCGCCCGCTTCTATTAAAAGGCCAATATCTTCATGGATCAGTTGACTGCCACGCTTAAGAAAATTGAAAAGCAGAACTACCGCGCTTATCAGCAAATCAAAGGTCAATACGACTTCACTGATTTCACTTTGTTCGTCGATCACGTACAAGGAGATCCGTATGCTTCCGCGTCACGTTTTCGTGCAACTCGCGCCTGGTCCTTGACTGGTCTGGAATGGTTAAAAGACGAGTCCCCTGCTTTTCAACGAGCAGCACGTGATTTTATTGCGCGCAGTTTTGAGCTGTTTGCTAAACAAGAAAACTCCGTATCCATTTCATTGAATGGCCAAACTGTGTTGGATAGCACCGCAGTATTGTTTACCGAGGAAGGTATTGAACTGCGTTTTCGAGTTAACTTGCCTGCTGAAGGTCGTTCAGTGTTGGGGAAAAAAGCCAACAACATACTGACTTTCCATTTGCCTAAGTTTATCCGTCGAGCGACCTTAGAACGTGAACTCGACAAAGCAGCATTGATTGAGCATTGCCAAGTTGTTGAAGACCAAGATGCCCTGCGTGCACAGTTGGAAGCCAATAACCTAGTTGCGTTTGTCGCAAATGGCAGCATTCTTCCTCGAATTGCTGGCAACTGTGATCTCCCAATGAAAGAGGCGGTTGAGTTCAAAGCACCTGAATCGCTGCAAGTGACTTTACATGCGCCAAACAAAGGCCATGTCACGGGATTAGGGATTCCAAAGGGCATTACGCTAATCGTTGGTGGCGGTTTCCACGGTAAATCTACCTTACTGAATGCGATTGAGCGTTCGATTTACGACCATATACCAGGAGATGGTCGTGAATACATCGTAGCTGATGACAAAGCAATGAAGATCCGCGCCGAAGATGGTCGATGCGTGCATCATTTGAACCTGTCGAATTACATCAACCATTTGCCAATGGGTAAAGATACTGCGGATTTTTCGACTCAAGATGCATCAGGCTCAACATCACAAGCCGCTTGGCTTCAAGAGTCTATTGAAGCGGGTGCGAGCACGTTATTGATTGATGAAGACACCTCTGCGACGAACTTCATGATTCGAGATGAACGTATGCAGGCATTGGTGGCAAAAGGTGATGAACCAATTACCCCTCTTGTCGATCGCATTGGTCAATTGCGAGATGATCTCGATATCTCTACCATTATCGTTATGGGGGGTTCAGGCGACTACTTAGACGTTGCCGATACAGTCATTCAGATGCACGACTACCAAGCGGTTGATGTGACAGAAAAAGCGAAAGAAGTGATCGCTCAACACCCTACTCAACGTCATAACGAATCGGAAGAACGTTTACAAACCTTCCCGCCTCGCGCCCTGAATCGCGTTGCTTTGATGAATATTCTCACTGACGGTAAATTCCGTGTGAATGCGAAAGGCAAAGAGTCACTTCGATTTGGCAAAGAGTTTACTGACCTTAGCGCTTTGGAACAGATTGAGTCCGCTGATGAAGTCAACACGATTGGCTGGTTATGGTTCCAAATCGCTCAGCTTCCAGGCTGGTGTCATCACCCAGCGAAGGAAATTGAAGAAATGCTGTCTGGTGAGTGGCATGCATCGCTCCCTAAGCAAGGGGACTTAGCCAAACCACGCACACTAGACGTAATGGCTGCGCTTAACCGCATGAGAAAATCTCAGTTTAAGCCATCATGCTAGTTTTGATACGCTGATTGAGACAATCCAATGAAAAAAGGCAGCTAATAGTTAGCTGCCTTCCTTTATCTTTATTCATACCGAATCATTCGTTTCTCAGTACATTCCACGCTTCACAAAGAATTCTAAACCTTTCTGCATCACCATTCTCTCTATCTGGGTGCCAACGAAGCGCGAGTTTTCGCCACTGCTTTCTAATTTCTGCGGGTGTTGCATCAGGGTTAAGCTCAAACAGTGACAGTGCCTTTGTCTTATCTACACTTGCAACAGACGAACCACCAATGAATTTTTGATAAGTGGTCCAAAACTCATTCAACAATCGACGCACTTCATCTTCGTCCGCTTCGTAGTTGCGCCAATCCAGATAATAATCACGCAAAGGGTCGTTAATATCAACGATATGCCTCGAAGCTTCTAACGAAGACATCAGCTGGATATTCATCGCTTCAACTTGCAGCCAGGCATCTGGGTAAAGCGTTTCTTGCAGTTGGTATAGCGCGTTCATGATTAAGAAATTTCGTTTGAATAAATCCTTATCAGGAGAATCATCCAATTTCGAAATGTAGCCCTGTTCACTCAACTTGCTTGCTAAGGTGTGAACTTTCCAATCGGAAGGCTGCTTTCTAAGAATTTCTAGCATTGGCCAAAGCAACGGGTTTTCTATTGCGTGAGTCTCAATACTACTGACCGTGCGTTGTCCTTCCATTCATCCTCTCTGTTTAATATTGAAGCATCACACTAATCTCAGAGAAAGCTGCTCATCTGTACTGGTAAAAATGCTTGCTGACGCGTGTTTCAGGCCTAATTTCTGTGGCACCGAATGAAGCGTGGGTATCATTTTGTACCATAAACAACAAAAGGCCGATAGTCATCAACCATCGGCCTTTGTAAGGAGATCACGTAAAGGTTAAATAACCCCTAGTTCACGTAAACGTTCCATAAGGTAGCTATGTGCGGTGTAGCGCTCTGACAAAACCACTTCTGGCTTTGGATGCAAGAACAACGGCAATGAAATACGCGACTTTTCTTGACGGCCACCCGTTGGGTTGATTACACGGTGAGTCGTTGAAGGAAAGTAACCGCCCGACGCTTCTTGAAGCATATCACCAATGTTGATAATTAAGTTACCAAAGTCACAGGGTACATCAATCCAATCACCTTCTTTGCTCTTTACTTGCAGTCCAGGCTCATTAGCGGCTGGCAGAACCGTTAGCAGGTTAATGTCTTCATGCGCGGCAGCACGTATAGCGCCTGGCTCCTCTTCCCCTGTCATTGGCGGGTAGTGAAGAACGCGTAGTAATGTTTTGTCGCTGTTATTGATCATTTCTGACAACGCGATAGAAAACTTCTCTTGAACGTCTTTAGGTGCGTACGCTTCAACCCAGCCTAATAGCTCCTGAGCAAATGCATTCGCCCGCTCATAGTACTCTAAGATTTCAGCTTTAAGTTGCTCTGGGATCTGACCCCAAGGGTAAACATGAAAGTACTCTTTGATGTCTTTCACTTTGTGCCCTTTCGCTACTTCAGACACAGAAGGTGGAAAGTAGCCATCTTGGGTGTCTACGTTAAAGTGAAAATCATTCTTTTGATCTGAACAGAAAAACTCATGCCAGTTTTTGTAAATTGACTCTACAAGCTCTTGTGGAATCGGGTGGTTTTTCAACACACCGAACCCTGTTTCGCGCAGAGAGGTAACGAACTGTTGAGCAGCATCGTCAGCAAGATAATCGACAGTTTCCAGTTTCATGGCTTTACTTCTTTTTTATTAGACTGAATCACGGATTCTATGGATGGCCATGTTGTAAATCAAACTTTAATGAAAGGTGCACGCGCAAACGTTTTAATGTTGAGCAGTTTGGCAATAAATCAACATTTTCAGTGATCAAAAACACCATCAAAATAACAATTGCACACCGTTCAATTAAGTGTAATCATTACCCAAGTCTATGGAGTCCCACTGTAAGATAAATTGAAGGATCAAGTAACTCTATGAAAAGTACCTCGACACTCTTAGGATTGACGATTTTTTATGCCATCGTGTTTTTATTTTCTGCGTTAGAACCTAACTCACGTGCCGTTTGGTTTGCGGAGATTATCCCAGCAATTGGTATTCTTGTTGCTATTTGGGCAATCTCGATTCGCTATCAATTCAGTAATACGGCTTACTTTTTAATGTTCATCTGGCTCTGTTTGCACACTATCGGAGCGAAATATACGTTTTCCGAAGTACCATTTGACTGGTTTAACGACATGATTGGTTCAGATAGAAACAACTTTGATCGCGTTGCGCACTTTTCGATTGGCCTTTATGCGTATCCGATAGCTGAATACTTGATACACAAGAATAAGTTCAACAAAACGTTCTCTTGCTGGTTTGCTTTGTTTGCGATCATGTCGCTTGCAGCAGGCTATGAGATTATCGAATGGTGGTATGCAGAATTGGCTGGCGGCGATGAAGGAATCGCCTTTCTGGGCTCGCAAGGTGACATATGGGACGCCCAGAAAGATATGTTGTGCGACACCGTTGGTGCAGCGTTGTCGCTGTTTTTAATGTCGGCTCAGCGTCGATTCTCTCAGCCACTCTAAATAAGGGTTAAACCCATCAACAATTGGGACCTGTACGATCTGTGCTACTTCATATTCGTGCAGGTTTTCTATTTTCTCTTCCACCAATTCATAGAGCTCTCGACGAGTTTTGATCACCAGCAACCATTCGTTGTCAGTACAAATCTCCCCTTTCCACACATAGTGACTTTCAATAGGCATCGTTTGAATACACGCGGCTAATTGGGCATCTAGCAAACCTTTAATGATCTGATCTCGATTTTTTTCGTTGCTGGTTGTGCTTAACACCATGCAGTAGTCATGTTTTATACTCATTTTCTAGCCCTTCATTATTTCATTGTCACTTTGCCGCCAATCATTTTGTAAGCGGGCGTTCCTCTCACTAGGGTATCTCTTGCAAACTCTTGCCCGCAACTGGGACAGATGCATGGGGTTTGTGTGAAATCGTCAACAATGCGCTCTTTGAAGCATTTGACCAGTGCGCCTTTTCCGCCTTTACGGTACTTGAATAGTTGAGTTTTACACTTTGAGCAATAGATATCGACAGTTTTCGTCGGCTGTTTCTTATTCGGTTTCGCCATGATTATTTTCTATATCAGGTTTTACCCATACGTTATTAAAGTCAAACCAACCTAAGGCATTACACTTTGCATTTTGTAAGGCACCGCTGTGGTCTTTATTGACACCCAACCAGCAGTGAAACATCGGAATCACCTGACAACTTTTTACCAACTGACGTCCTAGCTCACGTGCAGGGAAGTCTGGATAAACACCAGCACGCCACTGATCAACGAGCTTCGCCCATTCGCTAAAATCGTAACCAGAACTGAATTTCTCAATATCACTGTAATCCAGAAGCCAGCCAGCCAACGCGTCATTTCGATTCGTTGCAATGCCCATGGCTTTCACCCAAATATCCACTTCCTCCGGTGCGGGCGGTTGAGAATCATAACGAATAAACTCGACCTCTATACCGTGCGGTTTTAAGAGTGTCTTGATGGCCTTAGCAACTACTGGAAACATCGGATGCTTTTTCTGATACGCTACAGAAATCACCTTATCAGCCTGCGGCACACTGCCCGCCTCTGCTGGCCTAAGGTCAATCCAACCGGGCTTAAGGCCAAAAGCTTGCAACACTCCCAGTTCCATCACTTTATCTTGAGGAACATGCGCGTAAATCTGGTGACTGTTGAGAGTTTGTGATAGAAATTCTGCCCAGCGTGGGTCTTTTGCAATCCCGGTGTTTTTGTTTAGTAATAGAAATGTACAGCCAGGGTCCAGCTCGACTTCATCGGATGAACCTTGTTTATCCATCTTCGGTTTTGACAGGCTTGGATAAACCATTGAAGAATAGGCTTCATCGATTACCCAAACCTCCACTTGGTCAAGTAAAGGGCGAAAACCAAAGTAGCCATCAAAAGCAGTCAAAATAAGACGCTTATCATCATTCATTTTAACTTGGAACGGCCCAGTCCCTATTGGTTGTCTATCGAAGTTTTCTGAACGCAAAGCGCTTGGTAGCAAAATTTTTGCTTGCGACTCACTCAGCGCCAAAGGCAGGTAGCGATCAGGACGGACGAGTTCAATATCGACGGTCCATTCCTGTGGTGAAGATACCTTTTTTATATGAGAAAACAGGTTCAGGCTACTTAGTGCAAGCACACTTTCAAGTACACAACTGGTTGATAACGGTTCACCATTATGAAAACGCACCCCACGACGAAGATAAAAACGCCAGTGTGTATCAGAAATGGCTTCCCATGTGTGGGCTAAATCTGGCTGAAGTTGTTCATTTTCATCAAGGCGAGTGAGCCCGCTAAAAATTTGTCGGGCGATGTGCTGTTCAGAACGCCGCATCGGTTTCTGTGGGTTTAACATCGCCAATGGTCGATAATATGGCAAACGTACCACCTGTTCGCCCTGCCGATGCTGAAGCCCTAAATAACCCTGAATAACCTGCGTTAATCGAGCCGCGTCGTTATCAAGCGCATCTAGAGCCTGGCCAATTTTCCCTTCGTCAAGATAACGTCTGGCGAGGTTTTCACTGACATCGCTACGGTTACGTTTGAAAACGAGTTTTGAGAGTTTTCCTCGACCCGCCGCTGGATGCCATTCAATCCAGCCCTCCTCTTCTAATTTATTGAGAACAATACGGGCATTGCGACGTGTACAAAACAGCGCTTCGGTAATGTCTTCTAGCTGAACGTCCGTATCGTGACCGGCGAATTTTTCAAACAGTGTTTCGAACTGAACACGTAAACGAGGGCTACTCATAAAGAGGAAATTCTTATCTTATTGTTGATAAGCTAAGTTTCCTCATTTTTATCAAAAAGTGCAAACGTCACGCAGTAAATTATTGAATATCGATGCCAATTTCTCGTGCAAGACCGACAAGTTGTTCCTCATTATCCAGCTTGATAGACCATTTACACTCTGCACCATGAGATAAAACAACGTTCGCTCCTCTACCCAGTAACTGGATAGAATCGGTTTGCGCTTGTAAGGTCACCATTGCACTGCCGGAGAGCTTAATCACGATTTCACGCTGGGTAGCAATGATTTTTCCTAATGAAAACTCAATCACCATCTTGCTTTATACCGACTTCGTTTTATGTTGCTTCACTGCGATAGTTAAGCGACTGGTACACACTAATCGGCCTCGTTCATCAGTTATGTCGATTTGCCACACTTGTGTTGAAACGCCAAGGTGTACAGGTTTTGCCGTACCAATCACATGACCACTTCGCATTGCACGTACATGGTTCGCGTTGATATCCAAACCGACACAGTAACTCCCCTCATCGACAGAGAAATTCGCAGCTAAAGAGCCTAATGTTTCTGCGAGTACAACAGAAGCGCCACCATGAAGCATTCCTAAAGGTTGATGAGTAAAACTACATACAGGCATGGTTGCTGTAAGGGAGTCATCCGTGAAATCTGTGTATTCAATTTGTAGGTGCTCGATCAGGGTATTTTTTGATGTAGCATTCAGAATCTCTATGCTAACGGGCTTTTTCCATATACTCATTGTTTTACTCTTAGTTTCACAAACTGGTTTGTTAGGTTGTAACGATGTGCTAGGAAGCTAGCATAGACTTTACTTAGGTCTAACTTCAAGGTGTAACATCTTGGCCTCTTTGCCAGTTGATGAATAATTTGATCCATGCATCGTGTTACTATTTGGGTATATACTATTGCTTCAAAACAAAAATAATTTAGATGGAGCCTATTATGAAGGTATGGATGAAAGCCTCTGCTCTTTTAACTATCGCGGGCTTAACGGCATGTAGCGCATCACCGACCGGCCGTAATCAGATCCTGATGTTTTCAGATCAAGAAATGTCATCGCTTGGCGCCAAATCTTTCGAACAAATGAAGAAAGATATCCCAATCAGCAAAGATCGCAAAACGAATGCCTACGTACAATGCGTTGCCAAACACATCACTGACACCATCCCTGCGCAAGCTGGATTTAAAGATTGGGAGGTGGTTGTTTTTGATAGTGAACAAGTCAATGCGTTTGCTCTACCTGGTGGGAAGATCGGCGTTTACACCGGGCTTTTAGGTGTCGCGAAAAACCAAGATCAGTTGGCAACAGTCATTGGTCACGAAGTGGCTCACGTCCTTGCTGACCACAGTAATGAACGCCTTTCACAAAGCCAGTTAGCAAATGCGGGATTGTCTCTGGCAAACGTTGCTATAGGAGCTTCCGAGTACAAACAGTATCAGCAAATGACGATGGCGGCACTTGGTGTCGGTGTCCAATACGGTGTTATTTTACCATACGGTCGTACACAGGAATCCGAGGCTGATATTGTCGGGCTTGAGTTTATGGCAAAAGCAGGCTTCGACCCACGTCAAAGTGTCGATTTATGGAAAAATATGAGTGCTGCATCCGGTGGTTCTCAACCGCCTGAATTCTTCTCAACTCACCCATCGCACAGTACGCGTATTAAAGATTTACAAGCAACCATAAATAAGTTGCCTGCGTATAAGGCGAAAGCGCCAAAATGTGGCTAAACTTCTGCTAAAAGTGGCTATTATTCGCAAAAAAGCTCCCTTGGGAGCTTTTTTTAATGGGTATAAGGAATAGTTTAAGTACCCAGTATCTGTAGTGGCAAGCTCAACAGGCTATCTCCAAGGGTAGCAAAATACCAAATGATAGCGACAAAACCACCGACAGAAACCAAGTACCAAGCAAGTGAGAAGAGTTGTCCGTAACGGGTTAACGGCAATAAATGACTATGATGTCGACCTCTCCATTCCATGACCACTTCTAGCATCCCCATTAACAATAAAAACCCTAGCAACGTCAGCCCGAAAGAATAGCTGATAAAAATACCCAACAAGGCAGCAGCTATACTGCCGACTAATCCAACCCAAGTGTTCATCGAGAAGGTAATGCTTTTGAGTACATGACCACCATCTAGTGGCAGAATAGGCAACAGATTAAACAGGTTTAGTAACGCGTTAAACACTGCTAGGCCAGCGAAGAGCATCTCTCCAGTCATCCAATAAAGCAAAGTAAACGCGATGCTAAGAACTAAACCAAAAAATGGTCCCATAATCGAGATAACCACATCTTGCCAGCGTGTGTTGATCTTTTCATCACTCAGCGCTAAACCGCCAAGAAATGGAATCAAATAGATGCCCTTGGTCTTCATTCCAAAGTACTTCATCGCTCTAATATGGCCATACTCATGGAAAACTAAACAGGCGATCAAAGCTAACGCGAACTCGATAGAAAATAGCCAAGAATATGCAGCAAGACTTGCAGATGCTAGCGCCACTTTGATTACTTTCGCACTCTTGAGTGCTTTCATTCCAAGTGATACTAGCCCTATCACACTTAAACGCTTTTCCGTTGGCGGCTCAACTTCTGGTACTTGGCGTTCGATGTCTTTTTCATTTCGGCAACCTTCGCTAATAAGCTCATCGTTAATTGTGACCTTGTAACTCAATTCAAACGGTTGCCATGTTAATGAACACTCCAAATGGCATACCAGGACTTCCTCCCCTGCAGAGAGTCTAAACTGGTGAAGGCAAGTGTCTGCAACATTATCACTGGCATCTATTTGGGACACCAAGGTGTTATCCCAATATAACTGCTGCCAACCAGCCATCGATCCTTCGAGCCTTAACGAACGACCTAAAAATTCAACATTCAGTAATTCCAACACGATTCCTATTGCGTCTATTGAATAACTACATAGCGAGCGCGAATTATGCCTGTGAAGTGAAGAAACAGCAAAGCGAGCTATCTCTTGATTTGATCGTTATTTAACTATAAAGCTCGCAAAACAATTCTGGTCGTACCATTCTCTTAAAAAATATAACGATAATACATGCCCTTACGAATCACCGTTTGACCTATGCATCATATTTAAAACGCAAAATACGCTCAAACTTTGACAAGTTATTAAACATACAATTAACATTACATTTACATCACAGTTGTATTTCACGTATTAACAACTGGTGTAAGTATCACACAACAATTACAAGGACTTCGGTCCAACACTATGACACCCTAGGAGGGTCAAGGATGAACAAGAAGCACTGCTCTCTGCTTACAATTTCGATATTGTTTGCGTGTAATGCCCATTCAGCGGGCTTCCAGGTAGCTGAGCATTCAGCATCTGGTCTTGGTCGAGCATTTTCAGGTGAAGGAGCGGTCGCAGACAATGCCAGCGTTCTTGCACGAAACCCAGCAGCGATGACGCTTTTCAAAGAAGCTCAATTCTCGGGCGCGTTATCTATCATCGATCCTGAAGTCGATGTGTATGACACGGTTAACAAAGAACATGCGAAAGATGTTGCCCCTTTACAAGTCGTGCCAGCGGGTTATTACATCAGCCCTATCAACGATAACTGGGCTTGGGGTATCGGTATGTTCACAACATACGGTGTTGCTACTGATTATCCAGATGATATTTCTGCGGGTGACATGGCGGGTGACACTTCCCTACTTTCAGTAAACATTAATCCTAATGTCGCTTACCGTATTAACGAGTCTTTCAGTGTCGGTGGCGGTATCAACCTAGTGTACGCGGAAGCGGAGCTGACTCGTCACAAAGGCGCACTCGCCCGTATTTTAGGTGGTAATAAGTCCGATAACCTTGTCGGCATGGAAGGCGAAACTTTTGCTTGGGGTTGGAATATTGGCGCTTTGTACGAGCTAAATGAAAACAACCGTTTTGGCTTTGGTTACCGTTCTAAAGTTGATCTAGATTTTGACGACGGTGAGTTTAGTAGTTACGACTCAGGCCGAGCTCCATCACCAAAAGTGGATGGCCGTTTAAAAATCTCTCTCCCTTCAATTATCGAATTATCGGCTTTCCATCAACTGAATGAACAATGGGCAGTACATTACGGCTGGCAACAGACCGATTGGAGCACATTTAAAGAACTGAAAGCGACGAGTCCTCAATGTAATGATGGAACTGCTGGTCAATGTTTCTACAAACCAGAGAAATACGAAGACAACAATCGTTATTCTATTGGTGCCACTTACACCCTCAATGCGGATTGGACATTCCGTGCGGGCTTTGCATACGACGAACAAGCAGGTGAAGCCACATTGAGCATCCCTGACAGTGACCGTTTTTGGTACAGCGCGGGCCTAACTTACGCAATGAATGAGAATTTAACTTTCGATGCAGGCTTTGCACTTGTTAAGAGTAAATCAGGCTCTTTCACCGAGACAAATGCTCAGGATGAAGAGATCAAGTTCGACTCTGAAGGTACTGCTTACATCAGCGCGGTACAGATGAACTACACCTTCAAATAATGGGATTACGGAGTAAACCAATGAAACACACGTTTAAATTATCAATGCTTTGTTCTGCAATCCTTCTTGCTGGTTGTGGTGATAATACATCAAGCTCTGGTACTTCCGACAAAGTTCAATTTGAAGATGAAGTCCAAGCACTGCTCGACCGTGGAACATCTATCAGCTTTACGCTTCAAGGGGCGAATGCGGATGTACCTGCGCCCTCTTACTTATTAATGGACACAACAGATGGCACGCTTGGTCTGCCAACTGACGGTGATGATGCCTTAACCAACCCTAGAGCCTCGATGAATACGATGGATGGATGGTCAACGTCTATGCCAATCGTTCTGAACTTTAAAGGCGATGGTTTTGCAACGGGTATGCTGCCGTCTGGTATTAAAGTCATCAAGATTAATCAACGTTTGACCGAGTGGGATGGTAAGTCTAACCCAATCGAAGAAGTTCTCGTTCAGAACCAAGACTACGTTGTTCAAGCAAAAGGCAACTCTCTATATATCCAGTTCATGGATGCGCTTGATGAGTCAAGCGAGTACATTTTTGCAGTAACACAAGATGTTACTGACGTGAATGGTGAGCCAATCGGTACATCAGCCAGTTACGCGACAGGTAAATCGAAAGAAATCGTTTATGAAACTGGTGCTCTTGCTTCTATTCAAGCGGTGACACAAGCGGTGGAAGGCATTTTTGGTCTAGCTCAAGTTAACCCTGACGACATCGTTTACTCCTCATGGTTCAGCACTCAGTCTGTAGGTGATACTTTGGCGGCGGTTAAAGGTGTAACCGCAACCGGTTTCTCAACGGGTGCAAATACACTAAACGCCGTTTACAAAAACGATGCGAACGAAGGTTCAGTAGATTTATCAACAGCCTACACAATGACACTTGGTGCAACCCAAGACTTTAGCACTGCGCTAGACTCTGACGATGACTTTAGTAAGTACGTTAGTGACCTAGACGCGGCAAAAACGGCAATTAAAGGCCTTTATGCGAAGTCAGGTGCCGATGTAAATGTGACTCAAGGTGTGGTAAGACTGCCTCATTATCTAGAAAAAGGGGCAAACTGGAACATGCAGCCAATGGTATCTGCGATGCCAAGCCTAGCGAAGCTAAGTGCAGCACTGGCGGATCCGAACGAGCAAGCGAACATGGTTCAGCAGCTATCAACTGGCGTTTTCGCAAATAACCCTGTTGACGTGACAAAGCTCGCAACCGATCCTACAGAGCAGCTAAAACTGGTGGGTGCTAAACTCACATTAAGCGATGGTACCCAACTCGACAATGAACGTATTGTGACTCGCTACTCCCCAGTTCCAGTCGTTAAATCGGTAGAAGATGTCGAAGTACTGGTCTTCACACCTAAATCTGGCGTCGCGACAGACGTTGTGATTTATCAACACGGCATCACTTCAGCGAAAGAGAATGCGTACGCGTTCGCGTTCAATATGGTAAAAGCAGGTGTGGCTGTTATTGCTATTGACTTACCTATTCACGGTACGCGCAGCTTAGATGAACAACGTTCCGCAAATGCGAATGTACTGGCTTATCTAAATCTTTCCAACTTAGCCGTTGCGCGTGACAATCTACGTCAAAGTGTTCTGGATGTGTTAGGTTTGCGCGCTAGCTTGGTAGTATCGGCGCAAGGCGGTCTTTTAGCTGGAGGTCCTCTGCAAGGCTTCAACCCAATGACGGGTTCAAAAGTCAAAATGCTAGGTCATTCACTTGGCGGTATTGTAGCTACATCTGCCGTCGCAGCAGCAAACAATACATTGGGCAGCCCTACTGCGGATGCGCTGTACACCTTTAGCTCTGCATCAGTACAGAACTCTGGTGGACAAATTGGTAATTTGTTACTGGGTTCAGACAATTACGGTCCTCAGATCAAACATAACCTCGCTTATGCAGCATCAAAAGACTATGCGAATTACGCTGATGCATCATGTGCGGATCTAGAAGATAAAACATGTTACGAAGCATTTGAGGCTGCGGCAACGGAAGCTCAAGTCGCAGCTTTAGAAGCTGGTTTCTCACAATTTATCTATGCAGCACAAACAACGCTAGATACAGTCGACCCGTTCACAAACGCCTCAGATTTGGTCGCTTCTGGTTCACTAACTACACCATTCTTGATGACCGAGGTTGAGGGTGATAGCACAGTGCCAAACAGCGTTCCAAATGCACCGTTTGCCGGGACTGAGCCTCTAGCAGCTAAGCTAGGTCTAACGACCGTAAACAGTGCTAGTACAGCCGTGTCTCCAATGGCAAGCTTTGTTCAGTTTAATGCAACTGCATCACACAGTACCTTTGCTTCACCAAATGGCACACTTTCTGATATTGACCATCACTTTGAGATGCAAATGGAAAACACAGACTTCTTAATGGATGACACTTTAACGGGTGTGACTAATACTTCCGTTCTGAAGTAATCGTATCACCTCTCTTACCAAAGCCCAGTTTCGACTGGGCTTTTTCGTTCTCTATCATAAAAAACCGTCCCGTATATCCTTTGCTATAGTTAAATCGGTGTCGTACCTAACTTACTTGTTTGAAAGGAAAACTCTATGCGCATATTCACTATAATGGTCACTGCTTTACTTCTTGCTGCATGCGGAAGTAGCCAATATCTTATGTCGACAAATGAAGGGAAAATTATTACTTCTTACGGAAAACCAGACCTTAACGAAGAAACGGGTATGTACGAGTATGAAGACATGGATGGGAAAGAAATGAGCATTTCAAAAGATCAAATTGTGCAGATTATAGAACGCTAGCAATATGCCCTCTATATTTTTAGAGGGCCCTACCCACACTTCTGAGCGCAGTTAATACTCACAACGAACTTCTAACTTCCTCAATAAATGAAGCAACCAATTCATCACCCAAAGCAATCAATGCATTTTCTTATATACAGGTATTATTTGTTTAGCGAATATTTTACATCTTCACCCTAATCAGGTTGGAATATTGTAAAATCTCGGCTTTAATTCGCTAACACCCTTTTATTTCTCAGGATAAAGTGGATAATACCGCCACAAAATAACATTACTAAGGTGAGTCCTTATGTCTATTGAAGCTACTCTGCTTGCGCGCTGCGAGTCAAAATGTGAACTGTGTTCTTCTGAATCTCAACTAACAGCATACGCTGTCCCACCTCACGGTAACGTGACCGTTGATACTGCTATCATGGTTTGTGATAAGTGTCTGGGTGAGATCGATGAGCCAAAAGACATTAACCACTGGCGTTGTCTAAACGAAAGCATGTGGAGCCAGGTTCCTGCAGTACAAGTGACAGCATGGCGCCAACTCACTCGCCTAAACTCTGAAAGCTGGGCTCAAGATGCTCTTGACATGATGTACATGGAAGAAGAGCAAATGAACTGGGCGATGAAGGGTATGTCTGATGATGACAAAACGTTAGATTGCAACGGCACTGAACTTAAGAAAGGTGACGATGTAACGGTAATCAAAGACCTACCAGTTAAAGGCACTAACCAAGTAATCAAACAAGGCACAGTGATCCGTGGTATAAGCCTTGGTGATGATCCGAAACTAGTTTCGGGCAAGGCAAATGGCGGTCAGTCAATGTACGTGATCGCAGAATACTGCCGTAAGAAGTAATATCGTATTACTCTACAAGTCAAAACGGGGCACTATTAGTGCCCCGTTTTCATTTCTAATGAACACCAATTTGGAATAAGCTCCTCTACTCCGGTATTGACTCTGTATAGAGTTCTAGCTCCGTTATTCGCGTTTGAGCAGCTAAAAAAATACCGGCTTATAAGCCGGTATTTTCATTCATTATTTCAAGATTAACGGTACATACCGATATCTTTTTGAATGTGAGCTGACAAATCTTCCGCATAGTAACTGCGTGGTGCAGTATTATCTACGAATAGAATGTCTAGTAAGTGAGCAATCAGTCCTTTGAAGTTAACCGCGTAGGTTTTCTTATCCATAGAGGTTGGTAAAGCTACATTTGTCATTTGCATTGCTTGTGCCATGATTGCCTCTCTTTAAAGCAGTAGTCTGTTTTGTTGGTTGTATATTAGTCAGTTTCTTATTGTTTAAGAAATGACAAATTTTACCTATTCGAATTAGATTATCTAATAAAACAAGCCCATTACAAATATCAAAAATACAAATGAATAATAACAGCATAAATAGTCATAAACTGTCTAATTATGTTGAATAACTTAACGTTACCTGCATAAAGCCATCTCGACTAACAACATGTTTTTAACATTAAGTTTCGTTATTTATTTTATTTTTAGCGCTTTACTTATATTTTTTGATTAGTAATTTTAACGCTAGAGCGACTGTTCGACTTATTTTTGAGGAGCGATGCCACAACCGCTGATGTCATCACAACGATTAAGAATGTGAGTGACCACGTTGTCGGAATCTCATACTCTGTTCCCACCAATAACATCTTTACACCGATAAACATCATGATCACCGATAATGCTGGTTTTAAGTACACAAACTTGTCTAACATCGCTTGCAGAACAAAGTACAAAGATCGCAACCCCAACAGTGCAAACACGTTCGCGGCTAAGACTAAAAATGGCTCTCGTGTTACCGCAAATATGGCTGGTATAGAATCCAGTGCAAACATTACGTCCATCACTGCAATTACACCGACTACGATCAGCATTGGTGTTGCCACCCACTTACCAGCTTGCTTTAAGATTAAGTGATTTCCTTGGTAATCATTCGTAACTGGCAATATTTTGCGAATAAACTGCTCAGGATATGGGTTAACCTCTTCTGCTTCACCTTTGTCGCGAGCAAGCTTAATACCGGTCCAAACAAGGAATGCGGCAAAGAGGTACAACACCCAGTGATACTGCGCAAGTAACTGAGCACCAACCGCAATCATGATAGCACGTAGAACTAACGCACCAATCACGCCCCAAAGCAGCGCTCGCGGACGCAAATGCTCCGGCACACTGTATTGTGCAAAGATGATGGCAAACACAAACAAGTTATCCACGCTTAGCGACTTCTCTAGTAAGTAGCCTGTTAAGAATGAAACCGTTGCTTTATCGTTCGTATAAGTGCTGTGCGGTGCGTAAAAGTCCCAGAATAAATAGATAGAACCTGCAAAAACAAAGGCAAGTAAGAACCAAAAAACACTCCAGAGGATGGCTTTTTTCATCGTTATAACGCCACCACGCGTTTGATAGATATCAAGCGCAACAAGAACAAGCGTAAAAAGACCAAAAGCGCCATACATCGCTAATGACTCTTGAAGTGGTGCCAATTGGCTCAATTGGGTGGTACTTTCGATAAGAGACATGCTTCCTCCCATGGCGGAAGGACATGAGTTTGGTGACCTTCCGCAGACAATAACAACAAGCAGTCACATAATAATCATGTGCTGCCAGTCAATGAATGCGTTGGTCTCGTTGAAGTGTCGGCGTGGATGAATCACGCAACACCTTTACTTACCGGATAAGCTGATGCTTAACGAGATGACGATAAGTAAACTTGCGCTAACTACTCCCCAAACGCCGCAATGATAACGCCGAATGTCACGCTTTCCAACAAAAAAACTTTGTCCAATCGAAATAAAATTCTTATTAAAAATCAGAAAGAAATATAAAAAGAAAGGAATTGATTCAACCACGTGAACTTTTGTTATTAGGTGTAAAGAGCAGCAAGTGACTCAAGATGATACATTTAGGAGTCAGAGCGTTGTCTTTGAGAACATAGACACAAAAAAGGAGCATAACTGCTCCTTTTCTAACTTCCGTGTTATTAGCAATTCAAAAGCCGCTCAAAGGGACAAAGTAAACTAACGTTGACCAAATTGCGACCCAAGCAACCACCACTGCCGTATCTGTCCAATCTTTATTCCACATACTGCCACCCTCATCATCGCATGTAGCAATTGAAGGGCAGCAAAATCGATACCAATATCTACTACCTGTGTTGCTGTGTATAAAGTTTGTGACTTTGATTCAAGCAGTTTGGCTCATCGGTCAGAAGTTCAATAAAACAGTCTGCCATGGATAAGTTGGTTACACGCCCCTCGTCTTTCATCTCCAGTAGCGCATCGTAACCTTCTTTCCCTTTCATGGTATAAGCGGAGGAAGTGCCTCGATACCAGGTGTCGTCTTGAACGTCGACCCATTGTTGACCATCAAAAATTGCTAATGACTGAATTCTTTCACCTTTAGGGGCATCAGCTCGGTACTCAAAGTTTAAATTGTAAGTGTATGGATAACTGCCAGAGCCAGTACCTTCCACATCATTGTTGAGTGCATTGTTTATGGCGCCTTCAAGTGCTCGGCGAATAGCACTGCCTTTTACGTCGTAAAAGCCGATCGGAACGGCAAAAGGCAACAATCGTCCGGCAATATCTGCCACTGTGATGTTGCCAGGATTCAATGATGTTCGCACGCCACCCGCATTATGAATCGCAAATTGAACCTCATGCCCGCGTTTATTTAGGCTGTACAAAAATGAACGCGCAACAGAAGAAGCCAGCTCGCTCTCACCAAACTCATCTGGGATTCGCACATGACGCTTTTTGGTGTCAATACTAGCAATGACTTGTGACTGTAACTGTCTTACCCGAGGGATGTATTTATCACTTAGGATCGCTTGAGTCTCTGGGTGTTTCTTACAGACCACCACATTAGGTTGACCATGGATAAAGTCACATGCGGTTTCGAATACGCCTTGGTCAAGCTGTTGGTTTAGTGTCGAGTCCCAAAAAATACGTCGGCCAAGTAAAAGTTCATTTTGACCACTCAGCATGGTTGCTTTGCCGTTTTCATCAAATTCAATGACGCAGTGCCCCATGGTCAAAGCATGAAAGCCCGCTTGCACAACGTAGGTATCTTTTACTTTGACACCATAAGGGTCATCTTGCCCTAAACCTATTGATGAGAAATCGCCTTGCAGTCGGTGGCTATGTCCACCAACAATAATACCAATCCCCTCAACTTGTTCAGCCAACTCTAAATCACCTTCATAACCTAAGTGGCTAAGAAGAATGATATTTTTAATACCAGAGGAGTGAATTTGTTTTACGGTCGCCTTAGCGGTTTCAATTGCAGACTTAAATGGCGTATCTGCATCTGGGTTCGCGATATCGCTCATTTTATCAATGGATAATCCGAAAATCGCAACCTGCTCACCATGAAACTCTTTGACGATGTATTGTGCGCTTTGTGTCTCCGTTTGATAACTATACACATTGTTGCTATCGCTGACTCGGTGAGGCTTTTGAAGCGATTCATTTGATAGATCCCAGTTACCAGCAAGCAATGGAAACTGAGTGCGTTGACAGAATAAGGCAACAGGTTCATTACCCATATCCAGTTCATGGTTGCCTAACGCCATCGCATCAATCTTTAACGCATTCAACAAATCGGCGTTGGCTTTACCTTTAAATAATGAGAAATAAAGTGTGCCTTGGAAACAGTCTCCAGCATGGAGAAATAACATCCCATGCCCTTGACGTTGCGCGTCGTCTCGTAGCTGCTCTACTCGGGTTGCGATGCGAGAAAACCCGCCAGCACTCACGTATGGCTCTAGCGTGAGTTCATTGTTGATCTTAAGCTTTAACTGTAATGACGTTGGCTCAAAGTAGGAATGTGTGTCATTGATGTGTGCCAGTTTGATTCTCACTGGCTTATGATTGTTATTCATCTTCATCTTCTCTCTTTTCATTCCTTATAATAATAAGAAGTGAATCATGACAGAATCATGAATTTTATGAAACTGTGATTTTTTGATTTCATGTTTAAGTGATCACGATGCTATCTACACTACTTTTGAAAGCAAGCGTCGCTTGTTGCGGTCTCTATTCAGTAAGGGGCTCTCGTAATTTTGTGAACTGAGCTTAACTCCAATATTTCGAATTAATATATGCTTAGGAGTAGCAAAATAACTCTCTATAATTCAAATAATTGCAAGGAGGATTGAGATGAGACTAGAACGCATCGAAATCTCCGGGTTTAGAGGCATCAAACGCCTTTCACTCTCTTTTGACGAACTCACTACGCTCATCGGTGAGAACACGTGGGGTAAATCATCATTGCTCGATGCCCTTTCTATCGCGCTACCTGCTAATGGCTCATTGTATCAATTCGAATTAAAAGATTTTCACGTTGATTATTCAATTTCTCATCCACAAACCCAACACTTGCAGATCATTGTTTGCTTTAAAGCACAAGACAAGAACGAAGTAAAAGCTGGGCGTTATCGACGGATAAAACCTGCATGGTGCACAAACGAGGATGGTGAGCAGGTCATTTACTATCGAATTAGTGCGTCTCGCGACGAGTATGATATTAAAACTGAATACGCATTTTTGGATCATAACGGTAAGCCGAAGAAACTGCACCACTCTGAGAAACTCGCCGTAGAGTTGATGACTCTTCACCCTGTTATCCGCCTACGAGACTCTCGACGCTTCCCAGATCTAAACCACGTCAACGGCGACAGCAAAAATGCTCGGATTGAAAAACGAATCAATAACACCTGTCGACGGCTATTGGCGATGCCTGGGCACGTAAACAAGGGTGAGATTCGCAGTAGTCTCGATTCAATGCAAACACTTGTCGAACACTATTTTGCGTTCCGCAGCGTCAGCAAAGGTAACCCACGAAAACCTCGTGATGGTCTTTTTTATACGAGCCCTTCCTCTGATAAAGGATTAAGTCAATTCCTTAAGGAAACAAATGATAAACAAAGCCGCTTGCTTTTAATGGGGCTTCTCAATGCTTACCTTCAAGCAAAAGGCCCTACCGATTTAAGACGCTGCGCAAGACCGATACTGATCATCGAAGACCCGGAAGGCCGACTACATCCGACTCATCTCGCTAGAGCGTGGTCATTATTGCAGTTGTTGCCAATGCAAAAGATTTTAACTACCAACAGCGGTACGTTACTTGGCTCGGTTCCACTTTATTCAATCCGGCGTTTGATTCGCTTGTCAGACCGAACCATTGCCAAGAGCTTAAACTCTGCCAAGTTTGGTAGAGATGAGTTACGCCGAATTGGTTTCCACATTCGTTTTCATCGCTCAGGGGCGTTGTTTGCACGGTGTTGGTTACTCGTAGAGGGCGAAACTGAAGTTTGGTTATTTCATGAACTGGCTCGTCAATGCGGATATGACTTAGCTGCGGAAGGAGTTCAAATCGTTGAATTTGCACAGTCAGGACTGAAGTCACTGATCAAAGTAGCAAAAGAGTTCGGTATCGACTGGCATGTTGTTACCGATGGTGACCCGGCAGGTAAAAAGTACGCGCATGCCGTGAGAGCGCAACTCGATCATGATCAGGAAAGGCATAGACTTACAGAGTTACCTGATCGAGATATCGAACATTTTCTATATAATCATGGGTTTGAACTTTTCTTTAAGGACATCATCAAAGTTCCTCATGATCACCCTATCCCAGCTAAAAAAGTCGTCAACCGTGTTTTGAAAAAGCATGCAAAACCGGACTTAGCTTTGGCCATTGTATCTCACTGTGAAGAGAGAGGTATGGAATGCATTCCTGTACTTCTGCGTTGGACACTTAAGCGCGTTGTCACCATGGCAAACGGCAATACATGAGTTAGAGTATTTCACACTCACACCTTGCCTTGTAATACAAAAAAAGCACACCAAATTGGTGTGCTTGTATCAAACATCATTAATTTTGATTAAAGGTATTGAGAGGGATAAAACTCAATACACAGTGGATACAAATAAGATCGGGGGTTCACTACTGTGCTTGCTCAGCAAGCGTAGAAGAAGTAGTGCTTGATTTCGTATGCAACCAAAGTCCAGTCGCTTTCATTAGATAACCAAACACACCACCTAGCAGCAAAGATGGAATGACAAGTTGCCAGTTTCCATCAGCGGCAAATGTTGCGCAGGAACCAATAAAAGTGCCTGGAATGTACGCGAGCCAAGCCTGTTTCGCTTGAATACACATGAAAAATGCCACAATAGCGGTAATCACATAACCGATAATTTCCAAACCAACGTAAGTTGAACCGTGGATAATTACCATTGCCCAGAATACACCCGTCATATTAGTGATTAAGCTGATACCAAGTCCTTTCAATCCACTAGTTGGCGCAGCAAAGTAGCTCGTGCAACCTAAAAAACCATCCCAAGAAAGCAAACCTAAAGAAATGGCGATCCAACCCCATACGCCAGATAAAATTCCAGTAGTGATAGAGATAGCTAAAAGTGTCGTCATGGTAGTCGTACCTGCTTGGCTATTATCGTACCCATATGGCTCAATAACTGCCTTCATACATTGAAATCAAGGACACATGTTAGATACATCAGCCTTGTTTATCGGTGATAATGATCACAATAAGGCTATAACAATTTCATGACTTGCACTAAAAATTTGACGCAACCGATAAATCAACAGATTTAGGGAATGAGTATTTCTAGTGCTAGGTAAAAAGGATGTGTGTTGGATAGCTCCAATAGGTCACTCCAGCAAGCTTTAACGAGACTGGGAAGCTAATATCGGCGTGCAGAATCATGGGTCACCAAGTGAGTGCATAAAAGCTCCTGAATCACACTTGTTCTTCGAAGTTCAGTGTACTGTACATAGAAATATGCCACTCCCAATTAAGCGAGTGGCATTGCTGTGCTTCTAGAGTTTATTGCGTGTATTGAGTAGTAACTTACAATACCGAAGGCTTACCTTTCATCATGCGCAGACCTTCTCGTTTAATGCAGTCGACTAGTGGGTTTTCTGCCATATCAGCTCGCCATATAAATGAAAGTGTCCTTTCCATTTTTAGCTCGGGCACATTTAACGCAACAAGATGACCCGCTTCTATATATCGCTCTACATCTAAATACGGTAAACAAGTAAGGTACTGGCCGTTAGCAACTAAGCTGCGTAACACCGGAACGTGCTCGTACTCTCGCCACACATCCAAATCTTCAATTAGATGATGAATAGAGCTATCAAATGTTTTTCGTGTGCCAGAGCCATGCTCTCTCAACACCCACTTCGCTTGTTCTAACTGCGCGAGGCTTACAGATAGATTGCGAGCAAAAGGATGATGAGATGCAGCGACAACAGTAAGATGGTCTCGGCACCAGACTTCTTGGTGCAAACGGTTATCGTCACAACGCCCCTCGATGATCCCTAAGTCATATTTATAATCTAATACGCCATCAATAACCCCTTTTGTACTCTGCACACCAAGGGAAATACGCATTTCTGGAAAGTCATTATCAATGATACTGATAAGGTCTGGAACCAGATGCTCTGCCGGAGTTTGACTCGCGCCCATGCGAATCTCACCGCTTAACAAATGTTGCTCATAAAAGCCCATTTCAATCTGCAGTGCGTCTTGTAATAAGCGTTTTGCTTTTGGTCGTAACCACATACCCCAATGGGTTAACGCCATTTGCTTGCCCTGCCTCTCAAATAAAGGCCTGCCAAGCATTTTTTCTAATTGCGCAAGCGACATACTTGTCGCTGATTGTGTCAAAGCCAGTTTCTCTGCGGCCTGGCTTACACTGCCGGTATCTGCAACTGCGTCAAAAACCGCTAATTGCTTAAGTGAGTAGCGCAAAGTGTCCTCCATTATTGGTGAGTATTTTTCATACCCTCACAATCGTTAAAAACATGCCCCAATAAGCAATAGAGTTCATTTTACCTAGCCGCATAAAGTTATCAATTAATTTGATGAGGTTTCTAAATATTATCAATTTTACCTACCAAACCCTTCTCCTTATTCTGACTGTGCGGTTCGGGAACACCGCAAGCCTCAATGACTTTGAGACTGAAGTCATTGAGGCTTCTAAATAAAAACAACAATTCATTTTTGAGTTAATAACCAAGGAATTTTTATGCGATTACAAATTAAGGAGTCAATATGGCGGTGACCAGCTCTCAAAATCACCAGTACTTTTCTCCAAAAGAAATGATGGCTGAAGCGGAAAAATTTGCGTTAAATAAAGCAAACAAAACCAGCAGTATGACACTGAGTCTTGCCATCATGGCGGGCGCGTTCATTGGATTGGCGTTCTTGTTTTACATCACGGTGACTACTGGCAGCGCTGGCGCTGGTTGGGGCTTAAGCCGTCTTGCTGGCGGATTAGCATTTAGTATGGGCTTGATCCTCATCGTGATCTGCGGCGGTGAACTATTTACCAGCTCAGTTCTTTCCAGTATCTCATGGGCCAATAAGCAAATCTCGTTCGGAAAAATGCTTTCTATTTGGGGCAAGGTTTACGTTGGCAACTTCATTGGTGCGATGTTCCTACTTGCGCTAGTTACTGCAGCTGGTCTTTATCAAATGGATAGCGGTCAATGGGGGTTAAATGCGCTTAACATCGCGCAGCACAAGCTTCATCACACTCTCATTCAGGCGTTTGCGCTCGGCATCCTTTGTAACCTATTGGTCTGCCTAGCGATTTGGTTAACGTTTAGCTCTGCAAATGCAATGACAAAAGCAGCAATGACAATCATGCCTGTGGCCATGTTTGTCAGCAGTGGCTTTGAACACTGTGTCGCGAACATGTTTATGGTTCCACTTGGCATTGTTATCGCGAATTTTGCACCTGAGTCTTTTTGGGCCTCCGTCGGTGTGCCCGCTTCACAGTACGCAGACTTAAATATTGGGCACTTTATTACCGCTAACTTAATTCCTGTCACGCTTGGCAACATCGTCGGCGGAGCGGTTTTAGTTGGTCTTGCAAACTGGTGTATTTTTCGCCGACCAGAACTAAAAGCAGCGAATATATCTTCTATCACAACGACTACAACACTCTCGTCAGTTAAGGATTTCACCATGAAAAACGCATCTTTTGTTAAAGACATTATGAACCCAAAACCAGTTACCATCAGTGCAGAAACACCGATAGCAATCGCACTAGATGTGCTACTTGATAACAACGTAACTAGCGCACCTGTTGTAGACGTACAAAATCGATTGGTTGGCTTCTTCTCTGCTCACGATGTGATGGTAGAACTATGGTGTGAGGACTACATTCCGGTGAAAGACCAAAAAGTCGTCGACATCATGAGCCGCGATGTGGTCGCAATTGATGCTGGTGATCGTCTCGTTGATGTTGTCGAATTCCTATGTATCGATAAAGAGCAGTTGTACCCAACGAGCAACATGGGCATCGCCACTCGCATGACGTCTTTATCTTTAGAAGAACGCGCAAAAAGCATCAAAGTGAGCAAGCCACAAGTACTTCCTGTACTTGAAAATGGCCAGATGGTCGGTGTTGTTACTCGTACTGAAGTATTAAAAGCACTACGCCCGATTTTTGGTGAGCGTTTAAACCTAGTAGAAAAAAACGAGTTAGAAACAGCGTAATTCATTAAACGCTTGCAACGTCTGTTGGCTTTCAATCGCTGTCACTGACTGGCTTGCCAATGTTGTCGATTGTGATTGAGGTAATAAAAAAGCGCTCTTTCGTTGAAGAGCGCTTTTACTGTATCTAAAAGAAGCTCGTTACTTCTTAACGCCTTCGATATGAAGTTCCATATCAACATAGCTTGAAGCACCCATTACTGGGATATCAAAGTCAGCAAGCTCAAGGCGAGTGTTACCAACGAAGCCAGCGCGCTCACCACCCCATGGGTCACTACCTGCGCCAACGAATTCAGCTTCGATAGTAATAGGCTTAGTAACACCGTGTAGCGTTAGATCACCAGTTACATCTAGCTTGCCATTACCTTTATCAACCACTTTTGTGCTTTTAAAGGTCGCTTCGCTGTATTTACCAGCATCAATGAAGTCACCACTACGAATGTGCTTGTCACGTTCAGCGTGGTTGGAGTCTAAGCTAGTTGTATCAACAACAACATTCACTTTTGAATCAGCAATGTTGTTCTCATCAAAAGAAAAGTCACCAGAAAATGTATTGAAACGACCTTTGATGAAGCTGTAACCCAAGTGGCTAACTTTAAAGTTAATTGAAGCGTGAGCACCTTTGGTATCGATGACATAATCTGCAGCTTGCGCACCAAATGGTAGTGCCATAGCGATAGCTAATCCTGTAGCGAAGAGTGACTTTTTCATTTTGAAGCTCCTAACATTTTTCTTAATGTGTTGTCTTTATCGATAAAGTGGTGTTTAAGCGCAGCAATAGCGTGCAAACCTGCTATCAGGATGACGGCCCAAGCTGCGTAGAAGTGAATTTCACCCGCTATGTCTGATTGTCCTGGGAATAACTCTCCCGCTCCTGGCACGGTAAACCAATTAAAAACTTCGATACCGCGTCCATCAGACGTTGAAATGAGGTAACCTGAAACAAAGATGGTGATCAATAGTAGGTACATAACACCATGCGCTGCTTTAGCAGCAAGCACTTCGTAAGGTTTGCCTTCTACCTTTGGTGACGCCGTAACATGTTTCCATACAATGCGTGCCAAAGTTAAAATAGCGAGTAAAATACCGACAGAGCGATGGTAATGTGGCGCAGTTCGATACCATTCGCTGTAATAGCTAAGGTCGACCATCCACAAACCCACTGCAAATAGACCAATAATGCACAACGCAGATAACCAGTGCATCACGCGTGCAGTAAGGTTGTAATTCTTTACCAGTGTATCCATCTCAAGTTCCTAGATATATTCCTAAGTTAATGTTGAGCAAGAAACACTACATTAACCTATTTACGTCATATGAAACAGATTATTTACCATCATTTACATCCAGCCAATGGCACCGTATCTATCAAGTTGTTCGAATTTTTTGAAGGAACTTTAAATCGTTTATAAAACTGAAACTTACAGCTTAACTTCTTGTTCTATCTCATACAGCTCTTCGGACACTTCTAACATTCTACGTTCAACCAGTGATTTTGCATCTTCCACTCCCTTGTTGTAATAAATTGGCCCTAGTTTTTCTGTAATGAAATCAATAAGAAATTCACTATCGAACTGGCCAATCTCAACATCTAGTTCGTCCTGCATATAATCTTGAATGGCGGTTGCCAGCGTTTCTTTTTGTGCACGTTCTAACTTTATCATCTTTGCCCTTTTTCAGGATTTTGTTCTATGTGTGCTTCTATCGTCTTGCTCTCTTAAAGAGTAGGCGCGATCATTTGTGAGAAATTTGGTGTTTAGATCAAGAAGTTGCCGAAGTAAATTAGTCTATTCTCAAAAGACTATGCTAACCTTTTGCAGTTCGTTTTGTTAATTATTAAGGGATATTCTTTGCTACTCGACCTAGTGATTCAAAGTGTTAATGATTTTCAAGACGACTGTCTTAAGCTGTGTGAAAAGCATTACCCTGCGGTACATAACCAAGGCATGACTGAGCATCATCTTGGTCTCGCGTTTTCAAGAAGAATGGAACACACTTTCCGTCACTTCGGATACAACAGCGTGGTAAAACCAATTGAAGTTTTAAATACTCCGGACCTTCCTCATCACTACCGTATTTCATCTGAAATAGGCACGGTTTGGGTCCTGAGCCACCATATGGTCAGTGCGGGAAAATCTTGTCGAGAAAACTTACTCTCATCAATTACGGAATGGCAAAGCGAATATGGTTATGCGCTGCAACCGAATGATCTACTCTTTTTAGTTTGTGATCATTGGATCAGTCGCAGCAAAACGAGCCGAGAGTTGCTTCATTGGTGGATGGGAGAACTGCCCGATCAGATCAATGAATACACGGAGCAAGGCATCACGCTGTACACCAGCGAATCGCTGCTCACGCAATCGTTAGACACTCGATTTGGCATTAGTCCTTGTTACATTAAGTTTGGTCATCCTTTACGTCGCTCGAACAAACAACAGTTGGTCAGAAAATACTTACAACTGTATGCAGTACTACAATGGTAACATCAAATTGCATTAGGAAGATTGTCAGTCATTTCATCAATTTGTTTGATATCACTCGACAAATCTAATCATCTTTTACCATCATTCTTGCTTGAGTTCATGAGCCCACTTAGATTCACTGCCAATGAAATAAAAATTAGCGCGATAGCGCTGATGTAGAAGCATTGATTTAGGTTGTTGTAACAATGATGAGCACCTCGCAACTCCTTAGTTGCATCCGCAAACAAGCCGACGGGCAATATATTGCGAAATACGCAAAGCTCACTCTTCGAAGTGTCTTTCAACCTATATATAAAAAAGATATTTCTATCGTTGGACTTGAGGCACTAGTAAGAATTACCAATGCTAATGGCGCCATGATCAGGCCAGATCAGTTTTTCCAATCAAAAACCATTGCCGCTCAAGACCTACTCAATGTTGAACGCTTAAGTCGCCTAATTCATATCAAAAACTTTGCCCAATCTCACTTTCACAATAAACAACTGTTTCTTAATGTATTACCAGAAGCAGCAAAAATACTAGCCAGAGACATCACGTACAATTGGCTGCTAAAACAAACCATTTATCAATCTCATTTAGTAAATGAACAAATCGTCATGGAGTTGCTTGAGTTGAACGTAGAAGACGAGTCCTCTTTGTCGCAAGCAGCTCGTGAATTAAGCCAAGGCGGGTTTAAATTGGCGATCGACGATTATGGCGTCAATGCTTCAACAATTGAACGAGTGAAAGGCGTTCGTCCAGACATAATAAAGATGGATCGCTCGTTAATGCTGAGATACGAAAATGGTGACTGGAAAGCTCTAGTCGATGCATTATCACTAGCAAGAACGTTGCGTTCTAAAACCGTTATCGAAGGAATTGAAACCGAGCATCAACTTAACTTAATGAAAAAACTCGGTTTCGATATGTATCAAGGATACCTACTCGCTATCCCGCAAACGTTAGACGTTTATGAAGAGGCAAAAACAGCCTGACTATGTAAGAACAAAGTTTGTGCGGTTTAGCGAGAGTTACGTGATTTACCACGGTTCTTATGAATCGCTAATTTTGCTTTTAGCTTACGCTTCTCTGATGAACGGCTTCGACGGCGTCCACTACCATTTTTCTCAGGCTCGACTTCTTCTATAAGGCTTGGCTCGAAGCCTGCCAACCATTCTTGCGGTAGGCGTTGATCAAGCAAATTCTCGATAGCATGCAATAAATATTCTTCATCCCGACTCATTAGAGAGACAGCTAAACCTGACTTTCCTGCACGGCCAGTACGGCCTATACGGTGGACATAATCTTCGGCTTTAAATGGCATATCAAAGTTAACCACTTGCTCTAACTCTTGAATATCCAGTCCTCGTGCTGCTACATCTGTCGCAATCAACGCACGCACCTTACCTTGTTTGAACTCATCCAACGCTCTTTGACGCGCACCCTGTGACTTATCCCCGTTAATTGAAACCGCTTTTATGCCATCTAACTTAAGCTCTTTTGCTAGCTCATCGCTACCTTGCTTAGTTTTTGTAAATACAAGCACTTGCTGCCAATTGCGCGAGCCAATCAAGTACGCCAATAATTCACGTTTACGCTTTTTGTCTACCGGATAAACCACCTGTTTTACCGTTTCAGCCGTCGTGTTTGCTGGTGACACTTCAACTTCAACCGGCGATTCCATGAGTTTGTACGCAATAGTCTTGATTCGCTTTTCAAATGTCGCAGAGAACAACAGGATCTGTTTTTCGGCGGGTAAACGTCGGAAGATGCGTTGCAAGTCAGGCCAGAATCCCATATCTAACATACGGTCGGCTTCGTCTAGAACGAGCATACTGGTTTTGGAGATGTTTACGTTGCCATTAAACAGATGATCCAAAAGGCGGCCTGGTGTTGCAATCAAAATATCAACGCCCTCTTCTAACTTCCTCTTTTGTACGCCAATGCTTGTACCACCATAAACACACACAATGCGAAGTTCGGTTTGTGCAGAGTACTGATTCAAATTATCAAATACCTGCTGCGCAAGCTCGCGTGTTGGAACCAAAACCAATGCTTGAGGCGTACCGTTGAGTTTCTTTTGCTGAACGGTTTGTATAATAGGTAAACCAAACGCAGCTGTTTTCCCCGTACCAGTTTGTGCAGCAGCAAGTAAGTTCTTTCCTTCAAGGACATGTGGAATAGACTTTTCTTGCACTGGTGTTGGCGTCACGATATTTAGATTGCTTAGCGTCTCGATTAGCTTTTGTTCAATGCCTAAGTCAGCAAAATTAACAGACATGTGTAACCTCATTATTTTTGGAGCGCAGAGTTTACCAGAGCCCCAATAGCCATACTACTTTTCTATCTCATTGGGCTGAATCAATAAGCTGTTGCTGAAAATCATACGACTGGCGTAAAACGTCTCGATAGAGTGTCGAGAACTTCTCTTCCAATACTGTGTAATCACTCTCAATCACTTTAAATGTTGTAGTAAGGTCAGCCATTCTCGGGCTTCTTTGCGACATTCGATGTAATGCAAATTCGATACTATCCAGGTCTTGGTATGACTGAAGCCATCGACCGTGCCACATCCGGCTGTGGAGCACCAAAAAACGCGGCGGCAAATGTTCATTAACGTCACGGTTTACTCGCTCGTATGCCGAGTCGACAAAGTGTTCGAGAGATACGGCATAAAAGTCGTTCCAGTGTTTTGCGAGACAATGGTCCCAGAACATATCGAGAGCGATAGGGGCAAAGCGCCGCGCAGTACCTTTGAAGTGAGGTTTGCATTCGTTAACAATAGGATGGTGATCGGTAATGCGGTCAACAAATCTATGTAATTTAATGCCGTTCGAGATATCACGTTCATACAGCTTGCTTGGATCTCCTTTTACGAAGTCTCCAAGCAAGTTTCCCAATAAATGGCTGTTACAGTGGTCTGCGATATGCAGGTGGGCTAGAAAGTTCATCCGACGCCAGTTTTGGCCTTTAAGGCTTGGTGTGACATGAACCTAGTATAACGTCAATTACGACGAGATGAGAGTGTTCCGCTATTCGGCTTCGTTGTCTGAGCCAACGTATTCCGACAAGATAATGCCAATTTCAAGCGCATCTAGCAGCTCTAGGCTCTCATCGTTTTGGTATTGGTCGCTCATTGTGACCTCCTTTATTTTAAGCTCTCTTGCTTGTACTTGCTGACGGCTTGGCCTTGCCATATCCACGTCAACAACTCCTTTTTATAGTCTTTATATGACACATTCATGACAGCGAGAAGTAAAGATTTAAAAACCTATGAGCAGAATCAAAAGTAAACGTTTGCAACCAGATTTCATATCTACTTAGCACTTCAGAGAAATAGCTCTTTTATCAATATTTATGTCAATTTAAAGATATAACATACCGTTATAGGCGTCCTTAGATCTCATTTCTTAAACTAAATTTAGTTTTCGTTACATATTTTGCTGATTAACTTCGCATATTTTGTTTCGATATAGCAATAGATTTGGTCAATATCTTTTATCTCTAATGGAGCTTTAAATGAGAGAAGTTGAGTTTAGAACGATAGACAGGCTGTTTATCAAGATGTCTATCAACGACAAAATGTGGGTTATATTCCTGCTGTTTTTAGTAGCCCTCACTTCTGTGGCTGGAAGCCGCTACTTCAATGAAATACAACAATTTAAACAACAAGCGATTTCTGCTAGCGAAGCGAAACTTTCTGGTATTGTTGACGCTCAACCAGGTCATGTTCCACAAATTAACGGCGTATCGAAATCAAGTCGCGTAAGCGAGAGCTCTTTTGTTGATGGCTCTGTCACCGCTTATGCAAAGTTGCATTCTGGCGAAGTGATTAAGTTGACTCAAAACGTATCCACGCAATACGAATCTGCAAAGTTGTCAGCCTTAACCTCTCTGTTACTCAGCTTTTTATGGGTTGTTCCTTTTGCCCTTTTCTCTTACTGGGTTGCGACCTTTATAGGAGGCGCCCTGTGGGTTTTATATACGACAACCGAAAAAATTGGTGAAGGTGATTTAACCTCTCGCCTTGGTTTTCATCCTGGCCGAGACGAGTTTGGCACCATTGGTTGCGCGTTAGATAAATCTATGGACACCTTAAGTGAACTGGTTAACAGTGTGAAAAATAATGCGGCTACATTGAGTGAGACATCTTCTGCATTCGAAAAAGATATGCAGTTGAGCGAAACGCAGATATCTCATCAATATCAAACACTCGATTCCGTCGCGACAGCAATGGAAGAAATGACAGCCTCTGCAAAAGAAGTATCCAGCATTTCCCAACAAGCGACGATGCAATCCGATCAGGATGCTCAAAAGATCGAGCTAAGCAGAAATCGCGTGCAAAATGTGATTGGAGAAATTGAGACGTTATCCAGCTATATTGAACAGGCTTCCACATCAGTAACCAATTTAAATGAAAACACGACGCAGATTAATGACGTTATCACAACGATCAATGCCATTTCAGAACAAACCAACCTATTGGCTCTGAATGCGGCAATTGAAGCGGCACGCGCCGGGGAGCAAGGTCGTGGATTTGCTGTGGTTGCTGATGAAGTGCGTACATTGGCAAGCCGAACTCAACAGGCAACAGTAGAAATTCAAGCCATGATTGAGAAACTACAAACTGAGAGCCAGAACATTGCTTCAATCACTGATCGAACCGTTCAACAAGCGCAAACCAGTAGCCAGCTTATTGATGAAATTGGTCATGATGTGACGTCTATTGCTGAATCCGCACGCACATTGATGGACATGAGTATCCAAATTTCCACCTCAGCAGAAGAACAAAGCGCAGTCGCCAACGATATTGCATCTGAGCTTTCAGAAATTCGCAGCCAGTCGAGCACAATCAGAGAAGTTGCAGAGCAATCTACCGTAGGGGTAGCTAATCTCACTCAGGCGTCAGTGTCTCTTGGTGAGGTATTACAACGCTACCGCACAGCATAACTTTGCAGCATTTATGATCAACAAGGGCTCCTCAGGAGCCCTTTTCTTTAAGCCGTTTTCAGCCGTTATCGTCGATATTTTCTACTACACACAAGTGGATATTTGAAGTGAATCTCAAGTTCTCGCTGTACCTGATGAAATAATGTTCATAAACAAAGCGTTCCGCTATGCTTAATCCTGCCAATTCCAATTTGCTGCTGGAAAACAATATGAATAATTACAAAGATACAAAAGACATCGAAAACCTAAGTTGCCCACTCTGCCAGGGTGATGAATATCTCATTTCATCGGATGGAGAGAAATTCACATGCGCTGCTTGCGGATTTCATACAAAAAGCTTCTCATCCATCCAATGCCTACATCAAACCCCTTACCTACAGTCCAAACTTAAACATATCCATAGCTTAAGTACGGTGTGCCATTAAGAGATTAAACAGAGCAGCTAAATAGCTGCTCTTTTAATTCATCTAAATGTTGAATGCGAATTACGCGTTCATCATCAACACGATTGATTGCCTCACCATTAAATAGCTGTACGGTTTTAATGCCAGCGTTTAATCCCGCTTCTACGCCTTTAGGTGTGTCATCAATATAAAGACAGTCGCTCGGTAAAAAGCCCATGCTCATTGCACTGTACATAATTAAGTCAGGTTCAGGCTTCCAACTATTCGCATCGAATGCAGAGAACACTTTCCCCTGGAAAGCATCGAGCAATCCTGTTAACTCCAATGCGTATTCTATTTTATCTTTCGGCCCATTGGACGCGACACAATATTCGATATTATGCGAATCCAAAAACTGAATTAATCGCTTTGCGCCATCCATCGGCTGTAAGTGGCGAACAAAAAGAGACTGGACTTCTTCACGGTATTGCGGCTCTAAGACATCAATAGGGACTTTGATATCTTTCAGCTCTTTAGTATCTAAAAGGATGTCAGCGAGCTTTCCTCCTTTAAAATGAGAAACGCACTCTTCCATCGTTAATTCTGCGCCATGCAGGTTAAATACATTGACGAGAGCTTGGCAACACAATCGTTCACTATCGACCAACGTACCATCACAATCAAATATCACGCACTTAATATTGGTAATTGCCATAGCCATCTCCAGACATCTTAAAGGCTAATGCCCTAGCTGATTTTAAAAATGTTGGCTTAATCTTATTTAAGTTTGGGATTGTTGAAACGACGAGCTTGGCATTTCATGGAAATAGAGGGGAGCAATTACAGTTTTTCTAAGCAAGATCACCTATCGTCATCTTGCTTTGCTTTTTATGCATTTGAGTGCGCAAATTAGCTTTCAATAATCACCGAATCTAAAAGCTTGTGTTCGGTACTTAGTCTTTTAGCAAGATCCGCCACAAACGAACTCTTGTATTTTGATTCAGAAACCGCGACATCAGAGATAAGCGTGTTTCCTTCAAGGTGGCTAATAATAGCGGCACCAATTGGAGCTCCAGATTTAAAACCAACATATAATTCAAAATCTGGCGTTAGAATTATCTGAGTGAGATATTCCACAATCATATCTTTATCGTACTGTTGATCCCAACGCTGAGACTGCAGGACAGAAAACATGATAGTAAGTCGGTGAAAATCGACCAGAAAAATATCGTCAGAGCTAAATTCAGAATTACTCTCAAGTAGCGTGTCTTTGTCGACCACTTGATAGGTTGCTTGTTCTAGTGCTTTGAAATAGACATCACGCCCTTTCAGACTCTCTGGTGTTGGAAATTCAACTTCAACCAGATCATACAGCCATGTATTTTTACGCTCGATACTGGCTAACTGTTGTTCATTCATTTTGATACCTTAGTTGCAAAACGAAATGTGCAGAGTGTTTCATTCTCACATAGAGTGAAGCTTAGACAGAGCGACAAGCGATATAAAGTCAAACATATTGGGAGAAAGTATGGTCACTCTAACTCATCATTTCGTTTAGAGCAGTACATTAGCATGAAGCCCACAACAAACCTAGCGTACGTAGACCTTTCCTTGGCTAAATTTTGTTTTAGTTGCAAACCTCTGATAGATTTCATCAATATCTTTCCTAGTTAAGGACAAAAATAATGAAAAAGATGCTGTTAAGTGCATTGCTTGCTACTACGCTGGTTGGTTGTTCAGATAACGATGTTGCTGATGTAGGACTCGGTTGGTTTACTTTGAAAGACATCAAAGTAGGTGAATTAAAAGACGAGGTAGTCACGGGGGTGACGTGTCACATCGCTTCTATCGAAGCCGATTTTAGCTTGGCGGATCCAAGTGACAGCTCAATATCATGTCGTCAGACTGGCGAAATCACGTCGGAGATGATTGCAAAAATAGATAAAAGTAAGTCTGGCGAAATTGTATTTAAGAAGTCAAAAAGTATTTTCTTCAAAACAATGAAGGTTCGTCGTATTTATGACGCAGACAACCAAACCTTACTCTACCTGTCTTACACAACAAAAGAGACAGACGGTAGCTTTAAGCACAGCCTATCGACGGTTCCACTTTGGGGCACCAAGGCTTACGTTGAGCCAACTGAAGTGAAAAAGTAACGCAGCTAATTTTGGGTAGCTCCAAGCTCGTTGTTAAAGAGAATGACCGATCAACAATCTGAAAAGCGACCAATTGTAGTACTATAAGCATCAGTAATTTAGGCTATCTTGGTCGCAATTTCTCCAGCTCGCTGATTTTTTCAGCGGGCAAACTTCTTTGTAATAAAACGCCACGATTTTCATTTTTTTGTGATACAATCCCGCCTCTTTTTTTTCTCACTCAAGAACAAGCATGAAGTTTCCTGGTCAGCGTAAATCTAAACACTACTTCCCAACTCACGCTCGAGATCCATTAGTAAACCAAATCCGACAAGCGCCTAAGCTATATCGCCCAACTATTGTTGGTGTCGGTCAAACCATCGTAGATATCGAAGCGCGTGTAGATGATGCGTTTTTAGAAAAATACAACCTAAGTAAAGGACATTCACTCGTTCTTGAAGAAAGCAAAGCAGATGCACTTTACGAAGAACTGGTTGAGCAAGGCCTGATCACACACCAATACCCAGGTGACACGATTGGCAACACGCTCCACAATTACTCAGTATTGGCGGATAGCAAATCCGTTTTGCTCGGTGTGATGTCCAAGAACATTCAAGTTGGTTCTTTTGCTTACCGCTACCTTTGCCGCACGTCTTCACGCATGAACCTCAACCACCTACAAACGGTAGATGGTCCTATTGGTCGTTGCTATACCCTGATTTCTCAAGATGGCGAACGCACATTTGCTATCAATGAAGGTCACATGAACCAACTACTTCCGGAAAGCATTCCTGAAGAGATCTTTGAGAAAGCATCAGCTCTAGTTGTTTCTTCTTACCTAATGCGCGGTAAAGAAGAGGATCCAATGCCGAAAGCGGTACAAAAAGCGATCGACTTTGCCAAGAAGCACGATGTCCCTGTTGTACTAACTTTAGGCACAAAATACGTTATCGAAGGTAACGCGCAGTGGTGGCAAGAGTACATTCGCGAGAACATATCTGTTGTTGCAATGAATGAAGAAGAAGGCGCGGCATTAACAGGCGAGACAGAACCGCTAGCGGCTGCTGATAAAGCACTTGAGTGGGTCGATCTTGTTCTATGTACTGCTGGGCCAAATGGCCTATACATGGCAGGTTACACTGACGAAAAAGTAAAACGAGAAACCACACACGACATTCTTGAAGGTTCAATTGAAGCCTTTAACCAATACGAATTTAGTCGTGCGATGCGTAAAGGAGATTGTGAGAAGCCAATGAAGGTATACTCTTACATTGGTCCTTACCTGGGTGGTCCACTAGAGATTAAGAACACCAACGGCGCAGGTGATGCGGCGCTTTCTGCTTTACTGCATGATATGGCTGCAAACTCTTTCCATCAAAAAGAAGTGCCTAACTCAGAAAAGCACGAAGTACGCTGTTTGACTTACTCATCACTTTCTCAGATCTGTAAATATGCAAACCGAGTAAGCTATGAAGTGTTGACGCAACACTCTCCTCGCCTATCGCGAGCACTTCCTGAACGAGAAGATAGCTTAGAAGAAACTTACTGGGATCGTTAAGATCACAGCTTTAAAGCTAAAAATACATCAAGGTCACCATTTGGTGGCCTTTTTGTTTTGATCTGGCGCAGTAAATAGTAGATTTTGTTAGTATGTAGCACAGTATAGAGCAGTAAACTCTTTACATACCGAATCGAAACCGTACTATCACCGAGCAAACGTTTGCCCAACAATAATACTTGCTCCAACTCAGATTGTTTTTCAACACTACCTGCGAGTCACTTTAGGGATTATCCATGCAGTCAGATATTGAAATTTGCCGAAACACACCACTTTCTTCTATTGATGTTATTGCGGAAAAAGTAGGGTTACTACCCGAAGAATATGACACTCACGGGAAGCACAAAGCCAAAGTCCATCCAAAATGTTTGGAGCGGCTAAAAGAGAATGATAACGGTAAGCTTGTGCTTGTTACTGCGATCACTCCTACCCCACTTGGCGAAGGAAAAACCGTTACAACAGTCGGACTGGCGCAAGGTTTAGCTAAGCTTAGACAATCCGTTATCGCATGTATTAGACAACCTTCTATGGGGCCTGTATTCGGTATTAAAGGCGGTGCTGCTGGCGGTGGTTATTCCCAAGTTGCTCCAATGGAAGAACTGAACTTACACCTTACTGGTGATATCCATGCGGTGACGGCAGCGCATAATCTAGCTTCAGCCGCGCTTGATGCTCGCTTGTATCATGAACAGCGTGAAGGCTATGATGCCTTTGAAGCACGTACTGGATTAAAGGCACTTAAAATCGATACGGCAAGCATTACTTGGAAACGAGTAATGGACCATAATGATCGTGCACTACGTAACGTCAAAATTGGGTTAAATGAGCCAGGAAAAATCATCAATGGATACGAACGCGACGAAGGGTTCGATATTTCTGCCGCGTCTGAGTTAATGGCTATCATTGCACTGGCTAAAGATTTGAAAGATTTACGTCAGCGTATCGGGAAAATTGTCGTAGCGTACGATTTGAACGGAAACCCCGTAACCACGGAGGATCTGCAAGTTGCAGGAGCAATGGCAGTGACATTAAAAGAGGCCATTGCACCGACACTGATGCAAACTCTGGAAGGTGTTCCTACGTTGATTCACGCAGGCCCGTTTGCGAACATCGCCCATGGAAATTCATCCATTATTGCCGACGACATCGCGCTAAAGCTATCAAGTTACACAGTAACAGAGGCGGGGTTTGGTTCGGACATGGGATTTGAGAAAGCGTGTAACATTAAAGCTGCCGCCGCCAGCAAGGCGCCAGATTGTGTAGTGATAGTAGCGACATTACGCGGCCTCAAAGCAAATTCTGGACACTACGATTTACGACCAGGTATGGCCATTCCAGATTCCATTTTTAATCCAGACCAAGCAGCATTGGAAGCGGGATTTGAAAACTTAAAATGGCACATTAATAACGTCCATAAATATGGCATTCCAGCTGTTGTCGCTATTAACCAGTTTCCGCAAGATTGTGAGAAAGAGCTTAAAATACTTGAAGAGCTGGTTCAGAAATTTAATCCGGAAGTTAAAGTCGCTATCAGCACCGCTTTTGCGCAAGGCGGGCAAGGCACTACTCAGTTAGCTCAACATGTTATTGACGCTTGTACCCAGCCTACAGAGTTTCGTCCTTTATACAGTAAAGAACAATCGTTACACGAAAAACTTATGGCTGTGTGTGAAGCTGGCTATGGTGCCGCCAATATAGAAATGAGTTCTCTTGCTACTGAACAGCTCAACCATTTTGAAAATCTAGGTTTTAACAACTTAGCGGTTTGCATAGCGAAAACCCCACTATCAATAACAACAGATTCCGCTGTCAAAGGCGCGCCGACAGGTTTTACCGTCCCTATCCGCGAGTTACGTCTGTGTGCTGGCGCTGGGTTTGTGTATGCGTTATCAGGCACGGTGATGACAATGCCAGGTTTGCCTGATAAACCTGCATTTATGAATTTAGACCTTGATGATGAAGGAAATATCGTCGGTCTCTCTTAGTGTAACGTCAACGTATAGTTGACTATAAAGGAAGCACGTTTAAAGAGTGAGTGGTTTACTTCTATATCCACTCACTTTGAACAGACGAAGAGGCGTGCTTGATTATCTTTATCTTACTGTTTTATCCTCACTTTACATTGTAAATCCATACTTATTTTCTCCCCTTCCCTATAATCTTGCGCCAATTTGATGCACGGCCTACTTAGCACTTCACTAATGTGGTGCAATTGCCTTGCGATGAACTTTTAACCCCTTTGATTTTTAAAGAGATATTCTATGGCTCGAATCTTGTACTAAAGTTTGCAGTAGTAAACACATCAGCAGAAGCATTTTCAAAACCCCTGCGCTGTAAACCACTTCCTCCTGGTTAGCACCGTTTTGATGCATGCAAAAAAGGGAAAGGGAATAATATGGAAGACGCACTCGCCGTAATTTTAGCTGGAGGGATGGGGTCTAGACTCAGCCCACTCACCGATGATAGAACCAAGCCAGCAGTACCTTTTGGCGGAAAGTATAGAATTATAGATTTCACACTAACCAACTGTTTACACTCAGGTTTACGTAAAATCCTTGTTTTGACCCAATACAAATCTCATTCACTTCAAAAACACTTGCGAGATGGTTGGTCAATATTCAACCCAGAGCTTGGCGAGTACATTACTGCGGTTCCACCCCAAATGCGCAAAGGTGGTGCATGGTATGAAGGAACTGCTGATGCGATTTATCACAACATGTGGTTACTATCGCGCAATGATGCGAAGTATGTGGTTGTGTTATCCGGCGATCATATCTATCGAATGGACTACGCCGCAATGCTTGAAGAGCATAAAGAGAAAGGTGCTAAGCTCACCGTTGCCTGTATGGATGTTCCCGTAGAGGATGCTTCAGCATTCGGGGTAATGGGCACCGCAGAAAACGGGCTAGTTACTTCATTTATAGAAAAACCAGAATGCCCACCCACCCTTCCTGGAAGCAAAACTAGAAGCCTCGTTTCTATGGGGATCTATATCTTTGATATGGATGTTTTAAAAGAAGCACTCGAAGACGACTCAAAACTCGATTCATCAAGTCATGACTTTGGAAAAGACATCATACCTAAGCTGATTGATACGGAATCCGTTTACGCTTATCAATTCTGTGGCAGTAAAGGGCGCGTCGATAAAGATTGCTATTGGCGCGACGTGGGTACCATTGATTCCTTCTATGAAGCGAATATGGATCTACTAGAACCTATGCCGCCAATGAACCTTTATCAGTCCAATTGGGCGATTCGTACTTACGAGCCGCAGTTTCCACCAGCTCGTACTGTATCGTCAGCTACGGGCAATGAAGGTATTTTTATTAACTCCATCATTGCTACCGGTGTCATCAATTCTGGAGGCTCAGTACAGCATTCCATCATTTCCTCTAACGTACGCATTCAAGACAGTGCCACGGTAGTCGATTCCATCATTTTTGATGACGTAGAGGTCGGTGAAGGAAGTCAGTTGGTCAACTGCATAGTTGATAAACATGTTCGTATTCCGCCACATACTCAAATTGGCATCAACAAACTAGAAGATGCGAAGCGATTTAAAATCTCAGACAAAGGTATTGTCGTCATACCCGAAAGTTACCAATTCGACTAAACGACAAACCATCGCAACAAAAAAGCGCACGATCATCATCGTGCGCTTTTGTTTAAGTGCCTATTAACGTTAGGCTATAACAAATAATACATAATAATTAGATGTTACATACCGTTGACCAGCTACCATCTGTGTCCGGCTCAGCCGCTGTCCACCAGTTCGCTTGGTAAACCACACCGTTGTGGATGATCTTATCACCTTGGTTAGCGTGGCTTGGGTTACCAGCCCAATCCGTTTGTGGTAGAGCTGGGTATGTCACTAAACCTGTCGTATCACACTTACCTGGTTCAGTAGTACCACCATCACCCGAGCCTGCATTTAGGTCACCAATTGGTAGTTCTGGCTGTTCAAACTTGAACGCAAACTCTTTACCACCAGAAATCACTGAGTAGTTAGCCGGACCAGAGATTGGTAGGTAGTAAACCATATCAAGCTCGTAAGTACCGCCCGCTGGTAAATCTTTCCAAGCAGGTAGAGAGAACGATACGCGGTGCATTACGCCATCTAAGCCACCGATGTTGTTTGCTCGAGTATGTCCAGAAGCAATGACTTTCAAACCGCCACCAGATTGATCTTTCGCGTTATCAGGAGCTGATACTGGGATATCAAACTGGAATTCAGTACCACCAGGGATTGCTTGACCAGTGTTGTTCGTAAACGTGATCTTCGGATTAATTGGGTAGTTTTGGTCGCCAACCTTAAAGCCGCCAACGCTGACTGTAATGTCTACCGCTTCTGTTGGTGTTGGACCCGTCGCAACTTTATTGCCGTAAGGTGTTGCAGACTTAAACTTGTCGTAGATAGCTTTGGTCATAGTGTTACCCATGTGGTACTCACCATTACCAGCTGCACAAGCTTGTTCAGTTGCATCTACTGCCGTACGATTACCATTTGCATCCAGTACGTAACAGTTGTAGTCACCTGCCAGTTCCCAGAACATAATACCGCCGATTTCTTTATCGATAACGTAATCAGCTTTCACTTCGATAGAAGCTTTATCTTCCGTAGATAGGAACACGCTTTTCTCTGCGTTCCACAACCAAGGCGCTACAGCAACGCTATCGTAATGACGAGTATATGTACCAACAAACTTATCCGAAGGATCGTTAACTGGATCAAGACCGTAAGCGGCTGCGTAAGAGCCCCAGATACCATTTTCTAGGTTCTTCGCATGCCACATTGGGTTAGAGCCAGCGCCCATTTCGTTGCCTTTAGGGTCTGTATCGTGCCACATGTTGTCGATACCAATAGCACCGTGACCACAGTTGTTCTTCTCACCTTCACCGGTACCTGGTTGACACTCAGCTTGGTTTGGCAGTGCTGCTCGGCCCCACAGACCATTTTCACCACCAGTAACACCTTGCCAACCACGGGTGTAGTAAGGAACACCGATGTTGATACGACCTGCTGGCATAGAACCACGGAAATAGTGGTAAGCCCAGTCTGTGTTCAAGTAACCGATACCACCGTATGCAGCCGTGCCGTATACGTTCCACTGGGCTAGCTCCGAGTCTTTACCTGTATCGAATAATGCTGCGTTGTGACCAACGTGATCATTCCAAGCCCCATGCAAGTCGTAAGACATGATGTTTACGTAGTCTAGGTACTTAGTTACATCGAAGGTTTCCATACCACGCAGTAGGTAACCTGAAGATGGTGCTGCGATAGTCAGCATATAATGAATGCCATCTTGCGCGGATGCCGCATCAAGTTTCTCACGCAATACTTTCATCAGCTCTTGGTAAGACGCCCATAGATACTGACGACGTGGTTCCATGAAGTCTTTGTCGTAAGGGTTACCAGCACCAGCCATTGATGTCGGGTATTCATAGTCGATATCCAGGCCATCGAACTTGTACAGACGCATCATTTCAACGGCTGAAGTTGCGAACTTCTCGATGCCTGCATGGTTAATAGAACCGTCCGCATTCGTCGTCATGGTGTAGAAACCACCATCAGCCACACGATTGCCGTTCGTATCGAAGTGACCGCCCGTTTCAGCCCAACCACCGATAGAGATTAACGTTTTAACATCATGTTTTTGCTTGTAAGTCGCGAGCGCACCAAAGTGACCTTTGAAGCCAAGAGCAGGATCTACCTCAACGCCAGGCCAAGTTTTACCCGTAGCAGGGTTGTTAGGGTCATTAACGTCACCAACGTTTACTTTACCATCAGAACCAATGCTCACAAACGCGTAGTTAATGTGAGTAAGTTGCTCCCAAGGAATATCTTTAACAAGGTAAGTAGATTGAGGGTCCTCACCTGCGCGCCAGCTAGTAAAGTAACCAATCACACGACGTGGGTGATCGGCGCCCATTTTCTCGCGACCTTCTTCGTCATAAATAGAACAGTAAGGAACGTCTACACCCGTTGTTTGATACAAGCCATCAGGGCGACAGTTAGATGTCACCGCGCCACCGTTTACCGTTAACGTCGCAAGTGCAGAATCTGCTGTTGCTCCGGCATCATCGGTTACTCTCGCATAAACACTTAGCGAACCAGCTTGTGAAGGCGTTACATCAAGCGTGTATGGCGCAGTTGTTGCGGTGCCAGCAAGGACGCCCGCCACATAGAAATCAACTTTAGCAACGGTGCCATCCGCATCTGCGGCATTCGCAGTCAGTGTGACGGAGCCACCTAAGTCAATAGAAGTAGCAGAAAGCGCAACATCCACTGTCGGCGCTTCGTTACCAGGTTGTGCTGGTGCCACAGTTAACGTCACAGCGCTTGCTGTGCTCACTGCACCTGCATCATCATACGCCTTAGTAGAGAATTCGTGCTGGCCTTCAGTCGCTGTCCATGACGCAGCATAAGGCGCAGACGTTGCCTGACCAACTAATACGCCATCAACAAAGAACTCTACTTTGCTAACAGTACCATCGGTATCTGCTGCATCTGCAGCTAGGTTAACAACATCCCCCGCAGTCACAGAAGCCGACGCAGAAGGCGATGTTAGAGTAACAGTCGGGACTTCATTCTGAGGTGGATCAACCGGTCCAGTGCCATCACATGCGCCAAGTGTTTCCCACTCGCCCCACTCACCAGATTGCGCTGGGTTACTGTTTTGCGTCCAGTAACGTGCTTTGTAAGCATTACCTTCATGTTGAACTTGGTCACCACCGTTATAAACTTTTGATGATTGCCAAGTTTCTAGAGGGGCACAGTCAACCGCTGCGTAGCTATTGAAGGCCATAAGACAAGAAGCGGTGAGAGTGCTTAGTGTGAACACGCTTTTCACTGCGTTGCCGTTTTTAAGGTGCATAATCGCTCTTCCTTAAGTTATTGTTAAAACAATACTAAATGCGCTAAACAAAGCGCACTTATACTTTTATTTCGACGTAAAATAACTTAAGTACAAGTTGGTGATTTCACACTATCTATTTACGAGTTTTCCACACCGCCTCACAACAATCCACTAAATGCTTGCAACAACGTACCTATTATTTGGCACCAGTAACTAATTTTATAAATCAAATAAATATGTCACTCGCAAATTAATAAAAAAGGCAAAAAAAGTCGTTATTTTGAAATAAAGATCACTAAGCCTTTGTTGACCTTGGCGTTTCATTAAAATGTCGCTTGTACTCGCGACTAAACTGTGATGGGCTCGTGTACCCGACCAGTCTCGCGGCATCATTAACACGTCGCCCCTCCAACTGGATTAACTCGCGCGCTTTATTAAGTCGAACTTTCTTAATGTATTGCAACGGAGATTCAAGCGTGACATTGCGAAAAGCTTGATGGAAAGCAGACACACTCATATTGGCTTCTTCTGCCAATGTTTGTACGCTCAACTGTTCATGGTACGCTTGATGAACACGATTCAGTGCTTTAGCGACCCTCGCGTAAGAGCCTTCTTGGTGTGCTAAGTCAAATAAAACATACCCTTCTTTGCTTACCAAAGTGCGATAAACAATTTCCTCAAGAAGTAGATCACCGAGCATGACAACATCCAGCTTATTACACAACGCGCTCATTAGTCGCTTGCATGCATCCAGCATACCTTCGCTCATGTGTACCGATTTAAGGCCGCAACGGGTAGCATCCAGACACTTATTACTGAATTTCTCAGCCTCAAGTTTTTTAACGAGCTTATGAAGAAGCGTTGGCGAAATATCTATCGAGATGCCAAGTAAAGGCTCATTGTTTGTCGCAAACGCTTCGCACTCCAGGGGCATGGGAACTCCTACGACAAGGTAATCATCGGGCCCATATTGGACAGGTGTATCACCAATATGAATGTTCTTATGTCCTTGACCTAAAACAATAATGCCAGACTGATAGACAAACGGCTGTCGATGATTTCCTTTGCTACTGCGATAAAACCATACGCCATCTATTGCGGTTTTCTTCATACCTTCTAAGTCATGCAGTCCCTGCTTTTCAACATATTGCTGCATGATATCTGCGAGAGTGTGCATTAGAGCGCTCCATCAATGACCAACGAGTTTGGTCTCTATTATTATTGTGAGCACTATACTTCCTCTCAACTTTAACTTTCTAGTTCAAGAGCATTAATTTTGTAGAAATAGGCAAATTATTTGCAGAAATCGACCTGTTAACGAACGTTAATCAGGACTAATATGCACGTATTCAATCTCCTTTACTGGAAGCAAGAGGTCTAATAATGAACTTTTCTTATGTAAACCCAACCAAGATTTTCTTTGGTCAAAAACAAATCGCTGCAATCAAAGAAGCTATCCCATCCGACCAAAAAGTTTTAGTGGTATACGGCGGTGGCTCAATTAAAAAAAATGGCGTGTACGACCAAGTCTCAGAAGCACTAGAGGGACATGAATGGCTAGAGTTTTCTGGTGTTGAACCCAACCCAACCAAAGAAACGCTCGATAAAGCGGTCGCAATGGTAAAAGAACATGGTGTTGACTTTATTCTTGCTGTAGGTGGTGGTTCAGTCATTGATGGCTCTAAATACGTAGCAGCAGCATCTAAGTATGATGGTGATGGCTGGGATATCATGATTGGTAAACACCAAGTCACTGAAGCGACGCCTCTAGCTGCAATTTTGACACTGCCAGCAACAGGCTCAGAGTCAAACATGGGCGCAGTTATCACTAAAAAAGAAACTCAAGACAAACTTCCGTTCATGTCTCCAGCTGTACAGCCTAAATTTGCTGTGTTAGACCCGGATGTAATGAAAACATTGCCAGAACGCCAGCTTATCAACGGCATTGTTGACGCATGGGTGCACGTATGTGAGCAATACTTGACGCTTCCTACCGGCGCAATGGTTCAAGATGGCTATGCAGAAACACTGCTGAAAACCTTAAAAATACTCGGAGAACAGTTTGCCGAGCGAGACGACGATATGTGGCGCGCAAACCTAATGTGGTCTGCTAACCAAGCATTGAACGGGTTAATTGGTAGTGGCGTTCCACAAGACTGGGCGACACATATGATCGGCCATGAATTAACGGCTCTATGGGGCGTCGATCACGCACGTTCTCTTGCTATCGTCCAACCATCGCTACTTCGCAACCAAATGCAATTTAAACGTCCTAAGCTAGAGCAAATGGGTCGCAACGTATTTGGACTTGAAGCTGGAGACGATCTTGCTGAACGTACCATCGAAGCGATCGAAGCGTTTTATCATCAACTTGATGTCGCAACTAAGCTAGAAAACTATGGTGAAAGTCGTGAACAAGCGATCGATGCCATCATCGAACAACTCAATAAACACGGAATGACCGTTCTCGGTGAAAACCAAGCGATTACTCTTGAACGTAGTCGTGAAATTTTAGAACTCGCTGTTGCCTAACAGCAAAAACGGTTCACTGCCCTTTCTAGGGTTTAACGGTATTGTGACTTAACGGTCACAATACCGTTTTTTTATGCTATTTTGTAAGCTTCATCACGTTCAAATTCGGGAACTCCTCAAAATAACGATTAATCCCTACAAACTCATTGATCGTGTAGGTCAGTAAAGAGACAACTGTCCAGCTTTACACAAACAAAAAATAAAATTGAATTCAAAGGTCTAACTTACTCACTTAATGGACCTTTTATTTGTTGTAGTTATCCACTACATTAGCTTGTCTGTTCGAGAATCCATTTTATGTGGCTAGTTGTTGTCGTATTAGCATTCATACATATCATCAGTATCCGTAAAGGTCCTAAGTGGGTCTTCTACGTATCCAAACCATTACCAGTGCTCTGTATGTTAGGAATTTTAATCCAGTCTCCTGCCTATCATATGCCATATACGCATTGGATTTTGGTTGGTTTATCGCTCTCGTTGCTTGGTGATCTACTATTAATGCTCCCTAGAGATAAGTTTATTACCGGATTAGTGCTCTTCTGCTCTGCCCATCTTTCCTATAGCTACGGTTTTACCATCATGTCCGCTTGGCATTTTACGCCTTGGCTCCCTATTGCTTTATTTGGACTCGGTGTGTGTTTCTATTGGTTGTTTCGACCGGACCTTGGTCAAGAAAAGCTCCCGGTTGCCAGCTACATATTGGTATTGATGACCATGTGTTGGGCTGCTATCGAGTATTATTTGAGTGGAAAAACACAATCGTCCTCGTTTGCAGTGCTCGGAAGCTTTATCTTCATCGTTTCTGGTACCGTCTTAGCTTTTGAACGCTTCGGGGGACGATCCGTATTTTCGCGACAAGTCGTCATGGTGACCTACTATTCCGCACAAACATTGATGGTAATGTCCGTTGTTGCCATCGTTGTTCGTTATCCGTATCTCAGTTGAACTGACTTATTAGTAATAGCTTTTGTGCCTAATTCTTAAAACATTACTTTATCAAACACTAAAGTGAGCAGGTTCTTAATCTTAGAACCTGAATATAAGCTTGTTCTTAATGAAATAATGCGCACAACTTGCTATTGTAGAAGGATATTTTTCCTTTATAGCGTGCCCCTTTGAAAGAGAACACTCCTGTTGTTGAATTTAGCAACGTAAACAAGTGGTATGGCGATTACCACGCTCTAAAAGATATCAACTTCTCCGTGCATTCTGGCGAGATCGTCGTGGTGTGTGGCCCTTCTGGTTCAGGAAAATCAACGCTCATTCGTTGCATCAACCATCTTGAATCGATTCAAGAAGGCCAACTTCATGTATTCGACCAGCCTTCTCACGCAAAATCTCTCAAGCCCGGTAAAATCGGCATGGTGTTCCAGCACTTCCACCTTTTTCCTCATTTGACTGTACTGGAAAACCTCACCTTAGCGCCGATTCGCACACTCAAATTGTCAAAACAAGAAGCTGAAAAACGCGCACGACATTACCTAAAGCGAGTCAACATTGAAGAGCAAGCGAGTAAATACCCTATCCAGCTTTCTGGCGGTCAGCAGCAACGCGTCGCGATTGCCCGCTCCTTATGCATGGAACCGGACTTACTCCTCTTTGACGAACCAACTTCGGCACTTGATCCGGAAATGATCAATGAAGTGTTGGATGTCATGGTTGAGCTGGCACAAAGCGGAATGACGATGATTTGCGTCACGCACGAAATGGGATTTGCCAAAAAAGTAGCGAACCGCGTGGTATTTATGGATGAAGGCCAAATCGTGGAAATGAACTCACCGATCGCCTTATTTGAAACACCACAGCATCCACGAACCCAAGCATTTTTGAACCAAATTTTAAGTTACTGATGATAGTTCGCGTAATCAAACCTGTGCTTCAAGCTTTACTACAAATGACGCTCCTCTTCATCGCGATTGTGTGGGTGTTAGACTCTGGTGCCGATGCTATGGGCTATCAATGGCAATGGGAACGCGTACCTGATTACATCGCTTTTTATGAAGATGGCGAATGGTGGCCCGCCGAACTTATCGATGGGCTATTGGTCACGCTTAACATCTCGGCCATTAGTCTATTCTTCACCTTAGTGTTGGGGTTGGTCACCGCATTACTAAGGCTTAGCGATTCGAAAGTCGGCAATGTTATTGGCACCACTTATGTCGAGGTAATACGTAACACGCCGTTGTTGGTGCAAATCTATTTGCTCTACTTCGTGTTTGGCCCCGTGATTAGTTTGGACCGATTCAGCACCGCCGTTTTGGCTTTGTCCCTTTTCCAAGGTGCTTACACTGCAGAAATATTCCGCGCAGGTTTAAACAGTATTCCTCAAGGGCAATTCGAAGCAGGACAAACACTCGGGTTATCACCGTTTTACACTTACAAAGACGTGATTTTGCCTCAGGTTTTACAGCGCACATTACCGCCATTGACAAATGAAGTGGTTTCTTTGATCAAAAACTCTTCCATTGTAAGCGTGATGGCGATTTTTGATTTAACAACACAGGCACGCAACATCGTCTCTGAGACGGCGATGCCGTTTGAAATTTGGTTTACCGTGGCAGCAATTTATCTTGCTCTCACTCTATCACTTTCTGGCTTGTCTGCATGGCTAGAACACAAACTCGGAGCCAGTTGGCGCAAATTATAAGGAGATAACATGAAGTTATTCAAAGCGACCATTGCTGCATTATTAGGGCTAGCCATCGCTATGCCTACAATCGCGAAAGAAGATGTTGCCACACCCAACGTAGATCAAATCAAGGAACGAGGTACTTTGCGCGTTGGTATGTCAACATTTGTCCCTTGGGCAATGCGCAACAAGCAAGGTGAGTTAATCGGTTTTGAAATCGATGTGGCCAAACGCTTAGCACAAGATTCAGGTTTGAAAGTGGAATTTGTACCGACTGCATGGGATGGCATTATTCCCGCACTACTGGCGAAAAAGTTCGACGTGATCATCGGTGGCATGTCGGTCACGCCTGAGCGTTCCAAAAGCGTGTTGTTTACTGAGCCCTACTCGCACTCTGGAGTTCAAGTGGCAGCGAACAAAGAGCTGGCTTCAGGTTTTAGCGAATTCTCCGATTTTGACTCACGACGCGTAAAAATAGCGGCTCGTCGCGGTGCGTTCACCGTTCAAGTAGCCAGAGAAACCTTCCCGAAAGCGAAGATTCTGCAATTTGATGATGACGCTCAAGCGTTCCAAGAGGTGCTGAATGGTAACGCCCATGCGGTCATCGCTTCTAGCCCAAAACCAGAGCATGAGACAGTGAAACACAGCGACAAACTATTCCTTCCATTCTCCGAGCGACTCTCAAAAGGTAACGAAGCCTTTGCGGTTCGCTTGGGGGAAGAAGATAAAAAAGCCTTTTTCAATAAATGGATTGAAGCAAGAACCCAAGATGGATGGTTAAAACAGCGTTATGAATACTGGTTCTCGACATTAGATTGGCAAGATCAAGTCGCGCAAGGCCAGTAATCTAAATGGCTCGTGGTCTTCGCGAGCCTATACTTTCCAATCATCCATTTTACTTTTTCATCATCTATCGGAGTCAAATTTTTGGGCGAACAAACCACCACTCGCACAGCACCCGCGAAATCCAGCACAGGCTACCTTTTACCTCGATTAAACACACTAGACTGGGTACTACTTGTTATGTGCGGTATCGGTGGTGTTTGGCTGTACCATCGGTCCGCTGTTGGTATGCATTATTTGTGGCAGTGGAAAGAGGCGCTTGAATTACTTTTCACGCCTAGAGCAGATGGTGGTTTGCCCTACTTCTTACAAGGTTTGATTTCGACGTTAAGGCTCAGTATTTGGGGCATCAGCTTCGCATTAGTGTTTGGCACTTTGTTAGGCTTAGCACGCTTCTCTCGTTCCGTTTGGTTGCGCACACCTGCCAATGCGTTTATCCAGTTAGTGAGAAACATCCCTCCGTTGGTGTTTGTTTTTATTTTCTACTTTTTCATTTCTAACCAATTGATCCCGTTACTCGGTTTGGAAGATCTTCTACGAAACTACAACGGCGAACCAAATGCGCTACAGCGCTTTCTGTTTGGGCCTTCGAACCTTTGGGAAAACCTTGTCTCTGGCGTGTTATGTGTCGGCTTACTTTCTTCTGCCTACATTGCAGAAGTTGTGCGCGGTGGTTTACAAAGTATCGACCAAGGTCAGTGGGAAGCGGCGGATTCATTGGGCTTGTCTCGATGGGTGAAGTACCGATTCGTTATCGCGCCGCAAGTGCTCAAAGTCATCACCCCAGCACTTGCAGGTCAAACCATCTCTCTAGTGAAAGACACCTCTATCGTTTCACTGATCTCGATACAAGAAATGACGTTTGTTGGTACCGAAATGGCAAATTCATCAGGGTATATCTTTGAAATTTGGCTCATTGTCGGCCTTGCTTACTTTTTGATTTGTTTCGGGTTGTCACTTATTTTTCGCTACATTGAAGCAAAATCGGAATCCATTTCAAATTAACTCAACTGTATATGTAATTAGACACATTTGAATCTTCAAATCAGAATTGCATCCTGTTACATTGAAAAGATGCTAAATTTTCGGCGTTTTTCATGGAGTTAAAGAATCAATCGGACTACGAGCGATACATTAAGCAAGATAATCTTGGTGAATATTACGTAGTTCTCAATCAATTCACTTTTCACAGTGTTTATCAGCCGATTTTTGATAAGCACCAGCGTATTATTGGAATGGAAGCTCTACTGCGAATTCGTGGCATTGATGGTTCGTTAATTCGTCCTGATGTATTTCTGGCCAACAATGGCCTCGATCCCTACTTTCGATTGTGTGTTGAGTTTTTATCCAGAGCAATGCACATTCGAAATTTTGCACGCTGTTTCGCAGGAACGCCTATCAAACTGTTTCTCAATGTCATGCCTCAAACCCTACTCACCCTAACCAAAGACATGGGCTTTAAAGACAACGGCCTGCTTTACAAGCGCCTTTCCGAACTTGGTATGAGCCCATCAGACGTGGTGTTTGAAGTAGTCGAAGAGTCATGCGGTGATACTGATTTACTGATCAAAGCCGTACAGTTAATGAAAGCGAATGGTTTTATCTTTGCTATCGATGATTTTGGCGCTCAACATTCTGATATCGCACGTGTTCAGCAGCTCTGCCCTGACATCATAAAAATCGATCGCTCCTATCTACTTGATTACTGCGCCGGAGAAACCTTTTCCATACATAGCGCCGTTGAGCTCGCGGCTCATATGGGAGCAAAAGTGATCATAGAAGGGGTAGAAGAAGACGTGCAGCTGCAAGCGATGTATCAACTTGATTTGGATTATTACCAAGGCTTTTACTTAGGTAAGCCTTGCGCCATTCATCACTGGACCGATAGCCTAAACATTGAGACGACAGTGCATTGACACTGCCCCCTTACGATACAGTAAAACCAAAAAAGCGCCGATATATACTCGGCGCTTTTGGGTTTTGCTTGGCGATGACATGCCTAGCTAGGTATTAATTTGCTTAGAAAAAGTCAATAGAGTTACGTCCGCTCTTCGGATCACGAGTCGCTTGCGGCTTTTCAGCATTCTTACCTTTCTTCGCCGATTGCGACAGAGCGTTTTGTTGTGCTTTACGTTCTTTATGCGCTGCTTTTCGGCCTGTTGACTTAGGTCCAGAGCCTTTAGCTGGCTTGCTTTGGCGAGATTTCTCTTTACGTGCAGATTGCGCTTCTTTCTTCGCTTTCTTTTCCGCTTTTTGCTCTGCCGTTTCAGGTTCAGTTACTGGCGCATCGCAAACCACAACATAATATTCCTGGTTAAACTCAAAAAAGTCACCATCATACATCTTGCGGCGCTTACGTGTTTCTAGCTCACCATTCACCGCGACGTAACCTTCTTCGATGATATGCTTTGCTTCGCCGCCACCGCTGACCAAGTTCGCGATTTTAAAAAGCTTGTACAGTTCGATCGGATGCGCATCAACATCAATGCCAATCGCTTCGATCTCAATCTCTTCGCCTTCTAAATACTCTTCGTGGTCGTAATCTTGGGTCATGTTACTTACTCTTACTATTTGATGCCCTGAAGTTTAAACGCAATGCTTAAAAATAGAAACCTCTGCCGATGCTCAATCACCGATTAGCCTTGGCATTTGAGCACCTCTTAACCCATTTAACTTGCTGCTCGTTAGCTTGTATGTCGAGGCTTGGTTCAAACGAAGCTGCAATTACGCAGCCTGAAGGTATATACTCTTCAAGTTATTGTTGAAAAGAGCGAATACTTTGTCTCAACCAAGCAGAATTACCTTTGTCACGGCTAACTTGTTTAATTTTGTCGCACCTCCTGATGCCTACTATGATTTCGAAAACATCTACTCGGTAGAGCAATGGCAAGACAAACTTGCTTGGACGCAACGCCAAATTGAAAAACTCGAAGCTGACGTGATTGGCTTACAAGAGGTGTTCAGTATCGAGAAGACTCAGGCATTCTTTTCAACCATCGGCTACCCCTACTTTGCGACCGTTGACACCCCACATGTAGAGGATGAGTACATTTACTCAAGCCCTGTTGTGGCAATCGCATCTCGGTTTCCAATCGAAAAAGTACAAGCGGTAGAGTTTGACTTAGCAACACTTGAGCCTTTTGGAGTGAATGTTGCTCCAGAGTTCAGTCGCAAACCTATCTATGCGCAAGTGATACATCCTGTACTCGGCCATATCGCCGTTTACGTAACGCACTTAAAATCTCAACGCCCAGCCGACTCAGAACAACCAGAAACGTCTAGCACGATTATTGGGCGCTGGTTATCCACCCAGCAAAGAGGTTGGGAAGCTGCGATGTTAAGAGACGCGATGCAAAAAAGGTATAGAAAGGAGCCAATGCCAACGGTGTTAATGGGCGATATGAATCAACCTATCACTCCAACCAGTGTTAATAGCGCATTGGTAGCCAATACTGGTGACAGCGTCACTGAGTTGCAACTCAAAGATGGATGGTCATTACAAAGTGACGCTCTGAAGGATGAACGCCCCGCTACGCATTATCATTTTTCCACTGGGAATGTGCTCGACTATATCTTGCTCTCTCAAGAGTTTGACACCTTATCAGATATATCGGTTGCCGAGGTTGTTGATTATCAGGTGTCTAACCAACATCTGATCAACCCGATTTATGACAGAGATAAAAACGCCAGCGACCACGCATTTGTGGCGCTGACGGCTGAAGTAAAGCTTTGAGTAACCTATTTAGTAACTTAGTGGCGTTTAACGATTTTACGCGGGATAAGTTCTACGCCAGGCTTGTAACGTTTGGCGGAAGCGTTGAGCGCTAACTCCATTGCACTGTCCGCGATCAACTCAAATTGTTGAGGTAAAGAGTTGATTTTCACTGGCAAGAAGTCCAGCAGTCGATTATCACCAAACGTCGCTAGGCGAACTTTGCTCATGAGTTCTGGCTTTTCGAGCATCACATCCAACACACCTTCTAACAGTGTGTATGACGTTGTGACAATGGCATCTGGCAGCTCGTTCTCTGCTAGCCACCTCTCTAAGACTTTCTTGCCTTCTTCTCGGGAGAAGTGTTGTCCATAACCCACTGTTGCCGTTTTGCCACCTTGTTGAGAAGCGGATAGAAAACCGAGCTCACGCTCTTTTGAAACTTGAAGGTCTTGCAACGCTCCAATCAAGCCTATGGACTTTATATCCTCGGACAGTACTGACTGAGTGAGTTCAAGTGCGGCGTCAAAATCTTCGCTGATGACACAACAAAAGTGCTCATCATCCATTGGGCGGTCTAGCGCGATAACTGGCGTACCAGAATTTTGCAACTTAAGATAATACTCGTTTGCAGTGGGCATACCACTTGCCACAAATAACGCATCAATGCGACGACTGACTAACGCTTCCGCCACCTTTTGCTCTGTATCAGGATCATCATCAGAGCAGCCAATTAAAATTTGGTACCCTGCTTTACGCGAGTTTTGTTCAATCAGTTTTGCAAGACGCGCATAACTGGTGTTTTCTAAGTCTGGGATGATAAGCCCAAATGAGCGTGAATTACCTGCTCGCAAAGAAGACGCCGCATGATCTGGCTTATAATTGTATTCCTCTACAACGGCCATCACTTTCTTCTGAGTCTTCTCGCTGATGCGGTATTTCTGCGCTTTTCCGTTAATCACATAGCTTGCAGTTGTCTTAGAAACACCCGCTAATTTGGCTATTTCATCCAGTGTCATATTCTAAACCTTATTCTGTGCGCGCGATCATATTAATACATCAACGATCTTTCGATAAGTTGAATTATAAGCTGAACCGATTCAGTATAAAAGCTGAAAGGATTCAGCAAAACTTAAAAATTGACGTAAATCACCCGAATACACAACAAACCAATTTGTGAGCTAGGCTATAGGACAGCGCCAAAGACTCATTTGTTAACGTCAGTTTTTAAAATAGTTTTTCTGAGTCTTTTAAAAAATTTACCAATAAGCTGAATCGATTTAGCTTGAAAAATAGAATGGTTTGAGGAGTGATAAGCGCTCAGCAGAAGCAGCTTTCAACTTCTCACACAGAATACATTTTTAAATTGATACCTTAAGGCTGGAGAAGCACCATGCTTAAGCTAAATAAGAACGACATTACCCTCTCGCAATCAGCGACAGATAAGTTTGCAGCAATCAAGAATATTGCGCAAAGCCTGACAGACAAAGGCCTAGTTGAGCACGGTTACGTGGAAGGCATGCTAAACCGTGAAAACCAAAACTCTACGTTTTTGGGGAACGGTATTGCCATCCCGCACGGTACAACCGACACTCGTGCAATGGTGAAAACAACGGGTGTTGCTGTGCATCACTTCCCACAAGGTGTCGACTGGGGTGATGGCAATACTGTGTTCGTCGCTATCGGCATTGCAGCTAAATCTGATGAGCACCTTGGCATTCTTAAACAGCTAACGAAAGTGCTAGGCGCTGACGGCGTAGAAGAACGCCTACGTAATGCAAAAAATGAAGACGAGATTATTGCCCTGCTCCACGGTGATGTTCAGCTTGAAGCAGACTTTGACGCCTCTTTAATTCAACTTATGTTCCCTGCGAGCGATATGCTACAAATGAGTGCTGTTGCTGGTGGTCTTTTGAAAAACACGGGCTGTGCTGATAACGAGTTCGTCGCAGATCTCGTTACCAAAACACCAACTCACTTAGGTAATGGCCTTTGGTTAATTGGCAGTGACAAACATGTAACTCGCACAGGCGTGTCATTTGTCTCGACGGCAAACGACTGCGAATATGAAGGTCAAAAAGTGCGTGCACTTGTCGCGTTTGCGGCATGTAACAATGCTCACCAGCCTATCCTAAAAACGCTTTCTCATATTGTGTTTAACAATGAGCACGGCAAGCTTTTAGATGCATCAGTAGAACAGATTCTTGCTTTGTTTAAAGGTGAAGAAGTCACAGCCGCATCTTCAGAAGAAGGCAATACCGCTGTATTTAAAATCAAAAACTCTCATGGTTTACATGCTCGTCCGGGTGCAATGTTAGTGGCGGAAGCGAAAAAATTTGAATCCACCATTCGCGTTGCCAACCTAGACGGTGATGGCAAAACAGTAAACGCGAAGAGCCTAATGAAAGTCATTGCGCTTGGCGTTAAGCACGGTCATCAACTTCAATTTACTGCGGAAGGCCCTGATGCACCGCAAGCCTTGGAGTCTATCGGGAATGCTATCGCTTCTGGCCTTGGTGAAGGTTAAGGAGCCGATATGACGAACAAAACAAGTAAAGTTGTCACTATTACGCTCAACCCGGCATTGGATTTAACAGGTTCAGTAAATGAGCTAAACGTTGGTTCCGTGAGCCTAGTGCAGCAAAGCAATCTCCATGCTGCAGGTAAAGGTGTCAACGTAGCAAAAGTGTTGAGCGATTTAGGCGCAGATGTCACGGTTACCGGCTTTCTCGGTAAAGATAACCCTGAGCTATTCCATCAGCTTTTCAATGACATCGGCGTCAAGAATGAGTTTGTAGAAGTACAAGGTGCCACTCGTATCAACGTCAAGCTCGTTGAGGCTAGTGGCAACGTTAGTGACATTAACTTCCCTGGTGTTCAAGTAACGGCTGACGAAATTGCTCGCTTTGAGGAGACGCTATTCCGTCTCGCAGAGACTCACGATTACTTTGTGCTTGCGGGTAGCTTACCTGGAGGCGTAACCGCCGAACAATGTGCTGCGTGGATAAAAACACTGCATCAACAAGGCAAAAAGGTGTTGTTCGACAGCAGTAAAGCCGCATTGAAATCAGGTATTGAGGCTCACCCATGGTTGATTAAGCCTAACGATGAAGAGCTTGGTGATTTTGTTGGCGAACACCTAGAAACACCAGAACAATGCCAAGCCGCCGCGCAAACACTGAGTGACAAAGGCATCGAGAACATTGTTGTGTCGATGGGCGCTGACGGTGTGATGTGGCTAAACCAAGGCAAATGGCTTCGTGCACAACCCCCTCGAATGAATGTGGTAAGCACCGTTGGCGCAGGCGATACGCTAGTTGCTGGCTTGTGTTGGGGCCACATGCAACTGATGCCGAAAAACGATTTATTGCGCTTCGCTACAGCACTTTCTGCCTTGGCAGTTAGTCAAGTCGGCGTAGGGCTAACCAGTCAGGAAGAACTGGAGAACATCAAGCAGCAAACTGAAGTTAGCGAGCTTTACCCTATTACAAACTTAGAACAAAACTAAGGAACAGAAGGTTATCGTATGAATATTGCCATTATTACTGCCTGTCCGAGCGGTGTTGCAAATAGCATCCTTGCGGCAGGGTTACTAGAACAAGCAGCCGCAAAATTAACCTGGAATGCAAAAATCGAATGTCAATCAAGTGTGGTTGAACCTACCCTGCTGACGGAAGCTGACGTTGAACAAGCAGAAGTCATTATCATTGCGGCAAATACTAGCCTGGATACTTCTCGTTTCGTAGGGAAAAAGGTTTACCAAGCGGAAATCAGCGAAGTAGCAAAAGACGCAACTGCGTTTCTTCAGCAAGCGGTTGAAAACGCCACTTTACTTGAAAAAACAACCACACTTGCAGCCCCTATCACTGCTGAAGCAACATCAGCAGCGAAGAAAATTGTCGCAATCACCGCTTGTCCTACTGGCGTTGCGCATACCTTTATGGCAGCAGAAGCGCTAGAAGAAGAAGGCAAACGCCGTGGCCATCAAATCAAGGTGGAAACTCGTGGTTCAGTTGGTGCGAAAAACCAACTGACAGATCAAGACATCGCAGACGCTGATCTAGTGATCATTGCTGCCGATATCGAAGTGCCACTTGATCGCTTCAACGGCAAAAAGATGTACCGCACGAAAACAGGCCCAGCTCTGAAGAAAACAGCCGAAGAGATGGACAAAGCATTCGAGCAAGCCACGATTTACCAACATTCAGGTTCTGCAAATTCTGCTTCGGCAGCAGACGAGAAGAAAGGCGCTTACAAACACTTGATGACAGGGGTATCGCACATGCTGCCTGTGGTTGTCGCTGGTGGTTTGATCATCGCTCTATCGTTCGTGTTTGGTATTGAAGCATTTAAAGAAGAAGGCACGCTAGCAGCAGCGTTGATGAACATTGGTGGTGGCTCTGCATTCGCATTGATGATTCCTGTTCTTGCGGGTTACATCGCGTTCTCAATTGCTGACCGTCCGGGTCTGGCTCCTGGTCTTGTTGGCGGTATGCTAGCAAGTTCAACGGGTGCTGGTTTCCTAGGAGGTATCGCAGCTGGCTTCATTGCCGGTTATGCAGCGAAGCTCCTTGCGGACAAAGTAAAACTCCCACAATCGATGGAAGCGCTTAAACCAATTCTGATCATTCCATTTGTGGCCACACTGTTCACAGGCCTTGTGATGATATACATCGTAGGTGGCCCAGTTTCAGGCATCATGAACGGCCTGACTGACTTCCTAAACAACATGGGATCTGACAGTGCAGTTCTGCTAGGTATTATCCTTGGTGCGATGATGTGTTTCGACCTAGGTGGCCCAGTAAACAAAGCCGCTTACGCATTTGGCGTCGGTCTATTGGCTTCGCAAACTTACGCGCCAATGGCAGCAATCATGGCAGCTGGTATGGTTCCTGCGCTAGGTATGGGTTTAGCGACCTTCATTGCGAAGAACAAATTTGAACAAAATGAACGTGAGGCAGGTAAAGCATCTTTTGTATTGGGCCTGTGTTTCATCTCTGAAGGCGCAATTCCATTTGCCGCCAAAGATCCAATGCGTGTGATTCCATCTTGTATGGCAGGTGGCGCGCTTACTGGTGCCCTATCTATGCTGTTCGGTGCAAAATTAATGGCACCACACGGCGGTCTGTTCGTACTGTTAATCCCTAACGCCATTTCACCAGTGTTAATGTACTTAGTGGCTATCGCAGCTGGTACAGCAGTAACTGGCTTTACTTACGCTTTCTTAAAAAGCAAAGCAGAAGCCAAACAAGAAGTCGCGGCTTAAACAGAATTACTCCGCTTAACAATGCCACCCTCGAATTTGGCATTCAGCACCTCCCTTTAATTCCGGTTAAGGGAGGTGTTTTTTATTCCGCAGCCGGAACGGCAACAATGTCTACTTCCCCACTGTTCATATCCACGGTAGCTTTATAAGTACTATGCGGATCACCGTAATGTTTAAAGGTGAAGTGGTATACATTGGCCGGCGTCCACAAAGTTTTCGAATCAGCGGGCATAATGTCATAGCCATCTTGCTGATAAAGCTCTGTCGCCATTACATTCGCAATTGCCGCCTGCTGGTTTGAGTCACGCTCCACCTTTGGCTCCAAAGAAGGGTTACTCGGGTAAGATTCACCGTTGTAACTCATGAGTCGATATGAGCCATTACTCCAAACGATAAAATCTTGCCAGCCATTGCTGTAACTATCTGCAAGTACAATAGGCGTGCGAGTGACAGACATTCGATTGATAACGTTCCCCTCGTTATCAAACATATAAGCTGCACAGCCACCGCTGCCACAGAAATAACGGTCTTGTAGCAATACAATGTGTTCTGCATTGCCATCGCTGTTTAAGTCGGCGCTACCCGATATATAACGTAGATTGTCTTGTTCGAGTGAAAGCCCTTCAGGCGCTAAAACCTTGTTATCAATCCAGTTGGAGATGACTTCAGTGCTAACGCTGTTGATTTTAGGAACGGCTTGCTTAGCCTCTTCTGTAGTCATACTGTCTGTCGTAGTACAGCCGACCAAGGTGAAAGAACCGACGAAGAAGAGTCCGTGTAATACGCGCTTGTTCATGTTATCTCGCTCTTTGATGTATCGTTCCATCAGTATACGCATGATTTGCATTGCATTCGTAAGAAAATCATTAGAATCAAGTAAATGAATGGGTTGGTGTACATTGGTAAGATCAAAAAAGCCCTGAAGAAAACCTTCAGGGCTAGGCAGGAAGCTGGCAAATAGCCAGGAGTCCCTATGCAGTGGTCGGTTTTACCCTAAACAGAATCGCAAACATCACTGGCACTACAATCAGTGTCAGTACTGTAGCAAAACCAAGACCTGCCATAATCGTTATTGCCATCGATCCAAAGAAGGCATCGAAGACGAGTGGAATCATCCCCAAGATGGTCGTCAGAGCAGCCATACTTACCGGACGAACACGACTGATCGCACTATCGACAATCGCGAGGTAAGGCTCTTTCCCTGATTCCAACTCAAGGTTAATTTGATCAAGCAACACAATACCGTTTTTCAAAATCATGCCACTTAGGCTCAGCAAACCAAGGAATGCTGTAAAGCTGAACGGCATATTAGTGGTAAGCAAACCAAAGGCAACACCAATGATCGCCAACGGCACGGTGAACCAAATGACCAACGGCTTTTTAATTGAGTTAAACAGCAAAATAGTAATGATGAACATCAACAAGTAACCCATCGGCAACGAACCAAACAGACCTTCTTGCGCATCTTTCGATGATTCATACTCACCACCCCATGTGATTTCGTAACCTTCTGGAATATGCAGTGCCATCACTTTAGGCTGCACACGCGCAAACAAGCTTGCCGCCGTGTCGTCGCTCAACACATCGTGGTCAGCAAGCACAGTTAATGTGCGCTTGCGGTCACGACGCTGAATTAGCGGCTCGCTCCAATCCAATTTAACGCCATCAATCACTTGGTCGACCGGAATATACGTTTGCAGTGATGGGCTCCAAATGGTCACGTTCTGTAGTGATTCAAAGTCCACGCGTTCTTCTTCAGGAAGGCGCGTCATAATTGGCAAAGTGTGTGTACCATCGCGTAAGTAACCCAACGTGCTACCACCAAACGCCATTTGTAGTGTGCTTGAAAGATCTTCTTTCGAAATGCCCAAGCGACGAGCTTTAGACTCATTGAAAACAGGCACAAGCTCCTTAGTACGCTCTCGCCAATCGTGACGAATGTTTCGGGCACCAGGGTCGGTATGAAGGATGTCTTCAACTTGCACCGCTAAATCACGTAAAACTTGCGGATCGGGACCAGTAATACGCGCTTCGATCTTAGACGCTGGTGAAGGGCCAAATTCCATCAATTTAAATTGAAATGTCGGTGCATCAAACGTCTCCGCCAGATTCGCATCTAACTTGTGCAACAAACCGAACATGCTCTCACGATCAGTGGCGCGAACTTGGAACTGGGCGTACGCTTCGTAGCTTTTCTCTGGCTGGTAAGTCAGAGCGAAACGCTGCAAACCCTGCCCAATTGAAGCAGAAACAAAGTCAATATCATCTTGCTGACGAATGTAGCTTTCGACCTCTTCAGCTTTTTTGATCGTTTCGCGGATGTCCGTACCTTCTGGCATCCACATATCAACGTAAAACATCGGCGTGTTCGATGGTGGGAAGAACTGCTGTTTTACATTACCAAATGCCACGACAGCACCCACTAATAGCGCGACCATGCCAGCAACCGTTAGCCAACGGAATCGCAGTGCGAATTTCAACGATGCGCCAAATACAACAAACAGCCAACCTTTGTAGGGATCTTCTTCGTTAGTATCTTGGCTCTTGTCCTCTTCTTTCAACAATAGATCTGCGAGGAATGGCGTCAGCGTAATAGCGGTAATCCAGCTCAAAAATAGTGAGAAACACAGCACCCAGAATAGAGAGCCCATGAATTCACCCGTTGCATCTTGCGACAAACCGATAGGTGCAAAAGCCGTAATCGCAATGATGGTTGCGCCAAGCAAAGGCCATTGTGTTTGCTTTACAATATCGACGGCCGCTTGAACTTTAGTGCGCCCTTTTTTTAGGCCAACCAAGATGCCTTCCACGACCACAATCGCGTTATCAACCAGCATACCCAGAGCAATAATTAACGCGCCAAGAGAAATACGGTGCAGCTCGATATTGTTGTAATTCATCAAGATGAAGGTACCGAACACCGTCAATAACAGCACGACGCCAATGATGACACCACTGCGTAAGCCCATCGTAAACAGCAGAACGATGATAACGATCGCCACTGCCTCTGCTAGGCTAATTACGAACGCTTTAACGGACTCATCCACTTCATTGGCTTGGTTGTAAAAGTAGTTCATATCGATGCCAGCAGGCTTGATAGACTCAAGGCTCGCAAGCTCCGCATCCAAACGTTCGCCAACCTCAACCACGTTCACACCTGACGCAAACGAGATACCGATATTAATCGCTTTTTGACCGTTAAAGAGTACGACGTTGCTTGGCTTCTCTTGGATACCACGAGAAATCGTTGCTACGTCTTTTAGACGAATTAGGTTCCCTGTGTCACGACCATGAATGATCAAGTTTTCTAGCGCTTCTACGGTGTTTAAGGTGCCACTTGGACGAATGACAAGGCTTTCGCCATTGACCATCACTTCCCCTGCTGAAACCACATTATTTTGTTGGTTCAACAAGCTCGCAACCACATTCATGTCTAAGTTCAGCGCGGCAAGGCGGTCAAGAGAGATCTCAACAAACAGCATTTCTTGTTGATCGCCCGTGATATCCACTTTTCCTACGCCATCTACCAGCTCGATTTCACGGGTCAAGTAATCCGCATAACGTTTCAGCTCTACATAGTCGTAATCGTCACCAGTGAGCATTAACATCACGCCATAAACGTCACCGAAATCATCAATGATCTGCAAAGATTGTACGCCCTGAGGCAAAGTTGGTCGCAAGTCATTAATTTTACGGCGCATTTCATCCCAAATTTGCGGCAGTTCATCAGGACCATAGTCCATTTCCATACTGACCGTGATTTGAGACATACCATCAGAAGACGTAGAGGTAATTTTGTCTATGTAAGGAAGCTTTCGAATCTCTTTTTCTAAAGGATACGTCAGCTCTTCTTCAACCTCTTTCGACGTCGCGCCAGGGTATGTTGAAATGATCATGGCATCTTTAATCGTAAATGCCGGGTCTTCTAGTCGCCCAAGCTCCAAAAACGACGTTAGACCACCAACAGCAAGGATAATAATAAACAACCAGCTGATGACTTTATTTTTTATTGAGTACTCAGCAATGTTCATTATTGTTTATTCTCCACAACATCCACATGTTTACCTTCACGTAATTTACGTAGGTTTGAATTAATCAGAACGTCGCCTTGCTTAACTCCTGACGACACAATGGCTCCGTTGCCATTCACTTGGGAAATCATCACAGGCACCCGAGTGACAACGTCACCCTCTTTTTTCCATACAAAGAACTCATTCTCTTCGCTGCCCGCTTGAAGCGCCGTTACTGGAATACTGTAACCATCGATGGAGGTAATCCCCGCCTTAACCATATCGACCAGAACACTGACGCTGGTTCCCGGTAGAATCTCTGCTTTTGGCTGTGGCATCGTCAAATACATTTCGTAAGTTTGAGTTTCGGAGTTAGGCTCACTTGTGTGCTCTAAATAGTCCAAAGCAAATGTGTCACTAATGCCGGAGAAGGTTGCTCTAGGCTTGTAACTCATGTTGTCTGAATTTGGGTCCACCATAGCGAGAACATTGTCGGAAAGCTCAATACGCACGTACACCAAATCGTTTTGATATAGGTTCAACACCGGCTCCCCAACTGCCACACGTTCAAAACGCTCTTTGAAAACGTCCGACACTTTACCGGCAAACGGGGCGAATAAACGGGTGTAGTTCAATTGATTGGTGGCGTTATAGAAATTAGCCTCTGCCAACTCTTTATTAGCTGTTAGCTCGTCAAGCTCGGCTTTTGAGATCATCTGACGTGCGTGTAGGCCTTCACCGCGTTTGAGCTGACGAATCGCCAGTGTATATTGCGCTTCTGCGTCATTTACGGCTTGCTTTTCTTTACTGTCATCTAGCTTTGCGATCATTTGGCCTTGCTTAACAACGTCGCCCGCTTTCACCAACACGTGTTGAATTTCTCCGGCGCGGCGGAATGCCATAGGTGTTTGCTCTGCTGGTACAACTATTCCTTTAAAAGCTCGATATTGGCTTTGTACCGGCGCATCCACAGAGATAGTCGACACAAAAAGCGGCTGCTCGACGACAGCTTGGTTTTCATTTTTGCAACCCGTTAAAACTGCAAGCGCAATTGCAGAGATCGTAAATAGAGATCGTTTCATTAAATGCCTCCCTCACGAACCCAAGCTTTCACGACTTGTCCTTCGACCAGTCGCTCAACGCCAGCAACAACAACGTAATCATTGTTATCAAGCCCTGCTTTCACACCTCCAGAGGCATCAAGAGACACAGTGACTTTATTAACTTGCTGTGTGTTTCTGTCCATTACCCACACTTCGCCTTGCGTCTCTTTTTTGTTTACCCAAGCAGATTGAGGCAACGTCATCGCGTCCGATAGATGTTGTTTAGCTATGTGCACCTGCCCTGTCATACCTGTTAGCAAATTGCGATCTTCTGGTCGAGTGATGGTTACGATCGCCTCATAACTGTTGGTATCGATATTTGGCTGAGTCGAAATTTCTTTAAATTTTCCAGGGATACGTTTTCCTGGCTCGCTATCCATCGTCACCCACATATCGGAGTTTTGCAGTGACTCAAGTGATACAGATTCCGCATAACTTACTGGCAGTGTGAACGACACATCTAAGGTCGTGTTATCGATAAGATTCAGGATCTCTTGCTTCTCTGCGACCACTTGAAACGGGTTGACATAGGTGTATGACACGATGCCATCAAAAGGTGCGTGAATCTTGGTATAACTCAAATCTGTTTTGGCTTGTTCGTAGTTTGCCAATGCCGCTTTATATTGAGTTTCTTTCTGGTCGTACTCATCTGTACTAATCAGCTTTTTTCCATAAAGGTTTTTCGCGCGCTCCCATTGCGTTTTTGCTAACGCGAATTGTGCTTGAGAGGCGTCTAACGCAAGCTGAAGATCTTTTGGGTCTAACGTTGCAAGCACTTCACCTTTTTTTACCTCTTGGCCCATGCGAACAAGTAATTCATCGACCTCACCACCCACCTGAAAAGAAAGCTGTGCGCGATGTGTCGCATCAATACGCGCTAAAAAGGCATGCGAGTCTTCAACTTCTAGATCTTTCACCGCCAGTAATTTTACAGGTTTGATTAAAGGTTCAGACGGCTCGGAAATGGCTTTGTTACACCCAGTTAGCATGCCAGAGAGACTTAATGTCACCACAGCACCAACTAAAGTGCGCTTTAAATATTGTTTTCGCACCCGCTTTCTCCGTAGGTTTTATATATTACACAGTCGTGCAGTATATGCAGAATTTGAAATTGATCAACATATTTTCCAGGTGGAAAGCAAATTAATTAGTCAAAGCGTCCGGTTTCTGGTAAAAGTAAGCGCGTTGATCAATATTCGGGAAAATTCGAACTATGAATGAAAGAAAGCAGGGGCGTAGAAGTGCTGAAGCCGCAGAACAAACTAAGTGTCTGATCCTTAAGGTGGCAGCAGATATGTTTTGTGAACTTGGTTACGAGCGTGTCTCACTGCGCAATATCAGTGAAAAGGCTGGTGTTTCACATAGTTTGATCCGTCACCACTTCGGCAGCAAAGAGAAGATTTGGCAAGCGGTTAGCGACGCGATGGATGAATTCATGCAGTGCTATATGGCTGAATTAATCAATGAGATGCCTGAGAACACACCTTCGAATAGAAAAATTTATCTGTTCATGGTTCGCATGCTGGCATTTGCGCTCGTTAATCCTCACCCAGTACAGATGATCGCTGATGCTATTCGCCAAGGCGATGATGGTGCCCTGCTGCAGTATTTCTTAAAGTCAAAAGATGAGTTTGCTGCGATATTTACCGGAATTTTTGAGCAGTACAACAGTGAAAACCCTAACGCCCAATTTGATCAGTGGGAATCAAAGTGGCAGATGTTGATTTTTGCACATGGTGCAATCAGTCTTACTCCGATGATGCAAGAGACATGGCCTGACATCGCTGATAATCGCGAAAAAATGCTGATCAAACATTGGGAGCTGTTCAATACGATCATGGCGTCTCAGTTTGGGATTGCAAAAGAAGACATGATTCATCCGGAAAAACTTGAAGATATCGTTATCGACATGTGTTGTACAATCGACAAAGCGGTCGGATAAGGCTGCAGAAACTACGATAACTTCCAAGCGTATATAAAACCGATATACATAAAAATGCCGAGCTAGAAAGCTCGGCATTTTTGCTTGTTTCTTGCCTCGCGAATACGCGAAGAATGACAATAATGAGTAACCTAACCGCGGTAGTAACGTTGCGGTACAAACGGCATTTTCTCAACCGTCATTGGTAGCATTTTTCCGCGTACTTCAGCGAACAATTCGGTACCAATCGCAGCAAGATCAGCACGCACATAACCCATTGAGACAGGCTTACCTGCATTTGGACCCGCAGTGCCGCTGGTGACAACGCCAATTTTAACGCCATCAGCATCAAACAATTCCGCGCCTTCACGGACTGGTGCTTTAGTTTGGCCGACCAAACCGACACGCTTGCGCGCCACATCTTTGGTCTCGATCTGCTTAAGAATAATATCCGCACCTGGGAAACCACCTTCACGTTCACCGCCGATACGACGAACCTTTTGGATGCCCCATAACAAGCTTGCTTCTACAGGTGTAGTTGTTGTGTCTAGGTCATGACCGTATAGGCAAAGACCACACTCGAGACGAAGTGAATCACGAGCACCAAGGCCAATCCATTCAACTTCCTCTTCCGCGGTCAGTTTACGTGCGAGATCTTCTGCCTTGTCAGCAGGAACCGAGATCTCGTAACCATCTTCGCCAGTGTAGCCACTACGAGAAACAATGCATTCGGCGCCTAAAATATCGACTTTACGAATATCCATGAACAGCATGTCAGAAACTTCTGGGGCAAAACGCGCCAATACAGCCGCTGCTTTAGGGCCTTGGATCGCAAGCAGAGCACGGTCTTCGATAATGTCTAGCTCAACACCAGATGGCAAATGCGCTTGTAGATGTGCAATGTCTTGTTCTTTGCATGCCGCGTTCACAACCACAAAAAGATGATCGCCTAGATTAGCTACCATCAAGTCGTCCATGATGCCGCCCTCTTCATTAGTGAAGAACGCATAACGCTGTTTACCAGACTCAAGATCCACAATATCCACTGGCACTAATGTTTCTAGGAACGCAGCTGCACCGTCACCGAGTAGGCGAAGTTGTCCCATATGAGAAACATCAAACAGACCTGCCGCATCACGAGTGTGTAAGTGTTCCTTTTTTACGCCTAGAGGATACTGAACAGGCATATCGTAACCCGCGAACGGGACCATTTTGGCACCAACTTCAACGTGAAGTGCGTGTAGTGGTGTTTTCAGTAGTTCTTGAGTCATTTTCGTCTCCATTTAGATAGACCCGAGAATGCTATCGGCATTCGATGTGTTTCCAATAATAAACACGGCTCATTCTATTTTGCACGAACAAGACGTAGATCGACTTGCAAAAGTGTGACTCTTAACATTTTAATCACAACAAATCGTACAAAAAAAGCGCTTTAATGAGTGTGTTCTCATCAAAAAAGCGCCTTTTCATCATAACGACCACCGACAGCAATCGTTTGCTTTCACTATAGGAAATTTACAATTATTTATCACTATTTGGCTGTCACCCACAAAATGTGCGCATCTTCCTCGCTAACACTGGTCAACATATGTCCCATGTTCGCATCGTAATAGACGCTGTCGCCCTCGCTTAGAACGACAGGTTCGTAGAACTCAGAATAGAACATGACCTCACCAGATAAGATAAGCAGAAATTCTTCACCATCATGACGAACCCAGTCTTTGTATTCATCAAAACTACGAGCACGAATTTGGCTCTTAAACGGCATCATTTTCTTATTGGAAAGTTGAGTAGCGAGCAGCTCATGTTCATAAGTTTGCGTTGGGTGTGGTTTGCCTTCATTCTTCTTGGTAACATCCCTACGCCCTGTCGCAACCTTTTTTCTAGGTGGCTCAAAGAGTTGCGGCATATCAATTTGTAAGCCAAGCGCCAATTTTTGCATTGCTTGAAATGTCGGAGAAATCTGCTCATTTTCTATTTTACTTAGTGTAGAACGAGCAAGCCCTGTTCGCTGACTGGCTTCTTCTAGTGTAATACCAAGTTTTGAGCGGATATCCTTGATACGCTGACCCAGCTTTAATGGCTCGATATTTTGATCAATTTGCTCTTTCGCTAACGTCATCGATGGGTATTCATCGTAAATACTTTCTGCCATAAATCCCTCTATAGATATCCTTATTTTTGTCCTACTAGCATTGTGCATTAAGCACATAGTGGATAAAAGTCCACCAAGTGAATTAAACCGTGCTCTTGTTAACAAATTTTGAAATCTTGTTTCCTATAGGAAATTTTTGGTTGATTGTTCCCGCCGCAGGCGCTATGTTACCAACTTGTTAGATGTAGAGATGCATATTTCCGTAAGAGATTGGTAAAGGAAACACGCAATCCGACGGAGTTTTTGCCCACATTTAGGGCCGGATGTTCACTCTGTTCTGCTATGCAGTTCAGCTGTTTTGAGGACAAATGAACCACAACCGCAAATCATAATTCATCTATTGCGGGTTCATTTTAAGATTTGGAAGGTCAACTACCATGAATAAGAGTTACCCTAACCACAGCTTGGAAAACTTTTTCTCTACCAACCTCTCTGCGACAGATGATGCTGTCTTTGCTGGAATTCAGGCGGAATCCGCTCGCCAAAACGAACAAATCGAACTTATCGCTTCTGAGAACATTGTTTCTAAAGCGGTAATGCAAGCTCAAGGCACATGCCTAACAAACAAATACGCTGAAGGTTATCCAGGTCGTCGTTACTACGGTGGTTGTGAGCACGTAGATACAGTGGAAGCCATTGCCATCGAACGCGCGAAAAAACTTTTTAATTGCGAATACGCAAACGTTCAACCTCACTCAGGCGCTCAAGCAAATGGTGCGGTGAAACTGGCTCTTCTTCAACCAGGTGACACCATTCTTGGCATGTCTTTGGACGCTGGTGGCCACCTAACACACGGTGCACGCCCAGCACTTTCTGGTAAATGGTTTAACGCAGTTCAATACGGCGTTGATCGCGAAACACTGGAAATCAACTACGACGACGTTCGTGCACTTGCAGTAGAACACAAACCAAAGATGATCATCGCGGGTGGCAGTGCTATTCCACGCGTTATCGATTTTGCTAAGTTCCGTGAAATCGCTGACGAAGTTGGCGCAATTCTTATGGTCGATATGGCACACATTGCTGGCCTTATCGCAACAGGTGCACACCCTAGCCCATTGCCACATGCGCATGTTGTGACCACCACAACACACAAAACATTGCGTGGCCCTCGCGGCGGTATGATCCTGACTAACCACGAAGACATCATTAAGAAAATCAACTCCGCCGTATTCCCTGGCCTACAAGGCGGCCCACTAATGCACGTTATCGCAGCAAAAGCGGTTGCATTTGGAGAGGCGCTTGGCCCTGAATTTAAAACTTATATTGATTCGGTGATCAATAACGCAAAAGTCCTAGCGGAAGTATTGCAAACTCGCGGTTGCGACATCGTAACTGGTGGCACAGACACGCACCTAATGCTGGTTGACCTTCGCCCTAAAGGCTTGAAAGGCAACAAAGCAGAAGAAGCTCTAGAACGTGCTGGGATCACATGTAACAAAAATGGCATCCCATTCGATACAGAGAAGCCTATGATTACATCGGGCATCCGTTTAGGAACGCCTGCGGGTACAAGCCGCGGCTTTGGCGCTGAAGAATTCAAACTCATCGGTAATTGGATTGGTGACGTACTGGATGGTTTGGTGAACAACCCAGAAGGTGACGCAGACGTTGAAAAACGCGTTCGCAAAGAAGTAAAAGAACTTTGCAGTCGCTTCCCTCTTTACCAATAAACGATTTTTTAAAAATCACAATAATTCCTGACAAGTTATTTGGAGATTAAGCAATGGACAAAACACTGAAGTTTACAGATAGCCACGAGTGGGTACGTGACAACGGTGACGGCACAGTAACACTTGGTATTTCTGAGCATGCGCAAGAAATGTTGGGTGACGTAGTATTCGTTGACCTACCAGACGTAGAAGACGAAGTAGAAGCAGGTGAAAGCTTCTCTTTGGTTGAGTCTGTAAAAGCAGCGTCAGATATCTACTCTCCTGTTACCGGTGAAATCGTAGAAATCAACGAAGAACTAGAAGACAGCCCAGAGCTAATCAACGAAGAACCGTACGAAGGTGGCTGGATTGTGAAAGTGAAGCTTTCAAACCCATCTGAGTTGGATGACTTAAAAGACGCGGAAGAATACCTAAACTCTATCGAAGAAGAGTAATTAGGATGTGACGAAAGCTGTTCCCTAGCCTGTTTAGAGAGCAGCTTTTTTTCTAGGTTCGGACGTATAATTAAATGTGTCACTAACGACCATTTCCGTTACCCGAGCCAAGGAGTAGGTAAAGGACAATGACTGAATTACTTCAAAGCCTCAGCACACAAAATGAGTTCGTTGGACGCCACAACGGACCAAGCAAATCAGACCAACAAAAAATGTTGGATGCCATCAACGCGGTAAGCCTTGACGCCCTCATCGAAGAAACCGTGCCTGCACAAATTCGCCTAGAACAACCAATGACGTTGGCAGAAGCGAAAAGCGAAGCAGACATGCTAGTGACGATGAAGCAGTTTGCTAAACAAAACCAAATTAAACGTACATTCATTGGCCAGGGCTACTACAACACGTTTACTCCAAACGTCATTCTACGTAACGTGCTAGAAAACCCTGGCTGGTATACCGCTTACACACCTTACCAACCTGAAATTTCTCAAGGTCGCTTGGAAGCCCTTTTAAACTTCCAACAAATGATCATCGACCTAACTGGTATGGAAATCGCGAACGCCTCATTGCTAGACGAAGCAACAGCGGCAGCAGAAGCAATGACTCTGTGTAAGCGCGCAGGTAAGAGCAAGAGTAACGTATTCTTTGTGGCTGACGATGTTCACCCACAAACGCTAGAAGTAGTAAAAACTCGTGCAAAATTCATCGGCTTTGAAGTTCTGGTTGGTTCGCTAGAATCCCTACCAGAGCAAGACGTGTTCGGCGCTTTAGTTCAATATCCAAGCACAACAGGTGAAGTTCGTGACCTAACGGACATCATCGCAAAAGCGCAAGCAAACAAAACGCTTGTCACTGTTGCGACTGACCTGCTTGCTTCTACCCTATTGAAGCCTGCTGGTGAAATGGGCGCAGACGTAGCAATCGGTTCTGCACAACGTTTTGGCGTTCCTATGGGTTACGGCGGTCCACACGCGGCATTCATGGCAACGCGTGACAAACACAAGCGCACCATGCCAGGTCGTGTGATCGGTGTTTCTATCGATACTAACGGCAACCAAGCACTGCGTATGGCAATGCAAACCCGTGAGCAGCATATCCGCCGCGAAAAAGCGACATCGAACATCTGTACCGCTCAAGCATTGCTAGCGAACATGGCGTCTTTCTACGCGGTTTACCACGGCGCAGAAGGTCTACGCACTATTGCTCGCCGTACACACCATATGACTGCGATTATCGCCGCTGGCCTAACCAAAGGCGGCTTTGAACTTGCTCATAACAGCTTCTTTGATACCATCACCATCAACACAGGTTCAAAAACAGAAGAGCTTTACGCAAAAGCACTTTCAGCAGACATCAACCTACGTCTACTACCTGGCAAGCTAGGTATTAGCTGTGACGAAACAACCACGGTCGCTGATGTAGAAGCACTATTTGCAGTCTTTGGTGTAAAAGAAGACGTAGCAGCACTATCGACGGAAATCGCAGGCAACGAGTTTGCGGCAATTCCAGAAGCGCTACGCCGCACAACAGAATACCTGACTCACCCTGTATTCAATACGCACCACAGCGAAACGCAAATGATGCGTTACCTGAAACAGCTAGAGAACAAAGACTTCTCGCTAACGCACGGCATGATCCCACTAGGCAGCTGTACGATGAAGCTGAATGCCGCGGCAGAGATGATTCCAATTACTTGGCCTGAGTTTGGTTCTATCCACCCATTCGCGCCAGCAGAACAAGCGGCGGGCTATGCAGCACTAGCGAAAGATCTAAAAGAGAAGCTTTGTGAGATCACAGGCTACGACGCATTCTCACTTCAGCCAAACTCTGGTGCATCTGGTGAGTACGCAGGTCTTATCGCGATTCAACGCTACCACGAAAGCCGTGGCGAAGGTCACCGCAACGTATGTTTGATCCCGAGCTCTGCGCACGGTACAAACCCTGCAACAGCGTCTATGGTGTCAATGAAAGTTGTGGTTGTTAAGTGTGATGAAGAAGGCAACATCGACATCGATGACCTAGCAGCGAAAATCGAGAAGCACAAAGACAACCTATCAAGCATTATGATCACTTACCCTTCTACGCACGGCGTTTACGAAGAGAAAGTGAAAGAAGTGTGTGAAATGGTTCATGCCGCTGGCGGTCAGGTTTACCTAGACGGCGCTAATATGAACGCACAGGTTGGTCTAACATCACCAGGCTTCATCGGTTCAGACGTTTCTCACCTAAACCTACACAAAACCTTCTGCATCCCGCACGGTGGTGGCGGTCCGGGTATGGGTCCTATCGGAGTGAAATCTCACCTAGCGCCTTTCCTACCAGGCCATATTGAAGACGGCGTAGAAGGCGAAGATTTTGCTGTATCAGCAGCAGATATGGGTAGCGCTTCTATCCTACCGATCTCTTGGGCTTACATCGCAATGATGGGCGAAGCAGGCCTAACAGATGCAACAAAAGTAGCAATTCTGAACGCAAACTACGTGATGGAAACACTTCGCCAACACTACCCTGTTCTTTATCGTGGCAAAAATGGTCGTGTAGCGCACGAATGTATTATCGACATTCGTCCACTGAAAGAAGAAACAGGCATCAGCGAAGAAGACATTGCGAAGCGTCTAATGGACTACGGTTTCCACGCACCAACTATGTCGTTCCCTGTAGCGGGCACGCTAATGGTTGAGCCAACGGAATCGGAAGATCTAGAGGAGCTAGACCGCTTCTGTGATGCGATGATTGCAATCCGCGAAGAAATGGAAAAAGTGAAAAACGATGAATGGCCACTAGAGAACAACCCTCTCGTTAATGCGCCACACACGCAAGTTGACCTTTCTGCTGAAGAGTGGGACCGTCCTTACTCTCGCGAGCTTGGCTGCTTCCCTTCTAAAGCGACCAAATCTTGGAAGTACTGGCCAACAGTAAACCGCGTAGATAACGTATACGGCGACCGTAACCTAATCTGCTCGTGCCCAAGCATCGATAACTACGAAGATTAATTTTTGGCAGCATCTAAATAGACAAAGGCGAACCGTTTGGTTCGCCTTTTTTATATGAGCAGCTAAGCCACCATTCCCTTTCATTCTTTTAGAACTTGAACTGTATCTATATAACTGATTAGTACACGTATGAGTAGTGACTGCTGTGTGAACTATGGGAACTATGCGAACGGTGTGAACTATGGCTGGAGTGAGAACGGTGGCTGTAATGTGCCGCTAGTAGGTTCTCACCTTCAGTCGGAGCTAGGTTGATCACACGCGCTTGGCCGTCTACTTGTAGAGTAGATAGGATAGAACTAGCTTCAGTGATTGGCGTACTTGCTGGCGCTGCTGCTGCACCAAAAGATAGTGTAGCTGCTAGAACGCTGGTAACTAGAGTTTTGATTTTATGAATAGGTGATTTATCACCACTTTTCTTTAGAGATGGTAGTTTCATTATGCCTCCACTGGCACGATATTAATTGTATCTGTTAACAAGAACTTTTCGTTCGTTGATGAGAAGAAACCGGCACATTCCGGCTTCATACTGCACAACTCACAAGATGGGTGGTACGCAGTTTTGAAATCACTAATACTTTGACGACAATGATTCCAAATTGATGGATCGACAAGGCAAAACGGTAGGTTGAAGACAGACACGTTCATACCAAACAGAGTGAGCATCCCAACCACACGGGATAGCTTTGCTTTATACTCAACCGGATCGATCCACAAATCTTTGTAGTTCATCTTCGCAAAACCCATGTTCTCCATCCCCATTAGGGCTACGTGGTTCACGAATGGTAAGTTGCGATGAATAAACTCAACTAATAGGTCCAACTCTTCTACAGTATGTTTGTGAAGAACGACGCGTAATTCTACTTCGATGCCTTGGCGCTTACACTCATAAATACCATTGATAGTTTGCTCAAATGCGCCTTTTGCTTGAACAATGTAATCGTGGATATCTGAAGTTGCACCGAACAGCGGGATACCTACGAACAATTTCTTAGTCGTAGCGCCCAGCTCTTTCGTGTAGTCGCGGTAAGCAAAGAAACGGCCATTTGATAGCAATTGGATAACTGTTTCGGGAAATTTCTCTGATGCTTTGCTAATCACCTCGATCAAGCCTTCGCGAATCATTGTCGGCTCACCGCCAGTGATCCCAAGTGATTCTGGTGCATCGCATTCACGAATCAGAGATATAATCTCTAACAAGTAATCAGTACAGTGCTCAATTGAGACCGGCTTAGGTGGTTGCGGACACATAACACAATAGTTATTACACGCGTCCGTAACGAACAGCGCATTGTTGCCCGACTCTGGGTTAAACATCACGCGGATTTTACCACTTGGTGCGATCTGCAGTACTGAACCTTCTACCAAGTAATCGTAATCAATCTTGACCACTGGTAAACTTACTTCGCCTACTGGTTGTTTGGTAACAATAAGGGAAGCCTTCTCCAACATCGTTTGATCTAGCTCACCACCTTTGTAGTAGTACAGTACGTTTTTGCCCTGATAATCGTCAGACCATGAGCATACAGCTAAACCTAGTTGTTCGCCCTGGATACCAGTCGTCTCCGACTTCAGCGCTACTTTGAACTTTTCCACAATTAACCTCGCATCCAACGCAACATGATTGCTTTTGTTTCTGCATCACCATTCAGCCACAAGTTAATAATGTGCTGGATGATAGCTTTGTTACGGTAGCAATATGAATCAGTTGGACGGTGGCCAACCACATCACCTTGAGTCTGCAGGCGACGAACCGGCTCCGAACCACAAAATGGTGCGTATGCACAATCGCTACAAGCCGGCAATGCTTCGTTCAAAGCTGCTGACGCGATTAGTTGCATTGGCTCACCAAAGAACAACTGCTCGTAGCTATCTGTCAAGACATTGCCTAAGCAGAAAGTATCATCGCCAGTTTCGGCCATCATGCGGGATTCATCGCTTGGGTAAACCTTACCGTTGTAGTTGTACAGCGTTACGTTGAAGCCGGTTCCTGTTGGACTCTGCAGATCAACAAACCCAATGCTCCAAGGTGTCATAAGCTTGCGCAGAATTAGACCAGCAAAACACTCTTCAAAAGGAATGCCTTTCTTATTTATTTCAATGATATAATCCAACATTTCCTTGTAGAACTGTAGGAATTCATCCGTTGTGTAGCCGATCTTACGCGCTGCTTTCTCCGCGAAACCGTACGGGTTAAGTTCGCGGATAAAGACTTGGTGTAGGCCTTGGCGAACGTACTCGTCAATAATCTCTTTCGGGTAATTGAGTGATTCTTTGGTTGTCGTCATAAGTGCAGACAAGCGAAGTTCACCATACATCTCACGAACCATATCAAAGCTACGGATCACTTTTTCGTAGCTATTGCCGCCCGACGTAGGACGGTTCAGGTTGTGTAGCGCAGCATGACCATCAAGGGAAGTAGAGATTTCTACGTTATGCTCTTTGAAGAATTCAAGGTCTTCGTGAGTAACGTTCGTAAGATTCGTGCAGATAACAAATACGATTTCTTTACCTACGTGCTCATTCTTTTCTTTCGCCAGTAGTACCGCTTTCTTAACCTGGTTTAAAGCTAGTAGAGATTCACCGCCTTGGAATTCCATAGTGACGGACATAGATGGACTCTGCAGCATGATGTCGATAGAGCGTTCGAGAACTTCATCGCTCATGTCGTAGCAACCTTTGTCCGCATTCTCTGTCTTACGGCTAACCTGGCAGTAAGAACAGCTATGGTTACAACGTAGCGTCATACAGAAGATGTGAAGCTTGCTGAAACCGACAATAAAGTCTTTCTTGGTCTTTAGCTTAGATGCCAAGATTTCCATACCTAGCGTTATGTCACCGCTGTAAATGAAGTGCTTCGATTTCAGTTCGCGGTAAAGCTTTGATGTTGGGACCAGTTGGTTGTTAACCAATGCTTGTAACGCTTCGTTGCTTAGGAGCATCCATTCACCAAAGTCATTACTGATAAGGTGCTCTTCTTCCGAGAAGCGTGATAGCTTGAAAGGCATCAAGCGGTAACTTTCCGCATCGGTGAATTCGGATAATGGTAAGAACTTAGCCATGATCGATACTTAACTTTTTAATAGCCGTAGCTTGTAGAACGTAGTTAAGAAAAGAACCAATTACTTGTTGCTTCTCTTCAGGGCCGTATTCCTGGTTCACTTGGAAATCAAGAGATACAGTGCCTTGGTTTTTCTGCACATCAACCTTAGTGTGCTCTTTAAATGCTTTGCGTGCGTCGCTGATAGCTGACATGTCGCAAGTTGTCAAAGATAGTGTGAAACTCATAACTAACCTTTTTGAGCCAAGATGTTTAGCGGATCATCTTTGTACTTGTCATTAACGCCAGGTACTTGAGTTGGTTTGTTATCGATGCCCTTAGCTGCTTCAGCAAACGCAGCGGATACGATAGCTTCACGAATAGCTCCAGTTTCTTTTAGAACGATCTGGCGAACAGCTTGGTCACAAACTTCATTCATGAAGCGACCACACGTAGCAGCCACATCATCTGCAGATGGATTACGGTTATTAGCAAAAGCGATGTTCACTTCGTAGTTCTCACCGTTTTCACCAATATATACGTAGAATTCGCCAGTGAAGTCGTACGCTACTTTTAGCAATGCTTCAATTGGGTATGCAGTTTTGGAAAGAGTAACTTTGCCAGCTACACCTAGGTCATTGTGAAGAGTTGTAATATTCATTAGTAAAGTCTTACATGTTAAAAATCGGTCGGATTATGTACAGCGCAACGACAATTTAGAGTTCACCTCTGAGTTAATTCCACCTTAGATTCCTTTGTCATCCAACCTAAAAAATCCAACCGTAAATATCGACGCGGAAACTATCATCAACACCCTAATATTAAATTGATTGATATCAAATGATGTGGCTATGCTCCCTTTAATTGTGGGTCACATTTAACCGCAGAGGCTAATCAACTAAGTTTGCTAAGTAGTGATTCACAATAATCCGCACACCATACAGATAAGTTTTAGAATCTTCAAAAACGATATTTAATTGATTGCATAGATATTTTTATTTGTCTTCTTTATGAATTCTTACTTGACATCATTTCAATGACTTCCTAAATATTTGCTCTTTTATGTAAGAACCTGACGCGTGGCAAGTAGATTCCTAGTCTCGCTTATCCTCACTGGAATGACCCAATTGAAAACACCGAGTGTAGTGATTCAGCTTTTGCGATTGAATTTGAGTAACCCACTAAACACCAAGCTTCAAGATCAAAAAAGGCGAACCCATTGGCTCGCCTCTTTTGTCAGTAAGGATTTGTTAGCTCGCTTTTGATCCGGCGTGCTGCTCTACCATAAACGCGATCACTTCTTCGTTTAAGCAAGATTTGCTGATGTATTGGCGTTGTTTACCAAGGTGAAGGATAAAGCCCAAATCAGTTTGTTCCAGTTGGTCGATTTCATTCCATGCGAGGCTGCGGTCAACTTTACCGCTTTTGTAGCGCACGCCATCTGCATTTACTTCAAACACTACTTTGCTGCCACGGCTTGAACTGATGGTTTGACGCCAAAGCCACCAAGTTCTTTTGAAGTAAACGCTGCACGCTTCAATCACACTCAATACGATAAAGAACCAACCGACATAACCGTTAGGTAGCAGTTCAAACTCCAATAAAACCACACCAAAGATAAGAAACAGCATCCCTTTTAGGTACGCCTGTGGAAACTTCGTTGGTTGGCTAGTTTGATCATAACACTCAGCAAAGAAAGGTTTGTCGAGTATGTATTCTGTAGTGAATTCGAAATCTTTAGACATGTATGGTTACTTCAAGGCTTCTGTAAATGAGTAATCTTGGTTGCACTCTCGCAACGCCTGCATTGTAGCGCTTCTCGGGATTTATCTTTAGTCCTTTTGATTCTGTTTTGTAAATCAATGATACCGCCACGCAAAAAGACCTCGGTGCACTCGCCAAGATCAAACAAGGCGAACCACTTGGCTCGCCTTGTTAATTAATGGCCTGTGTTAAGTAATAACCTATGTGACTTCTTGAGTTTTCTACTTTAGAGGGTCGTTGTCTGGCAATGCACTGTGTATCCATACTGCCAGTCGGTGTTTGATGCTTGCGCCGTCTAGCTTACTTTCCGGTAGTGGCGTTATCTGTTTTGCATCAACCAAGAATAGGTAAATCGCTTTTACTCTCAGAGGTTGTGGTGACTGTGGAAGGTCAAAACCTTGTAGTTTCGCCATCTTCCCACCAATCTCTAGTGCCTTCTTGACCAGTTTGTCTTCATTGTGAAGCTTGGAGCTTTTTGACATTGATAAATCCTCTTCTTCGCTTCGGCTAAGAATACATGAAGTGTCACGTATGGCGTGTTAGTAAGCTCGCATATTGATAAGTTTATGCCTTACTACCGAGTGGTCGATTAAAAAACAACCTTTTCGCGGCATGTTTTCTGTGTATACTTCCGTGCAGAACATCCGAATGGGCTTGGGCGCAGACTCCAAATGATTTATTTAGGACAAAGATCATGTTCACCGTAAACGAGCCATTTCGGCAAATATGCGGTTTCTGGAATTGTCCAGCCATACTTATCGTATGCCAATGCAGCAAGACCAGTCAGTTTTAGAGAAACATTCCCTTTTGGCGAATAACGAACATCTTCATTCATGTAGAACTGGTAATGCGTCTCTAACGCATCTCTCAGTGCTTCTTGATAATGTGCCTCATCGCCATCTATAATGGCAACAAACACATTCACAAATGGAATAAACAAAGAGTGTACATATGGCACCCTGGTTGATTCTAAATATTGCGGGGAGGATTTCTCCATCACAGTTTGCAATAACTCTGGTAACGCTGATGAATTGCTAAATACACCGCTAACGAACTCGACCAGCGCAACATCGAAAGGATCTTTTAAACGCACTAACGACTCATCCATGATGGTCATCAGCTCTACACAGCGCCAATCTCTCGCAGCCATCGCTAAACAGATTTCATCCAACCATGCATCCATCGTTCCCCCCGCAACAGAACGGTTACCTACTTCCGAAAAATGTCGGTGCCCAACGGAGAATTCAACAACTTGATCTGAATGATTGGCCAGTAAGTACACGTTATTCAGTAACTCAAGCGCTCTTTTTATATAAGCTGGCGAGGCCTGATGTTGTCCATATTTTGAAGCAGTAAAAAATGCCTGAAGCGAATCCCAAGCATCGCCTTTCATTCTTTTAAGAGGTTGCTTATAAAAAGATTGTTTTTCATCAAGCATTCTTTCCCAGAAGTTGTAGAAATCTTCATCTTCCTCACGAAAAATACGCAATTTTCTTTCTTCAGGTATCTCTAAATAGTGATTTTTCATTTGTTCCATCGTTCCCTAGCCTCGCATTATAAGTTGTTCTAATTTTTTGCCGTGATGATATTCATCTTCAAAATCAAGCCGTGAATGATGCCGAAGTTGATTTATAAAATCAATTTATAATCAGTATGTTGCATCGAAAGTTAATGCTTAATTGAAATGAATCGAAAAGCCGAAAAACATTTGAAATATAAGGCTACCGCACAAGCCGCGATGGGTAAGCCAGAACGTACCTGTCCATAAACAGTGGACGACGAAAACTGACTTTGTGGAGTAAAGATAGACAGATATTCACCATTGTGTTCGCCTTTCTTTTTCTGTCGCTTTCGATAATACTCTTGCGCAATATTACTCAGCTGGAAAATTTTATGCCTCAAGCAAACTCTGTGGTCGTACTCGACTTTGAAACCACAGGTCTCTCTCCTACTTTAGGTGATCGCGCAATAGAAATTGGTGCAGTAAAGTTAGTCGATGGCGAGGTTGTCGATAGTTTTCAGCAACTCATGAATCCCGGCTTCAGAGTGAGTTCTTTCATTGAGAACTACACCGGCATTACTAACAATATGTTGCGATCGGCACCAAGCTGCGAAGAGGTAATGGCGTCATTTAGTGAGTTCATTGCAGGCGAAAACCTTATCGCTCACAACGCGTCCTTCGATAAACGATTTTTAGATGCAGAGCTTGAACGAATCAACTGTAGTTATTCGGGTGAGTTTGCTTGCTCCTTACTGGTAGCAAGACGGCTCATTCAAGATGCCCCATCACACAAGCTAGGTGAACTTGTTCGCTATAAAAATATCGACAACGACGGTGTTTTCCACCGTGCACTAGCCGATGCGCAAATGACAGCCAAGCTTTGGCTCTTAATGGTCGAAGGGATAGAAAACTCAGGTATCGTTAAGCCAAGTTTTCAGTTGATGCAAACGGTTAGTAAAACAGCAAAAGGAAAAGTCGACCAGCTACTCGCCAAAAGCCGTGCTTAACCCCCTCCTAGCTAAAAGCTGATTCTCGTCTCTTAGACGTTTAAGTGATTTTCGATGCAATATTGGCTATCCCAGTGAACTTCCTAATCTGAATGCGGCAGTTCGCTGGTCTCACCAACCAAACTGGCTTACTATGCCAGGTACCTAAAACGCTTTGTGAGTCACTCATGAGCCGAAAAAATAACAAAAATCTCAGCATTCTTCTTAAACTCAACACCTTTATTGCACCTTATAAATGGCGGGTTGCGGCGGCTTTGGTTGCCCTTGTCGCAACGGCAAGTTTGACGTTATCCGTTGGCTATGGAGTACGTATTCTTATCGACCAAGGCTTTGCTCAACAATCATTGCAAGAGCTTACCAATGCGATTCAGTTTATTGTCGGTGTCACACTGTGTATTGCCATTGGGACGTTCTTTCGCTTCTACCTTGTCTCTTCCGTAGGTGAGCGCGTCAGTGCGGATATTCGCCTTGCGGTGTTTAACCATGTGATTACGCTGCATCCGAGCTATTTTGAGACCAACAGTAGCGGCGATATTATGTCGCGCCTGACTACCGATACCACGTTGCTGCAAAGCATTATTGGTTCATCGTTCTCGATGGCGATGCGTAGCGCTTTGATGTGCTTTGGGGCCATCATAATGTTGTTTGCCACCAACGTTAAGCTCACACTGATTGTGCTGGCTTCTGTGCCTTTGGTTCTGGTTCCAATTTTGTTTTATGGACGACGCGTGCGTGCGCTCTCTCGCCAAAGTCAGGACTCAATGGCCGATGTCGGCAGCTACGCAGGTGAAGCGATAGAACATATTAAAACCGTGCAAAGTTTTAGCTCAGAGCCATACGAACGAGCGGCTTTCGCTGTCGAGGTGGAAAAAGCTTATGAAGTAGGCAGACAGAGAGTAAAACAGCGCGCAATCCTAATCTCTGGCGTTATTGTGATTGTGTTCAGCGCAATTGCAGGCATGCTTTGGGTTGGCGGCAGCGATGTGATTCACGGAAAGATGTCTGCGGGTGACCTAGCCGCATTTGTGTTTTATGCCATTATGGTTGCCTCATCGACTGCAACCATTTCCGAAGTGATGGGTGAATTGCAAAGAGCCGCAGGTGCTACCGAACGGCTGATTGAGATTCTTCAAGTAAACAGCGATATTAAAGCGCCAAGCAACTATTTGCCTGTCCGTCCGGACATACCTGCTGAGGTTAACTTTAATTCGGTGAGTTTCAACTACCCTTCTCGCCCAAATCAACCAGCTATCAAAGAATTAAATCTAACCGCAGAACAAGGCAAAGTATTGGCGTTGGTTGGCCCTTCTGGTGCAGGTAAAACAACACTATTCGAATTGCTGCAACGCTTTTATGACCCACAACAGGGGCAAGTGTTGTTTGGTGGCGAAGATATTCGACAGTTCGACCCAAACGAGCTTCGACGCCAAATGGCACTCGTACCACAACAGCCAGCGCTGTTTAGCCATGATGTGTTCCACAATATTCGCTACGGCAATCCAGAAGCCACGGATGAACAAGTCATCGAAGCCGCGAAAAAAGCCCATGCCCATGAGTTTATTGAGAAACTTCCCGAAGGTTATCACAGCTTTTTAGGCGAGCGCGGCGTTAGGCTCTCAGGCGGACAAAAGCAGCGTATTGCGATTGCCCGCGCGATTCTAAAAGATCCAAAAATCTTACTACTAGACGAAGCTACCAGCGCCCTTGATAGTGAAAGTGAACATCACGTTCAGCAAGCACTTGAAGCACTGATGAAAAGACGCACAACACTTATCATTGCTCATCGCCTTTCGACTATCCAACATGCGGATAAAATAGCGGTGCTAGACAATGGCGAGTTAGTCGATGTTGGTAACCACCAATCATTAATGCAAAGCTGTGAGTTGTATCAGCGACTTGTGGCGTTACAATTTAAGCACTTAGAGTAACGCCTAGTTAAGCCCTCAAGAATAAGCAAAAACGGACCAAGTGATTTAATGCCAATAGCTTAACGATGTTTTTGTGTCATTCCAGCGAGCCTTGGCGAGACTAGGAATCTAATAGCAACGTGCTGAGTGGTTAAAGAGACAATTTTGACCATAAAGAGCTAGGATAGAAGCTCCTATATCACGCACCTTCGTCGCTGTACAAGGTGACGAAATACAAAAAGATGCCACTCGTAGTTAAACGAGCGGCATTAAACCAAGTGGTTCTCGTTTTAATACAGGAACTCCGGTAAGAATCCAGTAACCAGCGTACTCTCCCTTCAACTAGAAACACTCATCCCCAAGTACCATATAAAATCCAATCAACTTCATTTGTAACAAGTTAGGTTTCAAAAATAGGAAATTACCACTGTAAAAATTCACCGCGTTTTGTCTTGCTGCCTATGGTTACAATGTTCGTGAAATCAATGCCTTTAAACCAAGTTACAAGTAAGTGGCACCGAGATGAACAGTGAAGCGAAACAACTTTTTTATCATTTATGTCAACAATACGATGCGCTTTCTCAAGAACTAGAGTCTCGCGCGTTTCCTGAGTTTTCCGAGACCATCACTCATCCGCTTGGACACTGCTTTGTCCGTTGCCCTGTTGGCAGTCAGCGCTTTTCCATTGTTGCAGTCAACTTTGCGCCCTCCGTTCGCGGGCAAGGTGTGCTTACTGCATTTATCGACTACATTAAAAGCCATCCATATCATTACCAAGGCGTTGAGGTCGCTATCATTGAAAACAAAAGCTTAGCAAAACGACTGTTGTCTCTTGGCTGGAAGTACAAGTCTCTGTTTGGCAAAGTTTTCTTCGCCAGCAAGCCTACCCTAGTGAAGGACTTTCAGTCAGCGTGATGGTTATTACGACACCGCATCGGTACCCAAAGTAAAAACCATCACTCAAAATCCGTAAGCATATTGAGAAAAGTTTGGCGGTCTTCCGTTGGACTACCTCGATGAGCAGTGTATTCGACGTGTTCATCCGCGCTGGCTTTTGGGGATAGATTGATGCCCCACAGCGCGTTAATTTGGTTTGGAACGATGGAGTAACGCACGTCAACAATTCGCATTTCGTTATTCGGGTCTTGCGCTACAAAACCATTTGAAAACCAACGGAAACGTTCGATGTCTTTCGCTTGCTGCGATTGCGGATCGAGCCATGGAAATTGAGTTTTCACATTGAGCTTTGGTGTGGATTCGCCTGGGTAGATTTTTATTGAACGCCCCACTCTTACCGCATCCACATAGTAGTTATCTTCCGTTTCATAAATCACTTTCCAGACCAAAAGATTCCCGAAGGTTGGTTTTGCTTTTAGCTGCACAGCGCTGTGCTGTCTCTCTTGGACGATTTTCCACCCGGCCGCTTCTGCTCTATCTCGTTGAATAACCCCAAGAGTCAGATAAGCCAGAGACCATAGAAATGCGACACGCGCGTAGCTTCGATTTCGCTTCAGTGCGGCAAACAAAAGCAGGATCAAAATAGGAAATGTGAAAGCGGGGTCGATAACCGAGATTGTGTTCCAAGCATAGCGTGTGTTGCTTATCGGCCAAAAAAGCTGAGTCCCATAGCTGGTGCAAGCATCTAACAGCGCATGGGTGCTATAACCAAGGGCACAATAAAACCAACTCTGTCGGAAGTTTAGCCCTCGTCTTTTTGCAAACAACGGATACAACACTAAAGCACAGAGAAAGCTGCCAAAAGGGATAAACAACAATGAATGGGTAAAGTGTCGGTGATATTCCAAAAACAGCAATGGGTCAGTTGATGAACGGATAAGTACGTCCAAATCCGGCGCCATCCCTGAAACCACGCCTAACACGCCAGCAGCCACAATGTGCCGCTTGTTACTCGCAGACTGTGGCAAAGCAGCGCCCAGTAAACCTTGCGTTAACGGGTCCATTATTTACGCCCGCAACGAAAATGTAGCCGAGATAGAAAGCATATGCGCTTCAAAATAGGCTCAAATTTAAAAACCAGAACGCTCTCCGACATAAATTATCCGTATTTAAGTGGATTGGAAGACACACCTTAATGACGCATTAAAGTGTTCGAAAACAAACACTTTGATTTTAGTGTAAGAAGGAATCGCCCTATTCGCTAGTGAGAAGCGAACCTAAAGCGAGGCTTGTGGTGTACGTCAAAAGTACAAAACTGCGGATTTTACAGATGCAAAAATAAAACAAGGCGAACCGGATGGCTCGCCTTGTTTACTGAAGGATTAACGACAAAAACCTTAGTCTTGAGGGTTTTCTTTCGCGTTGATTTCAGCGTAAGTGTGCAGAAGTTCCGTCAATGTTTTTACCCAATCAAAAACATCCGAAGGTGTATTTTCGAGTAGCTTTTCCACTAGTGCACAGTGTGTTTCTAACGTGATCGCCTCTTCCAAATGGAATGAAATCGCATAGAAATGCCAAAGAACCAGTCGCGTCATTCGCTCGCTATTTTGCTTCGCATTGTCTGAGTCATCAAACGCTTGTTGAATTTCACTCAGTGCGATTGCTGTCATGCGTAACATGGCATCAAGACGTGCAGACAACATACGGTCTTCGCTATCCACTTCTTCTTGATCGAAAGTAAATAGCTCATTCATCACGTCTTCAGGCACCATTTTACTGATCATGCGAGCACTAAACTCTTCCAGTTCATGACGAGGCATGGTTACAAGACAATCGAAGGTGTAATCACGAAGCATAAAATCACTCTAGGTTGGAAATCAATTTCAGCCACGCATTCTAAATACTGAAATCTCAATTGCCAGCGTTTATTTCTATTGGGCTACCGAAAAACTACAGAACACCGTTGATCGCAATACCAACACCAATACGCTGCTGATTATGATCATAGTCAATCAAGCTCTTACCATACCCCGTCGAGTACTGTGCGTATCCCTGAAGTTTGCCCCAGATCGGAAATGACACCCCTAATTCGGCAAAGCCTTTATGCGTTTGGAAGTTCTGGCGGCCTAAGAAGGTAAACTCATAACCATTCCATTTGTACGCACTCGATAGCTCAAAGTGCCCCATGTAATCTTCGATATCCGGGTTATCATCACCTTTAGGATCATTCGGAGATGTTTTTTCATCCTCAGGTATACGCCACCACGGTTGAAGAGAAACCGCAAAATTGTCTTTCGCAAAGGTTAAGTTGGCGTAAACACGATTCCAACTGCGCGATAACTCTTGTCTCTGCCCATTCGACTCATGTTCAATACCAAAACCTAACCAAGTCGAACCATCAAGTGGCTTCCAGTCTGTCGGAGTATAATAAAAAAGCTCAGGACGATAATTGGTTTCACGAAATGGACGCGATGCTGCTCCTGTATACACCTGCCAAAATGACTTGAGCGTCATACCAAAGAACAAACCATCCCCATCAAACAACAAATCGTCGTAGTTCATTGGCACTTTAAAACTAATTTGGAACTCCGCTTCTTCCTTACGCAGCTCATCCCCGTACTTAGTGTCCGCATAAGCACGCTTATTTACGCGATCACTGTAAGTGAACGGCAAGATGTAGTTAACACGATGCGCCACCAAACTAAATGGTTCAAAGGCGTTTTCTCGTTCTGATTCCAAACGCTTGTCGACCAAGCTTTCCTGAAGCTCCTCAGGTTCTTCAATTTCTGGATCAGCGGGCACTGTACTTGTTACTGCATCGAGCTCACACTGCGCGCGAATGCTCTTTATGGTTTCCTCACCTTCGCTTTGCTTGATTTTGTCTAGCAAACATAAATCATAAGCACTGGCTGTTTCTCCCATCGCAACTGGCGCTGCCAATAAGCTCAGTATTGATATCCCTGCCACTTTTGAAGCCATCTGAAACCCTTAATATTCTTTATGTCAAACCAGATAATTTTAATTTTTCTTGGTAAACCGCTTGCCATTCTGGCGTTAAGGCAATGTTAAATGTTCGCCGACTTTACGTCTTGGATAAATACGACAGACCTCAAACATATCGGCCCACTATGAGCAACGCGCCAAAAACGACCAAGAGTTGAGCATCATAAATAAAAACAAAAAAGACTCGTTTGCATGATGCTCATATTCCCTATGCAAAATACTGGCTCGCCACTTTGATTGCAAACGCGGCTATGAATAAACCCAAGCCATAAGCCAAATGCGCCAATGTGCTAAGAAAACGGGCTTTCCAAGGTGTTGGGGGTTTACTGGCAGCAAAACCAAATCCTAAACAAGGTTGAATGACAAAAAATGGGAAGACCAACGTTACCACACCAGTGACTAAGCCGGGCACTAGACTAGGCTCTACCAACCAATGATGCCCAAAAGCAGCAATGTGAGCCAAAGCGAAAGCGACGCCAATGGCATAGTGCAAAAGCCAACCGAGTGCTTTTTCTCCCGACATCGGGTCTGTTGCCATAATTGGCGCATGCATAAGCTTTCTTTTGCGCATATATAAAACCCAGCGCGCAACCAATGCATAGTTTAGTGAGGGAATACCAAACACTCTCCTTTGTAGCCAAGCCCATAAATCCATTACCAAAGTCGCACCAATCCCTATTAGCGCCGCTTGTAATCCTATTAAAAACAGCATTTTTCGCTCCTCAAGTTTTTGATTTGTTAAGGTCTTAGTTGCATGCTACAACTTAAAGCCAACTTGAAGTCAATGAGGAATAATATGGATATTGCAGAAGTGGTTAAAAAATCAGGATTGCCGACCTCAACGCTCAGATACTACGAACAGTTGGGGTTAATTCGCTCGATAGGAAGGAATGGATTGAGACGTCAATATTCGCCAGAGGTACTCAATAAACTCAACTTAATTAGTTTAGGGCGTATCGCTGGAATATCACTTAACGAAATGGCGGAAATGTTGAATCACTCAGAAGGTTCAAAACCATACATTGATCGTGACTTACTGGCGAAAAAGGCGCTTGAGATTGATGAGCAAATAACACGTTTGAAAGCGGTGCGAGACAGCCTAAACCATGTTGCCTCCTGCCCTCATGAGTCACATATGGACTGCTCTTCATTTCAGAGGCTTATGAAGGTCGTAAAGCGTTATGTCCCCAAAAAACCGAGATAAACCACTCTACTTATCCTTGATTTAAAAGGAAGCAACTCGCGGTTGCGAGTTACTTCCTCTCATATTACTTAGCTTGCGCCTTTACGTACTTCTTCACTTTTTTCATCGCCATTTTTTGCTTTAACGGTGAAAGGTAATCAATGAACAAGTTACCAGATAGGTGATCAATTTCATGCTGCATCACAATCGCCAAGAACTCATCGCTCTCGATTGTAATCGGGTTGCCATCGCGGTCCAATGCAGACACAACAACTGATGTGTAACGCTCTACATCGGCGTAGTATTCGGGAACAGATAGGCACCCTTCTTGACCAAGTGCTTTGTTTTCTCCGCTCACCACTTCAGGGTTGACCAAGATTAAAGGATCATTGCGTTCGTCAGAGATATCGATGACAACAACCGCCTCTTTTCTACCCACTTGGGTTGAAGCTAAACCGATGCCATTGCCCGTTGCATAAAGTGTTTCTAGCATATCGTCGATCAACGTTTGTATTGTCGATACGTCAGTAACTTTTTCTGCTTTTACTTTAAGTCTTGGGTCTGGAATGGAGAGAATTTCGAGGACTGCCATACTTACCTTTCGTTATCTGTAAATCGTAATTTCCGGCGAATTATACACACGTTTGGGCAGACATAAACAGGTTGAGTTTTCGTGGAAATACCGTTTCGTCTAAAACATTCGATTTTGCTAGATACCAAAGAGGCACAAAGAAAGAGAAAACAATAACGCCAGCACGATATGGCTGGCGTCTTTTTTACGTATCTATCTTTAAGCGTTCGTTATATGTGAGTTACGCACTCTTTTGCGCTTTTAGCAAAACCTTAATCGCCATTTTTTCACCACTCTTGAAAATAAAGTACCCGAGACAAACGGTTATTAATGTTAATACAACGATAATAATACTGAACCAGCCTAGTTCCGCTATCAGTTCAAATATAGAGATGCCCAAAAACATTAAGATGAGAGAAAACACCACTAAGCTCGATAAATTCCAAAGCAGCACTGAATACCATCTCGTTGTCGAAGGCATTATATTCCCTGTTTTATAGCCAAAATAATATCCTACACTCATCGCTGGTATTAACGTCCCAAGAAAGCCGACACCGTTCATTTCCATGCCAGAAATGTACTCAATAATAAATAGCAGTATGGCCAAACAAACTGATGCCAAACACAAAAGCGACGTTACAAAGAGCACCGAGGGAGCGTTGTTTTCTGTTGAGTAATTATTTTTCGATTCCACTTTCATTCCTTCCATTTATTTGAATAAAATAAGCGTTTTAGATCATGCTTCCGCTTGGACAACCTAGAGAAACAACACCGCCATAACTCGTTGTTGGTGTAGCTACCATGATTAAATCAACAGGAAGAAACACAACGTCCGTTGCTAATGACAAAGGAATATCAATCAATGATAGTGGGTATAACGCGATGGAAGTAATATCAGCTCTTAAATAGCAAGGTTGTCGTGCGACTGATAACGCTGTGCCTGAAAACGGCTTTCCGTATCCGCCACCAGCATGCGCATCTATAGACGAACACCCCATCATTAAAGATGCTGACACCACAAGAAATACAACTTGTAGCTTTTTAAATATATTTATTTTCATTTAATCTAGATTCCAACTAACTATTATTTTTAAAACTAAACCCTCTCTCAAATTGTATATTCAATGAATTTACTCATATGGGCCTAGTGCAACCATGTTAATACGTTCTATGTATTAGAAACAATTCATTTATTTCCAATAGCACCCGTGAGTTCATGCGACGTGACTAGAATCGCACTTGATTTTTTATGCAAGCACCAAGTTAAGCTCAACCTATTCACTTTCCCGTTGGAGTCGCGTACCTTTCATCTGATGTAAAAAAGCCGCTAGAACCGTTTGGCTCTGGCGGCTTTTGTTTTTATCGAAAACTCGATTACTGCTTTAGCTTCGCTTTTGCTTCTACTACTTTGGAGAAGTCTAGGCCTAACTCTTCCACAGCTTCTTTCATCAATACAGGGTTTTGCATTACCTGCGCCATTAACGCTTGAAGCTGATCTTGTGGCAGACCTAGTTGGCTGATAGTTGCCATTGCAGCCAGAGGGTTTTGAGTTAACGCCTGAAATAGCTCGTTGATTTGCTCGTCGCTAATATTGTTTTCTTTCAACATCGCAAGAATCGGGTTCATCAAATTACCTTTAAATACTATGTAAAACAGACCCACAGTTTACCATTGGGTTTTGTTAGTTTGCACGCAGACTTTAACCACCACACCACCATCGACCAAGTTATGGTCGAATATTGGTGAACGTTGCGGTAGTGACTCCATCACTTTGCGATGAAAGCGCTTTTATATCCGCGTTAAAGTAATATGGATTAAGTGGCATTTTACTATCGGCTGGTCGCGCGTAGTAAAGCTTGGCGGGCTGTTTTGCCATTTGTTGCGAGTACAAATATCCGACCAACGCATGTTCAAACTGGTGGTAACCATTTCCCCAATGGAACGCTTTGGTTGATTTAGGATTCAGACCAACACCTCCGTACTGATGATCCACCCACGCGTCCATAAAGGTGGGTAACGTGTATTGAAGCGTTTCTTTCATCGAACCATCGACAAGAGAAACCGTCATCGCCGCTTGATCGAGTTCTGCCCATTCCCAAGACGAGCTGTAATGCTTGTGCGGTCTTGATTGCCAAGCAGGAATGCTCTCTTGCGTCCATTTACCCTGCCATTCTGGTGAGAAAAGCGCTTTGACTTGCTCAAAGTTTTGCTGGTATTGCGCTTGTTTAAGCGTGTGTTTCATTCCTTTGAAACCAAACTCTGTCCAATTAGAATTCTCCAACAACTGACCAGTGAGATACGTCATCCAATACGCTTTGGTGGTGTGTCCAAAATCATTGTGTTTCGCATCTGGCATCATTACTGCTTTGTGATGTATCGCGCCATAAAAGCGCTGCTCTTTGTCAGAGTGGTAGTTATCTAGCATCACTTGCGTCAGCCACTCCAGATCTTGTTTCCACTTGGCTTGCGCTGGTTCTGGTAAAAGTGGCGCCGTTAACAACAGGTAGCCATTGATTTGGTCAAGTTGAGCGACTAACTCTTGCTGCTTCTCACTTTCTCCATCACCATCTTTCAAAACCCACGCCAGACCGCGATCATCGCTTCGTCGGTATTGTTTAAATATAAACGCTTGCTGGTCGATAAGTGCTTGTTCAACCTTTGGATCTTGCGTCAAGTAGTAGTACATCGCCAAGCCCACCAAGGCGTAAGCTTGGTCTTGAGAAGTTCGCTGTTGCCACTCCATCCCCGGTTTTCCACTACGCGTAAAGCTCACGAAGCCACCGTTTTTCTCATCTCGTAGATGATCAATCAGGTAATAAGCCCCTTTCTTGGCTAGCTCCAATGCTTGTTTGTCACCCGTAAGATGAAAAAGCACGCCATAAGCGTAAGTTTGACGCGATTTCATGCGTGTGTATTCGCGATCGAAGTGCAGGCTAATCCACCCTTTGTTTAATTCTTCACACGGCTTTTGTGGGTCGAGAATGACACCGTTATCACAACGAAATGTCGGAAAATTCCCCGCAGGTTGCCCATGCGCACTTTCCATCATCCAATATGGAGCTAGGCCCTTTGTCACATGGTTTAACCAATCATCCCCCGAAGGCAGGTCCACATTAGCAAAGCTGTTCATGCTCGTCGTTGCGAGCAATAAGGTAAGATATTTAAAAGACATAATACTCAATTAAGTTATTGAATTTTATCCAGTATAAATAACTCCCTTTACACATATTGTCGTCGTGGTCACAATCGCCTTACGCATTTGTTTGCATTATTCATCTGTCTGCCTTATTCGATGACTGAGTCGAGAATAAACGCCACTCTGTCTTCGACTGACATTTTGGGCACTTCGATCAATTGATAACCGAACTTGTGGTATGCATCGACCATCTGTTGATACGTGGCGACCGCTTCAGAAAAATCTTGTTTTCGCTCTTCATCGTTACTGAATATCGATGCCCACGGTGGAAAAATGAATACTTGAGGATGATAACGAAGCGTCTGGCAATGCGTGATGAGCTCATGCGAGATTGGCAATTGTTCCAACTTGCTGTAGCCATATACGTCCACAATACTGCGATCAAAAAACACGTCCCCTTGGTGGACATTGAAAGCTCGGTAATTGCCCACTTCTTCTTTTGTCATTTCGTCTCTAAAGGCTTGTTTGTCATTCCAAGGTAATGCTGAACCGTGATTCGCAACCTGCGTTTGTATCACGTGACGACCTGTTTCTGGCGCGCAGATAAAGCCTTGTATTTTTAGTTGTTCGATAACCGAGGTTTTTCCTGCACCGGGACCTCCAGTGAATACGATGAGTTTGTTCAAAATCTTTTCCTTATTTTTTGTTTGAGTGAAGTAATGCGTGTACAGCCAAGAAAATTGGCATGATCGGGCCTTTGAAATTGTAATTTGGCATGCCAGCGTTAAGCGAGATCGGCAGTGGAAAGTTTTGGGATAGAAATGAGCAGTGAAAAATATTGATGAAATGAAAGCTTAAACGGCGTGTTCAGTGTTTATGAAAAACGGAGGAATTTTGAGCGAACCAAACTTGCCCAAAATATTGGGTTGGGAAATGGAGAGATTGGATCATCAGGTTAACGCGTCAATTGACTTTCTATATCAAGAAGATGGCACCTAAGCCTAAGAACGCAAAGAAACCGACGACATCAGTAACGGTCGTCAATACTACCGAGCCAGCCACGGCGGGGTCAATGTTAAACTTCTTCAACGTGAATGGTATCAGCGTACCCGATGCCGCAGCCGCCAGACTATTGAGAAAAATTGCGCAGCAGATAATAAGCGCCAATGGCCAAGAGTCAAACACCATGTAGACGACACCCGCGATGACTAATCCCATGATCAAGCCATTAATGGTGGCGATTTTTAATTCCTTATTCACCAATAACTTCAAGTTACTTTGGTGCAAATGGTTGAGTGCGATACCCCGAATGGCCACCGCTAAGGTTTGGCTACCTGCGATTCCGCCCATACTCGCCACCACGGGCATTAAGATAGCAAGCGCAACGACTTGCTCGACCACATTATCAAAAATACCAATGATGGCAGAGGCAACAAAAGCGGTCAGTAAGTTAATCACCAACCAAAGTGCTCTTAGCTTTGTCGCCACAGTTAATGGTGTGAACAAATCCTCTTCGCTTCGTACGTTTTCTGCCACTACAGCTTGTAGGCTGAGCTCGCGCAAAGTAATCGCGATGGTCGCCATCGACAAAACGCCCATAATTTTGCCACCAGCCATGATAGGAAACCAATGCGCTCCACCATCAATCGAGACCTGTTTACTGACGCTTTGAATCGTTTGGATATCTTCCAGAATTGGCGTGACCACGGTCAAGTCTGTGAGTTTGGTATGGTTCTCATGCAGCAACAGGGTTTGAGGTTCTATCGTCCCAATAACGCCTCCGACATCACGCACGATGATCAATCGCACCGGGCTTTGTCCGCGTTTTAACAACTCGGTTTTGATGCCTCCTACGCTGTTTTTAGGATTTGCGACTAAAAAATGCGGCTCGGCATATCTCCCCACTTTGTTATCTTCATACGACAGCGCTTGTTGAATGTGCGCGACCGACTCTTCACTTTGGTCGATAAGGTACTCATCCACAAATTCGGTCGGTAGAAAGTCTGCAAAGATGATCAGTTCCGAATCCGTGATGTACGCTAAGCGTTCATGTTGCAGCTCTTTGTTGAGTGATTGATGAATGTGCTTGGCGGTGTCGTATCGCAGCAAATTTAATACCGTCCAGTACTTCTCTGGCGGCACCGCTTCTATCACGCGTTTACGATAAGCAATGTTGACCGACTCCAAAATGTTCGCGATTTGCGCTTCCTGATAGTCTTTCAAAAAACCGAGGTCTTCGGTCGACTCTATCGCTTTAATGATCTCGGCAAGCAAATGAGGCACTTTACGATTAATCTGTAATTGGCTGGAATCTATCATCATTGTCACCGATTTCCTTGGGCATCACGTTAGTGTCAACACGATGTCTATTACCTAAAGGCATGAGATCCTGATGTTCAAATTCTAGGCAATGGCGCGCACAATTGCGGAATTTATATTTTGCTCGCAGAAAAAGAACGTCTTTGCATAAGGGGATGGTATAAACTTTTAGTGTGCATTAGGCGCATTTGCCTCGTTTGATAATGGAGTAATCAATGGCACCAGTATTTTTTCTGACTCAGCAAGCCGCCTTACCAAGTCGTAAGGTGCTTCGTAAAGTGATTCAGTTTGCGACAGCGCTGGCTCAACCCATCGTGGTATTGGTGGAAGACCACCGCCGGAGTGAAGATCACGCGTTCGCGCATTTCCTTAGTTTCAACTCTGACCATATAGAAAAGAGACAAGCTGAGTTTGAAGCTTGGACATCAAAATTTAAAGACTTCGTTATCGAACTTTGTGAAGAAGAGGAAGTTGAAACGCCAACACTCTCTTACGAGCATTTCAAAGGGAGTCATTGGATTGCTCAAGTCGCGAAACGGCTTGTTGACCACACAGATTTACTGCTCGTGGGGCATTTTAACAAGCACGACATTCAAACCTTACTCACCGAGCTAGCAAAAAACGATTGTGATTTATTACTATTAAGTGAGCGTTCATGGCCTTCTCACGCCAACATGCTTTGCGCGATAGAGCCGCTTCATCGCGGAGATGCAAAATCAGTCGTAGATAGAGCCATCGTATCGCGAGGCTCAAAGCTAGAAAAAACCTTGAGCGGAAAAATGACGTTAGTCTACTGCCGCTACGTTGCGCCTTATCTATCTCGCTATCGTGCAGAGATTTTGAGCAACCAAAAAGCAGGCATTACGGACTTTATTTCTGCGCAAAAGTTAACTCTAGTACCACTACTGCTGCCAGAAGGAAACCCTGAAACGGCGTTACCAAAAGCAGTGAAGCAATCACAAGCGGCAATTCTGATTATGGGCGCGTGTAAACGAAGCATGTCCTCCCAATTTTGGTCTGGCAGCACTGTAGACACGTTACTTGATCAACCTCCTTGTGACCTGCTGTTGGTCAATAGCACGAAGGATTGATCAGGCTTCCCCATTCCGCCGCGTCTTAAATAATATCACGCGCAGTTATTGGCTCTTCATGGCCTCTAACTGCGCGGCTTCATGTTCCGCGTTCAAGGCTTGTTTCTGCTGCTGTTTAACCTCATCCCAACTGCGTCCCGATTCAATCGCAGATACACGCTGCTCGTATTTAGTGCAGGCTCTTTCGAGTACTTTCTCAGGATCTATGCCCTTTTCTCTTTCCAACGCTTTTAATACGTTAAGATAGTTCCACAACACATCGCCTAACTCGTCTTCTAAATGACAAAGGCGGTCCTCACGAATCTCTTCACGGACTTCATCGACTTCTTTGCCAATGGCCTCCAGATAAGTCTCTACGCCTTTAAACCAAGTGTTGGTTTGGTCATATTGAGATTTTCTCGTCGCAATTGCGTACAACTCATCAAATTTCTTCATTATCTCTCCGTAGAACGAGTTTTTATTTACGCCTCTTTAGGACGAATAAACTTCCCTTTTGCCGTCACTCTAACTTCATTATTGACCAGCAATTGAGCCACCAATTGATATATACCGTGGCGTTCACCTTCACAGTGTGCAGTAATCGTGACGTGCTCATCTAGCTCAATAGGTGCATGGTAGCGCACATCCAACTGCGCGGTAAGGGCTTGAATGTCTCTAAATAACAAACAGTGCGTCATTGCACCATCGAGCAGCGAACTCGCAATGCCACCATGCAACAGGTCTGTGTAACCTTGATGACGCGGTAAAACGTGAAACTCTCCGACAACAGAACCATCGGCTAGACACTGGTAGTTCACAGCCAAAGAGTTAGGATTTGCATCGATTGAAGAACAAACCGCACATTGATAATGAGATTCGTGAGTGGAATGAAAGTGACTGTTTGCGGACATGTTAAGTACTCAGCTTGTAAAAAGAGTAATTAGCATATGCCAATTATAAAAAAGAAACGGCGAGTAATCTTTGTTTTCACGTTGTAGGGCCAACAACCTCATTATCCATAACGTTAAATAATCATTTTCATAATTAACGATAATTTCCAGTTTATTTAGAGTGGCGATAAGGTTTGCACCGTGATTACGCAACGTTATGAAAGGCGACTTATGAAGTTTCTCCACACGATGATCCGTGTAGCTGACCTAGACAAATCTATCGAATTTTATACAAAAGTTCTGGGAATGAGTGTTTTGGATCGTTTTGAAAACCAAGAATACCGTTACTCACTGGTGTTTGTTGGTAACCCTGATCAACCAGATGGCGCGACCATCGAGCTAACTTATAACTGGGATACCGACAGTTACGACTTGGGTAACGCATTCGGACACATGGCACTGGGGTCTGAAGATATTTACGCCGCTTGCGAACAAATCAAAGCGCTTGGTGGCAACGTTACTCGCGAGCCAGGTCCAATGAAAGGCGGAGAAACTCACATCGCCTTTATTAAAGATCCCGATGGCTACCCAATCGAACTGATTCAAACTGAACAATAACGAGGTTTCCTATGACAGATGCATTATTTCAACCGATTCAACTTGGCTCTCTCTCATTAATAAACCGTATCGTTATGCCTCCGATGACGCGCTCTCGTGCTTCTCAACCAGGTAATGTCGCCAACGACATGATGGCCACCTACTACGCTCAACGAGCCGAAGCGGGATTAATCGTTGCTGAAGGCACGCAAATTTCACCAATGGGTCAAGGCTACGCGTGGACACCGGGTATTTATAGCCCAGAGCAAATTGCTGGCTGGAAAAAAGTAACTGATGCAGTGCACGAGAAAGGCGGCGTTATCTTCGCGCAATTATGGCACGTTGGTCGTGTGACTCATCCTGACAACATCGGCGGCGAGCAACCTATTTCTTCTTCTGCGCTTAAAGCAGAAAACGTGAAAGTATTTATCGACAATGGCACAGACGAACCTGGCTTTGTCGACGTGGTTGAGCCGCGTGAGATGACCAAACAAGACATCAAGAATGTTATTGAAGAATACCGCCAAGCCGCATTAAACGCGATAAAAGCTGGGTTTGATGGTGTCGAACTTCACGCAGCAAATGGCTACTTGGTTAACCAGTTTATCGATTCTGAAGCGAACATCCGCACCGATGAATACGGCGGCTCAATTGAAAACCGTCTGCGTTTTCTTGGTGAAGTGGTCGAAGCGATGACGCAAGCCATTGGCGCAGATCGTGTTGGTGTTCGCCTTGCACCATTCACTTCGTTAAACGGCACCGTTGATAGCACACCTGTCGACACCTACACCGCTGCTGCTGCGCTGCTTGATAAACTCAATGTTGTTTACATTCACATTGCAGAAGTGGATTGGGACGACGCGCCAGACACTCCACTCGCCTTTAAAACCGCGGTTCGTGAGGCGTATAAAGGCACACTGATCTATGCCGGTCGTTACAACGCAGAAAAGGCGCAACACGCGATTGAAAGTGGCTTAGCCGACATGATCGGTTTTGGTCGCCCGTTTGTTGCAAACCCAGACTTGCCAAGCCGCATCAAGCATGGCTACCCACTGGCAGAACATGACTCTGCCACATTGTTCGGCGGCGGTGAAAAAGGCTTAGTGGACTACCCTGCGTATCATGCGGGTTAATTCATCTGCGTAAAGCTGATTCGCAACTCACGACAAACCAATAGCTAACCCAAAAGAACCTTGCTCTTCCCCCTGTGACGCCAAGATGCAGGGTTCTTTTTTAGGCAAGCCACCAAGGGTTAACGTCTTTGACAAGATGTACAACCTCGGCACGCAGAGCGCGTCGTTTTACTTAGTAAACTGCGTTGTACTTTACAGTAGGCATTTTTCAGTGCGCGGCGGCCTGAAAACCAATCATCCGGTTTAGTGAGGATTAAGTAGCCGTTAAACCTCTTAACCAACTCGATTCGGTTGTTTTCGATAAATCGGCTATCAAACTCGATTTCGAAGTAATCCAACGCTTGTTCGATACAAGTAAAGCTGGCAATTTTTTCCTGAATCGTATTCTCTGTCATCGTTTCTTTAGCGTTATCGTTTTCAATGAAGTTTATGTGTCTCGCGCTTTACGTTCTTTGATTTAGCGCTTCTAACATCACTCTTTCTGGAATTTCCATATTGAAATTCAATTTGGGAATTCGTTATTTCCCCAGCCTTTTTATTTTGATAATCACTTTAAGACTCTGATTTAAAGCAACATTATTTCTGGTTCATATTTTGCTCTACTTCGTTAAACGGAATGTTGGAGGGACACGATATGACTTACAGAGCGGAAGTAGACGGATTAAGAGCGATTGCAGTCACGTTGGTGATTTTGTTTCATGCAGGTGTTGAGCAGTTCGCTGGTGGCTTTATTGGCGTCGACGTATTTTTTGTTATCAGCGGCTATTTGATCACCACCATCGTGATTAACGATTTGGAAAACCAGAAGTTCAGCCTCGGTGATTTTTATGAGCGACGCATTCGCCGCATACTTCCCCTGCTACTGGTGGTGATTGCCGTCAGCTATTTGATGTCTTGGTGGCTATTTTTGCCACAAGCACACAAAGACGTTGGTCAGTTCGCAGTCTCTTCTATTCTTTCTTCATCCAACATTCTTCTGTATTTAAAAGGCCACAATTACTTCGGTTTAGAAGATCAAGCCAATCCGCTGTTTCACACTTGGAGCTTGGGCGTTGAAGAACAATACTACATTGTCATTCCTTTGCTACTCATGCTACTCGCTCGTGGCAAAAACGCGTTTTTCCTGACTTTTTTTGTCGCGGTATTTGCGCTGAGTTTGATGACTATTGTCTATGCGAGCAACGATCCTGATTTCGCCTTCTACATGATCTTCTCTCGTGCTTGGGAACTGGCAACCGGTTCATTACTCGCATTAATAATGAGAAAAGCTCAAGTTCGTTCCAACGATACGCTGGCAACCATTGGCATCGTTTTGATATTGGCCTCTGCACTTTTGTTTGAAAAATCGCAAGATGGCGCGGGTATCACTTTGCTGGTGCCAGTCATCGGTAGCGCGTTAGTGATTTTGTTTGCCTCTAAAGACAATGTCTGCGGTAAATTGCTGAGCCTAAAATGGGTTGTGTTCGTTGGCTTAATCAGCTACAGCTTATACTTGTGGCACATTCCGCTATTTGTGTTTTACCGCTACATGCTGGACGCAACTCAAGACGTCAATATCTCGCTTTACATTGCCGCTCTTTTTGTACTGTCTTACTTCACTTGGCGCTTTGTTGAAAAGCCGTTCCGCAGCCGAAAAGCCATGAGTATGCGTACTGTGTCTACGGTTGTTGTGTTGTTGACGCTGCCCTTGTTGACGTTCGGCGTTATTGGTCATCAAAACGGTGGTTTTCCAGAAAGAAGCGCATTTTTCGAGGCCATGCGCGTTAACAACGGTTACGGTTTAGATTGCAACGGCAACACCGACGTTAACGATGTGTGCTCGTCTGCGCCGCAACCCACCATTGCTGTGTTAGGCAATAGTCACAGCATGGTTTACGTGAAGCGTCTATCCGAAGTAACACCAACTGGCGTGGTGCAACTTACTCAAGATTCCTGTGCGGTCGGTTATGTCGACATCCTGGAAGCTGCTGGCTCAATTTCTTGCCGACAGTTCTTCAAAGAGGCAGTCGATACCATTTTGCGTACCCCTTCAATTCGTCGCGTCGTTATCTCTTCCAACTTCAATAAAGAGCTTTCACAAGCTGATTATGAGGCATCATTAACTGGATTGTTGAATGAACTGGAAGGGAAAGAAGTGGTCGTTTTCGGCCCAACCCCTTCCGCACCTTTTGCGGTAGGAGAATGCCTTTGGAAAGCGCGTTTGTTTGGCGAGACAGAAGAGTCCGCATGCGATTTCTCTCCAAAGCGACATCACCCTCAAAACGTGGCGAAGTTAGTGAACTACTTTGATCAATTTGAGCACGTTGAGTTTGTCGACTTGACCGATGCCATTTGCAGAAATGGTGTATGTCGAATGAAAGTTGGTGCGAACAACGCCATGTATACCGATGACAGCCATTTGTCTTACAAAGGTGCTGAGTTGGTGCTTGGGCATTACCACAGCCGTACGAATGAAACTCAACAGTTCACTTACGACCGACAATAACCAAGGAATAAGCATTTATGCTTCAGCGCTTATCTCAGGTAAGCGCTGAATATTTTAAAGCAAGACAAAACCAACGCCTCTATTTGAAAATGCGCGGGTCAAACGCGAAATCAAGCTTTTCAGCTTTCTTGATGATCTCTTTCATTTTGGGATGATTTGGGTTCACCACGTAGTTTTTATCACGAGGTGAAATCGTTGAAGGCACTTGCAGTGCGGCAAACTCGGGATGAGGGTCATTGAGAAACTGGTCACCAATGTACTGTGTAGACTCGCTCGCCGGTATTGCTCGCCACGTCACAGGGAGATCTTCTTCATCTAAGGTGGCGATGAGATATTCGGGCATTTCAATACGATATAAATCGTACAGTTTGGTGATAGCTGGATCGTTATTTACGTGAACAAACACTTCCAACGAGCAAAGGGATTCCGATTCAGAGAAGTAGAGGGCTTCGGTTCCTTTTGAGTTCCATCGCCCTCCAAACAACTTTGCGCCAACGGGGCTGAATGGCGTGTCAGCAAATTTCTTTTGTGTGAGACGATAGAGCTTCATATTACGAGAACACCCCGTGCTCTAAACGGCCGATCAAATCTTTGACGATTTCAAAATCCACCGTGGTCGAGACCATGTCTAGCGGCCTTTTTCCACCTAAGCCGTACACATTCTCTCTCATCCATTTTAACGCGCGCTCTTCGTCGTCAAACAACTCTGTCGCGAGTTTCAATAACATCGCTAATCGATAGATTGCATCACTCTCTTGAGTATTAAAACGCTCATCATTTTTAAGACGACGCTTAATTGTACTAACAGGAATCAGTGTCACATGTTGGAATTCACTTTGAGAAAGCTTTACTCGATCAACAATGTTCCGGTATACCTTGGGCTCAAAGCCTTTGTGAACCGCATCAATACGACCCGTTTCAGCATCTTCAATACCTAGCATAAGCCAGAAATTGGCTTTATGAGATTGTTTCGGCTTAAAGCTTTTTAATGCTGCAGTTGCCATATCAAGCTCCTATGGTTCATATAGTCTAGTTATTATGGTTCAAATGAGCTCAACTTTCAATCAAAGTAACAATCAAAGTAAAAAGACAGGTAAAGAAAAAGGCGAGCTTTGCGCCCGCCTCTCTTACTTATTCATCAACTTTGTTTACGCATCTACCGATTTGCATCGTTTCACTTACTACAAGTCAAAACGGTCGGCGTTCATGACTTTCGTCCATGCAGCGATGAAATCGTGGATGAATTTTTCCTGATTATCATCTTGCGCATACACTTCCGCGTACGAACGTAGAATCGAGTTTGAGCCAAAGACAAGATCCACTCGAGTCGCCGTCCATTTCACTTGGTCTGTTTTACGATCACGGATTTCGTACTGATTAGCACTTACCGGTTGCCACATATATGACATGTCAGTAAGGTTCACGAAGAAATCATTCGACAAAGTGCCGACTCGGTCAGTAAATACGCCCTCTTTTCCACCGCCGTAGTTACTGCCTAAAACGCGCATACCACCGATAAGTACCGTCATTTCTGGCGCCGTTAGCCCCATAAGCTGAGCACGATCTAATAAAAGCTCTTCCGGCTTAACCGCGTAGTCTTTCTTCAACCAATTTCGGAAACCGTCAGCAACAGGCTCAAGAACTTCGAACGATTCAACATCCGTCATCTCTTGAGTGGCATCACCTCGGCCTGGCGCGAATGGTACGGAAACATCATGACCTGCGGCACGCGCAGCCAGTTCAATACCTACGTTACCAGCAAGCACGATAGCGTCAGCAACACTACAGCCCTCTTCTGCTGCTATTTTTTCTAGCACAGCAAGAACACGACTTAGACGCTCTGGCTCGTTTCCTTGCCAATCTTTTTGCGGAGCCAAACGAATTCTCGCACCATTTGCGCCGCCTCGGCGGTCAGAGCCACGGTAAGTACGCGCACTATCCCAAGCCGTGCTTACTAGCTCACTAATGGATAGGCCACTTGCTTCGATTTTTGTTTTCACTAAATCGACATCGTAGTCTGTCTTACCTGCAGGCGTTGGGTCTTGCCAAATAAGATCTTCGCTTGGCACATCAGGTCCGAAATAACATGATTTTGGTCCTAGATCGCGGTGTGTCAACTTAAACCAGGCACGAGCAAAAACGTCATCAAAGTACGCTGGGTCATTTTGGAACTTTTCTGCAATCTTGCGATATTCAGGGTCCATTTTGAGCGCCATATCGGCGTCAGTCATGATTGGATTGTAGCGCTTAGAACCGTCTTCAACATCGACAGGCTTGTCTTCTTCTTCAATGTCGATTGGCTCCCACTGCCACGCACCTGCTGGGCTCTTCTTCAGTTCCCAATCGTACTTAAATAGTAGGTGGAAATATCCGTAGTCCCATTGTGTAGGGTGTGTCGTCCAAGCACCTTCAATACCGCTCGTTACCGTGTCACGGCCAATGCCACGTGTTTTGTGGTTAATCCAGCCAAGACCTTGTTCATGAACGTCTGCGGCTTCGGGCTCTGGACCAAGGTTTGCGGCATCACCATTACCATGACACTTACCGACCGTATGACCACCCGCTGTGAGCGCGACAGTTTCTTCATCGTTCATTGCCATTCGCGCAAAGGTCACACGCATGTCATGTGCTGTTTTGAGAGGATCTGGGTTCCCGTCCACCCCTTCTGGGTTGACGTAGATAAGCCCCATCATTACTGCGGCAAGTGGATTTTCTAAATCTCGCTCACCAGAATAGCGGCTGTTATCAGCATCACTTGTGGCTAACCATTCTTGCTCGGAACCCCAGTAGGTGTCCTTTTCGGGATGCCAAATGTCTTCTCGCCCAAAGCCAAAACCAAAGGTCTTAAAGCCCATGGATTCATACGCCATGTTACCGGCAAGGACAATCAGATCGGCCCAACTTAATTTGTTGCCATATTTTTTCTTGATGGGCCATAAAAGGCGGCGAGCCTTATCGAGGTTTGCGTTATCTGGCCAAGAGTTGAGAGGAGCAAAACGCTGGTTGCCTGTCGCAGCGCCGCCACGTCCATCCGCGATACGATAACTACCCGCTGCGTGCCATGCCATTCGGATCATTAAACCGCCGTAATGTCCCCAGTCGGCAGGCCACCAGTCTTGGCTATCAGTCATTAACTCTTTTAAGTCTTTTTTAAGTGCTTCGACATCTAGCTTTTTCAGTTCTTCTTTGTAATTAAAGTCCTGGCCAAATGGGTTGGTTTTGGAGTCGTGTTGATGCAGGATGTCTAAGTTTAAGGCATTCGGCCACCAATCCATCACCGACTTATCTGTAGATGTTTGCCCACCATGCATAACTGGACATTTACCTACCGAACCGCCGTTTGTGTTGCTCATATAATGCTCCTTCGTATCGTGGTTGTGGTAACCACTCTTTGTTATTCAACAAATCGAATATCCACCTCAAACAGCGTAGTTCATACACTGAATTTTTAGTTAACGCCAAGTCAAAATTTCCATATCTCGGCTAATAAATAATTGTTATCAAACATGTACCTATATGCAGAAAATATGGATAGAGATCAGTTTAAGTCCATACCTGAATACTTGATCCCAGACAGCCTCGCCATGTTGTGCTCCCATGTAGCTAAATCATGGCGACTAAATTCATTCAGAGCGTGGTGACCACATGCCCTTGCCATAACTTGCATGAGCTCGACCGAGGATTCGAAGAAATTTTTCAGTTGCTGAGATGACTTTTCGATATCGAGACGCTGCCTCAAATCGGCATTTTGCGTTGCGATTCCCGCAGGGCAATTATTGGTGTTACAAATCCGGGCCGCGACGCAACCGATCGATTGCATCGCACTGCTTGCTATCGCCACTCCGTCTGCCCCAAGTGCCAACGCTTTGACAAAATCCATAGGAACTCGCAACCCACCAGTGATGATTAATGTGACGCGGTCACTTGCGCCTTTTTCATCTAAGTACTTACGTGCGCGAGCTAACGCAGGAATGGTTGGCACGCTAATATGATCACGGAACATAGTTGGCGCCGCGCCCGTGCCACCACCGCGACCATCTAAGATGATGTAATCGGCACCCGCATCGAGCGCAAATTGTATGTCTTGCTCAATATGGTTTGCACTGAGTTTAAAGCCAATTGGAATGCCGCCCGTGATGCCACGGACTCTGTCAGCAAACTTTCTGAAATCGTGAGTAGTATGAAGATCTTTAAATGTTGGCGGTGAGATCGCTGGTTGCCCTTCGGGGATACCTCTCACCTGAGAGATCTTACCCACATTTTTATTTGCTGGAAGATGACCTCCCGTGCCTGTTTTGGCGCCCTGCCCACCTTTAAAATGAAAAGCCTGAACATTAAGAAGCTTAGATTCATCGTAACCAAACTTAGCACTGGCAAGCTCATAGAAATACCGCGAATTTGCAGCTTGTTCTTCAGGTAGCATCCCCCCTTCACCGGAGCAAATCCCAGTCCCTGCCAACTCAGCACCTTTTGCTAGCGCAACTTTCGCCTCTTCCGAGAGTGCGCCAAAACTCATGTCCGACACCAACAAAGGAATAGCGAGCTTGAGCGGCTTACGCGCGTTTGGCCCCACAATCAGCTCAGTTGATACGGGAACGTCTTCTAACAACGGTTGTGTCGCCATTTGCGCCACCATGATTTGTATAGCATCCCAATGTGGTAGCAAATGCCTAGGAACCCCCATTGCAGCCATCGGACCATGATGGCCGAGTTTAGAGAGCCCTTCTCTCGCTAATTGGTGGATAAACTCTAGGGTTGGTTCTTCTTGAGTAGCGGACGCAGTCGGTTTGTCACTTTTCTCTCGCGTTTTCTCAGGGCCTTCTTTGCCGACTTGCTCAGCAGAAAAACGCTTATGTGTTCCATCACAAAATGGGGCATTAGAGGTGTGCTTGCACTGGCAGAGATACGCTTCTTCATCTTTTTCCGCAGTAAAGCTCATTGGCTTTAAGCCTGTTCCCGAATGCGACCCATCGCAATAAGGTTGATTTTTAGAACGTCCACATCGGCAAAAGTAATATTCTTGCCCTTCGGTTAGATTCACTTTAATCGGCTTATTATCGGCGATGATTGGCTTGCTCATGTTGCCCCCTATTTATTATTGTTAACCACGCTTTCTCGCTGGCTTGCAATAAGCGTAGAACAGGAGCGGAAAGAGCGTCAGCGAAACCAGTGTAAAATACGCGATTGTCGCTTGCCTCACCTATACTCTTTATGGGTCTCATACACGTGGAGGCTATATGACGATTGCAACCCGATTAGATGAATATTTGACTGAGCATAACATTCACTTTCAAACCGTGAATCACAGCCACAGTCATAGCTCGCTACAAAGTGGTGTTGCCGCAGGTGTGCCTTTAATGAATATCGCAAAAGGCGTCATTCTTGAGGATCATGAAGGGCATCATATGATGGCAGTCTTACCTGCCAACAACAAAATCAGTTTGTCGAGATTAAACGATGAATTTAACGCTACTTTCCACTTGGTGAAAGAGCGTATGGTTTACCGACTCTTCACTGATTGTGAGCACGGCGCGATTCCACCGATTGGTAGTCCTTACCACATGTCGACCGTTTGTGATGAAAGATTAGCAAACTTGGAACATGTCTATCTTGAAGCCGGCGATCATGAAACTCTGATTAAGCTAGATAGAAAGGCATTTAAAGAGCTAATGAACGACTGCAAATACTTAAGATTCAGCAGTGAAGTTCTGCATTAAACTTCCAAAAATCTGTCGACATTTCGTGAAAAAGGCTCTTTCAAAAAGAACCTTTCTTTCTCTATTGGCAGCGCGTGGTGGAAACTTCCCGACCTTAGGTAATCCGCAATTCAGAACACATAGAAACCAAAAAAGCCGCCCGTTTGGGCGGTTTTTATCAATCCAACCACTATCGAACAAATATCTTTTGAATCGCTTTTATCGCCATAGCTCTGCGACGCATTAATGCCCCCGTCCTTGGTAGCCATTTCGGCGTGTGGAGTACGGTTTTCGCGTGGCTAAAGGTTCTGAATCCTTCCACTCCGTGATAATGACCAATGCCTGATTCACCAACGCCACCGAAAGGCGCATCTTCAGCGCCAACGTGTAATACCGTGTCGTTAATGCCGACGCTGCCACTGTGTGTGTTGCGTACAATATGTCTGATGGTCGATTTGTTGTCCGACATAACATACAGCGCAAGTGGTCGCTGGTGCTGATTAATGTAGTCAATCGCTTCCTCAACGGTATTGTAGGGCTTGATGGGTAGAAATGGCCCAAATATTTCCTCTTGCATGATACGCATATCTGCCGACACATCTGTGATCAAATGAGGATACAAAAGCCTTTCCTGTTGAGGTGACGCTTCAACAGTATGGAGGCTTGCGCCCTGAGCTTTGGCATCCTCAAGTAGCGCAGTCAAACGATCATACTGTCGTTGATTGATAATATGGGTCAGCTTTTGACTCTTGTTGGATTTCAAATAGAGTTTTTCAAAACGTTTTAAGAACAGCGTGATGAACTCTTCGACGCGTTCTTGTGGTACAAACGCGTAATCAGGCGCCACACAAATCTGGCCGGCATTGATGCATTTACCAAACAAAATCGCATCAACGGTTTTCTTCATGTCTGCATCTTCTGCAATGATCACCGGAGACTTCCCACCCAGTTCTAACGTCACTGGAGTCAGGTTTTCAGCCGCTGCTTTTGCCACAGCGCGACCAACATTTGTCGAGCCAGTAAACAAAAGATGATCGAATGGCAGTTGGCTGAATGATTGTGCAACGTCCGCTTCACCTTCAAATACTTCGACATATTCAGACAACTCGCGACAAATATTGACGATGACTTTATTGGTTTTGGGCGTAAATTCGCTGAGCTTCATCATCACACGGTTACCTGCGGCCAAAGCAGTAACTAAAGGCGCAAGGCTCAAAATAACAGGAAAATTCCACGGCGAAATGATCCCGACCACGCCGAGTGGCTGATACTGAACGGTCACTTTCGACGGAGCAAGCAACAGACCGGATTCACGCTTACTTGGTTTGCACCACTTTTTTAGCTGCTTGAGGGTGTAATTGATGTGCGAGACCGTCGGCAAAACGTCGGTCATGGCGGTATCAAATTCGGAACGATAGCCAAAATCGTCACTCAGCGCTTCCACCAATGCTTGTTTATTCGCAATCAGAGCTTGTTTTAGCAAGACAAGGCGCTGCTTACGTTCATCCAGACTAGGATAAGGTTCGGCGGCATACGCTGCTTTTAAGCGATCAAGGCTTTGTTGTAACAGGTTGTCCACTTCAACCTCTGCGATTGCGTTCATGATGCTTCTCCTAACCTAGTTTCAACCAATGACGCTCCAAATTAACACGAGCGCAACAATGTTACTATTGTAGCGCTCGCGAAATTAGAGTTCGAACTCTGATTGAAATATCAGTGGGTTTGGAGCTAAGTCAGACGCAACTCATAAATGCCGAGCCGTTGAGAGCGGTCAAGCGTCTCGAACTCGTGATCAACGTATTCTTTTAATGTAGCACCAGCACGCTCAGCAATATTGATGCTGGCAATGTTGTCTTCCATACAGTGGAATTGGATGAATTGCGCGTGCCCTTTCTGCTTCAAAAAAGGAATCAACACCGCGAGTACTTGGTCGATCACTCGGTGTCCTCGCCCATTGTTGGCAAGCCAATAGCCAATCTCAGTGACGCGTGTGTGCGAATCCACACCTTTTATGCCAATAACACCCGTAAACTGCTCATCAAAATAAATCGCGCACCAGTGGGCATCTAACGCTTTGCTGTTCACGCGCTGAGAGATGTAGTTCACCGCTTCTCTGCGGTTGGTCACAAAGTCCGTCCAAGGCAAATAGCCAGAGAGGCTGTTTCGATACGTGTTCACCACTTCCAGTAAAACGGTCGCGTGTTTGGTGGTGAGAGGCTCAATTGAGACCCTTTCTGAAACAGAAAAACTGGCCTGCATGCTATTTCCTTGATACGCCTTTGGGCACATGACCTCATCCATCCACTTTATCCCTTTTTTCAGTAAACACTACTCACAAATCCTACCGCCTCATTGCGCTGAGAACAAACTTCCATATTCATTATGTCAAACGTGCTTAAAAGGATGGCGTTCTCGTCTAGTCTGTTTGTTCAATCAACGTAAATGGCGTCAACGATTCCACATCTACGTAATGCCTCCACACATGTTCGTAAAGGTGGTGCTGATTTGCAAACGGGGCTAGTCGCTTTGCTTCTTCAAGCGTACACCAACAATACTCAGTGTGTTCTTCGTTAAGTACAACCGATTGGTTAGGTGGACAAAATAATACGAAGCATGGAATAACCATGATGCGGTTATTTTTTGCTTCGTAGAACTGTTCTAGAAAGTCTGCAGTATGTAACTCAACATCGTCAATTTGCGTCTCTTCTTTCAGTTCTCTGAGAATAGTTTGCCATCCGGTTTCACCGGCCTCTACACCACCAGCAACATGGCACCAATAACCACCTTTAACACGTTTGAGCAACAGCATTTTATCGACGCCATCAATTTTAGAAATGACAACGCCAGAAGTATGCGTCGCTTGTACTGGGATCATGTATGCTCCTTAAATATCTAGATATTTCCTAGATGCGCTCCATGCGCGAATGAAAGATAGGGTTGCTTGAGACTCCATAGTCTACTACTTATTCTCACTCTCGGCAGATGTGTTTGAATATCACGGATCATTTTGTGAGCTGAGTATGCTAAAGTGCGATCTGTCGCAACAAATGAGCAGTAAAATGTCTAATTCATTCAACACTCTGGTTCCCATTGGTGTGCGCTTTATGGTGCTCTCCGCATTCGGTTTCGCGCTAATGTCTGCCACAGTAAAGCATGTCAGTCTTCATGGTATCCCTGTATTTGAGATTGTTGCAGCGAGGGCACTCGTCTCACTTGTTATCAGCTATTTAGATGTTAAGCGAAAACGAATTTCTGTATGGGGCAATAATAAGCCATTACTGTTTGCGCGTGGCGCAGTGGGCACCATGGCATTGATGTGCGTATATTATTCGGTGACTACCTTACCTTTGGCAGAAGCGACCATCTTCCAATACATTCACCCAGTATTTACTGCGCTCCTAGCCGTCTTTTTCTTGAAGGAACGCATTCAACCATCGACGTTCCTTTGCATTGCCTTGTGTTTACTCGGCATCTATATAATGGTAAGTCCAGAAACAGGACAAGAAGCAGAGCGCACTTTACCTATGTTTAGCGTAATGATTGCAATCTTGGGCGCATTTGGTAGCTCAATTGCTTATGTCATTGTTAGAAAACTTAGCCAAACTGAAGATAGTTCAGTGATCATTTTCTATTTCCCTCTGGTTGCTCTACCCGCTTCACTCTTACTGATTGGCGATGATTTTGTTATGCCCGACCTGTATCTGACTTTCATGTTGGTTTTGGTTGGTGTATTCACCCAAGTTGGGCAATTGGGATTAACCAAAGCAATGCAAACTCAGCAAGCGGGCAAAGCGTCTGCTTACTCGTATATTCAGATCGTATTTTCTGTGTTGTTAGGCATCATTTTCTTCGGCGAAATCCCGCTCATCTGGACGTACATCGGTGGTGCACTAATTGTAGCGGGCGCACTCATTAACGTATTTGGCCACCATTTGCGATTGCCATTCGTTAAGCGCAGCGCTTAACCCTTCAGCCCCAAAGCGAGATAACACTAAAACGTAAAAAGCCAGAGTCGACTCTGGCTTTCTTTTTATGTTTAAACTGACGTTAAGCGGATAACTTTAATCCAGCGATACCAGCTACAATAAGCAATAAACTCAGCAATTTTATTAGCGTCGCGGGCTCGTTAAATATGTAGATACTGACGATTGCCGTTCCAATCGCTCCTATACCTACCCAAACGCCGTAAGCGATACCGAGTGGTAGCGTCCTTAATGCAATTCCAAGTAACCAAAAGCTCAACACCATAAACGTAACGGTAAAGCCAGATGCTGCCAATTTGGTAAAACCTTGTGAGTATTTTAGTCCGACAGCCCATGCTACTTCGCATAAGCCAGCAATGAAGAGAATTCCCCAAGCCATGTCATATTTCCCAACGAGATAGGGTCGTCCCCGAGAAAAGATAGAGCGGTGAGGTCGTCCTCACTTCTTTGTGACTCGCTATTATATACAGAAAATTGAACGTAAAAAAATAAGGCCCTGATATTTCAGGGCCTCTTTACATAAAAATCGCTAGGGCTTAGCGATGATGAATACGGTACCATCCGTCAACGTAAAGCTAACCTCACTGGTTTTCTTTCCGATACCGGATAAACTGCACTCGTTATCGTTATCACACGGCGTATTTGAAATAACATTCCACACGCCATTCATCAAGCCAGAACCAGTAATAATCGCCGTCCATGTTTTACCATTGTTGATTGATTGTGTAGTAACTTCATCAGATGGTGGAGCTTCTTGTCCTACATAACTTGCTTCCACATTCAAGTTACTGTAACTGCTGTAAGCGTACACGCCAATGTGCCACGTTCCTTCATTCGGAGAAGTAATACTACATGTTTCATTACTGTTGCTACTGTATGAGCGACAATCGTAGCTAGTTAAACTTGGTTCACTTCCCAGCTTAACGTAAAGATCCGCATCGCCGTTTACTCCCGATGTGGTAACAATAAAATCTGAACTGTTGGTAGGCACATCAATCGTAAAACAATGCCACTCACCAGTAGATGAAGAGTCTATGTTGCTGGAAACACCATTGTTTAGGGCGATAGCCTCACACGTGCTAGATGGTGGCTCGACGACTCCGCCATCAACTGAAACACCGACCTGAGCAAAAGCGTCGGCTACATCATTCGCCGCCACGTTTAAGCTTTGGGCGGCGGCCAATACACCCGCAGCTGCAGAGTCAAACGTTTCGCTTGGCGTCCAGTAGTTCTGGTTAGCGTACGCAAAAACCTCGAACGCCTGTCGCGTTCCCCAATTGTACTCAACCGCCAATAGATAAAACGCTTTGTTAAACACACCACTTGAATAATGCACATCCATGCCACTCACATACTGAGACGCATGATCAATTGAACGACCATCAAGGGGCGGATTACCCATGTAGCGCAACGCCGCATTGGCAGCCTTTCTAATATCGTACCCAACTTTCCAATCGTTAGAACCACGTGAATAGAATTCAGCCGCCTTACCTGCCATATCTGAGAAAGCCTCATTGATTCCGCCAGATTGCTCTGAATAAATCAGATCAGAGTTTTGTTCTGTAAATCCATGGCTAACCTCGTGCGCTGAGACATCTAAACTCACTAAAGGATAGAAATAACTCGCACCGTCGCCAAAAGTCATGCTCGAGCCATTCCAAAAGGCGTTTTCATAGCGTTTGCGGTAATGCACTCGCATTTGAAGCTGAAACGTTAAGGGAGCAGTATTCAGCCAATCTTTGTACATGTCGTATACCACTTTGCCAAAGTAATGCGCATCGTTTAATGGGCTGTACGCTCCATTAATTTCTTTAACACTATTGGTTGGACAAACGAACGTATGTGTATTGCCAGACGTCCTACCATTCAAGTTGATGGTTTTGACCACGCCAGGAATGTCCATCAAACACGTATCACCGGATTGCTGGACTAATAGAGACTCAAAGTCCACACCATAATGATAACGACCAATTTTTTGGTTTCCTCCCGGACCATTCGCTTCTACGTGCGCTAACCCTTCATATTGCAGCAAAATGTTTCCTGTTTTAGCATCAACAAGAAAGGTGGGACGCGTAGGCTTACCACCATGCTCATTATCAGCAAAAAACTGGACAATATAAGCTAAGTGCGCCACGTCACTTTTATCGACATAAATACGCAAACCTTGGCGCTGATTCTCTATTTGGTATCCGTTTTCACGGTACGGCTTTTGCGTTGAAGACATTGCTTGAGAAAGCGACAATTTAGGCACCATATCATTGATATCTCGGGCAATATCCTTTACGAGAGTGCCGTTGATATGCTTGATTTGGCCCTGTTTATCACGATGTACGACAATTTGCTTGCCCCAAATCGGGACGCCTTTAAACATCTGCTGATAACGACTATGCGTACCGCCGTTTTTACCTTGGTTGGTTTTCAGCTTTTGTACACGATTTCCATTTTGTAAACCTAACACACGATCTATATTTTGTGTGGCTGCAAGGTTGCGTTTTTCTAAAGCAACAACAAGACCATGGTTTTGCTCTAGCCGTTCGGACTGAGCGGCGGATAAAGATGTTGAAAAAAGAAGTGGTGAAGCAAGCATTGCCGTGACAAATAGCCTGCTCTGATAGTTTAATACTGAACCCATCGGTTAGCCCCCTATTTTGCATCAATAGCAAAGCCAAACTGACCAGTTCTTATTTGTTTGTTTCTCACCCAAAAGTGAAGTCAAACTTATCGTAATCATCCCGCTCATTGATTTTAGCACACACAATCATACAGCTTATGTTTTAGTGCCATTTCATCTATTAAAAACGACACCGTTTTTTAACAATTTGCATATAACCTTTTGGTGTTGAAAGTGTTGCGTTTATTGCACAAATCACACAAAAACTAATTGAACATGTAAATATGAAAACGTTTGTGTGATTGATATCGCTTAAAACAATTACTGATGACTTTAATATTCAGCCGAATCAATTATAAGGTATGACGTACCCATGAAAACAATCAAAACCTCTATCGCTCTCCTGGTTGGCGCCGCTCTATTATCTGGATGTAATGACGACACTGAATACGTCAATGTTCAGCCTAAAGAAGTAAAAATAGCGACTTACAACCTCTCTTTTGACCGTGCAACTTTTGAAGCTTTAGTGAGTGAAATGCAAATTGAACCAGCGCAGCAAACTGTATTGGTTACTGCCTATTTAGACGGTTCTATCGCCGCTGAAGACAAAACCACTGCGGAAAAAGTCATTCAAATTCGGAACGTTGCTGCGATTATTCAGAAGAATCGCCCTGATGTTCTTATGATGGCGGAATACAACAACGACGGAACAGGCGAAAATAAAGCTGCCCTTGAAGGCTTCCAGAAGAACTACCTGTCTGTCGCGCAAAGCATCAATGGTGCAGGCGGTGAAGCGAACCTTGAACCTATCGAATATCCTTACGCGGAGTCTTACTCTACCAACACAGGTTTGCTAAGCGAGTTTGACCTCGACAACAATGGAACAGCAGGTCAAATGCCGGGCGATGCATGGGGCTTTGGCATGTACCACGGTCAATACGCCTTTGCCCTAATGTCTAAATACAAGATTGATACGGCAAATACGCGCACGTTTCAAGCGTTTAAATGGAAAGATATGGAAGGTGCGAAGATTCCAACCATTACTATCTGTGACGGCTCACAAAAAATTCCAGATGGCATGAAGTGTGGTGATGAGTGGTACTCTGCAGAAGAATGGGATCAAGTACGCCTATCTTCTAAAAACCACGTAGATGCACCAATTATCATTCCGACTCGCAATGGCGAGGAAGTTGTGCATCTACTGATGTCGCACCCTACTCCACCAGTATTCGACCCAGGTAAAAACAAAGCGCAAAACGCAGCCGAAGTAGAGTTCTGGCATCACTATATTCAAGGTAAAGACTATTTCTACGACGATGCTGGTAAGAAAGGCGGCTTAGCGAGCGGGGCTAAATTCGTAATGATGGGCGATCAAAACCTTGATCCAGTAGCCGGTGACGGTATTAGCTCTGTTATGCAAGAACTGCATAATGATCCATTGGTTAACCAAACCGTGATGAATGGTGAGCTTTATCCGACAAGCTTTGGGGCAGCCGAGCACGCTGTTGACCGCAGCTCCACTCACCCATATCCGAATCGCATCACTTCGACGTTTGGCTTAGGTGTAGATTATGCCTTGCCTTCTGCAAACCTAAATTTGGTGGACTCTGGTGTATACTGGTCAGCTTCTTATGAAGAAGGTCGTAAGCTATTTAACGATGCGCGTATCGGCAAGTATGGTGATGGCAAAGATGTGTCTTCCGACCATCGCATGATCTGGATTAAAGCACAGTTCTAAACTATGTCATTTAAATAAAAAAAGCCAACCACAAGGATTCGTGATTGGCTGTATATATTTGTGAACAAAGTGGTTCACTAACAACGTCAGTTGGCTAGGTGACCCTCGGCTTAGAAAGGGTCATTCATACTAAAGCATGAGACGTGCCAACTTTGTAGCGCACAAAAACAGGTTGTTATTTAATCACTTTCATTAAAACTTCACCAATAGCCACTGTTTGCTCACGCAATGAATTGCAATTTGCAAATTATTATTGGCATTTCGCAATAAACCCTACCATTAACTTTTGTTCTATGGCTTCCTAGCCAAATCACGTACGAGGATTAATGCGAGTCCGAATACTTGCAAGAAGAGCCCGATATTCTTGTACCAAGCGATCTTTTCATCTTGCTTTGCCATTAGCTCATTGAGCTCTACATTCTCAATGTAATAGTCATCAATGCGATCTCTATACGAAGCTTGTGCTTGGTTTATCTTTGACATTAGCTGAGGGAGTTTATCTATTTGTATTTCATCCGATTCGTGATGAGTCCAAGAGGATAAGTGCCCTTCCAATATCTGTTCTATCTCCGAAGGTATCGCTGCGCTCTGACCTATGTGCAAGTGAAGCAGCAACGCCTCTCTTTTTCTTTCTAGAGTTTCAACGCTATTCCACGCGAGTTGGATGGAGTACAAGTTTTCCGCCTTTTGCTCTGCGAGTTGCGAATACTGTTTGCCAAGCCTATCAAGGACCAAGCTAGTAAGAACGATCGCGCCAATATTCAGTACTAACCCAATCAGAACGAGTACCCATGGCGGCGGGATATAGCTACGAAGACTTACCATAACTTATCGTACGGAAGATAAATCATATTCAGCACAACCAGAGAAAGTATCACTAGGAATGTCACCTGCATGCCCCTAACACGCCTTTTAAAGTCCTCTTTCAATATACCTCGAGCATGGATAATTCGACCGATCACGAAAATAATGCCTGTGAGATGTATCCAGGTTGGGTAAGCACTATTGAATTCTAATAGTGCCATTAGAATCAGAGTAATGGGGATATACTCTGTCGCGTTACTCTGTGCACTACGAGCGATTTGGAGAGCCTCCACTCCTCCGTCAGCATAAGCAACCTGATTTAAGCGACGCTGCTTAATCACTTGAACGGCCAACCAAATAATCAGTATTGCAAGAATGCTAGCGTATAGAGCTGTGATCATATGTCGTCCTTTTTGATCCGGTTTTCATTATATAGCGTGTCACTTGGCTATAAATATAGCGGTATCCTAATGATAATGCGTCAATTAACCTCAAATTATGCTTTGACTCGAATATAAGAAAACGAGTAAGAGAATACTTTATGGAACTAAAAACGCCCTCGAATAGAGGGCGTCAGAGTGAAATCGTGAATATTCAAGAATGGTGCACTATAAAGGATGATTGGCCAGCTTTTTACGCTTATGCCCTTTGACAATACTTTCAAAGATTGTAAATAACAGCCCCACCCAAATAAAGGCAAAAGTCACTGCTTTAACTTCATCAAACAGTTCACCGAAAAACATCACAGCCAAAACAAATTGCAAGCTTGGTTCAATATATTGCATTAAACCAACTGTCGATAAGTTTGTTATACGTATCGCGATAGAATAAAAAATCAGTGGTAAAAGCGTGATCGGTGCGCTGCCAAAGTACAAAAGCAATGTTGTGATATCTACGCCTGAAGCCAACTCACCCACTGTCCATTGTTTGTAAAACAAATACGCCACGGCAACTGGAGTCAATAGCAGGGCCTCAACAAACAAGGTGGTGCTCCAGTCGTATGCTATCTTCTTCTTGTACAAGCCATACAAAGCAAAGAACAACCCCATCGTTAGTGCGATAACAGGCAACTGGCCATAATGAATCACTTGATACATCACACCAATTGTTGCTAGCACAATTGCGATGAGTTTACCTTTTGAAAGCTTATCTCCAAGAATAAACACGCCTAGCGCCACTGACACTAACGGTCCAATAAAAAAGCCTAAGCTTGCATCAATGACTCGATGGTGAGTCAAAGCCCAAGTGAACGCACTCCATGAAATACACATCAAACTGCTCGCGACAAACGTGTACCACAAAGATTTTTTGTCACACCAGATTTCTTTCCAATTCGGTCCTCGACGGGTTATACCAAGCACAATTAAAAAACCGACCGGAACTGAGCCGATGATTCGCCATGCCAGCAACTCATCCATTGAAGCATTCGGTAAATAACGATAATAAATGGGTAGCAGCCCCCAAATTACAAAGGAGAATGCTGCCATAAAAGTGCCATAACGAGTGTTATTCATAAAACTATCGCTCATCTAAACGAATAAGTCAGCGCAAACAAATCGCGCTATGCATGATAAAAGGAGATCGATATCCCTGTGAGTTTAAGATGCTGAGGGCATTACTGGTTCAACGCTTGTACTACTGCTGTAAACCCACTCACAAAACACAACATAAGTGCTCCAAACCGAATTTTTTCTTTTGGTAACGATTGGGTGGTTTTCATCGCGAGCCAATACCCAAGTGCTGCCGCAGGTAATAGCGGAATAGTAATCACCAAATGGTGTAATGCGAAGAAACCAGCGGGAATTTGAACAACGAGCGAAATGATGGAACTAAAAACAAAAAATGCCGATAGGTTACCACGTAACTGATTCGCTTCTTGATGTTGCAACAACAGCGCCATCGGTGGGCCTCCAATCGCCGAACTGGTACCAAACAATCCAGAAAAGAATCCTGCTAATGTCATACGCGCTGGTGTGGGTTCAACCCGAAACGGTAAAACACTCACCACAACCGCGAATAACACCAAAAAACCAATCCAAAGTGTAAGAGCTTGAGTCGAGACAAAAAACAGTAGCAAGCCGCCAGCGACCGATCCGGGCACACGCCCAATCAATGCCATTTTTAAACCGCCGATTTCAACACTACTGCGGTGCTTCATCGCATTCATCAACGAAATAAATAACGCGACTAAACAGATTGGTGCAGGCACATACTCCGGCGCCCAAAGAATCAGTAAAGGTGCGGCAACAATTGCCAAGCCAAAGCCTATTGCGGTTTGTACATAAGAGCCAAGAAATATTAGCCCTATCGCAAGCAAGTTTATCGAATCGAATTCCATTTAGATTATTCTTATATTTGAAAGCCAAACACGAAAGCAAAGCACATTCGCACAATGAATGCGTCGAGTGTGTTGTGATATGAATCTCGCGTAGCATTCATCAAAGTGAACAAAAAGACAATCCATTTGTGCGGTTTGCCGTCACTTCTTTTCGTCTTTCATTCAGCCGATGTACGCGTATGCTTATATCTAGGCGAATTCATGCTCGACTGTTCATGCAGCATTTCTTCCACGGAATTAATGACTGCTCAAAAACGGCCGCATTAGATCTTTGAACCCTCCTCCCGCTCTATATAGGCGTAGCCGATTCTCACTACGTCGGTATAGCACTTTATGACTCATCGCTTTATACTATTGATCATTTTGTCATTACCGTACTTATTTACACAACAACAAGTGTAAGGTCAGTGTTACTTTTTCTACCTTTAACTTGCTGTGAAAATAATATGAGAAAACAAACTGGATTTACTCTAATAGAGTTAGTCGTAGTTATTGTCGTGCTCGGCATTCTTGCTGTCACTGCCGCACCACGCTTTTTAAACCTTCAAAGTGATGCGCGTGAAGCGCGTTTAGAAGGCATGAAGGGCGCGATTGCATCAGCGCTCGGTGTCGGTTATGGGAAAATGGCGATTGCAGGGTTGGAGAGCAAAGCATACGTTGCAAATTTTGATAATAAATTCACCAAAGCAGAGCTGCCTTTCGAAGGCTGTACTATTGGCGCCAACAAGCGATGCGTCTTCTTATACGGATACCCTGATGCAGATGAGACTGCTTTGGGGTTGCTTGTTAATGAACTTGAACATCAGTACGGTACAACAGATTGGAAAATTGAGGCTTTTGAAGATAAAAGGCTCGTAGCAATAATGGCAAGAGATGACAAGAGTGCGTCAAAAGAGAAGTGCAGTATCATTTATGGTCCACCACTTAGAGAAAACCAAGACTATACTCTAGTAATTAATCATTGTTCTTAAAACAACAGGGCTGCCCATCGGCAGCCTTATTTTTAATCTTATCGGGTTTGTTTACGCAAAGTTAAATACGTATTTATCCATCATATTCACCATACGGCCAATCTCTGGCTTGGTAATCGTATCATTTGCGCCAAGAGACAGTGCTTTCGTTCGGTTATCCTCACTCATCAATGATGAGAACATAATGATCGGCATTTCATGAAACGCTTCAGTATCGCGTAGTCTCTTCACTAAGTGCATACCATCCATTCGAGGCATTTCTACGTCCGTAACCACCGCATCTAACAGCTCTTTAACTGGCAAGTTTTCTTCTTTCGCGACCTCGATTAAGCTCATTAATTTCTCATGAGCCTCACCACCATCTTTACAAGTGATCACATTGTAACCTGAAGAAGTTAATGTATCTTGAATCAAAGAGCGAATAAATGCTGAGTCATCCACCACCATGATCGTTTTAGCATTACGCTTACCCACCATTCTCTGGTTTAGATCTACCGACTTATCCCCTTTCACATCGTATTTTTCCATACTCAGCTCTGGGTTAATATCCGCGATGATTTTTTCAAAGTCGAGAATCATGATCAGGTTGCCTTCTTTGCGAACAACTGCCACTACACAATCTTGTTCGCCCGCTTCCAAAAACTGACTTGGTGATTCCACATCATTCCAAGAGATACGATGAATACGTGAAATACTATCAATCAGAAAGCCATTGGTCATTTTGTTGAAATCAGTAACGATAACAAACTTACGCTCTAGGTCCTGGCGTGTTGGTACACCTAACCAACCAGCTAAATCAACTAAAGGCGTCAATACATCTCTGGACGAAAACACCCCGATCATGTGAGGTTGTGCGTTTGGATAATCGGTTGTCTCTGGTACGCGAATCACTTCTCGTACTTTCGCAACGTTGATGCCGTAATAACAAGTTTTTGTGCTGCCATCCGGCAATGTTTTTTCTAAATGAAACTCGATGATTTCAAGCTCATTGGTACCACTTTCTGTCAAAATGGTGCTGGTTACGTTACTCATAAAGCCAATTATCCAACCAAAATACGCATCAGAAAAAGTTTGATGCAAACGCCATGAGAAGCCATTCTCAGGCTACAAATCCAAGAATCCTTTTTAGTCGTTACAACAAAGTTTGTAAACCACCAAAAGGACGGCCAACGCACATTTCCATATCAAACTGTGAAAAAATGTCTCATTTTTGAACAGGATAACATGAGTTAACTTAGTGCGAGCTTACCTTCCCACTTTTAGCGGCCATTTCGATAAAAAGTTTAGGGTTAATATTGATGTTTTTCGTTGGCCTATCACTATTCCCACACATATGAAATCCCTCGTGTATTGGTGTATTCGACAGTATCTTATTCAATTGTGCTCAGTGAATTTCAATTATAGAAAATGTCATTTTCCTTTCCATCAGCAAGGTTTTTCCTACAATCCCTCTTAATACGATCATATTGCGTTGGGCGGTATGACAGTTCGGATAGTAGTGAGGCTCCATTTGAATAATGTTCTTATCATTGATGACCAACCACTTTACAGCGAAGCACTGACTTCTCTTGTTGAGAGCGTAATCAACACAGCCGAAGTCATTCAGTCAAAAGACAGCGCAGAAGTAATGGACTTAGTTCGAAATACAAAAATTGATTTTATTATTCTAGACGTTGTCCTTGGTGATCGAGATGGTATGCGTTTGGCGAAGAATATTTTAGCAACGGGCTATCAAGGTAAATTACTTTTCATTTCTTCACGCGACTATTCCAGCCTTTCTAAAGCGGCTTACGAGATGGGAGCTCATGGTTTCTTGAATAAAAACGAGACAAAAGAAGCGATTGCTGACGCGATTGTGAGTGTCTCACGTGGGTACTCTATGTTTAAGTCTACTCACGCTCCTTCTACTGGTGATGTCACGCTATCCAATCGCGAAGCCATGGTGTTCCACTACTTAGCTCAGGGCTATTCAAATAAACGTATTTCAGAACAACTATCACTCAGCGCTAAAACCATCAGCACTTACAAAACTCGTATTTTGAAAAAATACCATGCAGATTCATTGATTGAATTACTGCATACGATCCCAAGCGCTGAAAACATTCAATGCGATCGTTAGTTCTTCATATATTTTGCAATGGCATCGGTTAATATCTGGTGCATTGCGTCGTGACGATGGCTTTGCTTCATCTGAATTACAACCTTTGGCCAGCCGTTGGGGTAATAAGATTCAGGAATACGAATAAAACGGTATCCTTCGATTGGCGCCTGATACTCCAGAAAAACCGTCGCCGCCTTTTTTTGTTTGAGCAGCTTTAGCACACTACTCACGTTATCTAGCGCTGCAATTCGATTGATCACCATACCGTGATTTTCCATTGCTCGTTTTGCAAGCTGCTCTTTCTCTTTCCAACCGATAATTTCAAGCATAATAAATGGCAGTTTGGCAGCCTCTTCAAGAGTGGTGATCCCAAGCTCTTCCGGAACAACAACCACAGCAGGCGCGTAGCCAATAAATTTCTGATGGATAGATTTTGGCAATTCATCATTGAAGTAATGAAGCTGGGCATCCACTTTGCCTAAAAGGATTTCGTCCACCGTATATTCCGTGATGGTTGCGACAGTAATATGAGCTTTAGGAAACAGCGTCATTAAATCCATCGCCAACAAGTGTCCAAATGAGTACTGAGCCGTTTGGGGTAAACAGACCGTTATATCCTTACTGTATTTTTCTGGTTTGAATTCTGATCGAACTAAGCATGTTTCTAAGTTATCTAATGCATCTGCTATTTTGGGTAACTGACGCATCAGAAAGTTGGTGGGTTCTAAATGATGTGGGTGACGAATGAATAGTTCATCACCAAGCTGGATGCGTAAGCGAGCAAGATATTTACTGATCGACGCCTCACTCTTGCCCAAGGCTTTCGCTACGGGTTTAAGCTGACGATGCTTTTCTAGCAGAACCAGTATTTTTAATAGGTTTAGATCAAGGTCTTTGTTCACGATACAGTACCAGTTGGGTCTTATGCTAATCAGCAATCAAAGGAGCATTATGCATTGCTCGACTAATATAAAAGACCAAGGGTACTGCTTGGTCAAATTTATCAAACAGTTATGTCATGGTTATGTATTGTTGTCCTCAAACACGCTGTTTTTTCATTTCATATAACTCTTCATCTGCTCTCACGATCACCTCTTGCAGCGTTTCATCCTCTCCGCGCACAGCAACACCTGTACTAACGCTGATCTCTATATCTAATGTATTTAAACGATTGTGTTTAACAACGCCACGAAGCTTTTTCGCTAACATGGAAGCTTTGCTCATGCTGCATCCGGGCAAAATAATCATATTTGATAGAAATTACTATTTTTACAATCATAGCTTACCCCCATGTAAGTTTGCCTTATATCTAAGTACTTCTCATAGTAGAGGTAAGCCATTATCCTAGTTTCTGTATTAAAAATTAAGACATTTAAAGCATTTATTGAGTCATATAGTTCCTTGCCATCAACGCCAGACTCCTTATAACATTTTTTAATATATATATGCTCTTTGTAAAGCTCATCCGCAACTAGTTTATTTTCTAACCTATCTAATTTGAAATTATATTCCAGTATTTTTGTTGCATACTTTACATAGCGAGAAACAAATTCTTTATCAACCTCGCTTACCGAAAGATAACCGATAGCTTTATCAACGTCATCACGAATACTATTTCTATCTAAGTCTATCCCGACTAAAGAATCCGACGTATCCTTAATTATACGTGTGTTATATACATATACCTCCAGTTGTTTACTCATACTTAGATTTTCTACTTTACCATAAGAATAACAAGAGTTTCCTAAAAACAAAATTAGCATTTGTAAAACATAATTAAGCTTCATTTATCAATCCGCAAATATTGTAAACAATGTTCTATATCTAAAAATTAATCTATGTAATATTAAAGTAGAACTTATACTCACCACATTAAATCATCTTCAATTAAAATAAGAAAACTTTGAGCCCAAAAATAGGGCTCATATTTAACATATCGCTAGTATTTATCGCTCTACCCACTCTAAGCTTTGTTTATAATTTAGATGTCGTTTAGTATTTCCAACCTATTTCGACGCCATCTAAAAATCAGCAAAGACGTTTAAACACCACATAAAATTGAGCACATAAATATTAAAATCACGACAGCAACTAGTGGATTGCACATTACTCTATAGTCAGTACAACTCGACGGTTACAGCCAGATAATTTGTTTTCATTTACCTTACAAATCGGCGCAGACTCACCGAATGCTTTTTCAACAATCCTGTTGCCTAGACCTAACCCTCGTTTCAGGTATGTTGTTGCGGCATTCGCGCGACGAGCAGACAAGCCTTTGTTATAAGATTGAGAACCGACCTCATCAGTATGCCCCTCAACAAGAACACGAGTACCCTCGTCAACCAGTTCCAAGTATTGTGAAATCGCTTGTTTGTGAGCACCTGTTAAACGGTATTTATCAGTATCATAGTTGAGGATCAACGACATCGAGTTCTTATCAAAGATGCAGCTGTCGGTCGCATTCCCCCCCTCAACCTTAACTACTCTTTTATCCTGTACAATAGAACGTTCTTCATTTACCGTCACCGCTAACTTACCAACAACCTGAGTGACTTTGGTTTCGGAACTTTTAAGAATTTTAGAGCTCACGTAGTTTTCATCATGATTAATACAATTAGCGAGTGCGACATTTGAGGTAAAAATAATCGCGATTGATAATAATTTTTTCATTTTAATCTTTTAATCGTCCTGTCTCTTCGTTAATCAGATTTAATATATATTTGTAGACATCTTTACCATTTTTTGCGTGATAAATATTTTTCTCGCCAACACAATCACCGAACCCATCGTCTTTTTGTACGTTGTAGTTAACACCTATAACGCCCATAGTGACTTTTGTTTTTTCACCTTCTAACTTCGCGTGTTCACTTTGAAACTTATTTTCTTTGCTAGAAATTCTTTTCTTGAGCTGTTCACAAAGGTTGTGTTCACGCACTAATGACTTCAAGAACTTGTCGTAAACTTGTTGATACTGAATATAACCATAACTGTCTCGATAACTTTTTGTGACTACATCGTATTTGTTTCTATACGTACTATTTCTATGGAGATGGTCAGGGAATCGTACGTCTGTATCTGCACCATCAGAAAGGAAGATAAACACCTGTTCCGGGTTACGATCTTCTTTCTTCACTTTGTCCGCTTCTTTCGCTGCTGCAATCAAGCCTAACCAAGAGTCGGTACCGCCCCCTCTTGCAGGCATTACCTTGTTGGAATTCAATATATTGATAAAGTCCTGATAGTTGTCTGTTATTGGAATATCTCGTGCCTGATTATAATAACTAGAGTGGTACACGTTTTGTTCATCCACAGACTGGTCAAACATATCATCGACAATGCTTTGGAAAGATGATTCTGTGTGAGAAAACTCACTTGCATAGTCGTAGAATTTTAGTCTGCGATCCTTTTTATCGTATTTCACGTTGTAGGCGTTGTAAGTCAACAAGGCAACGCGACTCTTCTTATTCTCCCCGGTTTTGAAGTCCTTCAAATCTTCGACAACCTTGGTGATTGTTTCCTTCACCACCTGCATCTGAGTTTTGTTGTTTTGCCCATACCACAGGTTACTCATCGATTGACTGGTATCCAGTATGAAGTAGATATCCACCGGTTGAGGTAAGTATTTCCGGGTGATCGAGTCGCCAGAAACTTTGAATTTTGGCTCTACGCCGATTTCATTATGTGAAATCCATGAATCATGCTCAGAGGTGGCAACCACGGTGAAGTCTGCAAATGGCGATAACTCATTGGCTTTCTGAACACAACCGTCTTTGTACTCACACTTCTTGGTCGATACATTGATCTGAATGTCGCTAATATTGTCGGTAATATATAAGTCAACAATTCTCTGCGCATAGTCTTTGTCTTCTTGATTGTCTTTGCCCGGACTTGCAATCAAGGCAAGACTTGCAACTTCAGCCGCCTCTTCTATTTTTGAGTGCGCAAGCAAACGTTGCGTATAGCCAACAGAAAACGAGAAAGTGATGATTAATATAGGGAGAAACGAAAGAAATATGATCCCAGCAACCCCTTTTTGCTTAGTGAAGCGATTCATATTAAATCCTTGCAAATGAATAGGAACTGGTCACTACTTTGATCGGCTCACCGCTCATAAGACCGATAATGTTAAACGGCGTTTTGTAGCAAAGAGACACGTGATAAAGAGGAAGGCGTCGGTTCTGCGTGGTCAAAGGCAATAGTTTTGTTGCTTTTTCCACTGTAATGTCCTCTAGATCCGGAAAATTACACCCCGCCGTCATGCCCTTTAAGGCGGTGGTTCTAACAAGCTTCTTATCTTTATCAATCAAAGATAGCTCTAAGACTCGCATCCCCAGCTCATTTTCGTCAAAATCTGGTAGTGTGCGTTTCAACATGCCTTTCGCCATATCGAACGAATTGTTCATGTGTGTCTCGCACTGCTTACCTCCTGCGCCGCAAATATCAAGTTCATTGGCAAACAACTGTCGGCGTTCACTAATAACACTGACGATCGAATACACCACCCTATCCAACTGCCCTTTTTTATTAACGGCGATGGTGTAGTTGATATGCATGGCAATAATGGAGCCAAAAAAGAGTAAGACCAATGCAAGCTCAACAATAAAAGCACCGGTTTGCTTTGACTTAGTTACCACAACTGATCTCCTCTCCTAACTTGAACGTGCAGCGCTCGTACTCCTGAACCGCGACCATCTCACGACTAATGTTCATGCTTGGCATAACAAAGTTAAACAGAGGCTGATAGGTGAAGCTCAATTGGTATATGGCAATTGGCATGTTGACTGAGTTTTCAGCAGTGTCGCCTTTCTTGATGTTTGGGCATTCACTCAACGCTTTTCCACTGCGATTACAATGGATAAAGTCAGTTAGGTTTTTAAAGTAATAAACCGATGCCGAAACCGTTGAGTGATCAACAACTTTTGACCATAGTGCGCCACCACTTGATTCAAGCTTGGTTTTAATTACGTCTTGGTAGTCGACCTTTTCAGTACTGTGAGAGCTGCCTTGCTTTTTACTGCTCATCACTGCTGTGGTTAATGCATGATCCGTCACGCCCATTGAGTAGGTTAAAACCGACAAGTCAAACCAAGTAAACAGAACCATTAGTAAAACTGGCAAGCCCATTGCGGTCTCGACCGTCAAACTTCCCTTTTGAAACTTGATCATAGCTCGACGTACCTTTTCTTCGTGTAATCAACAACAAAGGCACCTTTGATATCCATATTTTCAAGAAATTTCTTTGCTTCATTGATATCACTGAACTCACCAATGCAGTAACGCTTCCATAAGCCGTGCGTGTAGGAATACACACTTCCATAATTGCCTTTCAGATAGTTTAAGTAATCCGAAGGAATCACCTTATAGGTTGCCAAAACTTGAATTCGGTAAATTGAAGGTGCTTTAGGGCGTAAGTTTTTTGGATCTAGAACTGAGCGTGCTACGTACTTTGGTTTCAAATCGACTGATTTCGTTTCCATTTCCATATTTTTCTTTTCCTTTACTTTAGCGACCTGCTTTGGTGGAACTGCTTTCGTTACTTTTTTAGGAAGCGGTTTAACGCTCTGCATGAGTTTTTTCAGTTTGACTCGCGCTTCCTGTTCGCTGCTGTCGTGCTTTAACACTTCCAGTGCTACGTCAGGTCGGTGTGAGCGAGTCGAAGCTAATAGTAGATTTGAGCGGACCTTTTCATCGTTCGGATTAGCCGCAAACAAGCTGTAGAGCAGTTCCATCGCAGGTTCCGGACGACCTTGCAACATCATCACGACGGCAATATTGTTATTCGCTTCTCGGTCCGATGCGCCGTTTTTCTTGCTGTCGTTGAAGTTGGCGATTGCACCGCTGTAATCTTTCTTACGCGCTAAAATCTTGCCTTTTAAAAGATAATAATTACCCTTCGGACCGCCGTTTTCTAAATAGTCATCTAGATAGCGTTCACTTGCGTCATAATTACGTTTTAGATATTCCAACTTAGCTAAGATGTAAATAATCTCTGGATCTTCGAGGTCTTTCTTCTCAAGAGTATTTATGTATAACTCGGCAGACTTTTGGTCTTTATTATCGAGGTATAAATTGATCAGTTTTATCTTATAGCTTGGAACTTCAACCAAATTTGCTTTATAAAACTCGATCAGTTGTTCAGTTTGTCCAGAATTAGTTAGTAGTTTTTCTTTGGTTACTAATTCCTGATTGATGGTTGAACAACCACTTAAAAGCAGTAAAACAAAAAGGGAAATATAGTTTTTTACATTCATTATCCTAGCATCCTCATTATCCCTGGCGCTGCGATTAGAACAACAATAGGAACCATGATAAAAGCGATCATTGGTATGGACATTTTTGCCCCCATCTTTCCTATTTTTTCTTCCAAATCGAGCATATTTATTTCTCGAATATCAGAAGCGAGGGAAGCTAATACCGCACCTACTGATGAGCCGTACTTCAAGCTTTGAGTAAGAGTCATGACAAAGCTTTGCGCTTCTGTGGTTGGAACCAGATCATAGAACTCAGTAAGCGCTCGATCCAAACCAACAATTTTGGCTCGTTCTGACGTTTTTTTAACAACATAAGCCAGGTTTTCATCGACTGTTTTTAGCTCGTTCGACAGATATTCCAAGCTCGCTTCGAGCGTCATCCCGGTATGCACACACACATTCATCAAGTCGAGCAAGAAAGGCAGTCGACTACTGACGTGACGAACGTTCGCATTCCCTTTCGATGAAATGTACATATCTGGCACAATCAAACACACAAGCATCGAAAGCGAGAATGAAATAAACGCAGATGAAAACTCCATGTCTCCCTGCATGTAAGAATAACCAATAAATGCTAAGCAAAATAACAGTGGTATAATCTTCAGCAGGTAATAAGCTTGCGCAATAAAATCACTATGAATCCCTGCTCTAACTAAGTTGTTTTTCGTTTCTTCTTTATTAAAAGACAGGCGCGAAAGTTGTACTGCCAACTTATCCGCAAAAGGCGTCTTTTCTTGGGTTGAGTCAATGATCTTCTTTGTCGAAATATTCGCTTTGGTTTTATCAAACACTTTTAACGAGTAATACGCGACAGATAGTGAAATAAACAACCCTAATGCTAAAAAGATTAATTTTATATCGACCACTACTTCACCCCTCTTAATATCATGTAGATAAAGAAGAATCCGATAGCTTCACTGATCAACACGTAATAGAAAATAGGCTTCCCCCCATCTTCAAACATCACGAAGTTATAATTTTCAGGGCTGGTTACTTTCAAAATCATGATAAAGATTACCGGCAGAGCCGCGATGATTTTTGCTGAAGCACGCGCCTCTGACGTCAGTGCATTTTTCTTCTTCTCGATTGCCCTTGCTTCAAACATGATTCGGTTGATGCGGTTAATGACATCTTTTAGTTGACCACCTCGACTCAAGTTGATTCGAATCGTCGCCGCAAAGAAAAAGTACTCAACATAAGGGAACGACGCAGCACTTCGCGCCAAGACATCATCTGGGTCTTCACCGATAAGTAAGCGCTCTGACATCTTCTTGAACTCTTCGCCTACTTCATTATCAAGCTGAGTGCCCACATATTCGAACGCATGGACAATACTCTGACCCGAGGAGAGCGCACCAGAAAGAATGTTCAGCGCATCCGGGAAGTTATCCTTGAATCGCTGCGCTTGAATGCCACTAAGTTTGAGAATAAACATCACAAACAGTATTGGCTCCAAAGCAAGCAACACTTTCCAATACTCAAACATGAAGAACCAATCGTTAACGAAGTAGACCGCTACTGAAGAGCCCGCAAAAAAGCCAATCAATTTGATTCCTGCATTAGGACTCAACAGCTTTTTCAACTGCTTAAATTTATCCTTAATCTTTTTTCGGTAGCTGATATCAAAGCTTTCTGAATCGATAACCGCTCGAGAGCCAGAAACGCCCTCGAACGTATTAGATTGCTCAATGATCGATGTGATTTCTTTCTGTTTTTTCGAATGCCCAATAAACAGAAACAACGCAATTACAACCCATAGCAAAATGACAATCAGCATCATGAGAACACCTCCTGCAGCGCCCCATCCAAGCCAAAGAACTTCGCACGCTCATAAATTACAGAGCGCTTAGAAAGACCTGGCGTTCGAAATTCGCCCGAGATTTTGCCTTCATCACCCATTCCGTTGTTTTCAAACCGGAAGATATCTTCCATAACAACGTTGTCACCTTCGAGACCAACAATTTCACTGATAAACAAGATCTTACGACTACCATCATGGAGTCGTCGTACTTGGACTATCAGGTCAACCGCACTCACGATAGTTCGACGAATCGCCTCAAGCGGTAGACTGGCTGTCGCCATCATTACCATACTCTCCACACGAGCAATCGCATCACGAGGGGTGTTCGCGTGAAGCGTAGACATTGAACCATCGTGACCAGTGTTCATTGCTTGAAGCATTTCAAACGCTTCACCACCACGACACTCACCAACAATGATTCTATCTGGTCGCATACGCAGGGCGTTGATTACCAAATCTCGCGCAGTGATTTCACCCGTCCCTTCAACACTTGCTTGACGAGTTTCCAATCGAACAATGTGTGGTTGTTGCAATTGAAGTTCGGCCGCATCTTCAATGGTAACGATACGTTCACCACTACCAATGAAACCGGACAATGCGTTCAACAAGGTTGTTTTACCTGAACCCGTACCCCCAGAGATAAGGATGTTGCACTTACAATGGCTGGCAATCGAAAGCAGCTTTGCCATTTCAACCGATAGCGCGCCAAATTGAACCAAGTTTTCTAGCTTGATTTTTTGCTCTTTGAACTTACGAATCGAAATGGATGTCCCATCGATTGCAAGAGGCGGAATAACAATGTTTACACGACTTCCATCTTCCAAACGAGCATCACAAAGCGGTTTTGATTCATCAATTCGACGCCCCACATTTGAGGCAATACGCTTAGCAATGGTGTTGAGCTGTTTCTCGTTAACAAACTGAATTGGTGATTTTTCTACCTTACCGTTCAATTCGATAAAGATGTCCGAAGGACCATTGATCATGATGTCCGAGATTTCATCGTTATCAACCAACGCTTGAAGGGGTCCAAGACCTTTCAACTCGTCAAGCAGTGCTTTAACCAGCTCTAAACGCTTTAAGCTACTAATTTGAAGTTGCTTCTTCTCAATAAGAATATTAACGGAGTCTTTTAGTTGGCTCTCAAGCTCTAACGGTTCAACGTCAACTAACGAGGCTGCATCTAAAGCGTCAAAGATTTCGTCCCGGATCTCGATATAAACTTCTTTCAAGTGATTCATTTCTTAAACCACGCGAACTTTTTCTGTACTTTGACTTTTTTACCCGTCAACGAATTCACAATATTGGCAATGGCAGGTGCAAACTTAAGCTTTGCCGTATTTTGAATGCCTTGTTGAATAATGAGCTTCTCTAGGTTGGCTTCATAAGCAAAATCAATCGCGTCTTTGGCTTTGATTTTCTCTTTCGCCCCTTGAAGCGGCATCATGTAGTCTTTCTGAGATCGCGTCATCGAGAAAATCACTCGATGCTCAGACTTACCCAGCTTCTTCTTGATTGAGTGGTACGCTCTTAGTGAGGCCACAGAAGGTTCACAAACAATAAAAATACGGTTGTATCGGTCACTGATGTCTTCTGCTGTCAACTCATCAATCGCACTGAGCGGCATGGAATCAATGATAAAGTTGTATTGATCAACCAGTTCATTAGAGATGCGAAACAACGAATCTACATGATCGCTCAAGCAAGCAACGTTCTTTTCTAATGTGAGGAAGTTGAGCTTATCTTTAACGGGTTTTACATAGCTTCCAGCAATCGCGGCATCCAGTTCAGACTGGTTCAAATCAATGCTGTTTTGCTGCGCTTTTAGCCCTTTTAAGCCTAGAAATATGTCTGAGTTTAGTGCGATGGTGTCATGCTCAACAAGCAAGGTTTTTAAATTAGCTTGTTGACTCAAACTGTGTGAAAGAAAGGCACTGATCGTGGACACGCCCACCCCACCTTTGCTACCAAGCATTAAGACTCGCTTGGCAATGCGGGACTTCTTCTTAACTGTTGGTGAGAATGTCGCAGCACTTGACTCTTTAAGCGCCCCTAACAAACCATCGAGTTCAGGGTCCCAAAGAATGTAGTTGGCACCCAATGACAAGACTTTATCTCGCATCAGTATTGAGTCCATGTTACTCACTACAATAAGAGAAATGCTGACGTCTAATCTTGAAGAGATCTCCGCAACTTCTGAAATCAACTCGCCACATGCTCTTAAGTCAAGAATGACATGTTTTATTTCAGCGTTAGTTTTATGCCAACTTTCGTCATCAATATCGTCGACTTTTAAAGGTGAAGCGAAACCTTCGATTGCGTAGAGCTCGTCGATTGCTTGAAGAAAAGCCAAATCATCTGAAACAACCAGATCAATGGTGTTGTTCTTCTTATCTTTGCTTGATGAAGTCGTTTTGAATAGGTTATCTAAATCCATTTTTTACTCCGCCACAGGATTCGTCATACTCAAGCGTCTGTTGTATTCCAAGCTGCACCCAAATGGATGATGTTTAAGGGTGTTGAATGAAACAGCATCACAAGTTTGCTCTTGCATCTTGTGGTATTTCGCAACGATTTTTACGCCTTTGCTTTCGCTGTTTGCGTTTAGGGTATAACGCAACTTGTTTACGCCTTTGGCTTTGATTTCTTTCACAAAGCCATCAACAAACTGACTTTCTTTGGCGTCGTAATTGATTGCAAATGTCGACTTTGGATACTGAAGATTAATTTGATTGACGAAGTTAACCGATTTATCCATCGCCACTTCTTTGTTTGTGACTCGAAACTCAAAGGTTTCTACAATTGTGTCTACGGTTGTTTTGTTTGGTGTTACCGATACCGAGCAACCCGAGAGTAATACAGAAACCACCAACAATAGGTTTGCCTTCATTAGTTAAAGCCTCCCGCCTTTATCGTATTTTCCAGCTCTTCGTCATCAACATTTGAAAGATCAAGTTTCAACAAACGCTCAAGATCACTCGTTCGTTTGAACTTCGGCAGTTTGATATCGGTCTCTTTAACAGGATCGACGAGGTTAACTGTCGCTACGATAATCAGCTCAGTCTTTCTTCTTTCAGTATTGGTTTTACTAAACAGTGCACCCAAAATCGGGATATCACCCAGGTAAGGGATTTTGGCTAATGATTCCTGTTCTTCTGATGTCAACAGACCCGCTAGAACAAAGCTTTGACCATCTTTCAATTGTACGGTCGTTTGGGCTTTGCGAGTCCTCAAAGAAGGCACACTGATGAGTCCAGAATTCACACCATTGGTCTTATCAATAGAGCTCACTTCCGGTAGCAGTGACAAACGAATGTTTTCAGAATCCGTTACCTTAGCCACCATAGACAGCTTTACCCCGTACTCTTTATAAGTAACAGAGATACCATCGTTATCGCGAACTGTAATAGGGATTTCACCACCAACTAGAAAGCTTGCAGACTCACCGGAAATCACAGATAGATTTGGTTCGGCAAGCACTTGTCCAATGCTGTCATTACCACTCGCTGAAATCACCGCAACGATATCCTCAGCAGTAAAGTCCAAAATCTTATTGACGAACTGACCAACACCGCCAATCGACTTACCATTCGTCTCTGCGTATGACACGCCGAGTTCTGTTAAGAATGAGCTCGAAACCTCTGCAACCGTCAACTTCACATTGATTTGATCGGTAGTGAGCACTTTTAGGTTGTTGATGATATCTTCGAAAACGTAAGTAGCTGTATAGTCAAGCGGATCAACGGATTCTCCATTTGCGCCAGAAAGCTCAAAAGTATTTCTTTGCTTACTCTTTTTCAGCATCTCGCCAACATGGCGGTAAACTTTGTCTTTGATCTCTTCGCTGCTAACAACACCATCAATAACTATTTGCTCACCAATATTAGTCAGCTTAATGTCTTCATCGGGATACCTTGCAATAAGCGTTTGTTTTAAAAGCCTTAAGCTTTTATTTACTACCACTTCTGCGTTGTAAATTTCGTTTCCTGCTCGGTCGTACGCGATAATGGAAGTGGCGCCACGGCCAATGCCGTAAATCACTAATTTCCCGTTTGCGATGACCTTGTAATCCGCAATTTGAGTATCCGCGACAAACACGGTATCAATGTTGCGTTTTACATTAATCGTCTTCGCTGCACCTTTATCAAGGCTTAATAGATCCCCAGCTGACGCGGAAGCTGGGAGAAGCAAAACCAATCCCAGCGTGACTGATAATATATTTTTATTGAACACCCTTAATTCCCTCTCAGCTGTCGAACGCCAAATCGATGCTCAATCAAATCGCTACTTTTTACAGATAAGTATTTATGAACCATCTTTGCTGGAACCAGAGTTATGGCTCCAATTTTCTGTGCCATTTCTAGCTTAAGTACCTGTTTAACGGTCAACGCGATAATCAAGCCATATTCTTCATTTGACGAATCATCATCTTCAGAAACGTTCATCGATTGCAAAACCAAAGCCCCGTCAATGATGACGTTGCTCGTTAAGCTATCGATATCGGAATAGCCACTTTCTAATAAATTGGATTGAGATGAGGTTGTGGCAACAAAACTGACGCGATCGCCAGGTTGAATTGGTAGCGCTTCTACAATGCTACTGCCTTGCGACAAGTAGTAATAAGGCACTTGGTCTTTTTTAAGTGAAAGATACATGTAATCTTTTTCACCAGGATTAGAAACCAAGTCTGGTGTTAATTGCATACCTTCTTTGACGTCTTTCGCCCATAGCGCACCTGAATCAATCTTGATGCTCGCGTAAGGAACGTATGAATGCTGTTTTGCTTCCGACTCGGGAAACTCACGAATATCTATTGCATTGGCGTTAACTGGCTCAGCTTTGTTTACAACTCGATTAACGAATGCGACCTCTACAAACACTTCATTTTCGACCACTGCCACTGGCTCAGGCTGATCAAAAAAATCGCTGACGTAGAAAAAAGCCAAAAACATAGTGATGGCAACAAATACAAAAACTAATGCTCTACTCATAGAATAAAAACCTTAAAAGAGAGGGTTTCCCCTCTCTAAATTTATAACTGGTTAACTTATCCTTGTTTACCGTCAGCTTTATTGCCAGAATTGCCAGAACCTCCAGCAGAGTTAGCACTTTCCATTGAAGTAGAAATTTTGCCCATCGCTTCATTTAGCGTTGTTTTCAAAGTGCCATCTTTAAATACAAACAGAATAATTGAAGACATTGCTACAGCGATGATTGCGTATTCCACTGCAGTTACACCACGTTTGTCTGACTTAAATTTGTTACGGATATTACGAAGTTTAGAATTGATGTTTAAAAGCATGTTTACCTCTATTTCCTTGAATTAATCACTCATTTCGTGAACGTAGAAAATCTACCTCAATAGAAACAATCACACCAATTAAGCTTTTTTATTCATTTATAAATAGTTGTTATAAACACATGTAATCCGTTACATAATAATTTATTATTAGGAAGCAATTGAATTCCAATCTCCCTCCATTAAAATAGTAAAATGAATTATATAAAATTTATCTTTTGGCTAACTTGCCTTACCAGCGTGATGTGTATTTTTTATGGTGATATTCGCTATAGGATTGTGAAGCATCGATTCATTTTTCTTATCAGTGTTACCTCACTAGCTAGCTTGTATTATTCTCCAGCTCCTTTTAATCAAGTTCTGGTGAGTACATGTATTTTTATTGCATTCTTTTTGCTTTGGATGATGAACGTAGTTGGAGGTGGGGATGTAAAATTAATCGGTGCACTATTTTTAGGTGTACATAGTGAATATATGTTATTAGCAATGATTGCTATTGGATTATTGGGCGGAATTCAAATTCTTTTGATGTGGATGACGGCCATTTTTCGTCAAACTCCTCCTTTTAAAAATGGCATTCCTTACACAATACCGATCGGTATTAGTGGACTTTTTTTCTTTTATCTATCCCTTTTTTCTTGACTATAAATACAAACGCCATGCCTATTTATAATAGGCATGGCGTTTTACTACATTACTTCACAACTGGTCAGTAAGGAAGTGGGAGGTTTTCTACTTACCACTCCTTTAGATGTGAGTCGGAAAGTTTCGGTAATCAAACTTCTTAAACGTTCTTGATCAATTTTCTTGGCTGCCGAATCGTTGCACCAAACATACATCTCAATGTATTTTGGTAATAAATATTGGCTACATTTGTGATCACCTAAGGTCCAACTTGGACAAACGACAAACGTGTTTGCTGCTTGTAGTTCGTTAATCATCAGTCGTGATGATGAGGTCGTAAGCCAATGTTTTACCTTAGAAATATCTACACCAAAAGAATCAAGAAGCACCTCGGCATCTCGCCTAGAAAGAGAGTTACAAAAGACGATTCGCTCGGGATAGCACTCTTCAGGATCAACCGCGCAGTCACAAGCTAAAATGTATTGTTCTCTGTTTAGGGGAAATACACGCCCTTCCACGGATGTGGTGTCACCAATAGCGAAGACTAAATCGTGGTTCTCTTTATCAACACAATTCATGTCGCTATAACTTGTAATAGCTAACTCGACGTCGTTATACACTCTAAAAGAGCTAATTACTTTTGCGACCAACTCTGGAGCAAATGAATCAGATATCGCAATAGAATACCGATCAAACATATCTACTTGAGCCAATTCGTCAAATAATTGGTCATATAAAGACATTGTTCTGTCTGTATAACTAAGTAATATTTGGCCATGTTTAGTCAGATTGAATCCATCTTTTCGATCGAAGACTTCAGCCCCTATAGTACATTCAAGTTTTTTAATATGTTGTGAAACGGCTGGTTGGGTTAAATATAGACTTTCTGCTGCCGCAGTAAAACTTCTATGCCTTGCAACATGTGAAAAAGTGCGCAAGTACTTTACATCGATGGTACGTTTATTTGCTTTCATTTTAATAACACCAAGACCCAATAATTTCCGATAGTTATAATTTTTATAAATCCATAAAGCTACAGATGAAGCTAGTTAATAAATAGCTCCCCTCTATAACTCAGTCTCTTATTTTACGTCTAAGCATTAAACAGTTGTATAAGAAACCAGTTTCTTATTAACTAAGTTTTACACTGATCCGAAAAGACAAAAAACATTGCAAACACATGTTTTAATTATTATTTTACGCTGAAAAATAATTGATTTAAAAAAGGTAAATTTATAATATTGTGTCTTAATCTTGTTTCTTAAACACATCTCCGAGCTCAAGAGACAGGCA
>NZ_RBWD01000011.1:0-193736 GCF_009361695.1 Vibrio sp. VGrn 2 | reverse complement strand
CGCCGCTCGACGCCGTTATCGTTCCCCGAAGGTTCAGATAACTCGTTTCCGCTCGACTTGCATGTGTTAGGCCTGCCGCCAGCGTTCAATCTGAGCCATGATCAAACTCTTCAATTTAAGATTTTGTTCGGCTCAATGAATACTGAACATTACATAAAGTAATGTTTGAATTGACTGTGCTGAATCCGAAGATTCAATGGTCACTTCGTTTCATTGAAACCTAATTTAAAACCGCTCTTTATTAAGAGAAATTTCTAATTGGATTATTATCAACGAGTGCCCACACAGATTGATAGGTCTATATTTTTAAAGAGCACACTTTGAAGTTCTCTTCAAAGTGGACGGCCATTTTAGCTAGATAACTTATCGTGTCAAACACTTTTTTAAGTTATTTATCTGCGAGTTAATTCTTAACTCACTGACCTTGTTATCTAGGCTTCGCTTAACTTGCTTTCCCTTGACAACGGAGGCGCATTATAGGGCGTTCATTAAGGAACACAAGTGCATTTTTAAAAAAAACTCACCTTTTTAGTTCATTCGTATAGAAAACAGGCAAAAGGTTCTAAAACATTATAGAAAAGGGGCCAAATGGCCCCTTGAATGTGATTTTTATCTCATTTCTTATTGTATCCGTGCAATTACTGATGGGCACGAATTTGGTCATTAGTAACGATTAGCTGCACTTTCTTGTCTGGAACAATTTCACCAGAAAGAATCGATTTGGCTAATGGGTTCTCGACATTCTGTTGAATTGCGCGTTTTAAAGGACGCGCACCATATACAGGGTCGAAACCAACTTGAGCGATCAAATCGAGTGCTTTGTCAGAAACCTCTAGTTGATATCCTTTTTCTTCTAGTCGTTTCGCCAAACGTTCTAATTGAATAGAAGCGATGGACTTGATGTGCTCTTGACCAAGTGGATGGAACACCACGATTTCGTCAACACGGTTCAAGAACTCAGGACGGAAGTGTTTGCTAACCACATCCATTACTTCACTCTTGATACCTTGATAGTCTAATGTTGCGAAATTCTCTTGGATACGAGATGAACCCAAGTTCGATGTCATGATCACAACCGTATTACGGAAGTCAACAGTACGACCTTGACCATCCGTTAAACGCCCATCATCGAGAACTTGCAGCAGAATGTTAAATACATCCGGATGCGCTTTCTCTACTTCATCTAACAAAATTACCGAATACGGCTTGCGACGAACCGCTTCCGTTAAGTAACCACCCTCTTCATATCCGACATAGCCTGGAGGCGCACCAACCAATCTTGCCACTGAGTGTTTCTCCATGAACTCAGACATGTCGATACGGACCATCGCATCTTCGCTGTCGAACATAAAGCTCGCAAGTGTCTTACAAAGCTCTGTTTTACCTACACCAGTTGGACCTAAGAATAAGAAGGAGCCAATTGGTCGGTTTGGATCAGAAAGCCCAGCTCGACTACGACGAATGGCATTCGATACAACAGAGACCGCTTCGCTTTGCCCTACCACACGATTATGCAGTACGTCTTCCATACGAAGTAGTTTCTCTTTTTCCGCTTCTAGCATCTTGGATACTGGGATGCCAGTTTGCTTAGAAAGTACTTCTGCAATCTCGTTGTCGGTTACTTTATTACGCAATAGTGTCATTTCCTGCATTTCCGCTTGGGTTGCAAGATCTAACTGCTTCTCAAGTTCAGGAATACGACCATATTGAAGTTCCGACATGCGGTTTAGATCACCAGCTCGGCGAGCAAACTCCATATCCATACGAGCTTGTTCAAGCTCAGACTTAATATGTTGAGTGCCAGAAAGTGCAGCTTTTTCTGTATTCCAAACCTCTTCTAGTTCAGCGTACTCACGTTCTTTTTCATTGAGTTCTTCATTAAGCGCTTTCAAACGCTTTTCACTCGCTTCGTCGTGCTCGTTACTAAGCGCCTGTTGCTCAATTTTGAGTTGGATGATTTTACGTTCAAGCTTATCTAATGACTCTGGTTTAGAGTCAATTTGTAAACGAATGCTTGAAGCCGCTTCGTCGATTAAGTCGATCGCTTTATCTGGCAGTTGACGGTCAGAAACATAACGATGTGACAAACTCGCCGCTGCAACAATCGCTGGGTCAGTAATTTCAACGTGATGATGAAGCTCATAACGCTCCTTCAAGCCACGTAAAATCGCCACTGTATCCTCAACGGTCGGCTCATCCACCAGCACTTTTTGGAAACGACGTTCTAACGCCGCATCTTTTTCGATGTACTGACGATATTCATCCAGTGTTGTTGCGCCAACACAGTGCAGTTCACCACGGGCTAATGCAGGTTTGAGCATGTTCCCCGCATCCATTGAGCCTTCACCTTTACCCGCACCAACCATAGTATGGAGCTCGTCGATAAATAGAATGACATTACCTTCTTCTTTAGCGAGTTCATTCAATACCGACTTCAAGCGCTCTTCAAATTCACCACGGTACTTAGCACCAGCAACCAGTGCGCCCATATCTAATGACAGCACGCGGCGACCACGTAAACCTTCTGGCACTTCATTGTTGACAATGCGCTGAGCTAAGCCTTCAACAATTGCGGTCTTACCTACGCCAGGTTCACCGATGATCACAGGGTTGTTTTTAGTACGGCGCTGCAATACTTGGATGGTACGGCGAATTTCATCATCACGGCCGATAACCGGGTCCAGTTTGCCCTGTTCTGCTCGCTCGGTAAGGTCAATGGTGAACTTTTCCAATGCTTGGCGAAGCTCTTCTGCATTCGGATCATTAACCTTTTGACCACCTCTGATCTTTTCGATTGCTTGGCTAACTTTTTGCTCTGTTAAACCGATCTCTTTGAGTAATTGCCCCAATGGTCCGCGATCTTCTAAAGCAGCAAGCAGGAAGATTTCAGACGAGATATAGGAGTCTTGACGCTTTTGCGCCACTTTGTCACACAGGTTAAACAACGTGCCCATCGAACTAGAGAGCTGTACATCTCCACCGATGCCACTGACTTTTGGTAATCTATCTAGCATTTCACTCAATTTAGAGCGTAAATGCGTTACGTCCACATCCAGCATAGTAAGCAATGGACGGATTGGACTGCCATTTTGGTCAAGCAAAGCCACCATGAGGTGAACTGGCTCGATATATTGATGATCGCGCCCTAACGCTAGTGATTGAGCATCAGAGATAGCGATTTGAAACTTACTTGTGAATCGATCAAGACGCATATCTACCTTCCTAACCTCAACTAAAGGAAATTCTTTTGACAGTTAGAAAGATGGATACTCAGAGGAGGAATTTCAAGGGAGTGAATGAATAAAGATAGCTTTGCAAAAATAGCACTATGCATCTTGGCACTTTAGTGCTTATAACTAATCTTCAATCCAAATAAAGGTGGCTTGCCGACCAGTTTTACCATCACGGCGATACGAATAAAAAGAGGCTTTATCTTGGTAAGTACAAAGTCCAGAGTCAAACACTTGTGTCACACCAGCTCGATTTAGACGTTGCGTTGCCAGCTTTGACATATCAGCCAACCATTTACCTTTAGCCTCTCGTGGCATAAAAGCTTGATGTGCCAGAGAATCGACATCAACAAAAGCTTGCAGAACATCTTCACCGACTTCAAAAGCTTCAGGCCCAATAGCAGGCCCAAGCCACGCTATCACTTCACCTGAAAACAACGCTAATGCATTTTCGACAATACCATTTGCTAAGCCGCGCCACCCTGCATGAACGGCAGCGACCTGCGTGCCTTGTGTATTAGTCAATAATACAGGTAGACAATCGGCGGTCATCGCTGAACAAACAACATGGCTTGAAGAAGTAAATACACCGTCCGCATCAAGCACTTGTGTTGTTGGTTCATTTGCTTGAGCCACAACGGTCGAATGCGTTTGGTTTAACCAGATTGGCGCATTTGGCATGTTCGCCTGCTGCGCCAACCAAGCTCGGTTCTTCTCTACTAAAGACAAATCATCCCCAACGTGAGTACCTAAATTTAGCCCTTGATAAGGGCCTGTCGAAAAACCGCCTATGCGTGTTGAGGCAAAAGCTTTGACATTTTTAGGCGCACGCCAATTCGGAATGATTGTCTTCATCTTAGAACTCTTCCGGTAAACCGTGCTCTTCCGTATCTTGACGAAGCGCTTCGGTCATCGCCACCATGTCATCAGGCACAGGGGCATGGAACTCAAGTACTTCTCCCGTAATTGGATGTTCAAAGCGTAGCATTACGGCGTGCAATGCTTGGCGATCGAAGCCACGGATCATTGCCGTTAGCTCTTCAGAAGCACCTGTCGGGATGCGAGCACGTCCACCATATGCAATATCACCGAGCAGCGGATGCTGAAGGTAAGACATGTGCACACGGATCTGGTGCGTACGACCCGTTTCAAGACGCAGACGGATACGTGTGTGTTCGCGGAAACGCTCAGCGACACGGTAGTGCGTTACCGCTGGTTTACCCATTGGTGCTACCGCCATAAGCGTGCGCTTGGTAGAATGACGACCAATAGGTTGGTCCACTTTACCACCCGCTGTCATACGACCAATGGCGATTGCTTCGTACTCACGAGTAATATTACGTTTTTGCAGTGCGCGAACCAGGCGAGTTTGTGCTGGTACAGTTTTCGCCACCACCATCAGCCCCGTTGTGTCTTTATCCAGACGGTGCACAATGCCCGCACGAGGCACTTCTGCGATATCAGGGTAATGATGCAACAACGCATTAAGCACTGTACCATCTGGCGTACCGGCACCTGGGTGAACCACAAAGTCACGAGGTTTGTTGATAACGATAATATCGTCATCTTCATAGACGATATCTAGCGGGATATCTTGCGCTTCCCAGCGCTCTTCATCTTCTAACTCGGCTTGCAATGTAATTTCCTCGCCACCCATTACTTTGGTGCGAGGTTTGGTGACAACTTCACCATTAACTTGAACTTTCCCATCAAGCAGCCACTCTTTCAGGCGCGAGCGAGAGAAGTCCGCGAATAATTCGGCGATAGCTTGGTCTAAACGTTGACCTAACTGGCTATCTTTTACGGTATTTGTTAATACAATCTGCTGAGCCATATCGAACTTTTTTAAAAACTGTGAGACTAATGCTCACGACTGTGAAAAAATAGACTATTACGTCATTGTATCTGTTACTGGAAAGAAAGTAACGGCAGCTTAAGAAATATTTAGATTCAAGGAACAGACTCCTGATATGAAACGTCAGACTTTAACAGGCCTTTTAGCGGTATCCCTTCTGTTTGGATGTGCAAGCAAAGAAGAAATCGTTCCTGATGTGCCGCCTTCGGAACTGTATGCAGACGCACAGATTTCTCTTCAAAGTGGTAATTGGCTTTCTGCAATTGAGAAACTGGAAGCATTAGACTCACGTTACCCATTCGGTGCCTACTCAGAACAGGTGCAGCTTGACCTAATCTATGCGTACTACAAAAACGACGACCTTGCTTTGGGCTTGGCAACCATTTCTCGCTTTATGCGTTTAAACCCAACCCATGAAAAAATGGACTGGGTACTGTACATGCGCGGCCTAAGCCATATGGCGCAAGATCGTAACTTTATGCATGATCTGTTCAGCGTAGATCGAAGCGATCGCGATCCTGAGCCAGTAAAAAAAGCGTTTGATGACTTCAAAAAACTGCTTCAACGCTACCCGAACAGCCCATACGCACAAGATTCACAAAAACGCATGGTTGCGCTGAAAAACCGCCTAGCGAACTATGACTTAGCGACGGCTGACTTCTACCTCCGCCGTGAAGCCTGGGTAGCTGCAATTAATCGCAGTCAAGAGCTACAAAAAGCATTCCCAGACACCGAAGCGGCACGTAAGTCACTGACTATCCAGCTAGAGGCCTACAAGCAACTCGGTTTGGAAGACGCCGTAGCAAGAACTGAAAAGCTTATCGAGCTCAACCCTGTGAAGTAACTGAGCCGCTTCAAACTAAACCGCCACCGTTTTTACCGTGGCGGTTTTTTATTACCCGCAATAGCGTGTTCTGCCCTTGCTTGATGATCTACGGGGCTCTACATATGCTTAAAGTTCCCCTCCCCTTTATAAAAGGATGTGAACGTGACGATACCTAAGCTATGCGCAGTTATGCTGCTCTTATTGTCTGCTTCCGTTTGCGCACTGCAAATATCACCACTCAAGCAACCTCCTTACACTGGGGATCTCGATGTTATTAAAGAGAAGAATGTTTTACGTGTCCTCGTTTCTGCTGATCTAGGCTTCTATTACATTGAAGGCGGTACACCAAAAGGAATAGGTGCAGAACTCCTGGCGCATTTCGAAAAAGACCTTCGTAAGCTCAAACCGAAACTTAACGTACAAATTATTCCTCTAGCCCGTGACCAACTTCTGCCAGCCTTAGAAAATGGCTCCGGTGATCTAGTCGTCGCCAATCTGACCATTACCAACACACGTAAACAGAAAGTCGATTTTAGTTCACCCATTCTTACTGGTATTGACGAGTGGATAGTCACGAACAAAAGCACACCAGCCATGACTAACATTGAGCAACTGAGCGGCAAAGAGGTTTGGGTACGTGCCAGTTCTAGCTACTTTGAGAGTATTCAAGCACTAAATAAGAAGCTAAATAAAAAAGGCTTGCCACCCGTTGTCGTACATTTTATTGAAGAAACACTGCAAGACTACGAACTGGTTGGGATGCTCAATAACGGCTACGTCAAAGCCATTGTTCTCGATAGTCATAAAGCCAAACTTTGGCTGAAAGTGATGGATGATATTCGAGCTCACCCAGAAATCCCTATTCGTGAAAATGGTAAAATCGCTTGGGCAATGCGGGAAAACAGCCCAAGTTTGAAAGCCGTCGTGAACAAGTTTATTCAGAAATCTCGTTCTGGGACACTGCTCGGTAACGTCATTTACGGAAAATACATCGATAACACAGGTTGGCTAAACAAAGCCCTTAACCCCAACAAAATTGCTCAACTAGAAAAGCTTGCTACGTTGTTTTCACGCTATGGTGAGAAGTACGATATCGACTATCTACTGATCGCAGCCGTCGCTTATAAAGAGTCCGGCTTTAATAACGACCTCGTTGGAAGTCGAGGTGCAGTCGGCATAATGCAAGTTCTACCCAGCACGGCTCGAGACCCTAATATCAATATCAAAAACGTTCGGCAGCTAGAAAACAATATTCATGCTGGCGTGAAGTATTTAGCATTTTTGCGTAAACAGTACTTCAGTGATCCTGCTATTACGGCGGAAAATAAACTCTACTTTACCTTAGCGGCTTACAATGCTGGCCCCGGGAATGTAGAACGAATTCGTAAACGTGCAGCCCAGCAAGGCTACGATCCTAATGTTTGGTTCAATAACGTGGAAGTCGTTATGCGGAAAAGTTTAAGCTCAACGGTTGGGTACGTCACAAGCATTAATCGCTATTACGTTATATACAAACAGCTAGAAAGTTTGGACCAAGTCAAAAGTCTAGAGCGGGTATCACTGGCTCCAAAGGATCCCTTCTTCATGATACCGCTACGAAAAGTCAGTCAAACGCCAGACACAAAAAAGCCGCTTGTACAATAAGCGGCTTTGTAAATAAATTCGTCTGAGAGACTCAGTGACTGTCATCACACTTTACGTATAGTTAAATTTTAACCACCTCTAATATTAGGCCGTAAAACTTCCCTAAAAACGAAGACGTTTTCAGCTGAGTACTCTATCCAATCTACGGATTTACTAACCGATAACAAGCAATTTCACGATAAATCTCAGCAGATCTTGAGTGAGATCACATTCATTTTTCATCATAAAAAACCCGAACAAAATAATGATCTGAGTCACATTTTTTTATACTTAAAGCGGTAATCTGAACTCAACCCATGAGGGATGCAACAGAGGAAAAACACTTATGACAATGAATATCACTGGCAAAAACATCGAAATCACCTCTGCAATCCGAGCTCATATTGAGAGCAAGTTTAAAAAACTGGAGAAATGGCAAGTAGACCTAATTGGTTGCCAAGCAACTTTCAGTGAGGAACCAAACAAACAGAAGAAATTCGAAGCGGTTATTAAAGTTCCTAAAGGCCAGCTCATTGCCTCAGCAACTCACGAAGATCTTTACGCAGCTATCAACGAAGTGGAGCAAAAACTAGAACGACAATTGAACAAGCTGACCCACAAACCTGAAGCTCGACGTGCAAATAAGCCTGAGCTAGTGGAAGAAGAAGAGTAAACTGACCAGATTGAGGAAATAGCGCCGAAAGGCGCTATTTTTTTGCTTGACGCTCTCCCCTGCCTTGCTTATTGTGTTTAAACACTCATAAATTAAGCACTATTTATGCATTTAACCTCACTGTTTATTTTTGACTTCTTTTTCCTCCCATAGTCGGAGGGGCGAACTCGTTTGTGAAAGAAAAGTCAAAAACAAACAGAAAGCCTCCCAAATCGGGAGGCTTTTTTATAAGGAAAGAATTGATGACTGACCAACCTATTTCCCTCGAAGAAATTCGTTTGCGCTTGAATGAGCTAGATGACCAACTTCTCAGCTTATTGTCTGAGCGCCGTAAACTCAGCATTGAAGTAGCCAAAAGCAAAGTACAAACCTCAAAACCCGTTCGTGATGCCGTTCGAGAACAACAACTATTAGTTAAGCTGATTTCTAATGGCCGAGATAAATACGAACTCGACGCGCAGTACATCACTAAACTTTTCCATACCATCATTGAAGACTCTGTGCTTCTTCAGCAAAGTTACCTGCAAAACCTCGTTAACCCGCAACAAAGTCGTAAGCCACTTGCTCGCGTCGCTTTCTTAGGAGCCAAAGGCTCTTACTCGCACTTGGCAAGCCGCGAATACTTCAGCCGTAAAAATACAGAACTTATCGAGCTCAACTGCGAACACTTCAAAGAAGTGACTCAAACAGTAGAATCGGGCCATGCTGATTATGGCGTTCTGCCTATCGAAAACACCAGTTCAGGCTCTATTAATGAAGTGTATGACCTACTACAACACACGACGCTGTACATCGTTGGAGAGCTAACTCAACCAATCGAGCACTGCTTGGTTGCGAAAAAAGACATTCGTCTGGAAAACATTAAAACGCTGTATTCACATCCTCAGCCACACCAACAGTGCAGTGAGTTTTTAAGCCGTATGAAAGGTGTAAAACTGGAGTCTTGCGCCAGCACGGCAGATGCAATGCAAAAAGTCCAAGAGATGGATCGTGATGATGTTGCTGCAATTGGTAATGCATCAAGCGGTAAGCTATACGGCTTGCAAGCAATTCAAGGCAACATCGCAAACCAAACTGAGAACCATACTCGTTTTATCGTGGTTGCTCGCAAACCAGTTGAGGTTTCAACTCAGATTCCAGCAAAAACCACCTTGATCATGTCGACCTCCCAAGAGGCTGGCTCATTGGTTGAAACACTATTAGTGCTGCAACGTTACGGCATCAATATGACCAAGCTAGAATCACGTCCAATTATGGGGAACCCATGGGAAGAGATGTTCTACGTAGACTTGGAATCTCATCTTGCTTCGACAGAAATGCAACAGGCACTAGAAGAGCTAACAAAAATCACTAAACACTTGAAAGTATTAGGGTGTTACCCTAGTGAGAACGTAAAGCCTACCCAAGTAAAATTGAGTTAATAGACACCAGTGAGTAAAAAGATCATGGCAACCCAAAAAGTCGTAATCGCATCGCTAAACCCAGCTAAAATTAATGCCGTTCAAAGTGCATTTAACAGTGCATTTCCGCACCAAGAGTTCAACTTCGTTGGCGTCAGTGTACCGAGTGAGGTCGCAGATCAACCTATGACTGATGAAGAAACTCATCGCGGTGCACTAAACCGCGTTAAAAACGCAAAAGTAGAGATGCCAAACGCGGATTACTATGTCGGACTTGAAGCGGGAATTGAAACAAACGTGACGTTTGCGTGGATGGTTATTGAGTCGAATACTCACCGCGGTGAATCTCGCTCTGCGAGCTTAATGCTGCCGCCCAAAGTATTGGAAAAACTCGAGCATGCGAATGAGCTGGGAGATGTCATGGATGAGGTGTTTGGTACCGAGAACATCAAACAGAAAGGTGGTGCCATCAGCCTGCTCACCCAAAACCAGCTGACTCGAAGTTCGGTTTACCATCAAGCCTTGATTCTGGCTCTGATTCCATTCACAAACCCTGAGCACTTCCCTTCAAATTTATAACGCTCATCCTATTCGCTAGGTACGAAAAAGGGCGGATATTTCCGCCCTTTTTAACACGTTATCTTAACCACTTGTGATACTAATACCTAAAAGCGAATTGGAATCACTGGCTACTTAGATACCGCAACTTGCTCTAACAAAACCTTGAGTTTGTCTTTCTCTTCATCAGATTTAGACTTTAACTCGTTAGAGCCACGAGTAATAGTGGCAATACCCACGCCAAGCATCTGGCTGATCTGGCGTTGAGATAATTCTCCTTTAAGAAGCTCGTTAATAATATTAACGCGTGATATTAATGATTCTCTCTCATCACGTGACATCAGCATGGTTAGCAGCATGTCATCTTGCTCACTGTCCATGCTAGTTCGAATTAGCTCAATAATCTGTTGCCAGTCTTTGTACTCGGGTTCGTGCGACATCAAGTTACCTCACTCAATACTTGGTATTGATCTCATGTTGATTCAAGAACGCGCCATCGATACCCAAAAGATCACGGTAATATGTTTCAAACATCAGGATGTTTTGTACATAACCGCGTGTCTCTCTAAATGGAATTGCCTCAATAAAGGCATAAGCATCCACTTTTCCTTGGGTACGCTCTCGCCACGTTTTTACTCTGTTAGGACCTGCATTATAAGCAGCAAGAGCAAAAATACGATTATTATCGTAATCCTCTAATAAGCCTTGCAAATAATGGCTACCAATTTCGATATTTTTACCTACATTGTAGAGGTCCTGCGTACCTTGATAACTCAACTTATATTTACGTGCTGTGTACTTTGCTGTAGCGGGCATGATCTGCATAAGACCACGAGCACCAACTGGAGAACGGGCTTCGACATCCAACGCACTTTCCTGTCGAGCTAGGGACATCATCGTCACGGAATCTATGTTGTGTTTTTTTGCATAAAAGTTAAACCACCAGCGATGCGCAATCGGGAACCTCAGTTCGATATTATCCCACATCTGCGCTTGAATACTCGCGGTCACCGTTAGGTTATGCCAACGCTTAGAAGACGCATAAGCCGCCAACATCGCCTTTTCATCTTTCCCTACGCGGCGCAATAAATGTGCCCATTCACTTTTCGCTGCTGCAATTTTGTCCGTCGCGATCAACTCTTCAATACGAACTAACGAGTCTTGATAGGGTTGAACCACTCGCTTATCAAACTTAACCGTATGCGTAGGGTATTTGATTGATTGTCCAATCGCATTAGCGGCTGCCACACTATAAAAGTTTCGCTGCCCGACCAAAGTCGCTAAACGCTGTTTCCCTGCGATGTCATCACCTAACGCAATTTCACTTCGTCCAAGCCAGTATTGCCAGCGAAGCGACGCTTGCTCTTCTTTATTGAGAACGGCAATCCACTCTTGTACGCCCTTCCAATCCGCGTTCTGAATCGCTAAGCGAATGCGAGTTTCAATGAGCGGTAAGTACTGGCTGGTTTTCGTTTTATCATCGCGCCACTTAGCTAGTGACTCAGACTCAGTACGGGTCAATCGAAATGCGATATAGTCAGCCAGGGCTTGCGCCTTTTCTGGAGAAAACTTCTGCCCTTTAATGACGGCATCATACGCACTCTGCGCTTGACTGGTATTCATGCGAGCTAGCTTTTCCAACGCATATTCGCTTTGCGCTCGATTAAAATCATTAGCCGGTTTTTTCTTCGCGAACTCCGCAACGCTTGAAGGGTTATCAAACAACGCCTTCATTTCTTTCGCTTGTTGCCTTGCCTGCGAGGATTTAGGCAATTTAAGTAAGTAACTCATCAAACTGCCATTACGTGCATCAAACGCCAGTAGCATACGCTGGAGAATTAATTCATCAGTACGTTCACCGGCCTTGTCCCATGCTGCGAATAATGGATCGCACTCATCGGCAATACTTCTGCCACGCAACCACATATGCTCAGCCCCTTTAAACGCGGCGACTTTCTTACCTTGCTCTAACTGAGCCACGTAGAAAATACATTGGTAACGCTCGCCACTTGGAATGACTTTTTGAAACTCAGTAATGGTTTTCCAATCTTTTTGCTTATAAAGATGGTTGAGGTATGGAGCGCGAACACGACGAGAAAAAGGAAACGACTCGTACTCCGAAATAAATTCGTTCACCTGCTGTGGCGATTTTTCCGGTAACTGTCTAATAAATGTTCGGTAGTCCACATAAGGCGTCAGTGGATAGTCAGAAATTTTAGGACGGATCGAAAGGTATCCGTCGATGTCATTTTTATCTAATAAATCTTGAGCTTGCTCATAAACTTCACGCTGCTTTTCCAAGCTCAGCGCGGCATTAGCACTCAAACTCATCGCACACAGCGCGGCTGCGCAGCATACATTTTTAGCCAATTCAGATACGTTGAATCTCATTTGTGTCATTTTCCCCAGACATATACTGCCCCAAAGCCTCGTTTTGTTAGCGTTCATGTGATGTTAAGGCAATTTTCACACATGCATCTATTTACACAGAATGCAGATGTCCATGTAAAGCAACTTAGTGTATTAAAAATTGTACTCGTGAAACTTTTAAGACGATGGAGACAAGGAGTTCCTAACTTATGCAGAAAGCACTTCGTCATTTATAACGAATAACAAAAGTGTATACCCTAACCGTGTAAGTTTCCGGTCAGCTCAAAATAAGAAATCCATTCGAAAGGGAAATTCTTGCAATGCGGTAACAAAAACAAAGCACTTGGTATAAAATGATGGGTTTGAATGACAGTTAATTTAGGAACGATCGGCAATGGCTGAATACGTATATACCATGTCGCGGGTGAGCAAGATTGTGCCACCTAAGCGTCAAATTCTTAAAGACATCTCTCTGAGCTTCTTCCCTGGTGCGAAAATCGGTGTTTTAGGTCTGAACGGTGCAGGTAAATCCACACTGCTACGTATCATGGCAGGTATCGACACGGATATCGACGGTGAAGCGCGTCCACAACCTGGTCTAAACGTAGGCTACCTACCCCAGGAGCCAGTATTAGACGAATCAAAAACCGTTCGTGAAGTTGTTGAAGAAGCGGTTGCTGACGTTGCTGACGCACTGAAACGTTTGGATGCGGTCTATGCGGCTTACGCAGAGCCAGATGCAGACTTCGACGCACTTGCAAAAGAGCAAGGCGAACTTGAAGCTCTGATTCAAGCGAAAGATGGTCACAACCTAGAAAACGCACTTGAGCGAGCAGCAAACGCACTTCGTTTACCTGAATGGGACCAAAAAATTGCGCATCTATCAGGTGGTGAACGCCGTCGTGTCGCTATTTGTCGCCTGCTACTTTCTAAGCCAGACATGCTGCTGCTTGATGAGCCTACCAACCACCTAGATGCAGAATCTGTCGCTTGGTTAGAGCGCTTCTTAGTGGATTACACAGGTACTGTAGTCGCTATCACCCACGACCGTTACTTCCTAGATAACGCCGCGGGTTGGATCTTAGAGCTTGACCGTGGTGAAGGTATCCCATGGGAAGGTAACTACACCTCATGGTTGGAGCAAAAAGACGCTCGTCTACAACAAGAAGCATCTCAAGAAAGTGCTCGTCAAAAAACCATCGAGAAAGAACTTGAGTGGGTACGTAAAAACCCTAAAGGTCGTCAAGCGAAATCAAAAGCACGTATGGCACGCTTTGAAGAACTGCAAAGCTCTGATCACCAAAAACGTAACGAAACCAATGAACTGTTTATCCCGCCAGGTGAGCGCCTAGGTGATAAAGTTATTGAAGTGAAGAACCTAACGAAGTCATTTGACGGCCGTGTTCTAATTGATGACCTATCATTCAGCATCCCTAAAGGTGCGATTGTTGGTATCATCGGTGCGAACGGCGCAGGTAAATCGACCCTATTCAAGATGTTAAGTGGTACTGAACAACCAGATTCAGGCACAATTGAAATGGGCGATACTGTGAAACTTGCATCGGTCGATCAGTTCCGTGACAGCATGGACGATTCTAAAACCGTATTCCAAGAGATTTCTGAAGGTGCTGATATCATTAAGATCAACAACTTCGAAATCCCTGCTCGCGCGTACTGTTCACGCTTTAACTTTAAAGGCAGCGACCAACAAAAAATCATTGGTGAGCTATCAGGTGGTGAGCGTAACCGTGTCCACCTTGCGAAACTGCTTAAAGCGGGCGGTAACGTGTTACTACTCGACGAACCGACCAACGACCTTGACGTGGAAACACTGCGTGCTCTAGAAGAAGCACTACTAGAGTTCCCTGGTTGTGCAATGGTTATCTCGCACGACCGTTGGTTCCTTGACCGTATCGCGACCCACATCATTGACTACCGTGACGAAGGCCAAGTTAACTTCTACGAAGGTAACTACACCGAGTACATGGACTGGTTGAAGAAAACGTTGGGCCCTGAAGCCGCAGAACCACACCGCATCAAATACAAGCGTATTGCGAAGTAATCGCAACCCGCAAAGTTTGATTGTAATTTGTACAAAGGCCGCTATCATAGCGGCCTTTGTTTTCTTTGTTATAAAAAAGAGCTCATTAGCCCGTCTCGTTCGTTAAGAACATGACATTGCACTTACGTCACTCTGTAGCGACCTCGACACTTTTCAAACAGCAATCGAACATTTTTTGTTCGTATTGATATACTATTCAATTCTGTTTGAAGACATGACGAGAAAATGCACATGGCAGAGAGACGACGCTTTTCACGCATTCTCCATCAAGCGCCAGCGAAGGTAGAACAACGTGACTTGGCAATTGAAGCTAGGATTCAAGATCTTTCCTTACATGGTTTACTCATGAAAGTGGAAGAGACTGAGGCTTTGGATCTAGCCCTTCCAGTCCATGTGACTTTTTCATTTGATCAATCCGAACAAGTGATTACGTTAAAAGCGCAAATTGTGGATGTTTCTAAGTGTGAGATTAGGTTAAAGATCATCAAGATAGACATCGAGAGCATTAGCCAACTAAAACGATTTATAGAATTGAATGTAGGCAATAACGACCTTCTGAACCGAGAGTTAGAACATCTCTCTGATTTAGGAGAAAAATAAATGAACGCCTATTTAAGTAACAATAACTATGTCTAAAAAAATCATCATGCAGATCCCGACGAAAGACGGCGATCAACAGTTCTATTTGGGCCGCAGTTCGGTCCTAGCAGTATTTGCTTCGGTATTGGCATTACCCGCCGTCGTTGGTGGCGCGTGGTATCTCAATCAACAGCAGATACACAATAAAGACGAACTAACACAAACCATCGCCAAACTAGAAAGTGAAAAGGCCGAAATCACCGCGCTTTATGAAGAGCAGCTTGATACCAACCACTCGCTTTCTCAGTCATTGACCGATAAGAACAATCAAATTCAGCTATTAGGAAAACGGGTATTCGACGTCGAATCGGTTCTAGGTCTCGCTGACGAAGAGCTGATGATCGATGAAAACAACATGGCGTTAGAAGAGCGAATTGATGCAGCAGCTATCGATTCCGCAGTTCGAGCAACCATGTTTCGTTTGATTCCAAATGATAGCCCAGTGACATACCAACGTATTTCTTCTTCCTACGGCAGTCGCATTAATCCTATTTCAGGTAAACGACACGTTCATACTGGTATCGATCTTACCTGTAAACGAGGAGAAGAAATCCTCGCACCTGCAGACGGAGTGGTGGAAACCGTTCGCCCGAGTAATCGTGGCTATGGCAACTATGTCACTATTCGTCACTCATTTGGCTTTATGAGCTCCTTTGCTCACTTACAACGCTTTAAAGTGAAAAGCGGCCAATTTGTCAGTAAAGGCGATGTGATTGCTCAATGTGGTAGTTCAGGTAATTCCACTGGCCCGCACCTGCATTACGAGGTGCGCTTTCTCGGGCGAGCACTCAACCCTCAATACTTGATGGAGTGGACTCCTGAAAACTTCAATTATGTATTTGAAAAAGAGAAAAAAGTGAAATGGGGCCCTTTAGTTCAATTGATTGATAATGTCGTACGTCTGCAAGTCAATTTAACCAACTCCCCCTATCGCGACACCAGTATCAATACAGTATCAAGTGAAGATACCAGCAATACCGCGACTAACTGATTTATCTCTCGACACAAAAAAGAGCAGCGTCAGCTGCTCTTTTCGTTTCGGGCTCCACACGGATAGATAACCCGCGATTAACCACGATGAATATTATCATTCGCCTGTTTGAGTAAGTTTTGGCTCTCATTCATAAATTGTAGTGAATAATCACCAAACCACTCACTCACCTGCTCAAAGCTTTCGACAAATTTGGCTTTATCTTTGCTGTCCAAAATCGCAAGTGCTTCGCCGAAGCGTTGGTGGAATCGCTTAATCATGTCGATGTTTTCTTGCGATGAGAGAATAATGTCACCGTAGAGGTTTGGATCCTGACCAAACAGACGCCCTACCATCGCCAACTCCAGGCGGTAGATTGGTGAGCTCAACTTTAACAGTTGCTCAATGTTCGGGTTCTCTTTGCTTAGATGCATGCCGTAAGCAAATGAGGTGAAGTGACGCAGCGCTTGGATTAACGTCATGCCATGATCGTGCTCTTGCGCATCAATCTGACACAAGCTCGCGCCCCAAATACCAAACTGTTGCAGCAACCATTGGTATTGATCATTTCCACGGCCATCACAGTACACAATAACCTGCTTGGCAAGGCTCGGAACATCTGGGCCAAACATTGGGTGCAAACCAACCACCGGTCCTTGGTGCACATTCAACATTGCTTGCAGTGGCTTAGATTTGATAGAAGTCAGGTCACACAGAATGCAGTCTTGTGGCAGATTACCTAGCTTTTCAATCACACCTTCTGTTAGGTGAATTGGCACAGTAACCACCACCAGGCCCGCACCTTTTAGGATGTTATCCGCACGATCCCAGTCTTTGCTGCCAAGCACTTTGACTTGATAACCAGATAGCTTGAACATACGTCCAAACAAGCCGCCTAACTGGCCATTACCACCAATAATGACCACTGAGCGTAATTCAGGGTTCAAACACTTAAAACCGGAGTCTTTTTCACTGGCATAAGACTCACGCATGGTACGACGCAGAATATCTTCAATAAGCTGTGGAGGAATTCCCATTTTCTCAGCTTCTGCTCGGCGAGAAGCCAGCATCGCCGCTTCGCGGTCTGGAGCATAAATTGGCAAACCATGTTCGCTTTTTACTTCCCCAACTTTCTCTACCAGCGCCAAACGCTGAGCTAATAGCTCCAACATTTGCTTGTCGACTGCATCAATCTGATCGCGTAATGCGTTAAGTTCAACTGCCATTGATGTTCCTTAAATCCTGTATTAATTAGCCTTTAGACGATTTTCTAAGAAAGGCACTAGCTCTTCATGTGCATGACGTAATAGTGCCTCAGTTGAATCCCAATTGATACATGCGTCAGTGATAGATACACCGTATTTCATCTCTTCAAGAGCTAAGTCAGAAGATTGATTTCCTTCATTGATATGGCTTTCAATCATAAGACCGATAATGGACTTATTACCTTCACGGATTTGGTGAATAACATCTTCTGCGACCAATGGCTGGCGACGGTAATCTTTACGTGAGTTGGCGTGACTACAGTCCACCATTAATGACGCATCAAGGCCAGACTTCGCCATTTCTTGCTCACACTCAGTAACTGACACTGAGTCGTAGTTAGTTTGCTTGCCACCACGTAAGATCACGTGTCCATTGGCATTGCCCTGAGTGGTCAACAGTGCTACTTGTCCCTCACGGTTAATTCCCATAAAACGGTGGCTAGAAGACGCAGCTTGCATCGCATTGATTGCGGTTGCCAAACTGCCATCCGTGCCATTTTTAAAACCAATTGGCATAGACAAGCCACTTGCCATTTCACGGTGAGTTTGTGACTCCGTAGTACGTGCGCCGATCGCAGCCCAACTAAAAGTATCCGCCAAGTATTGTGGGCTAATTGGGTCCAGAGCTTCAGTCGCGAGCGGGATTTCCATCTCTGCCAATTCCACTAGCAGTTCGCGTCCAACATGCAGACCATGTTCAATATCGAAGCTGCCATCGAGGTGCGGATCGTTAATCAACCCTTTCCAGCCGACCGTGGTGCGTGGTTTTTCAAAGTAAACACGCATAACAATATACAGTTGGTCACTTAGTTGTTCAGAGAGCGCTTTAAGACGTTTTGCGTAATCCTTCGCCGCTTCCACGTCGTGGATAGAACATGGACCACATACAACCAGCAGGCGATGATCCTTTTTATGAATAATATTAGCGATAGTTTGGCGAGACTCTTGAATAAAGCGGCGCGCTTTTTCACTCAAAGGAAGCTTGGTTTTTAGTTCCTCTGGGGTAATAAGAACCTGCTCTTCGCTAATATTAATATTGCTCAACTCACTTTTCTGCATAACTCTAACCTGTATATTTATTTTTACACCCAACCAAATCCTTGGTGAGACAACTAAGCTTTAAAGACAAGATAACAGGCTAAAAAAGAAAAACAAGCGTACACAATAAAAAACATTTGGTGTAAATATTTATTTACAGACAAATAAAAAGCCAAAGTATAATTAACTTTGGCTTCTAATCGGTGTTTTGAATCGTTTACAAGAGGTTTAGCTGGTCAAGCGTTTCATCGCTTCACTCGCCGCTTTCCACTCTTGAGATAACTTGAGATCGCTTAGAGAAAACGACTGTTTTTTCAGTAACGCATCCGCCAGTGGCACTGTTGATACTGGCAAGTTATCCAACACCTCAATGTGTGCTTCACGCTTATTACACATCAATAGCATATCGCAACCGGCTTTCAAGGCTTGAACCCCACGCTCGGCAGGACTACCCATGATTGCAGCGCCTTCCATAGTCAGATCATCGGAGAAAACCAAGCCTTTAAAACCGAGTTGCTGTCGCAAAACTTGTTTCAACCAGTATTCTGAACCACTCGCAGGCTGAGAGTCGTAGTTCGGAAAAATCACGTGAGCAGGCATCATGGCATCTAAAATACCGGCATCAATTTGCGCTTTAAAGATAGCCATGTCTTGTTCAAAAATGTCGCTGCGCTCGTCGTATGGCGTTTCTAAGTGTGAGTCAGCAATCACACCACCGTGACCCGGGAAGTGTTTGCCTGTTGTTGCCATTCCAACGCTCTTCATACCCTGCATGTAAGCGGTGCTAAATCGAAGAATGGTATCGGCATCTTCGCCAAATGCTCGGTTACCGATCGCTTTACATTGATGACCTTTATCGAGCACGGGTGCAAAGCTTAAATCAATGTCGTGTGCTATCAACTCCGCTGCCATTAGCCAACCGCCCATACATGCTAACTCTTCACCATTTTGATGTTTGGCGTATTCTTCGGCTGCAGGGATCAACGAGAAACCTTCACGGAAGCGTTGTACTCGCCCCCCTTCTTGATCCACACCGATCAAAATCGGGCGCTTGGCTGCCTTGCGGATTGATTGAGTAAGTGCTTGAAGCTGTTCACTATCATGATAGTTACGAGCAAATAGAATTAAGCCACCAACCGTAGGATGTTCCAGAATTTCTTTGTCTTCAGCGGTCAGTTCATAACCCGCGACGTCAACCCATAACGGTCCCATGTTTTCTCCTCAAAATCGGCTGAATATCTCGTATTCGATGAGGTTATTCGCTTCAGATTTGCTTTACAATAAGTGAATGAAGAATTGACGAGATCGGCTATGAAATTTAACGAACTGTACATTGGTGTGATGTCTGGAACGAGTATGGACGGCGTTGATACCGCTCTGGTTGAAATAAGTGATGAGCACGTTCGTCTGGTTGCGCACGACGATTATCCAATGCCCGCAGCACTAAAAGACATGCTGTTATCTGTTTGTACCGGTCAAGCAACAAATTTAAAAGCCATAGGTGAACTTGACCACCAGCTCGGCCACCTATTTGCAGATGCCGTGCTACAGCTGCTCAATAAGTCTGGTTACGTCGCAGAGCAAATTCGTGCGATTGGTAATCACGGTCAAACAGTGTTCCATCAGCCTACCGGAAACTTGCCGTTTACCACTCAATTGGGCGATGCCAACATTATCGCGGTCAAGACAGGCATTGATACGGTAGCGGATTTTCGTCGTAAAGACATGGCGCTAGGTGGACAAGGTGCACCGCTGGTTCCCGCTTTTCATAAAAGTATCTTTGCCATGCAAGATTCCACCACCGTCGTGCTGAACATCGGTGGCATTGCCAACATCTCTGTACTGCATCCCGAGCACCCAGTCATTGGCTATGACACAGGTCCGGGCAACATGTTGATGGACGCGTGGTGTGCGCTGCACACTGGGCAAAGCTTCGACAAAGATGCACAATTTGCACTGAAAGGAACGGTAAACGCTACTTTGTTGACTCAATTACTTAAAGAAGCTTACCTCGCCATGCCAGCACCTAAAAGTACCGGGCGAGAACTGTTCAATATTGACTGGCTGCATCAGCAACTGGCTCATTACAATTTACCAACCGAAGACGTACAGCGTACACTCTGCGAATATTCTGCGATTACCATTGCCAACGAAGTCGACAAGTTTTCTCATGGTATCACGCCTCAACTATTGGTTTGCGGCGGCGGTGCACGCAACCCACTTTTGATGCAACGTTTAGCGGAACTTCTCCCCCAATGGCATGTGACAACCACTACCGATAAAGGCGTTGATGGCGACTACATGGAAGCTATGGCGTTTGCTTGGCTTGCGCAGCGCCATATTCATGGCCTCCCTAGCAATTTACCGGAAGTCACAGGGGCAAGTCGCCTCGCTTCACTTGGTGTGCTCTATTCAAAAAATTAAGGGCAATAGACCCTAAACAAAAAGGCTTAATTCATTATGACGAACGATGCACTTATCGCAGCTTTATCCCATTTGGTCTCTGAAGGGCGAAATCCAGATACCATGGACATCGACTTGCTGCCTTCTCTCGATATTGTTCAACGCATCAACCAACAGGACAAACTCGTTCCGCTTGCCGTTGAAAAAGTGCTGCCTGAGATCGCTGAAGCCGTTGATAAGATCACGGAAGCATTTAAGGTCGGAGGTCGGTTGTTTTACATCGGTGCAGGCACCAGTGGTCGGCTCGGCGTCTTGGACGCTTCAGAATGCCCGCCGACTTTTGGCACGGATCCTGAGATGGTCGTTGGTATTATTGCGGGTGGAAAAGAGGCAATGTTCCGTGCAAAAGAAGGGGCAGAGGACGATCCTGCACTAGGCGAGCAAGATCTTAAAGAGAATGCGCTAACACAACGCGATGTCGTCGTTGGTATTGCGGCAAGTGGACGAACACCGTACGTGATTGGTGGCTTAGAGTATGCGAACGAACTTGGTGCCACCACTGTAGCACTATCTTGTAACCCTGACTCTCCGATTGCAGATATTGCCGATATTGCGATCAGCCCCGTTGTTGGACCTGAAGCGTTAACAGGATCCACTCGCTTAAAATCAGGGACGGCGCAAAAGCTCGTCCTGAACATGCTCACTACTGCAAGCATGATTCGCCTAGGCAAAAGTTATCAGAACTTAATGGTAGATGTGAAAGCGACGAATGCAAAGCTAGTTGCAAGAGCGGCTCGTATTGTTATGCAAGCAACAGATTGTACTAACCAAGAGGCTAAAACGGCTCTCAAAGAAACGGACTACGACGCCAAGTTAGCGATTTTGATGATTTTAACCGGGCTGGATAAAGAAAGCGCGACTGAGCAACTGAAAGCCAAACAAGGATATTTAAGAAAAGTCGTGATCGATCAAGCGAATCAATCTTAATCAATAAAGCGCCTCACTTATTTAAAAGTCAGGCGCCTTTTATGGCTTAATTTAGTAGTTCAATCGTTCAATGTGAGTAATACCGACTTTACCTTCAAGGTCGCTGAACATATGAACCATTGCTGGGTATGGTTGTGCTCCAGGATAGACAACTTCTGCATTACAGAAAAACGCATAGTTTTGTCCGGCTACGACTTGAGTAGCCACAACCAAAGGGGAGTATTTGACGCCGACAAACCCCTCGATACCTTTAGCAAATACTTCTTTATCCTCTGCTTTGAGTTCATTAAATGGACTCCAGCCACCAGCCATTTGCGTTGACATAATGTGATTCCTTTTTTCTGTGCTCACTATCAAGCAATATGAACATAGTTTAATAATGGGAATTTTGCCACAATTATGTTTTGCGGACGGTATCACAACGGCTTTATTGACTATTAATTTGAGTACTCATTCCAGCCACGCTGCCATTCCATACGGAATTTTTGTGCTTGCTCAGTACCCTCACAAACCCCTTCATAATACTGACCAGATAACCCCATTTGATACGCAAAAGCAGGGTTACAGTATTCACGTAGACCCTCTAAATAACCTTGGTCGTAGTCACTTTGCTTAACGCTACCCAACTCACGCAGCTCGCTCATCGTGCGTGATGTGTGTCCGGCTACACCATCTTGATATCCGATCTGATGCCAATCTCCTGACTTGGCAAGATCTTCCGTCGTTGCAGCGCATCCTGCAAGCAAAGCCAGCGCCAAACCTAACGTTGCCTTTTTCATGGCTCTTCCTTAAGTAATTGTTTTCAAAAATAAGCTTACCACTAATTATTGGCGTTTGCCGCTTAGCTTGCAGATTAAACCACTGATGACTCGAATCAACCGCTCACTACTGCAATCAACCGTTCGCCATTTTTAAAAACCGCTCAAGCAGTATATCGACCACTCAGTGCTCTATTCGACCACTCATCTACTAACCGAATGCATTTAACACAAGTGACGCATAACATGCATCCTGAGATTAAAAAATTACCCTACCCAACTAAGACCAAGGACAATTGCTATGATGTGGTTTCTAACCTGTGTCGCAGCCCTAATCGGCGGATACTTCATCTACGGCGCTTTCGTCGAGAAGATTTTCGGCATCAATGAAAAACGCCAAACGCCTGCTCACACCAAATCGGACGGTGTTGACTTCGTTCCAATGTCAACAAAGAAAGTTTATCTAGTTCAGCTACTTAACATCGCTGGTGTTGGTCCAATTTTCGGCCCAATCATGGGTGCACTATACGGTCCAGCGGCAATGCTTTGGATTGTTGTCGGTTGTATTTTTGCTGGCGCAGTACACGATTACTTCTCAGGCATGCTTTCAGTGCGTAACGGCGGCGCATCTGTACCTACTATCACAGGTCGCTACCTAGGTAATGGCGCAAAACACTTTATGAATATTTTTGCCATTGTCCTACTGCTTCTTGTTGGCGTAGTGTTCGTTTCTGCTCCTGCAGGCATGATTACTAACCTCATCAATGATCAAACAAGCTTGAGCGTAAGCATGACTACAATGGTTATCGCTATCTTCGCTTACTACATCATTGCGACGATTGTTCCTGTCGATAAAATCATTGGCCGCTTCTACCCACTGTTTGGCGCTCTACTTATCTTTATGTCTGTTGGTCTAATGACAGCCGTTGCGTTTTCTAGCGAACACACAGTAATGGGTGACTTCCAAGTTTCAGACATGTTCTCGAACCTTAACCCAAATGATATGCCACTATGGCCAGCACTGTTCATCACTATCGCATGTGGCGCGATCTCTGGCTTCCACGCGACTCAGTCTCCACTGATGGCGCGTTGTATGGAAAACGAGAAAAATGGTCGTTTCGTCTTCTACGGAGCAATGATTGGTGAAGGTGTTATCGCGCTAATCTGGTGTGCTATCGCTCTGTCTTTCTTCGGCTCTCTAGACGCACTATCAGAAGCTGTGAAAAACGGTGGCCCTGGTAACGTGGTATACAGCGCATCATTTGGTCTGCTTGGTGTGTTCGGTGGTATCCTTGCGTTCCTAGGTGTGGTTATCCTACCAATTACGTCTGGCGATACAGCATTTCGTTCAAGCCGCTTGATCCTTGCTGAATACTTCAACATGGAACAAAAGACGCTACGTAACCGTCTACTGATGGCACTTCCTCTGTTCGTTATCGGCGGTATCTTAACTCAAGTAGACTTCGGCATTATCTGGCGCTACTTCGGTTTTGCTAACCAAACAACAGCAGTAATGATGCTTTGGACTGCGTCCGCTTACCTACTACGTCACAACAAGCTGCACTGGATTACCACTATCCCAGCTATCTTCATGACCACGGTATGTGTCACGTTCATCTTAAACAACAGCTCGCTAGGTTTTGGTCTGCCAATGCAACTATCAACTATCGTCGGTATTGTGTTTGCCCTAGCAGTGACAGGTTACGTTATCAAAACCTCTAAGGGTAAAGGTGAAACTGAACTGGCTGACGAAGAGAAACCACAAGCCGTATCAGAAACAGCGTAATACTCGTCACATCCGAGTGACTAAGATAGGAGCCTGCCAATTGCAGGCTCTTTTTGTTTTATACCCAAATCACTTTAAGATTCAGAACTCGGAGCGCATCGTCATTTACTTAGCTGTTCTTATCTATCTGAGCCAAGCATCTTGAGGTTACTTAGGTATACAATAACAACATTGATTCTAGGTTAGGTTCACTATGGAACTGGTCATCTCCCTTTTACAACAGATGTGTGTGTACTTAGTTTTGGCTTACATGCTAAGTAAAACGCCAATCATCTTACCTTTGCTGAGTATTTCTTCGCGCTTAAGCCACCGCTTAATTTGTTACGTACTCTTCTCTGGCTTTTGTATTCTCGGCACCTATTTCGGTCTGCACATCAACGATGCTATTGCCAATACTCGTGCGATCGGCGCTGTTATGGGCGGGCTGTTTGGTGGACCTGTTGTAGGTTTCGCCGTCGGATTTACTGGTGGCATCCATCGATACTCTCTTGGTGGCTTTACTGACCTAGCCTGCGCAATTTCAACCACCGCCGAGGGCGTAATTGGTGGCTTGCTCCACGTTTACCTTATCAAGCGAAATAAAGGCGCATTGCTGTTTAATCCAAGCGTCGTATTCAGCGTCACGTTTGTTGCAGAAGTTGTGCAAATGATTTTGCTGCTCGCCGTCGCTAAACCCTTTGATCAAGCCTATGAGCTGGTGTCTGCCATTGCAGCACCGATGATCATCGCGAACTCATTTGGTGCGGCATTGTTCATGAGTATCCTGCAAGACAGAAAAGCGATCTTTGAAAAGTTTTCTGCGACGTTTTCGCGTCGAGCACTCACCATTGCTGATCGCTCAGTGGGAATTCTAAGCAACGGCTTCAACACCGAAAACGCTGAGAAAATCGCGCGTATTATTTATGAAGAAACCAAAGTGGGCGCTGTCGCGATTACCGACCAAGAAAAAATCTTGGCGTTTGTGGGCATTGGCGATGATCACCATAAACCGAACACGCCGATTTCATCGCAAAGCACATTAGACTCCATGGAGAAAAACGACATCATTTATCTTGATGGCGCAGAACGTCTATACCAATGTTCCATCGCAAAAGACTGCAAACTTGGCTCCGCGCTAATCATCCCACTGCGTGCGGGAAAAGAGGTCATTGGTACCATTAAGCTGTATGAACCGAAGCGTAAATTGTTCTCCACGGCCAACATGTCAATGGCGGAAGGGATAGCTCAGCTTCTCTCTAGCCAAATCCTGTATGGCGATTACCAACAACAACAAGCCTTGCTCGCTCAAGCAGAAATCAAACTGCTTCACGCTCAGGTGAATCCACACTTTTTGTTTAATGCACTCAATACTATTAGTGCGATTACTCGTCGTGATCCTGACAAAGCGCGCGAGCTAATCCAAAATTTATCGCACTTCTTCCGTAGCAATTTAAAGCAAAACATTAATACCGTGACGCTAAAAGAAGAGCTAGCACATGTGAACTCGTACTTGAGCATCGAGAAAGCCCGCTTTACGGACCGCTTAGAGGTTGAAATCGATATTCAGCCTGAATTGCTGGACATCAAATTGCCAAGCTTTACACTCCAGCCTTTGGTTGAGAATGCCATTAAACACGGCATTTCAAACATGCTTGAAGGTGGTAAAGTTCATATATACAGCGAAGCACACCCACAAGGTCATTTGATTACCGTCGAAGACAATGCAGGCAGTTTTGAACCGCCAAAAGAAAACCACTCCGGGCTAGGTTTAGAAATTGTCGACAAACGTCTCACTAATCAATTTGGGCGTGATGCATCGCTAAAAATTACGTGCGAGCCACATCAATTTACTAAAATGAGCTTTATCATTCCCCCAAAATCATAAAAGCACGCTGAAGCAATAAAGGTAATGTTGGATGTTAACCGCACTCGTCATTGATGATGAACAGTTTGCTCGTGAAGAGCTGACAGAGTTATTGGATGAAACAGGACAAGTTGAAGTGGTGGGCAATGCCTCAAACGCGATCCTTGGTCTAAAAAAAATCAATGAGCTCAAACCTGATGTGGTGTTTCTCGATATCCAAATGCCTCAAGTCACTGGGATTGAACTACTTGGAATGCTTGATCCAGAAACCATGCCTTATGTGGTTTTTGTCACGGCTTACGACCAGTATGCAATTCAAGCGTTTGAAGACAACGCCTTTGATTACTTGCTCAAACCTGTCGACCCATGCCGTTTAACCAAAACGGTCAAACGGCTAAATAAAGTCATTAGTCAATCCGCCCTAACTCAACAACTGTCTGCTATTACGCCCGACACTTTAGATCAGATTCCGTGCATCGGGCACAACCGTATCGTCATCATGGCCACCGACACGGTAGAATGTGCATACAGTGACATCAGCGGCGTGCATGTACGCTCCACCAGCCAAGCCGCGAGCACTCAACTGACATTAAAAACGCTAGAAGAGAAAACCCCACTGGTACGCTGTCATCGCCAATACTTAGTCAGCATTAAGGCCATCAGCGAAATCAAATTACTCGAAAACGGATTAGCAGAAATCATCACCAAAACTGGCTTTGAGATACCAGTAAGCCGCCGCTACCTTAAAGTGCTCAAAGAGATGCTGGGCATTAGCCACTAACACAAAAAGTTCACACATCACCGCTGAGTTTCCGCTAGCGTATAAATAAGACGCTCCGAAAAGACGAGGCGATGATGTATAAAGTTTTGTTCATATGTAAGCACAATGCTGGACGAAGTGTGCTCGCTGAGTCGATCGCAACCCATATCCTACCAGCAGATTTTAGTGTCGCCAGCGGTGGCTCTCATCCCACAGGCAAAGTTCACCCGGTGGTGCAAAAATATTTAGATGACCACCAACTTCCCATTCCACATATCCACACCCACTCATGGGAAGAGCGAACTCAGTTTCTTCCTGACATCGTGATTATTCTCTGTGACTCTTTACATCAAGAAACCGCTCCTCAGTGGCTTGCGGGTGGCGTCCGAGTAAACTGGCAAGTCGATGCCTTTCCGACTGAAGGTTCTGATGAAGAGGTGTACGCACATTGCGAAAGGGTTGCTCAGTCGCTTGAGCGAAGAATCACAAAGATGTCCGATATGATTATCGATGGTTTAGGGAAAGACCAAATTCGTGATTACCTAAATGAACTGAGAGAGATGTAAAAAAGGCGACCCACTGGTCGCCTTTTGAATATTCGATAAATGGAGATTAATCCACTTGCTTGATTTGCAGTTCTTTGGGTACTTCAAAGAACATATTCTCTTCACGACCAAGCACTTCATCGACCGCTTCGGCACCGACGAGTTCTTTGATTCGCTCTAGAATCTGATTAACGAGCTCTTCCGGAGCAGATGCCCCCGCAGTCACGCCGACCTTTGTTTTGCCTTCGAACCACTCAGGTTTGATATCTTCCGGACAGTCGGTTAAGTAGCCAGGTGTCCCTAGCTTTTCAGCTAGCTCTTTAAGACGTGTAGAGTTTGATGAGTTTCTAGAACCCACCACAACCATCACATCTACGTCACCCGCTAATTCACGTACGGCATCTTGGCGGTTTTGTGTCGCGTAACAGATATCGTCTTTACGTGGTCCTTGGATATCTGGGAAGACGCGGCGTAGCTCTTCGATAACATCGGCAGTTTCATCTACAGAAAGTGTCGTTTGGCTTACGTAATGAAGATCTGATGGATCTTTCACAATCGACTTCAGTTTCTCAACGTCGGCAGGGGTTTCAACCAAGTACATACCACCCGTTTCACTCGCGTACTGCCCCATTGTGCCTTCCACTTCAGGGTGACCTGCGTGACCAATCAGAACCACTTCCATATTACGGCGGCTTGCTCGCGCTACTTCCATATGCACTTTGGTTACCAAAGGACACGTTGCGTCAAATACCGTCAAATCTCGCTGCTTAGCTTCCTGACGAACCGCCTGCGATACACCATGAGCAGAAAAAATCACAATGTTGTTGTCTGGCACTTCATGCAGCTCTTCAACGAAGACAGCGCCACGTTGTTTTAGCCCTTCAACCACAAAACGGTTATGCACCACCTCATGACGAACATAAATCGGTGACTGATACATCTCTAGCGCACGCTCTACGATGCTAATCGCACGGTCTACACCAGCACAAAAGCCGCGTGGGTTAGCTAATAGGATTTTCATTTCATTGCTCATGGAAATTATCTTTATTGGGTTCGCTATTCTACTGACAAAATTTCAACTTCGAAAGTCACGTCTTGTCCCGCTAGAGGATGGTTGAAGTCCACAGTGACTGAATCGCCAGCAATCTCTGTAATAATGCCCGGGATTTCCATACCATCAGGACCACTGAACGCCATGATTGTACCCACTTCTACTTCTGCATCACCTACAAACTTAGTGCGATCCATATGGTGTACATGGTCTGGATTTGGCATGCCAAACGCGTCTTCTGCTTTTAGCTCAATCGCTTTTTGTGCGCCTGTTTCGAGGCCTATCAAGCACTGCTCAAAGTTTTCACTCAAGCTGCCATCACCCATAACAAATTTCGCTGGTTTACCCATGTTATGAGTACTATCCGCAACCGATCCGTCTTTCATTTTAATCGTAAAGTGAAGGGTTACTACAGATTCATTGGTTATTGTTGTCACGTTACTGCTTCCTTGTTCTTGGGTTATTACGCTGTCAGCTTGGTCTTTTTATACATTGATATGCTGATTGGCGCTCCAACATAATAAAAAGCGTCGCTCGAATCAACGGGCGACGCTTAGGGTTATTCAACTTTTCGCAATATACACTGCCACTACTTAGGCTTTCGCCTCGTCTTTCTTTCGAAAGCCGTCAAGAATAATCATCGCGGCACCAATACAGATCGCCATGTCTGCAAGGTTGAACGCTGGCCAGTGATAATTACCCCAGAAAAAGTCCAAATAATCCACGACAAACCCATGTATTACTCGGTCGAATACGTTGCCTACTGCGCCACCAATAATCATGGCATAAGCAATATTATTCCATTTCTCTTTCGCTGGTAGTTTGCTCATCCAGTAAGTCAAAAGACCTGTAACGATAAAAGCAATACCTGTAAATAACCAACGTTGCCAGCCCGCTTGATCACTCAAAAAGCTAAAAGCAGCACCATAGTTATGCACGTACAAAAGATTAAAGAATGGCAAAATTTCTATGCGGTTTGCCCAGCCATATCCCATGTTGTTCATTACAACATACTTAATGCCAATATCAGCTAAAAAGATAACCACCGCTAACCATAACCAGCGAATACCAGATTGCTTTAAAGACAGTGCTTTTTCACTCATTACTTTACCTACAAACAGCCCCAGTAAATACTGGGGCTGTTAATTTTAAAAAAAGTTCAGTCGTTCTAGGTAATTACGCGAATTTACGTACTTCACCTTCGCCTTCTACGTTAGACACACAACGACCACAGATTTTCTCGTGACCTTCAATTGTGCCTACGTCTGGCGTGTGGTGCCAACAACGATCACACTTCTCGCCTTCAGCTGCTGCTACTTCAACAAACAAGCCTTCGATATCCGTGGCTTGTGCTGCATCAGTCTTCTCACCTAGAGGCTTAACTTTCGCCGCAGAGGTTAGTAGAACAAAGCGCAGTTCATCTTCAAGTTTGTTGATCTTCGCCGCTAAAGCGTCATCAGCAAATAGAGTCACTTCAGCTTGTAGTGCACCACCGATGGTTTTCTCTTTACGCGCATCTTCTAGAAGTTTGTTTACTGCACCACGAACCGCTTGGATCTCAGCCCAGAATTCATTGTTCAGCTCTTCACCTTCAGCAAGGCCGAATAGACCGTCGAACCACTCACCAGTGAATACGAACTTGTCGCGCTCGCCTGGCATTTCGTTCCAGATTTCATCCGCAGTGAACGACATGATTGGCGCCATCCAACGAACTAGCGCTTCAACAATGTAGTAAAGCGCAGTCTGACAGCTACGTTGAGCGTTGCAGCCACGTTTTGCTGTGTACTGACGGTCTTTAATTACGTCTAGGTAGAAAGAGCCCATTTCGATCGAACAGAATTGCATTAGACGCTGAGTCACACCGTGTGTGTTGTACTCTTCGTATGCTTTAACAATCTCTTCTTGTGCTGCTAGCGCACGACCAACTGCCCAGCGATCTAGCGCAACCATCTCTTCAACAGGAACGATGTCTGTTTCAGGGTTGAAGCCGCTTAGGTTAGCAAGGAAGAAACGCGCTGTGTTACGGATACGACGGTAAGCATCTGCACTGCGTTTTAAGATTTCATCCGAAACCGCAACTTCACCAGTGTAGTCTGTTGAAGCAACCCATAGACGAAGAATGTCAGCACCTAACTTGTTAGTTACGTCTTTTGGCGCAACCACGTTACCGATAGATTTAGACATCTTACGACCCTGACCATCAACCACGAAACCGTGTGTCAGTACTTGTTTGTAAGGCGCTTCGTCTTTCATCGCGATAGATGAAATTAGAGAAGATTGGAACCAACCACGGTGTTGGTCAGAACCTTCTAGGTATAGGTCTGCACTGTTGCCGTTGTACTCTTCACGAGCATCAACAACGGAGAAGTGAGTGACACCTGAATCGAACCATACGTCTAGCGTATCTAGTACTTTTTCGTATTGGTCAGCGTCAGCACCTAGTAGTTCAGCAGTATCTACATCCCACCATGCTTGGATGCCTTTCTCTTCAACCAATTTCGCGACTTTCTCGATCAGCTCTAGCGTGTTTGGATGAAGTTCTGATGTTTCTTTATGAACAAACAGAGCGATTGGCACACCCCAAGTACGCTGACGAGAGATACACCACTCAGGGCGACCTTCGATCATACCTTCGATACGGCTTTGCCCCCACTCAGGCATCCACTGAACACCTTTGATGGCTTCTAGTGCTTTTGTACGTAAACCCGCTTGGTCCATAGAAACGAACCATTGAGGCGTAGCACGGAAGATGATTGGAGTCTTATGACGCCAACAGTGTGGGTAGCTGTGCTCGTAAGCGTGGTGGTGTAGTAGTGCACCTTTTTCTTTCAGTACTTCTACTACCGCATCGTTCGCTTTAAATACGTGCTGACCAGCAAATAGCTCTGTATCTGGTAGGTAAACACCGTTTGAACCAACTGGGTTTGCTACTTCTAGGTTGTACTTGTTACCAACCGCGAAGTCTTCTTGACCGTGACCCGGTGCAGTGTGAACAACGCCAGTACCTGAATCAATCGTAACGTGATCACCCAGGATCGCCGGTACAGTGAAATCGTAGAATGGGTGTTGGAATTGAGAAAGCTCAAGCTCCGCACCTTTAGCAAAACCAAGGTTGTGGAAGTGCTCGATACCAGCACGGTCCATCACGTCTTTCGCTAGTTCAGCTGCAACGATGATACGTTCAGGTTGCTCGCCTTCAACTTGGATAAGTACATACTCAAGGTCATCACGTAGACACACAGCACGGTTCGCAGGAAGCGTCCAAGGAGTTGTCGTCCAGATGACAATAGAGATATCGCCTTTACCTTCATGACCTTCAGTCAGCTCAAACTTAGACAACAGTGCCGCTTCGTCAGCCGCTTTAAAACGAACGTCGATAGATGGCGATACTTTATCTTTGTATTCTACTTCCGCTTCAGCAAGAGCAGAACCACAGTCTGTACACCAGTGAACAGGTTTGAAACCTTTTAGCAGGTGACCATTGCTTGCGATCTTACCAAGAGCACGAATAATGTTCGCTTCAGTTGCGAAATCCATAGTGCGGTATGGCTTGTCCCACTCACCCATGATACCAAGGCGTTTGAAGCTCTCTTTCTGACCTTCAACCTGACCTGCTGCGTATTCACGACATTTCTCGCGGAATTCTGCTGCCGTCACTTTTTGGCCTGGCTTGCCTACTTTTTTCTCTACCATTAATTCAATAGGTAGACCGTGGCAATCCCAGCCAGGAATGTAAGGTGCGTCAAAACCTGAAAGTGTTTTGGATTTAATAATAATGTCTTTAAGAATCTTGTTTAGTGCGTGACCAATATGAATGTCACCATTTGCGTAAGGAGGGCCATCGTGCAATACGAATGACTTTTTGCCTTTCTTAGCTTTACGGATTTCACCGTAAAGATCTTCTTTGTACCAACGCTTAAGCATTTCTGGCTCACGATTGGCCAGGTTGCCGCGCATTGGAAACCCTGTTTCAGGTAAGTTCAGGGTATCTTTATACTCACTCATCGATTCTTAATTCCGTTATATTGGGCGAAAATTAGACATTATGTTGAACGGTGGAATAAACCGCTCAACGCTTAAGCTGACGCAGCCACACCCTTGCTGCTTCAGCATCCAATTCGATTTGTTGTTTAAGTGCTTCAAACGACTCAAACTTTTGCTCATCTCGAAGTTTATGCAAAAGTTCCACTTCTAGTTGCTTGCCATATAAATTGGCATGAAAGTCGAATAAGTGTACTTCTAACTGCTGGCGAACGCCATTGACAGTCGGTCTTTGACCAATATTAGCGACACCACCAATTGGCTTATTTCCTAAGCCTAGCGCTTGAACAACATAGACTCCGGAGACCGGAGAAACACAGCGTTTCAAAGGAATATTCGCAGTAGGAAAACCTATCGTTCTTCCCAGCTTTCTTCCGTGAGAAACACGACCGCTGATGCTGTAGTTTCTTCCCAGCATCTGTTGCGCGGAATGCAAATCGTCACGCGCCAGCGCTTGACGGATAGCCGTACTGCTGACACGTAATTGTTGTAAACAAAAGCTCTGGGTACTCACGACATCAAAACCGTACTTTTCCCCTGCTTCCTGCAGCATTGCAAAGTTGCCAGTTCGGCCTTTGCCAAAGCAGAAATCATCACCAACGACAAGAAACTTAACACCCAAACGCTCGACCAACAAGTCACGGATAAATTCTTCCGCGGTTAAACTTGCAAAATGACGATTGAAATTGACGCAGAGCAAGCGATCAATATCGAGCTTACTCAATTGCACGAACTTATCGCGTAATCGCGTCAACCGTGCAGGTGCCTTGTCTTTGGCAAACAGCTCCATCGGCTGAGGTTCAAAGGTCATCACAACAGAAGGCAATGATAGCCTGTCCGCTTGCTCAGACACTTGCTGCAATACTTGTTGATGGCCTTTATGGACACCATCGAAATTGCCAATAGTCAGCACGCAACCATGATGTCGCGGGGTGATATTGTGAATGCCTCTAATCAGTTCCATTGGATACTGCTTTCTGCCTCTGTTTTTACTTTACACTGTGTGAAACTGACGGATTATATACTAATCACCCTTAGTCTGTCCCAGCTTTTAGGTCTTTTAAGCGTGCACCAGTTAAAAATAGAACCACTAGGTAAACCACGGCTCCTAGAGCGATCAACATTCCTAGTACACCGCTGCGGTGAGCAAAGCTCCAATCGAGCCACACTGACATGTCTTCCAATTGCCATAAGATCGCAGCCACCATCGCCGCACCTGCAATAACCAAACGTATAATAAAGAAGACGGTTCGTTTGGTGATTTGGTATACCCCTGCGATATGTAGACCACGATACAGCAATGCCATATTCACAAACGCCGAAAGTGCCGTCGCGATAGCCAAACCAACGTAACCATAAAAGTACGCAAAAATTGCGTTAAATACCATGTTGGTCACCATCGCAATGATGCCGTACTTTACTGGCGTTTTAGTATCTTGACGCGAGTAATAACCTGGCGCGAGCACCTTAATCAGCATGAAGTTCAACAAACCTGAAGCGTAGGCAAAAAGCGACAATGATGCTTGATGTACGTCTTGAGGAGAAAATTCACCTCGCATAAACAGAACCATCAGCATAGGTTTTGCCAGTACCATCAGACCAAGCATTGCAGGAAGGCCAAGCAAGATCACCATGCGCACCCCCCAATCCATGGTTTGCGCGAAGCCTTCACTTTGTGCGTCAACGTGTTTACGTGAAAGCGCGGGTAAAATCACAGTCGCAATCGCAATACCAAACAGACCTAAAGGAAATTCCAATAAGCGGTCTGAGTAATATAGCCAGCTGATCGAACCGGTTTGCAAAAAACTGGCGATGAACGTATCAAACAACAGGTTAATCTGACTGACCGATACGCCAAATAAAGCGGGGATCATCAAAGTACGGATTTTCACTACACCCGGATCGCGCCAGCCCCATTTTGGCTTAACCATGACGCCTGCTTTAATAAGGAAGGGAATTTGGAATAAGAACTGGACCAAACCACCTAAGAAAACACCAATAGAAAGCCCTATTTCTGGCATTTCCATTTGCGGCGAGATAAACCACGCCGCCAAAATAATCATCACATTGAGGAAAACAGGGGTAAAGGAGGAGACAGCAAATTTACCTAATGTATTGAGGATCGCGCCCGATAGAGCGACAAAGGTAATGAACCATAAATAGGGAAAGGTGATTTTGAGCATCACGCTAGCAAGCTCAAACTTTGCTGCAGCCGGGCCACCATGCATCCAGTCAAGGAACCAACCAAAACCAAACACAGCAGTGACCACGCCGGAGCCTAGGACACCTAAAATGGTAACAATCGAGACTATCACCCCTAACGTACCCGCCGCACGAGCAATGAGCTCCCGAGTTTTGTCCATGTCGCCTTGAGCATGGCTTTCCGTTAAAACAGGTACAAACGCTTGGGAAAAAGCACCTTCAGCAAACAAACGTCGTAAAAAATTAGGAATTTTATTGGCGAAGAAAAAGACGTCTGCGCTTGCTCCTGCCCCCATTAAATTTGCCACTACAACATCACGAACTAGGCCAAGAACGCGGGAAATAAATGTCATAGCACTGACGATCATGCCAGACTTGAGTAGTCGTTTACTCACTGTAACCTCGGAATATCACCATAAGACAGCTAACCCTATACTGTTTCTCTGACAGCTGCTGTAAATAGACGTCAAAAATCTATCCGCGGGTTGTAAGGAATAAGTGTGCCTTTCGCGGATAATTATTAGCATTGGTATAAAAATGCTGTTAGAATCCCCGCCATCTTAACCGCGATAACCTCTCTTACCAAAATTTGTTTTGGCTTAGATCGGTTTTTGCACAAATCATTTGACATTTAAGCGCAAATGAGGGATATTCCTCGCCCTTAAATTGTCACAGAACTAAGTTTTTGGGAGTTAGACCCTTGGCAAATAGTAAATCTGCTAAGAAGCGCGCTATCCAAGCTGAGAAACGTCGTCAGCACAATGCTAGCCGTCGCTCAATGATGCGTACTTACATGAAGAAAACTGTTGCTGCTATCGAAGCAGGCGACAAAGAAGCTGCAACTGCTGCATTCGCTGTAGTTACACCTATCCTAGACCGCATGGCAACTAAAGGCCTTATTCACAAGAATAAAGCAGCTCGCCATAAGTCTCGTTTCGCTGCACAAATCAAAGCTCTTTAATAGAGTCCTGATTTTACAGTGAAGAAAAAACCGACCTTGTGTCGGTTTTTTTATATCTACAAAATTTTCTTAATAAAAAAGCTGGCAATGCCAGCTTTTCTTTTTTCTGCACGCCTATTCAAAGGCATCAGCTTATTTACCTTATAAAGCTCAAACTGGAAAGCACCAATAAAACACTTGAGAACAAAGCAAATTGGTCGATGCGCAGCAACTCTACCATCAAAAGTTTAACGCCACTCTCAAATATTCCAACGAGTTAGATTCACAGCCTAAAATGAACGATATATTAGGTATATGTAATTAACGCTAAGCGCTTTCAGCACAATAAAGACTATGCAGTGTTTTTATTAACGCTTTCACTTCATCACTCTTCAATGTGTAGTACACGGTTTGTGCTTCTTTCCTTGTCGTGACTAGCTCATCACGGCGAAGCCAAGCAAGATGCTGAGATAATGCCGACTGGCTTAGCTCTAACTTTGCACACAGCTCTCCCACGGACAGCTCTTGGTTATGCAGCATACAAAGGATTTGTAGGCGTCTCTCGTTTGCCATCGCTTTGAGCAACACGACGGCTTTTGCGGAGTTCTGCTCCATTTCTTGTAGATTCATGTGTTGGACCTCTAGCTACAACTTACTTATTCCAACCCTGGCCAGCTTGTTGTGTTGCACTGATTTATATATCTAAGAAAATCAAGATACACTTCCAGAGTCTTCATTATTAGAACCTCTAATTTAGTTGTTAGTGATACACCAATATTATCCACCAAAGTGGAGAATTGATGCGCCATCAATAATTAATAGTTTTGCTCACTAAAACAAGTATCTTGAGTTACTTAGGTATTATTTAGAATTATATTTTTATTGATAGTAATCTATTTATTTGCGCAACGATACGGGTTTACTCAAACATTTGACTGAAATCAGCATCACAAACATTTTTTACCGCTGGGTGTTGGATCATTCGTTCCGCAAAAATCACGTAGTACTCTTCTTTTAACCCATCGACATGACCAATTAGCTGTAGATTTCGGTCGTCCTCAATCTCCGACATGTATACGGTCGGCGCTAAGAAAATCACATCATCGTGGTACCGTGCGAAAGCCTTCATCAACGCGACATCATCAAATTCTCCCAACACATTAGGCTGAAGACCTTGACGATCAAACCACTGAATAACCTTACGCCCCATTGCTGTTCGGCTTGCAGGAATCAAAAGTTTTTTCTGTTCCAGAATCTCAGGAAAACGCACATTTTCAATTTCAGAAGAGGCGAAAAAGCTCATACTGCTCTCACCTAGCTTTTTGCTATAAAGGCCAGGGCTTTGAGTTGAGTCAACGGGACAATCCGAGAGGATCATATCCAGCTTGTGCTGAGACAGTCGTTCAAGTAGCAATTCGTGGGTTGACTCATAACAGCGTAAATGAATACTGTTATCTTCCGGGACAGTCGTCATTAGTACTTTACTGACCAAGCGTTTAGATAACGCATCGGCTACGCCAACTTCAAACAGAATGTTCGAGTGCTGGCTGTAATTGACGATATCTAACATCTCATAACTCAAACCAAACATTCGGTCGGCGTACTTAAAAACAAGTTGCCCTAACTCAGTTGGCTCAACTGTACGACCATTTCGTTTGGTTAACTTTCCTTTCATGCGTTCTTCAAGCGCTTTAATCTGCCCTGTCACTGTTTGCGGTGTCAGGAAAAGCGCATCGGCCGCTTTAGTTACAGAGCCCTGTTTGCACACCATCCAGAAATAATATAGATGGTTGTAGTTTAGATGTGACATGATCAAGTCCCGAAAAGAAAGTGATGCTTTTTATACCAAATGTGACAGAGACAAACAATAAACTCGACAAAACCATACAATACATTACAAAAACATAAGTTTTACCGAATATATAAAATTAATACTGTCATAAAAGTTGAACTGAGGCGCATTTTCTTTCTAAAGAAAACGCAATAACCACACAAAACGAAAGCCAAATTTATTCATTAAATTCAAACAGTTAAAAACCTTCATTTTTCCCTACTCACACCACTATCAAAAAGAACAATAAAAATCACTCACAGCAAGAAATCTGTAATATTACTGAAATATTTGTTCTCTAACATCGCCCGCAGTTTCAACTACAGACCGAAAAATGAACTGAAAGGTCAACGGAGAAAATTATGATGAACCAAGCTACTTCAACAGTGGCGCCAATTTCGAGCACTGCTCGTTGGTTACGCTGGGCTAACTTGGCATTCATGTTGTATCTGCTTCTTCTAGCAGTATCTATGGTTGGTAGTGGCTTCAAATGGGCAACTGGCGATCAAGCTAAGGTGCTATTTGAGTTTGCCGCTCACCCTGTTGCAGGTCTAATGATCGGCTTGGTGGCAACAGCCTTAATTCAGTCCTCAAGTACTGTAACGTCTATTATTGTAGGTTTAGTTGCAGGTGGCTTACCAGTAGAAACCGCGATTCCAATGGTGATGGGTGCCAATATTGGTACCACAGTGACCAATACGCTTGTTTCTCTTGGTCACGTACGTTGTAAAGAAGAGTTCAAACGCGCATTTGCAAGCGCAACTATTCACGACTTCTTCAACTTACTTGCTGTTGCTATTTTCCTTCCGTTGGAAATGATGTTCGGCATTTTAGAGAAAGTTTCTCATTGGCTTGTTTCTCCACTACTTGCTACTGGCGATATGAGCATTAAAGGCTTCAACTTCATTAAGCCAATAACAAAACCAGTTGTGGGTGCAATTAAAGAGCCACTTTCAACATTCGGTGATACTGTTGGTGGCATCATGCTTATCGTTTTGGGTATTGCGACAATCTTCGTTGCAATTACGGTAATGGGTAAGCTAATGAAGAGCCTAATGGTTGGCCGCGCACGTGAAATTTTGAAAAACGCGATTGGTCGTGGCCCTATTCACGGTATTGTATCGGGTTCAATCGTGACTGTATTGGTACAATCTTCATCAACAACAACTAGCTTGATGGTTCCACTTGTGGGTACAGGCGTTCTTAAAGTTCGTGATATTTATCCATTCACGCTAGGTGCAAACATTGGTACTTGTATTACGGCGCTACTAGCAGCAACAGCCGTATCGGGTGAGTTTGCGGTATTCGCGCTTCAAATCGCTCTGGTACACCTAGTATTTAATATCATGGCAACGCTGTTTATCTTTGGTATTCCGTTCCTACGTGAAATTCCAGTGAAAGGCGCTGAGATGATTTCTGAAATGGCTATCAAGAACAAAGCTGTTGTCGGTGGCTACCTAATGTCTGTATTCGTTATTTTACCAGGCGCGATCTTAGCCCTAACGACATAACAATAACTTACATACCATCGCTTATTGTTTAGGCTCCACATTGTGGGGCCTTTTTTGCATTAATGAGGCTGTTCAAATTCGTTGTCTGGTGATAATTTGAGCCATACCAGCATACTTATGCTGGGCTACCTCATTTGGAGTCGACAACATGACGCAGCTTAATGGCACTATTTCTGATCAGTTACTCGCAATAGACGAAAACCTAACTCAACTGGTTGCTGATATTGATATCCTCAGTAGCGTGAATCCTCTCAATTATGCTCAGGAAAGAGAGCGCTTTATTAAGAACAAATACTCTCAAGAGCCTAACTTCCAATACTCAACTACCAATCTAGATACTCACAGCGCAAAGCGACGTCTGTATGAACTGCCTTTAGAAAATATTCAAGACACCCAATTACAAAAGCTGTACGCGGATGTGATTCAGCCTTACGCAGATAAATTGGATCAAGTGAATACTATCGGTACACAAGAGTTTCTTTATAACTCCTTGCGCTATTACGGAGAGCCGAGCGCCAAAGATATTGCCAACGCCCATTTCATTTTACACCTTCCCACGGAAGAAGAGAGCAAACCGCAGCATGATAGCCGCGCGATAGCACACTTCATGCAAAACTTTGCTCAACGTAATGGATATGAGTGTGAAATACAGGTGTTGGATGGGATGTTAGCAAACGCACTCGTTTCGGGATCTCGAGTCAAAATTAACCACGCAGCATACATCACGACCGATGAGTTAGAGGCTCTCGCACATCATGAAATGGGTGTACACCTTCTTACTACGCTTAACGGTCGTCTACAACCGCTAAAGGTCCTGAGCTTAGGGTGCCCAGCTAATACAAACACCCAAGAAGGGCTGGCTATATTGTGTGAATATCTGTCAGGACATTTCAGTATCAAACGCCTAAGAACCTTAGCCTTACGAGTCCTGGCGGTAGAGTCGATGATCAAGGATCGCGATTTCCGCCATACGTTCATGCTATTAAAAGAACAGTATAAAACGTCTGACCTTCAAGCATTTACGACGACTGCTCGTGTGTATCGAGGAGGCGGTTTAACGAAGGATTACTTGTACCTCAGGGGGTTCCGAGAGGTGCTCAATGCCTACGATAAACTGGGCGATGACTTTTCATTGTTGCTATGTGGAAAAACAGAACTGAAGTATTTTGAGCTTATCCGCTCATTAGTGAGGAAGCAAATATTCACCCAACCCAAGTTTATTAGCCCGGCACTGTCTGCACCGATGCAGAGCAACCCTATTCACCGCTATATTGTCAGTGCACTCAAGTAATACCTTCAAAGTACAAAAAGCAAAAAAGCTCCATTCGGAGCTTTTTTCATATCTTGAAGAACAACACTGGTTACACTGAGAATGGGTAACGAATAGGGTCGTGATGCTCGTATCCTTCAACCCAAAAGTCATCCAGTGTGACCCATGTTTCCAGATCTTCTAGAGATTTAATCTCTGGATTGATGTGGAACGTCGGCGCTTTTAATGGTTCACGTTTCAACTGAACATCACGCATCAGTTCAAGCTGATCTTCATAAATGTGCGCATTCACAATCTTATGAAATGCCTGACCAGGTTTCTTGCCCGTGATTTGCGCCATGATCGCCAAGAACACGTAAACTTGAACCATATTGAAGTTTAAGCCAAGCGGTACATCACACGAACGCTGAGTACTGTTCAGGTAAAGCGTATCATCCAGCAATGAAAAATGGTGGCTATACATGCAAGGACGCAAGCACCCCATGTGGAATTCACCCGGGTTGTAGAAGTTCAAGATTTCACCGCGATCATCAACACCACGCGTTAAGTCATCCACTATCTTGCGTAATTGGTCAACATGCCCGCCATCAGGCTTCGCCCATGCGCGCCCTTGGACACCGTAGACACGGCCCATGTCGTCTTCGCCCTTACGATATGGATTATTTAACCAAGCATCATTTAGGTTGGCATTAGCATCCCAGGTTTTCGTGCCCAGCTTACGAAAATCTTCCGCATTATCGTAACCACGAATGTACCCTAGTAGCTCTGCAACGGCCGCTTTCCAAAAACTTTTACGTGTGGTTACCAACGGAAATTGATTGTTCGCAACATCGTAGGTTAAATCCGCGTTGATTACGGTCAGGCAGCGCTTGCCTGTACGCTCATTTTCAACCCAAACACCTTGGTCAACGATGCGTTGACACAAATCTAAATACTGTTTCACACCAATACCTTACTTCGTCTTTTGTGGTAACTCGTCTTTGTAATGACCACGTTTGTATGCCCAAACCATCATTAGGACACCGATAACCACCATTGGCAGAGATAAAATCTGTCCCATGGAAATAAAGCCACCGAATAAACCCAAATGAGCGTCTGGTTCGCGCACGTACTCAACTAGGAAGCGGAATGTACCATATCCAGCTAAAAATAGCCCTGAAACAGAACCTAGAGGACGAGGTTTCTTGATGAACCAATTCAAGATGAAGAAAAGTACGATACCTTCAAGCGCCATTTCATAAAGCTGCGATGGATGACGTGGCAGTGGACCGCCATTTGGGAAAACGATCGCCCAAGGCACATCCGTTACTCGGCCCCACAATTCGCTGTTCATGAAGTTACCTAAACGCCCCATACCCAAACCAAATGGCACAAGCGGCGCGATAAAGTCGGCAACACCGAAGAAAGTTCGCCCGTTTTTGTGTGCATACCAGAACATCGCGGTAATAACACCCAGTAAGCCCCCGTGGAAAGACATACCACCGGTCCACACTTTAAACAGATACAAAGGGTCAGCCAAGAAGAGCTCAAAATTGTAGAAAAGCACGTAGCCTACACGGCCACCAATCACCACGCCAAGGAAGCCTGCGAACAACAAATCAGAGACCTGTTCTCGTGTCCAACCACTTCCCGGCTTATCCGCACGTCGGTTCGCCAACCATAGGGCGAACATAAAGCCCACAAGGTACATCAAACCGTACCAACGAACCGAAACAGGACCAATAGAGATTAAAACCGGATCAATATTGGGAAATTCAATATATCCCTGAGACATAAATCATTCTCTTCTTATCACAACAAAATAAATACACCCAAGTAACCTCTAGATGCTTGGTTCAGCGAGAATGACTTGGGTACAAACTTAGAGCAGCATGGTCGCTGCTACAAACATTAAGAACACCGCGAATATCTTTTTTAATACCGCAGTTGGAAGGTTAGTTGCCAGCTTCGCACCCACTTTTGTTGTGAGCATCGAGGCCATGGCAATAGCTAATAATGCGGGAAGATAAACATAGCCAATACTGTATGAAGGTAAGCCTTCCACTTTATAGCCATGTAAGATGAAACCGATCATACCAGAAATAGCAATCACGCAACCACAAACGGAAGATGAACCTACCGCTTTACGCATTTCTATCCCGTGTTTATTTAAAAATGGGACCGATAGTGAACCACCACCAATACCAGCAAGGCTTGATACAACGCCAATCCCCGTGCCATACGCAACGGTCACCGGGCTGCTCGGCATAGGTTTACTGCTCGTAACTTTAATGGAACGGAACATTTGTACTGACAGGCAAAGAACAATGACACCAAATACTTTCGGCAAGTAGTGCGTAGGGATCCACTCAGCAATATTGGCACCGACAAAACCACCTATAACCACACCTGGCATCAACCATTTTACGACGAACATATCGACATTGCCGAGCTTAAGGTGATTCATCGCCGATGAGCCTGACGTAACAATAATACTCGCTAACGAAGTGGCTAGGGCCATGTGCATACTCATTTCTGGAGAGATTCCAGCAAGAGGAAGCAAATACAACAAGGCAGGAACAACTATCAAACCACCACCGATACCGAGTAACCCCGCCATCACACCCACAAAAGCGCCTAGCGCCAACAATAACAAAAATAAAGAGACGGTCACGATTTCCTACTTTTTACCTGCACGGATAAAGCCCGCAAAACCCTGTTGGATGAAGAAGTCATGCATCATTTGATGAATGTCCTCCCCGTAGGACTTTGTCATTGCTTGCTCCGCTAATTTTTCTAATTCTTCTTGTTGGCTATGACGAATCAAATATTTCACCTTAGCCACGTTGGAGGTGTTCATACTCAAACTGGTATACCCTAACCCAAGTAAGAGAAGAGCGCCAAATGGGTCGCCAGCTAACTCACCACAAATACACACTGGCACCTGATACTTATCGCACACGTCATGGATTTGCTTAAGCGCTAACAGTACCGCAGGATGCATAGATTCATAGACATCCGCGACGCGCGAATTGTTCCTATCAACTGCTAATAAATACTGGGTTAAATCGTTTGTCCCGACAGAAACAAAATCAACACGGTGAGCAATCGTTGGCAATAAATACACCATTGATGGCACTTCGATCATGACCCCAACTTGTGGGAACTGAATTCTATCATCAAGCAACACGGCTTCGCTGTGGGCTTGATTAATCAAGCTAATGGCATCGTCTAGCTCTTTTACCCCAGACACCATTGGCAACAAAATACTTAAGTTACCGCTTTCTGCACTCGCCCTTAACATTGCACGCAGCTGGATCAAGAAAATATCTGGGTGATCTAATGTAAAACGAATGCCACGCCAGCCTAGAAACGGATTATCTTCTTCGATCGGCAAATATGGCAAAGGTTTGTCACCACCAATATCCAAAGTGCGCATCACCACTCGTTGATTCGGATAACTGTTGAGTATCGCTTGGTATTGATGATACTGCTCATCTTCTGACGGAAAGTGATGCTGAAGTAAAAATGCAATCTCAGTTCGGTACAACCCAACACCATCAACACCTGTATTGATGGCAATATTACTGTCTGCACTGAGTCCTGCATTCAGCATAATTTCGATATGGTGATTATCTTGCGTAACCGCAGGGAGTGCGAGGTCCTTGTTTACCATGGCAAACAATTCAGACTCTTCACTTACTAAACTGCGATACTCTCGCAATAATTGACGGTTTGGCTCTAGGAAGATCTCGCCCGTATAACCATCCACTATCCCGAGTTTGCCATTCACCACATCCGGGTTAATGTTGGCGCCCATGACTGCGGGAACTCCAAGTGCGCGAGACAAAATAGCCGCATGAGAGTTTGCGCCACCTTCTAGTGACACGACGGCTAACAAAAACTCTTTAGGTACAGACGCGAGCAAGGTGGCTGTGAGTTCATTCGCCACCAAAATAATGGGACGATCAATTGCAGAATTTTCTTGCTCACTGTTGTGCAGAAAATAGAGCAGCCTTTGCCCTAACTCTCGGATGTCTTGCGCTCTCTCGCGCATGTAGACATCCGACATTCTGGCAAATCGATTCGAGTATGATTCTACCACTTGGCGTAACGCCCAATCGGCCCTGTCTCCTTTTTCAATCTGCTTCTTCAAATCACCGCGAAGCATCGGATCATTCAGTAAGTGAGTAAACAGATCGAAGATCGCCAGCGCATCTTTGTTGATTTCACTGTCCAGCTTTTTCCGCATACGGCGAAAGTCATTTAACGCTCGCTCTATCGCCACCAGCAATGTCTCGTGCTCACGTTCTTTATCTAACGTGGACGAAGGGAAAACATCCGATAAACTCGGCTGGGTATTGTCGAACCAAAACTCTCCAATCGCGACACCAGTAGATGCAGGCAAACCTTTTAATACCGTGGGTTTAGATGCCAACTGCCAATGCCCAAGATTCTGCGCATGCGCAATAAGCACTGCTAGCTGAGCGGATAACGTGACAAGAAACGACTCTTCCATCTCACTGAACAAGCGCGGTGTTTTTTGCTGGATCACCAACACACCTAAAACTTGTTTGCGATGAATGATTGGAGTGGCTAAAAAGGAGTGGTAAATCTGTTCACCGAGTTGAGGGAAGAATTTAAACTCGGGATGTTTTGAGGCTTCGGCAAGGTTGAGTGGCTCTGCGCTTCGTTTAACCAACCCAACCAAGCCTTCATTGAAGTTGATATGAATACTATCACCTTCAAAAATAAGGCCTTGAGTTGCCATTAACTCAAGGCGCTGCATTTCTTCATTAGCAAGATAGATAGTACAGCACTCAGTGCGAAGGGCAGCACAAGTCTCTTTCACCAATATATCGAGTGCCAGATGCACATCATCGACCCTGGAGACTTTCTCAACTATTTCCCTTAGCTGACTGAGCATGATTATCCTCTACGTTGCTTTTTTCTTTTCCCTTTCGCTTTTCTCTCTCGAAAAGGCATGGCTAAGGATGCAAACTCTTTCATCGCTCGTCGATAAACATCTCGCTTGAAAGAAACAACTTGCCTAACTGGATACCAATAACTCACCCAGCGCCAACCATCAAATTCAGGGGATTTTCCGCGTTGCATATTAATACGAGATTCATCGCATTCTAATCTCAGCAGAAACCATTTCTGTTTTTGGCCGATACAAACAGGCTTGGAGTCCCAACGCACCAATCGTTTTGGTAGCTTATATCTTAACCAATGACGACTTGTTGCAATGATCTTAACGTCTTTTTTCGTTAAACCGACTTCTTCATATAACTCCCTGAACATGGCTTGTTCAGGAGTTTCACCTTCGTCAATTCCACCTTGTGGAAATTGCCATGAGTGTTGCCCGTATCGTTTAGCCCAGAAGACCTGACCATGGTTATTACATATCACAATACCAACATTAAGTCGGTAACCATCGCCATCTATCACTGGCTAACCTCTATGAATAAATTTTTTATTACCGTGATTTTTCCACATATCCCCATTACTAGCAAACTTACTGATGTGATATGAGCAAGATTTATTACCTTTTCACCATATTTGGATATCTTTTAATCAAATCATACCTTATCAACACAAGAGTGAGACATTGCCCACATTTATTCACCTTTTCTGTGAATAACTTTGTGAAGAATTCAATTCAAATGAGTAATTCTGTTCAACCCCATCACAAGCAAAACAAATAAAGAAACAGAAAAACAAACATAAAACATTGATAAAAAAGTCTTTATTTTAAAAAATAGCGATAAATCGATCTTCAGTTTCTTGATGATCTTTTCACCAAACTCAGATCGGTCAAAGATCCACCAACCGGCTATTTATCCACACTCACCTGCTCTTCGTTTAGATGATTACAACAAAATCAACCCTAAAAATGCATTTTAACCCCTGTTCATTCATACAGACCTCGTCAGGATCTTATCAACACCTCCTCTACCTGTGGATAAGTTATGAATTGATCGTTCTTACACCGCCTCGGTGAAATCTTAAACAGTAGATTTGGCCGGAGTTTGATAAACTATATGTTTTGTAATACCACCTTGTGACTATGAAACCAGAACCACAAACAGAAGCAGAGCTATTGGAACGCGCTCATGATATGGCAGGACTTAGCTTTGCAGAGCTGGCCGCCGAGGCGAATATGATTGTTCCTGAAAACTTAAAACGTGATAAAGGTTGGGTGGGTCAATTACTCGAATGGCACTTGGGCGCTCCGGCTGGCAGTAAACCTCAACAAGATTTCGCAAAACTAGGGATCGAGTTGAAAAGTATTCCGATCAGTTACTCTGGCAAACCTTTAGAAACAACCTTTGTTTCTGTGGCTCCGCTCACTGGTGTTCATGGTCTTACATGGGAAACAAGCCATGTTCGAAACAAGCTATCTCGTGTGCTTTGGGTACCAGTGGAAGGGGAACGAGAAATTCCACTTGCAGAAAGACGTGTTGGTAGCCCACTGATTTGGTCACCAGACGACGACGAAGAGCGTATTTTACGAAACGACTGGGAAGAGCTAATGGAGATGATCGTCTTGGGGAAGTTTGATCAAATTTCCGCCAGACACGGAGAAGCGCTGCATCTTCGCCCTAAAGCCGCGAATGCAAAAGCGCTCACCGAAGCATACAGCTCAAATGGCAAGCCGATAAAAACTCTGCCCCGAGGTTTTTACCTCAGAACGCAGTTTACTGAACAGATCTTACTCAAGCACTACATCAACACGCAATCTGAGTAATGTTGTTTCCGCCATTTAGTGCGTCACGAGCGATAACTCGATATCACAGTACGAGGCTGCCTCTTCAGTGCCACATTCGTCATACGCATTGTGCAGCCTTAAGTACGCTTTATCTACCCCTAACCTCAGCAGCTCTTCTTTCACCAAATCTAGCGAACCGAAATGTATCGGATCTTCACCGTCTTTAATTGGCTCAAGTTGATGCTTGTACTCCACTGCTAGCAAATAGTCAGAGACATCAGAACACCCAATCACAAATACTTTGGGAGTTTTATAAGTATCTTTATGGGGACCGTGTAACCACATGTCCAATTGATGCTTCTGCATAACGTACCTCCTTCACACGATCATTTAAGTGTAGTTAGGCTATGTATAGCTTTCGAGTTTGGTCTTCCTTTATACGTAAATCATTTGCGATAGCGGTTAAAAATCCCCTATATTGGAATCACTTATTTAGTCGGTAACTCTTCAAGGACGTGATATGCAATACACAAAACTACCGCACTCATCACTTGAGATCAGTAAAATCTGCCTCGGAACCATGACGTTTGGCGAGCAAAATACAGAAAAGGACGCCTTTGAACAGCTCGACTTTGCCCTTGATCATGGGGTGAATTTCATTGATACCGCAGAGATGTACCCTGTACCTCCCAAAGCGGAAACGCAAGGACTCACCGAGCAATACATCGGTAATTGGTTAGCAAAGAGCGGCAAACGTGAAAAAGTTGTGCTGGCAACAAAAGTGGCTGGCCCTCGCGGCGTCCCTCACATCCGAGACAACATGAGCCTTAATCGTCGCCACATCCATACAGCAATTGATGACAGCCTTAACCGCCTACAAACGGATTATGTCGATTTATACCAGTTACATTGGCCTCAACGTCAAACTAACTGCTTTGGTCAACTCAACTACCCATACCCTTACAAACAAGAAGAAGTCACGTTAATTGAAACGTTGGAAGCGCTTACAGAATTAGTGAATGCAGGTAAAGTGCGCTATATCGGCGTATCAAACGAGACGCCGTGGGGTGTGATGTCGCTACTGCGTTTGGCAGAGAAACACGATTTGCCAAGAATTGTCTCCATTCAAAACCCATATAACTTATTGAACCGCAGCTTCGAAGTTGGCTTGTCTGAAATCAGCCATTACGAAGGCGTTCAGTTACTTGCTTACTCTCCTTTGGCATTTGGCTGCCTGAGTGGTAAATACCTAAACGGGGCAAAACCTGAAGGCGCTCGATGCACTAAGTGGGAGCGTTTTGCGCGCTACTTCACTCCACAAGGTGTTAAAGCGACCGAAGCTTACGTCAATTTAGCCCAAGAGCATGGTTTGGATCCTGCACAAATGGCACTTGCATTTGTCAATCAGCGCCCATTTGTAGCATCTAATATTATCGGCGCGACCAACCTCGACCAATTAAAAGCCAACATCGACAGTATCGATCTAAAACTAAGCGATGATCTCCTGACTGAGATTCAAGCAATTGGTACAACCTACTCGAACCCTTGCCCTTAACAGTAAAGCTCTCCTCAAACGAAAACAGCTGACCTTCAAGGTCAGCTGTTTATCAAATGAAGTATGACTTCATATCGCACGTTAAGCGTGTTGAATGACTCGATAGCAACTCAGTCAGTCCAACACGCTAACGATTACGTCATTATTCGCGATGTTAAAACTCGACGAAGGTGACGAACTCGACGTTCAACTTTTACTGCATCCGGAACATTGGCGCGTGTGGAACGACCATCGCTATCTAAACCAATATCCCTCAATAGATGAACATTCGTCCATGGAACATCATGAGCAGTGCGGCGTATGGTTCGCTGCCATTGCTTTTCTTCGCGTTTAAGGTCTGCTTTCAATAGCAAAGTTGCCAGTTGTAGGTAAATAGAGTGACGCATAATATTTTCTCCGATTATCGATGTATTCGACTGGGAAAAATAGTGCGTAAAATGAACAGAGGCGCTCTGTTGATACTAAGCCGCTACTTTTCCGCAGCCTAGTAATAAATAAGATAGGTTACGGATTAATTTTTATCTTGTGAGCCAGTGGTATTGGTATCATCCGACTTAAGAGTCATCGGAGCGATAGGCATACGATCAGCGCAAGCAGTGGTGTTAACAACGTAATGTTTCATCTTGCGCCTCCTAGCTAAAAATTAATCCGTTTATGAAAGGTATAACTCATTGAGTTACGGTTAAATTGTAAGCTTTGATGAATATATATCAAACATTTTTTGTCTTTTTGATTAAAAACAAATCAATACACCGCAATTCAGTTTCATATACTTTTCTATATAACATATTCACCTAGGGAATATATGAAATTACGGATTTTATAAATCAAACTGAATACAAAAACAAAAAGAGCGGCTTTGTAGCCGCTCCTTCACTGATATTCATTCACCAATTTAACTTCAGAAAGAACAAATTACATGGCTTGATCAGAAATCAAATTATGTTTGTTCAGTAGTCGATACATCGTCGCGCGTGAAACACCAAGCTCCTTCGCCGCATTCGAAACTTGACCAGAATGAGATTCCAAAACAACCAGTAACGCGTCACGCTCACTCTTCTCACGAATCGATTTCAAACTGCGCTTTGAGTCATTACGCTGAGGCAAATCTAGGTGATGCTCTTCAATCATTACGCTGTCAGACATCAGAACCGCTCGTTTCACTTGGTTCATCAACTCACGTACGTTACCTGGCCAGAAATAACGTGTCAGTGCCTTGAGTGCATCCTCAGAAAAGCTTTTTGCTTGCGAGTTATACTCTTTAGAAAACTCTTGTAAGTAGTAGCGCGCTAACAAAGAAATATCGCTCGCGCGCTCTTTTAAGCTCGGGACATTAATGCGTAATACGTTAATGTAGTGGTAAAGCTCTTCATTAAAATCTCCGTCAATCAAGGCTTTTTCTACATCTGACGAGTTAGCCGCAAGGATGCGTACGTTAACCGCTTTTACACCATCTTTGGTATCAATGGTGCCTTCTTGCAAGAATCTCAGCAGATTCATTTGTTGCTCTTTTGAGATGGTAAGAATGTCATTAAACAACACGGTGCCGCCATCTGCTTGTTCGAGCATACATGCTTCCATATCTTCATCGGCGTTAATACCAAATACTTCCGCCTGGAAACGTTGCTCATTGAGCGCGCGACAGTTAATTGCCATAAACGGTTTATGAGAACGTGAAGAGACTTTGTGGATAGCGCGAGCAACCGCTTCTTTACCTGTACCACTTTCCCCAGAAATCAGAATACTGACGTCCGTCGGACCGATTCGCTTTACTTGATCGCGTAAACGCTTCATCGGGATAGATTCACCTATCAGCCCCATGTCTAAGCTGCTACCAAAACTAGGCCAAACTTTTTTCTCCAACTTGAGCATACCAAGCTGGTGACCAATCGTGCTTAAAAGTTGGGCATCCGGGATTGGCGCAGTGAAAAAGTCGATACAAAAGTTAACAATGAACTGGCATATGGTGTCGGTGCCAAGCTGAGATTCACGAATAAACGCTAACCAACGCACGTGTTTGTGAGAACTGACTAAGTTCGCCAAACCGTTCAAGCTGAATTCGTCATGGCTGAGATCGACAATACCGATACATGGACCAATATCCTCTAACAACGTATTAGCTTTGCGTAAGTCACCCACTTGGTGACACTTCCAGCCCACTTGCTCAAGTACTGATAACCAAGGCTCATAAGTACCGCCAACTACCACAAGCGATCCCGGGATGGAATCCATCTTAAACTGCCCAGCCATTCTCTAACCCTTTTTCATTGTTAATAGAAATTTTGCGCCACAAACCTATCTTTGCGAGCGGGTAACATTATCGAGACTCCGCGCCCCCACGTCTGTCTCAGTATTAAGACTATGCAATAGATTGAGATTTGGCGAATGTTTATTTGCATATCCTATTAAAAAGCAAATGCAACAACTTGAACTTATTTAACTAAAAGGCATAAAAAAACCACCCAAAGGTGGTTTTTTTGATCATCCTGCCAAATTACGCTTGTGGGCGCATTGCTGGGAATAGGATCACGTCACGGATAGTGTGCGTGTTAGTCAGTAGCATAACCAGACGGTCGATACCGATACCTTGGCCTGCCGTTGGTGGTAGGCCGTGCTCTAGTGCAGTGATGTAATCTGCATCGTAGAACATAGCTTCGTCATCACCAGACTCTTTAGCTTCAACCTGTGCTTTAAAGCGCGCGTCTTGATCTTCTGCATCGTTAAGCTCTGAGAAGCCATTCGCCACTTCACGACCGCCGATGAAGAATTCAAAGCGGTCTGTAAAGAACGGGTTGTCATCGCTACGGCGAGCCAATGGAGAGATGTCCGCTGGGTAGCCAGTGATGAACGTTGGCTGCATTAGCTTAGGTTCTGCTGTTTCACCGAAGATTTCTTCTAGAAGCTGACCACATGTCCAGAAGTCTTCTACTTCAACATGTACTGATTTCGCGATAGAAACCATCAGCTCACGGTTTTGTAGATCTTCTTCGGTTAGCGCTTGGATTTGCGCGTGATCTGGGTTGTACTGCTTGATTGCTTCAAACATGCTCATACGAGTGTAAGTGCCACCAAATTCAACCGTTTCATCACCGTAAGGCATTGATGTTGAACCTAGAACTTCTTGCGCTACCGAGCTTAGTAGTTCTTCAGTAAAGTCCATCAGATCTTTGTAATCCGCGTACGCCATGTAGAATTCCATCATAGTGAATTCTGGGTTATGACGTGGAGAAAGACCTTCGTTACGGAAGTTACGGTTAATTTCGAATACGCGATCGAAGCCACCAACCACTAGACGCTTCAGGTACAACTCAGGTGCAATACGTAGGTACATTGGCATGTCTAGCGCGTTGTGATGCGTGATGAATGGGCGTGCACTTGCACCACCAGGGATCACGTGCATCATCGGCGTTTCTACTTCCATGAACTGTTTTGAGATCATGAAGTTACGAATTGCAGACATCACTTTAGAACGTACAATAAATGCTTTACGTGAATCTTCGTTCACAATCAGATCAACGTAACGCTGACGGTAACGCATTTCTTGGTCAGTAAGACCGTGAAACTTCTCAGGAAGTGGACGAAGTGCTTTAGTTAGCAACTCGTATTCTTCCATGTTCACGTACAGGTCACCCTTACCAGATTTGTGCAGCGCACCTTTAACACCGATGATGTCACCGATATCAAGACCTTGGTATTTCTCTTTTAGCTCTTTTTGTACGTCTTTAGCAGCGTAAGCTTGGATACGGCCAGATGTTTCTTGAATTACTAGGAATGGACCACGCTTAGCCATAATACGGCCAGCAATTGCAACCACGTGGTTAAGCTCTTCTAGCTCTTCCTTCGTCTTTTCACCGAACTCTTTTTGAAGGTCGCCCGCTAGTGCGTCACGACGGAAGTCGTTTGGGTGGCCGTTTGCTTTGCAGCTCTTTCGGATTTCATCCAGTTTAGCGCGGCGTTCAGCAATCAGCTTATTTTCTTCTAGTACAGTTTCGTTTTGAACAGCATCAGTCATTTTCGATGTATCCTGTTTTTGTCGGTGAAAAGCTTTATAGGCCTGACTTCAGGCTAGCTTCAATAAATTTGTCCAGATCGCCATCAAGAACCGCTTGAGTATTACGGTTTTCAATGCCCGTACGGAGGTCCTTAATACGTGAGTCATCCAATACGTAAGAACGGATCTGGCTACCCCAGCCAATGTCAGACTTAGCGTCTTCATTAGCTTGTTTTTCCGCGTTTTGCTTTTGCAATTCAAGCTCAAATAGCTTCGCTCGAAGCTGTTTCATTGCCTGATCTTTGTTCTTATGTTGAGAACGGTCATTCTGACACTGAACCACGGTGTTCGTTGGTACGTGCGTAATACGTACCGCAGATTCTGTGGTGTTGACGTGCTGACCACCTGCGCCTGACGCACGGTAAACGTCGATGCGTAGGTCAGAAGGATTAATGTCGATGTCGATGTTTTCATCAATCTCTGGATAGATGAACGCAGACGCAAATGACGTATGGCGACGGCCGCCTGAATCGAACGGAGATTTACGAACAAGACGATGAACGCCCGTTTCAGTGCGCAACCAACCGTACGCATACTCACCAGAGATGCGAACTGTTGCCGACTTAAGACCCGCGACTTCACCTTCAGAGACTTCAATCACTTCAGCTTTGAAGCCCTTCGCCTCTGCCCAGCGTAGGTACATACGCAGCAGCATGTTGGTCCAGTCTTGTGCTTCCGTACCACCAGAGCCAGCTTGCAAATCGATGTAGCAATCTGAACTATCATGATCACCCGAGAACATACGACGGAATTCAAGCTTTTCTAGCTTCTCTTCCAACTCAGCAAGTTCTGGTTCGATTTCGTCAAATGTTTCTTGATCTTCTTCTTCTACAGCCAGCTCAAGAAGACCTTCTACGTCTTCTACACCTTGCTCTAGTTGATCAATAGTTTCAACAACCGCTTCTAGCGATGCACGCTCTTTACCCAGTGCTTGTGCACGTTCAGGTTCGTTCCATACATCAGGTTGTTCAAGCTCTGCGTTGACTTCTTCTAGACGCTCTTTCTTCGCGTCATAGTCAAAGATACCCCCTCAGGACATTTGTGCGCTGAGACACGTCCTGCAGACGGTTTTTAATTGGATTGATTTCAAACATGTTTACTCAACATTTTAGAATAGAATTTAACCGAGAAATTCTACTGAAAAATGTGACCGAGATACAGGAAAATTTCGGATGAGAAATCAGATTGCGGTTAGAGAGAGCACGGTCATAAAATTTTACACCCTCTTAGGGGCAACCGTACTCTATAAGAAAGGTTAATCTAGATATTACTTAGCTTCGATATGATCGATCATCAATTGCAGTGATTGATTACCACGAAATTCATTCACATCCAATTTGTAAGCTAAACGTACCGTTTTAACTGATGCATCCGGCCAGCGACGCAAATCGACATTAAATGCAATGCCATCGATCATCACATTGGTAGGATGACCTTTGTAAAGCGGCTCTAACATCAATTTAAGATGCTTCTCACCCACCAGCTTTTGATGCAACACTTTAAACTCACCATCAAAGATTGGTTCAGGGAAGGCTTGTCCAAAAGGGCCACCAGATCGTAGCTGTTCAGCAACATGCATAGAGAATTCTTCAGGCTTAAGTTCACCATCTGACATGATCACGCCTTTTAGCGCCGCTTCATCGAGTTCTTTTTTTACCACTTCATCAAATAAACGGCTGAAACGTTCAAAATCCTGCTCTTTAATTGTTAAGCCTGCCGCCATCGCGTGACCACCAAATTTGATGATCAAACCTGGGTTTTGCGTGTCGATGAAATCCAACGCATCGCGCATGTGTAACCCCGGAATAGAACGACACGAGCCCTTAATTGTCCCTTCTCCGCCATCAGCAAATGCGATGACTGGACGGTGAAACTTCTCTTTGATGCGCGAGGCCAAAATACCAATCACACCTTGGTGCCAATCACGTTGGAACAAGGCTAATCCGTAAGGAAGCTCACTGCCTTCACCAAACTGAAGACGTTCGCAGAAAGCCATCGCTTCTTGCTTCATGCCTTCTTCAATCTCTTTACGAGTTTGGTTCAAACCATCCAGTTCACTTGCCATACGACGAGCGGCGTGAATGTTGTTACACATCAACAGTTCAACACCAAATGACATGTCATCAAGGCGACCAGCAGCATTGATACGAGGACCTAAAGCAAAACCAAAATCGGACGCCACCAAACGACGCGCATCACGCTTCGCGACCTCAATCAATGCTTGAATGCCAGGGCGCGCTTTGCCCGCACGAATACGTTGCAAGCCTTGGTGTACAAGAATGCGGTTGTTTTCATCCAATGGCACGACGTCGGCGACGGTACCCAGTGCAACAAGGTCAATCAGTTCCATCAACTTAGGCTCTTGCATCCCCTGTTCTGCAAACCAATTGTGTTTTCGCATATGAACGCATAGTGCCATCATGAGATAAAACGCGACCCCGACACCAGCGAGCGCTTTAGACGGAAAATGACAGCTCTCAAGGTTTGGGTTCACCATTGCATCCACATCAGGCAACACTTGTCCCGGTAAATGGTGGTCGGTAACGAGCACGGTAATACCGTTTTCTTTTGCGTAACGCACGCCTTCGATTGATGACACACCGTTATCTACCGTCATGATCATCTCAGCGCCAAGCTCTAATGCTTGGTCAACGACTTCTGGGCTTAACCCATAACCGTCTTCAAAACGATTCGGTACTAGGTAGTCCACATTGTGACTACCAAGCATACGCAGCGCGAGCACCGACAATGCAGAGCTCGTCGCACCATCAGCGTCAAAATCACCGACAACGATGATGCGTTTTTGTTCTTTTATTGCCTGAAACAAAAGCTCGACAGCTTGCTCAATCCCCCCGAGTTTTTGGTAAGAATGCAAACCACGAGCTGACGTTTCTAGTTGCGCAGGATCCGTAATCCCACGGTTGATGTAGATACGTTTTAGAATCGGAGGAATGGAATCAGGAAGAAGGGAAAGATCAGGTTCAGGACGTCGTTGAATTTCTATCATGCTTGAAAAGAGCCGGCGACTTTGCCGGCTCTGCTCCTAAAGGATTATTGTTGCTTTAAACGTTTCAATAGCTCTGCAGGTGGTAGGTAACCGCCAACCATTTCGCCATTCGGTAAGAAGATCGCTGGCGTACCAGAAATTCCCAATTGGCGACCTAAATTGTAATGTGATTGAATGGTTTCTTTACACTGTTTTAAGTCTTTCGCAGGGTTATCAAACGTACGATTCACTTTCGCATTGTGCATTGCCGACTTTGGATCTTCAGCACACCAAATCGTCGCCATTTGCTCTGCCACTGGGCCAGTAGCACCTTGGCGAGGGTAAGCCATGTAACGCACTGTAATGCCTAGATCGTTATAGCCTTGCATTTGGCTGTGCAGACGCACACAGTAACCACAAGTGATATCAGTAAATACCGTCACAGCATATTTTTCATCGTCGGCTTTGTATTCAATCATGCTATCGGAGAACTGCGCGATTTTCTCCGCATTAAGCGGCGCTTGGCGCTCTGCAATGACATCTTTGTAACTACCATCGTCATTGATGGCATAAAGCGTACCGGCGATAAAATGGCTACCATCATTTGAAGCAAACAAGATCCCGCCATTAGTTTGGATTTCTAATAAACCAGCAACTTCTGATGGCTGAATATCAACGATAGATAAACCAAGCTTTGAGAACTTAGTTTTTAATGCCGCTTCATCAAAACTGCTTTGCGCAGCTGTTGCCACTTGCTGTGCAGGAGTGTCCGTTTTAGCCTGACTTTCTTCTGCACCACAAGCGGTAACAAAAAATGGTAAAGTCAGCAGAGTTAGTCGGCGTAATACGCTCATGAAATTCACCTTAATATAAAATCGTTTTTCCAAGAAGACATGGATGAATCTAACCATTGTTATGCTCTTGGGTGGTGTTGACTGTGGATCTGCTTCAATCGTTCAGTCGCCACGTGAGTATAAATTTGCGTGGTCGATAAGTCACTATGTCCTAATAGCATCTGTACGACCCTGAGATCTGCGCCATAGTTCAATAAATGCGTGGCAAAGGCATGACGCAGTACGTGCGGCGACAGCTGTTCAGTGTCAATCCCTGCTATCAAAGCATAGTACTTAATACGGTGCCAAAACGTCTGACGAGTCATTTGCCTTGCGCGTTTGCTAGGAAAAACAATATCAGATGATGTATCACCAAGTAACGCAGGACGCCCTTGTTGAATAAACGTCTCGATCCAATCTACCGCGTTCTCCCCCATTGGCACTAAGCGCTCTTTACCGCCTTTACCTGTGACACGTACAACTCCTTGACGCAAACTAATGTTTTCCATAGTTAAACTGACCAATTCCGTCACACGCAAACCAGTCGCATACAGTAGTTCCAGCATCGCTTTATCCCGCAATTCCACAGGATCATTCGGGTCTGGCGCTTCGAGCAAGGCGTCCACTTGCTCTTCACTAATATCTTTGGGCAAGCGTTGTGGCAGTTTAGGACTGACCAAGAGCGCACTCGGATCATCAGCACGTACTTTCTCACGATGCAGATATTGGAATAAACGGCGAATTGCCGACAACATACGCGCACGGGACGTCTGCTTGTAATCCAAGTCTACAAGGTAGCTTTGGTATTCTTGCAAGCCAGACAAACTAATGAAATCAAGACGGTAGCGATGTTTCTCCATCCACGTGAGCAGTTTCATCAAATCATTTCGATAGGAAGCCAACGTGTTCTCTGATAGCCCACGCTCCATCCACATCGCATCTAAGAATTGCTCAACAAGCGAAAAGTCTTGTTGATTGACAGGCTGTTGTGCCGTCATGAACGCTTCCTTATCTGTTTATATTTACAGTATTTAGATTAAGGCACCTACCGATCCAATACCATAAAAAAATCATCCCGCTTAGGATATTCGCTGCAATCTTCCTCAATTTATGGTTAGAATCTTCCACAACAGCAACACAAATAACGATGAATATAATGAAAATCGGACTCTTTTACGGCTCAACGACCTGCTACACCGAAATGGCAGCAGAGAAAATTCGTACCATTATTGGTGAAGACCTTGTCGACATTCACAATGTGAAAGAGACACCGTTATCACTAATGGCGGACTACGACTTATTACTCCTTGGCATCTCAACTTGGGACTTTGGTGAAATTCAAGAAGATTGGAATGCGATTTGGCAAGACATCGCCACAACACCATTAAAAGGTAAAGTTGTCGCGCTGTTTGGTCTGGGTGACCAAGAAGGCTACGGTGAGTGGTATTTGGACGCGATGGGCTTACTTCACGATGAATTACAAGCGACCGGCGCAACCTTTATCGGTTACTGGCCAAATGAAGGCTACGAATTTGAAGCATCGAAAGCACTGATTGAAGATGGCAGCAAGTTTGTTGGACTAGCGTTAGATGAAGACTCGCAGTACGAACTGAGTGATGAGCGCATCGAAAAATGGTGTGAACAAGTTCTTGTGGAGTTCCACGACACACTTTAATAGTGTGAACGCTTCAAAGATAAAAAGCCCGATGAAGTAATTCATCGGGCTTTTTAATATCTTGATCGTGCGAAGTTATTACGCCGTTTCTTGTGCTAACTCTGGACGAGGTTTCGCGATGAAGAACATGCACACGATAGCCGCAAATGTTGGAAGCACCCAACCCATGCCCACTTCGAATAGTGGCAACATGTTAAACGCAGAAACATCAACACCCGATACTTTTGCCGCATCAACCAACGCAAACAGCAGAGATACAAGTAGTACCGCGCGGTAAGCAAAACGTGGATTTGGCAGTTTGCTGCGTACAAATGTTAGTGCAACCAACGCAATCGCCACAGGGTACAGCGCAAACAATACTGGCACTGACAGAGAAATCAGTTGTGCAAGGCCGACATTCGCAACCAACGCACAAACAGAACCGTTAATCAGTACCCATTGCTTGTATGACAGTGGCGTTTTCGAGCTGAAGAAGTCTGAACACGCAGAAATCAAGCCAATAGCCGTTGTCAAACACGCTAGTAATACAATGACAGACAGAACGATTTGACCGTATGGACCAAACAGCGCTTGAACGTATTGGCTAAGTACCAGACCACCGTTATCTGCACCAGCAGCAACAGTTGCACTTGTCGCGCCCAAGTAGAATAGTGAGATGTAAACAAACGCAAGACCGGCAGCGGCAATACAACCTGCATAGATTAGATATTTAGTCGTTGCAGAACGCTCAGTAATGCCTTTACCTCGCAGTGCATCAACCATCAGCATGCCAAACATCAATGACGCGAACGTATCCATTGTGTTGTAGCCTTCTAGGAAGCCTTTGGTCAGTGGTTGCGTTAAGTACTCACCGTGCGCGCCCAGCATGTCACCTTGAGGATCAATAAATACCGCGACAGCAAGAATGATCAAACCCACGAACAATGCCGGCGTCAGTACTTTACCGATAAGATCAATCAAACGGCCTTGGAACCATGAGAACATCATCGCCGCAATAAAGAAGATCACTGAAAATGCAGTGAGATGCGTTTGTGACGCTTCAAGGAAGAAAGGTTTCACCGCCATCTCGTAAGCCACTAGGCCAGTACGAGGCGCAGCAAACGCAGGACCGATGATGATGAAGATCAACGCAGCCATAATAACCGCTGCTTTTTTCGGAAGGTCTTGCGTTAAGTGCTCCCAAGAACCACCAGCTACAGCAATAGCAACGATAGTAATAAGAGGTAGACCTACCGCTGTTAGCAAGAAACCAAACATCGCTGGCATTAAGTTTTCACCGGCTAGCTGACCCGCTAGAGGTGGAAAGATGATATTGCCCGCACCCAAAAAGAACGCAAATAGCATAAAGCCTACTGCGATAATATCTGTTAGTTTTAACGTCTGCTTCACAGATAACCCTTGTCTTTTAATTAATGAATGTTGTGTATGCTTAGACCACTTTTTGTATACCTAAAGTCAATAAGTACACGTGGTTCAATCTATAAAATTTTCGCCGCATAATGACGAAAGACTCATCATTTGGCAACCTTTAAGAAAAAAACACCATATTAATTTAGTTTTCAAACTTAAAAGCAGTGGATATAACCAGATCTAAATAACAGACTAGTTCTTTATCTCGATCAATTAACAATACAATTTAATAACCAACAAAACAACAATCTATACAATTAAGAAACAATAGAGAAATTCACTTAATTATTGAGCAAACATAAAACAATCATGAAGAGCAAAAAACTGAAAACTAAAGGCTTCAATTTTAAGCAATTTTGTATTGAGGGCGGCGAGAGTGGTATGCCCGTCAGCACTGATGGGGTCATGCTTGGTGCTTGGATTCAAAGCCCGAACAACGCTCAAATTCTCGATATTGGCACTGGCACCGGGTTGCTTGCCCTGATGTGTGCCCAACGCTTTACAGAAGCTCAAGTAACCGCGGTCGATATTGAATTAACAGCCATTGAAGCTGCGCAAAAAAATGTGGTTCAGTCGCCTTGGTCAGCTCGTGTGAGTGTGCATCATTCTGACGTACTAGACTTTACGCCGACGCATCCATTCCAACGTATCATTTGTAATCCTCCCTACTTCAATAGCGGCGAGCAATCGAAACACAGTCAACGTGCAACCGCGAGGCACACTGATACGCTACGCCACAACGCATTGCTACAACGTTGCTATCAGTTGCTTGATGAACAAGGGAAAGCTAATTTTGTGTTACCAATCACCGAAGGCGAACGGTTTATTGAACTAGCATTACACCAAGGTTGGCATCTATCGCGAGTCTGTCGTGTACAGCCATCAGAAAAGAAACCGGTACATCGACTGTTATTTGAACTGGCGAAGCAGCCTTGCGATACTCAAAAATCACATTTAATAATTCATTCGCATGACGGTTACAGTGACGATTTCGTCCAATTAACCCGCGAGTTTTATCTTAAGATGTGAAATAACATGTGATCCTTATCACCAATCACTTTATAATGTGCGACCTTTTTGTATTCTATGCTGTTGTGGCGAACCATTAACCAAGCTTTGCTTGTGGAGAACTCATTGTGATCAGAACCTTTGCTGAACTTGATCTAGACCAAAACCTACTTGAAGCCATTGAAGAGATGGGTTACGAACGCCCAACAAAAATTCAGGCAGAAGCGATTCCACAAGCGTTGGATGGTCGTGACATTCTAGCGTCAGCGCCAACAGGTACTGGTAAAACGGCAGCCTTCGTTCTGCCAGCATTGCAATACTTGCAAGACTTCCCTCGTCGCAAGCCTGGACCTGCGCGTATTTTGATCCTAACGCCGACGCGCGAATTGGCGATGCAAATCGCTGATCAAGCACGAGCTTTGGCAAAAAACACTAAACTGAACATTTTCACCATCACAGGTGGCGTTCAATACCAAGAGCACGCCGATATCCTTGCGACAACACAAGACATTGTGGTTGCAACGCCTGGCCGTTTAAAAGAATACATTGATGCAGAGCGTTTTGATTGCCGTGCGATTGAATGGTTAATTCTGGATGAAGCAGACCGTATGCTAGACATGGGTTTTGCTCCTACTGTCGATCGTCTATCTAACGAGTGCCGCTGGCGTAAACAAACCCTTCTGTTCTCAGCAACTTTAGAAGGTAAAGGCGTAGAGGGCTTTACCGCTGATCTGTTGAATGACCCAGCAGAGATCGATGCAAAATCGCCACTGCGTGAGCGTAAGAAGATTGCTCAGTGGTACCACCGTGCTGATGATGCAGAACACAAGCTTGAATTACTAAAACACATTATTACTCAGCAAGCAGAACGCACCATTGTCTTCTTGAAGACACGTGAGCGTTTGGCAGAGCTACGAGTGCAGCTTGAGAGCGCACAGATTCCATGTTCTTGGATTCAAGGTGAAATGCCTCAAGATCGTCGTAACAATGCGATTTCTCGCTTCCGCGATGGTACTGTAAACGTGCTGCTCGCAACGGACGTTGCTGCGCGTGGTATCGACCTTCCGGATGTGTCACACGTTATTAACTACGACATGCCACGCACGGCTGATGTCTACCTTCACCGTATTGGCCGTACGGCTCGTGCGGGTAAGAAAGGTAACGCTATCTCAATCGTAGAAGCACACGACCAACCAATGATGGATCGCGTTGCACGTTACGTGAAAGAAGACATCAAAGAGCGTTTCGTGAAAGAGATGCGTCCGAAACACAAAAAACCTGTGTTTAAGAAGAAAAAGAAAAAAGAAGACAAGAAGAAGCCAGCGAAAAAGAAAACCGCTAAGAAGAAGTAATCTTATGGGGGCGAAATAGCCCAAGCTAAAACATAACAAAGGGTTGGCAGTGCCAACCCTTTTTCGTTTGTACTGATAGAGATTAACGTAGACTACGTCTCAATAAGTTTTAGTTTTGCTCTTCACGTTTAAATACTAACTCTGTTGGTGTCGATTCATCTTCAACAAAGTAGTAACCCGCTGTATCAAACTTAGTCAGATCTGCCACGCTCTCAATACGGTTTTCGATGATGTAACGCGCCATCATGCCGCGCGCTTTCTTCGCGTAGAAGCTGATGACCTTGTATTGACCATTCTTACAATCTTTGAATACTGGCGTGATCACTTGCGCATCTAAGTTCTTTGGCTTCACCGCTTTAAAGTATTCATTTGATGCAAGGTTGATAAGCACATTATCACCTTGAGCAGAAATCGCTTCGTTAAGCTTATCCGTAATCACATTGCCCCAAAACTGGTACAAGTTCGTGCCCTTGTCGTTTGCAAGCTTGGTACCCATTTCAAGACGGTATGGCTGCATCAAATCGAGTGGTTTTAGTAAACCATAGAGGCCAGACAACATGCGCAAATGATCTTGGGCATACTCGAAGTCCGCTTCAGATAAGGTTTCGGCGTCTAGTCCTGTGTAAACATCACCTTTAAACGCTAGGATCGCTTGTCGTGAGTTTTCTGTGGTAAACGTTTCACTCCACTCTTGAAATCGCCCGACATTCAAATCGGCAATCTTGTCGCTCACTTTCATTAAAGAGGCAACATCAGCAGGAGTCAGTTTGCGGCAAACATCGATAAGCTCTTTTGAGTATTCGACCAACTCAGGTTGAGTAAATTTTTCTGTCGCTAACGGAGACTCGTAATCAAGAGTCTTCGCTGGAGAAACTACGATAAGCATGACTTTCCCTTCTCTAATTTTGTTTTTTAATAGGGTACAAAAAAAGCCATGCATTGTCTGCATGGCTTTTTACATCGTACTAATAGCTTTCAACTATGAGTGATAGCTCACTTAGTCTTTTTTATCGTTGTACCAAATGCCTTCTTCAAGCTGAGATTTCAGCTCAGGGAAGTCATTCGCATCAAACGTTGGTACTTTACCTTCACCAAGTTGGCGGTTGTAATCTTTTGCTAGCTTAATCACGATGCCAGATAGCAAGATGATTGCCACCAAGTTGACTATCGCCATCAGCCCCATCGAAACATCAGCAAGTGACCATACGACTGGGAGCGAAGCAAGTGCACCAAACATCACCATACCAAGAACAACAACGCGGAAAATGCTTAGGCCCGCCTTATGGTTGTGCTCTAGGAAGATTAGGTTCGTTTCAGCGTACGAGTAATTCGCGATGATTGATGTAAATGCAAAGAAGAAGATTGCCACGGCAACAAAGATGCCACCCCAATCACCAACTTGCGAGCTCAATGCACGCTGAGTTAGCTCGATACCCGTCACTTCTGTTGCTTGACCGACATACTCACCTGACATCAGGATGATAGCCACTGTCGCTGAACAGATAACGATCGTATCCATAAATACACCTAGCATCTGAACATAACCTTGAGATGCAGGGTGTGGTGGGTAAGGCGTTGCTGAAGCCGCCGCGTTTGGCGCAGAACCCATACCCGCTTCGTTCGAGAATAGACCGCGTTTAATACCGTTAATCATTGCCTGTGCAATCGCGTAGCCAAGACCACCAGCCGCCGCTTCTTGCAGACCAAATGCGCTCTTAAAGATAAGCATTAATACATCAGGTAGCTTCTCTAGATTAGAGAACATGATGAACAGTGCTAGAGCCAAGTATAGCAGCGCCATGATCGGAACGATCATCTCTGCGACTTTTGCGATACGCTTGATACCACCGAAAATTACAATCGCAGACAGTACTACAACCGCGATACCAACGTACAGGTCACTCCAACCAAATGCGGTGCTCATTGCATTTGCAATTGAGTTAGCTTGTACAGCGTTGAATACCAAACCAAAAGCGATGATTAGGAAAACTGAGAACAATACGCCCATCCAACGCATGCCTAGGCCTTTTTCCATGTAGTAGGCAGGACCACCACGGTAGTTGCCATCATCATCTTTGGTTTTGTATAGCTGCGCCAGAGTACTCTCTGCAAACGACGTTGCCATACCAAGCATTGCGATCAGCCACATCCAGAAGATCGCGCCAGGACCACCTGCAGTCAATGCAACTGCAACGCCCGCCATGTTACCTGTACCAACACGTGCAGCAAGACTAGTACAAAGCGCTTGGAAAGAAGAAATACCAGCTTTGTCTGCTTTACGACTGTTCTTAAGAACAGAGAACATGTGGCCGAAATGGCGGAACTGAATGAACCCTAATCGAACGGTGAAGTAAATACCAACACCAACAAGAAGATAAACCAGAATCGAACCCCAAAGGAGATCGTTCATCAAATTGATTAAGTCTGTCATGTGTACCTCAAAGTGAGTTGCGCCGGTCTATGCGTCCAAGCCATCCACCAAATTGCCTGCTAAGTGTCAAAGTGTGCTTAGCTTTTTAAGTAATGTTTATGGGCAATCTAGAATCGTAAACGTCGCTTCATGCATCCATTTTACGTACCAGCGTATTTTTTGACGGGCGGATAATGCAACCTAGGAGCGCAAAAATCAATATGCAATCATGATAATAACATTGTTATTTTTCACTATAAAGTCACCAAAAAATAACATAATTGGAAGACTTAACACCCATAAACCGCAACATTTCAATTACCAAATGCCAACATAAATAATTATCGCCCACCAAACAGAACGGAGACCCATATAATTAAGACCAAGCTAGTATTCACAAGGTGTTACATAAATTTGCTCTAGTGCCTTACCATCTAATTGAACACTATTTCATCAAACTGGTTTTATGCAACTTTGACCTTTGCACTGTCCCCCCACTCGCCAAATCGAATTAACATTGAAAATCTCTCTATTTAATCGTTTTCTTGAGATCGTTTGTGCATTTTTTAGCCACTACATTGCCATGAAAAGTGTGATTTTGAGAATATTTTTGCACGAAAATGTCATGCTACCGACACAAATGCGAAATATATCATGGTTATTCTCACGGCTATTGTGGTACTTAAAAAACTCCACAAGGACTGGTTACAACAGTTTAGCTTAAGAAAGGTAAAGGTGGCTTATGGAAGGCTTTCAACTAGATGACATTTTTAATCTGGATACTACCTCAACAACCAAATCTCGTGCCAAACCAGTAAAGCGAAAGTGGCGTGAAATAGAAGAGATGAACGACAGGCGCAATTTGCTTAAAGAGCTACGCGAACTTGATGCCTGTACCGACTACAACTTGGAAGACATTAAACTCTAATTCAAACAAAAGGCACCTTAAGGGTGCCTTTTGTTTTTGTTTACAGTAACGGTAAACGACTTGAATTTAAGCGCCAGGATTTGAGTATGAGTACCGTTATTACTCAATAGGAATTTTCCTGTCTTTTGGTTGAGAAGCGCAAAAGATAAATTTGCGTCCAATTCTCAATAAATAAGAAATGCAGCTAACAAACCCGAGTGATACTTTCGCTCACTCAGGTTTTATCGCACACACTTAAACATACTCAGCATCACTTTGACGCACACGTTCAGCTAACTGTTTATAACGGTCGGCAATGGTGTCACCAAAAACTGGGTCATCTTCAATGACGCTCCATAAGCTTTCAACATGCTGCCAATCTTCGGTAGTGAACAGCTCCTCAATGAGAGGCAGGATTTTTCGCTCCTCTAACTCCAAGTGGCGTCTTTGTGATTCAATGAAGTCCTCTAGGTGGGCCACAAACATGTCTTGAGGCACAACTGCATCCTGCAGGATCATCTCTATCAAGGAAGCAAACTCTTTGGTTTTACTTGCTAACTCTTGATGTTCTTTCTCTAAGTTTTCCATGGTCTGTTGCTTACCATAGTGCTCAAGAAAGTGGTGATAGAGAATATCTTCTTTCGGATGGTGAACTTTTTCTGAATGATTAGAGAGGTAATCAACTATCTCGCTTACTAATGCGTAGTTGATCGCACCTTCTTCTTTTATCTCATTAAGTTTATGGCGCAGTATCGCCAACAGACGAACCATATAGCCGTGTTCGCGTCGAATTCTTTCGATCATCATAGCGTCTCTCCTTAACACCTACTTTTAATAAGTGTACATGAGAAATTTGCCATCAGCCTCGAGCGTGCTCAAAAAAACAGCGATAATGGTAGCATTATCGCTGTCTCTTCTTTTATACAGTTAATGGCAAATGCCAGTTGATTGGTGCTTTTCCTTGCGAGGCAAGTAACTGGTTTGCTTGAGAGAAATGCTTACAACCAAAAAAGCCTCGGTGTGCTGAGAGTGGTGATGGATGTGGTGCGGCTAACACATGATGTTTATTGCGATCAATAAAGCGCCCTTTCTTCTGAGCGTGAGAGCCCCACAATAAAAACACCACACCTTCCTGATGCTGGTTTATCGCTTCAATCACTCGGTCAGTGAACGTTTCCCACCCCGTTTTTGAATGTGAATGCGCTTTACCTTGCTCAACCGTCAATACCGTATTGAGCAACAATACACCTTGCTCTGCCCAACTTTGTAAGAATCCATGCTGAGGGATCTGGAACCCTTCAATATCTTGAGCCAGCTCTTTATACATATTAACGAGTGATGGTGGCGTTTTGATTCCAGGAAGAACGGAAAAGCACAAACCATGCGCCTGATTTGGACCATGGTATGGGTCTTGTCCCAGAATCACTACTTTAACATCGTTAAACTCGGTAAAACGAAACGCATTAAAGACATATTTCGCTGGCGGGAAAATCGCTTTGCCTGCGGCGCGTTCTGCTTCTACAAAATTCAAAGTGTCTACAAAGTAGCTCTGTTTTTTCTCTTCGCCGATCACATCGTGCCAAGTGGGTGACTGATTCATGGAAAGTTCCTGTCCTAAATTTTGCTTCTATTCTAACGAGCGAAACCCAAACAAACAAAAACTTACCACGAACTTGAGAACAGTAATAAAGGACTAATGCTTCTGTGGCGTTCGAAAATGCCCCTGTCCTGTAATGTGACGATTAGGCATCGGCAAACGAAGTACGCGGCGGCTATATGCGTAAGAAGCAAAAGAGAGTGGTCGAGACATAGTGGCATCCTTCTTTCTTAATTCCAATTGACTTAAGTGGCTAAGAAAGAAAGGTGCCAACTCTGCGATCACATCATTGGTTATCTATCGCCGCTAAATGGAATTGACGCAACGTGTTGATCTCTTGCTGCCAAATATCCGGATCAATTGTTTCTAAAATCAGAGGGATACCATCAAATCGAGGGTCTTTAGCGATGTACTCAAAACAATCCCACCCGATCTCTCCTTTGCCTAAAGAGTGGTGGCGATCCACTTTGCTGGCAAACTCAACTTTTGAATCATTTAGATGCATTGCTCTTAAATAGTGCATCCCAACAATACGGTCGAATTCAGCAAAGGTATGCTCACAATCCTCTTTAGTACGCAGATCGTAACCGGCGGTAAACGTGTGACAAGTATCGAGACATACACCAACACGTTCTTTGTCTTCCACTTGATCGATGATTTCAGCAAGATGCTCAAACTTCCAACCTAGGTTCGTACCCTGACCAGCCGTATTCTCGATTACCGCGATCACATTCGGCACCGCTTTGTGCGCAAGATTGATCGACTCTGCGATCGTCGCTAAGCACTCCTGTTCCGAGACTTTCTTTAAGTGGCTCCCAGGGTGAAAGTTCAGCAACGTTAAACCCAATTGATTACAACGCTCCATCTCATCGATGAATGCAGCGCGTGACTTATCCAACTTATCCGCTTCTGGTGCACCTAAGTTAATTAGATAAGAGTCATGGGGAAGAATATGTTCTGCGCCGAAACCCAGCATTTTACAGTTCGCTTTAAACGCACTGATGGTTTTTGCTTCTAAAGGCTTCGCCACCCACTGGCGTTGGTTTTTTGTAAATAGTGCGAACGCATTCGCGCCAATTTCGCGAGCTCTCAACGGCGCTTGGTCGACCCCACCAGCAGCAGAGACATGTGCACCAATGAGTTTATTCCCAAGCTTGTTTTTCATGTTTGTCATTTAATCACTTTAGACTTTCAGTATTGCTACCTAAATACAGATAGTTGCGTTAATCAGTTTAAACTTTAAGCTCAATTTGTAGTAAATTTACAACAAAATGAGTTATTAAATATTTTTTATATTATCAAATAAATTGTAATTAGTTTGTTTTCAAAGGTTTTATTGATTTAACTCAACAAAATAACCTTAATAAAAATAATGTTTTTGGTTGTTTTTTGACTTAAATCAATATTAAAATAGTGGATATTAGCTATATAATACTCAGCTCAACGAAAATTCGAAAATTAACACCAATAATCACCACGTAAGTGGTCTAGGAGATAGTGATGATCCAAGGTATCCAAATTACAAAAGCGGCAAACGACGACCTACTAAACTCTATCTGGCTATTAGATAGCGAAAAAAATGAAGCTCGTTGTGTTGCTGCAACTGCTGGCTACGAAGCAGACCAAGTTATCGCAATCAGCGATCTAGGTGAATACGAAAGCCGTGAAGTAGCAATCGAAACAGCTCCTCGCATCGAAGGCGGTCAACACCTAAACGTGAACGTGCTTAAACGCGAAACACTAGAAGATGCAGTTGCACACCCAGAGAAATACCCACAGCTAACAATCCGTGTTTCTGGTTACGCAGTACGTTTCAACTCGCTAACTCCAGAGCAACAACGTGATGTCATCGCTCGTACTTTTACTGAGACGCTATAATCTCAATAAAATCGACTTACTCACATTTAAAAAGCTTGGTCTCAATGGCCAAGCTTTTTTTGTTTTTCCATGCATCTAACCGTTCTGTTCCTTTACGGAGCATTTCTCTGTGACGGATCCTTCTTAAACACTTCAGCCAGTGAGGTTGGGTCAAGCCTTTCTCTTTGTTGTGAAGCGCCTTCTGCCCACCAAATGAGTTGATGTATTGTGCGATTCATATAGCTGTCCCACTGCGTCTGCTGCAATTCATCCGCAACGACACCCTGTTCGTCAAACACTTCTTGCGCTTTCGGAATGTGAATCATCGCCGAGACAGGTAAACATCCAAGTTCAGATAAGAAGGTACGCATCGACACTGCAGCTCGAACACCACCCCATTGTCCAGCAGAATAGGTCACGATAGCACTTGGCTTATAAGAAAACAGCGAACTACCAAAATGGTTAAGCATGTTTGCCAAAGCAGGGCTCATCGAATGGTTGTATTCCGGACTGACCATCACGTACCCATCGGCGCTTTTAATTTTGTCTGCCAGTTCTCTCAAGTGGGCTGGCACTTTAGCGCGATGGTAAGCAAACTCAGGCTTAAACACGTCGTCAAAGTCGTAGTTCAATGGGTCAATGATTTCGACGGTATGTTGGGAATACTGATTCTTAAACAACGTTTCACATGCTCTACTCACTCGCATGCCCAAGCGGGCTGGTCGTGGCGGTGTGCTGTCTCTTACCGAGCCAAGAAAAATCAAAAAATGCATGCTTCTATTTCCATCTTTAAGTTCGTTTCTCAATCATAAAGAGAGTCGAGACTTACTGACAATAAAAAAGGCGAATGATTGCTCATTCACCTTTCGTCGTTCATCATTTTAATAATTACTGTACACGGCGCAGTACTTGTTTCAATGCATCAAAGTCTGCGTCTAGCTCTTCCGATAGCAGTTCCATCGCCGCGTGCTTCGCTAGCGGTGCAGGAAGCTCGATGTCAGATTGCAAAATGTCATCCACCACTTCTTTGAACTTCGCTGGGTGCGCAGTACATAGGAAAAGACCGGTTTCACCTTCTTGCAGTTGCTCTTCAAGAACGCGGTAAGCAATCGCACCGTGCGGTTCACATAGGTAGCCCAATGAGTACAAGTCTTTCACAGATTGTGCGCTTTGCTCATCTGAAACCGCGCCTTTACCTAGTGTCTCTAGGCCCCACTCTTTCACTCGGCAGAGCTCTTCAATACGCGGCCAGTTGTTCGGTTGACTTACATCCATTGCGTTCGATGTCGTTGCAACCGTTGCTTTTGGCTCCCACTTACCTGTTTCTAAGTAGCGTGGCACGGTGTCATTGGCGTTGGTTGCAGCAATGAAGCGTTTGATCGGCAGACCCAGCGCTTTTGCCAGTAGACCTGCCGTCAGGTTACCGAAGTTACCACTTGGTACAGACACTACTAGGTTTTCACGCTCTTCCTTACTCATTTGCGCGGCTGCTTCAAAGTAGTAACAGATTTGCGCCATCAAACGGCTGATGTTGATTGAGTTTGCAGAGTTCAGGCCGATCTCTTCACGCAGTGCGGAATCATCGAAAGCTTGCTTAACCAGTGCCTGGCACGCATCGAAGTCGCCATCGATCGCGACAGTGTGAATGTTCTTGCCTAGCGTACAGAATAGCTTCTCTTGCAGTGGGCTGATCTTGCCTTTCGGGTAAAGAATCACAACGTTGATGCCTTCCATACCATAGAAAGCGTGCGCAACGGCTGCGCCAGTATCGCCAGAAGTCGCAGTCAGAATGGTGATCTTGCCACCGTCCGATACCGCCGCAAGAGATTGCGCCATAAAGCGACCGCCAAAATCTTTAAATGCCAGCGTTGGACCATGGAAAAGCTCTAACGCGTAAACACCGTCTTTGACTTGATTGATTGGCGCCGGGAATTGGAACGCTGCGTCCACAAGCGCGTTGACTTGCTCTTCCGCCAGCTCATCACCGATAAACGCTGATAAAATCTTAGTGCTACGAGAAACAAAGTCTTCTGCCAGTAGCGCATCAACGTCTTCAAACTTTGGTAATTCCGATGGGAAAAATAGACCTTGGTTACGGCCTAACCCTTGGCGAACGGCTTGGCCAAAGGAAACTTGTTCATCATTTTCTTTTATATTGTAAAGCTTCATAGCTCACTTCCTGTTACTTTCGAACCCTGCTTATCTAGACGACAAACGTGGACGAATCCTTCTTCGTTTTGTACGTAGTTCTGTTCTAACCAGCGAGCAACTCGCTCAGCGACATCTTTCTCTTTGCAAATACTGAACAGTGTTGGACCACTGCCAGAAATACCGGTTGCTAACGCACCTGCTGATACAGCGTATTGACGTGCATTCGCAAAGCCCGGAAGCAGTTTCTCACGATACGGTTCTGCGATCACGTCTTTGATCATTTTTGCAGCTAGCTCTGGCTGACCAGAATGACACGCATGAATAAAGCCCGCAAGGTGACGGCCATGAGCGATGATATCTTGTCGGCGGTATTGAGATGGTAGGATCTCACGCGCTTCTGCTGTTGATACTTTGATTCCCGGATACGCCATGACCCAGTACCAATCATCAAAACAAGGCACTTCTTGACTGATGATACCAAGCTCTTCAAGCATCAACTGAACACCACCAAGGTAACACGGCGCGACGTTATCGTAGTGAATACCACCAGAGATTTTGCCTTCCATTTCCCCCATCAGTGCTAGCAGCTCAGTCTCATTCAGCGGTTGACCATGGAATCGGTTTAAGGCATCCAGCGCCGCCACGATAGAACATGCACTTGAGCCTAAACCTGAGCCTATTGGCATGTTCTTTTCTAGCGTCATTTCAAGTGGTTTTAGCTCAACACCTTTTTTATCTAGCTCGCGAGAAAACACCAGCCAACAATCGTAAACGATGTTTTCTTTTGGCTCTGTAGGCAACTTAGAGACAAAATGACCCGCAGTTTTCAGACTGAACGGCTCAGTCCCTACCTTAACTTGCACTCTGTCACCTAGCAAGGTTCCATCCACTGGAGACACCGCCGCCCCCAATACATCAAAACCAACACTTACATTACCAATTGATGCTGGGGCATAAACCACTACATCCATATCACTTGAACTCATTCTTGTTATACCCCTAGTTTCCAACCTAAAGTACGCATCACGTCAGAGAATACACCCGCAGCCGTTACCTCAGTACCTGCGCCATAGCCACGTAACACAAGTGGGATTGGCTGGTAGTAACGGCTGTAAAATGCCAGTGCGTTTTCACCGTCTTTGATTTTATACATCGGATCGTTTTCATCCACCGCAGCAATGCTTACTGTGCACTTGCCCTCGTTAATTTCACCAACGTAACGCAGTACTTTGCCTTCTTCTGCTGCTTTAGCTGATAACTCTTTGAAGTAAGCATCCGCTTCTGGGAGACGCGCCATAAACTCATCAACACTGCCTGAATCATCAAAACCTGGCGGTAGCGCTTGGTCAACAACAACATCTTCAAGCTCTAGTGACATGCCCGCTTCACGAGCTAGGATCAACAACTTACGCGCGACATCCATACCAGACAGATCATCACGAGGATCTGGTTCAGTAAAGCCATTTTCTTTTGCGATATTCGTCGCTTCACTTAAGCTCATTCCTTCATCTAACTTACCGAAAATATAAGAAAGAGAACCGGAAAGAATACCGCTGAAGCGCTCCAGTTCATCGCCTGCAGAAATTAGGTTTTGCAGGTTTTCAATAACCGGTAGGCCTGCACCTACGGTTGTTTCATACATCAATTTACGACGGGAGCTACGAGCCACATCGCGAAGCTGATGGTAGTACGCCATGCTTGCTGTGTTTGCTTTTTTGTTTGGTGTTACAACATGAAAACCTGCCGCTAGGAAGTCGGCGTATTGTTTAGCAATGTCTTCACTGGAGGTACAATCAACCAATACTGGGTTGATAATATGATTGCGTTGTACCAAAGAAATCAGACGCGCTAGGCTGAATTCTTCTGTGGCTGCTGACATACGATCACGCCAGTGCTCGAGCGGTAAGCCTTCGCTATCAAGCAAAAGACCTTTGCTGTTTGCTAAGCCACAAACTCGAATCACAATGCCTTTCTCAGCCAGTTTGACTTGTTGGCGTTCGATCTGATCCACCAGCTCGCCACCCACACCACCGACACCAACAACGAACACATCGAGGAAGTGTTTCGAGTTGAATAGGTTTTCGTGACACGCTTTGATCGCTTCAGAAATTTTGTCTTCTGGAATAACGGCAGAAATCGCACGTTCTGATGAGCCTTGTGCTATCGCCACGATGTTCACGTTCACTTCAGCAAGAGAAGAGAAGAAGCGAGAAGCCACACCACGCGATGTGCGCATACCGTCACCAACAAGCGTAATGATTGAAACATTATCAATAAACTCGACCGGTTCTAGTAAGCCATCTTTCAGTTCTAGCTCGAACGCATCTGCCAGCACTTGCTGCGCTTTCGCTTTATCTTCAGCCTCAATACAGAAGCTGATGCTGTATTCAGAAGAAGACTGAGTGATCAGAACAATAGATACACCAGCAGAAGACATCGCACCAAATACACGGCTCGCCATACCTACCATCCCTTTCATACCAGGGCCTGATACGTTAACCATGGTTAGGTCGTTAAGTGTTGTTATACCTTTGATCGCAAGATTATCTTCACCAGTATCTTGGCCGATAAGAGTACCTGCACCTTGAGGGTTAAAGCTATTTTTGATCAGACATGGAATGTGGAATTGAGCAATAGGGGCGATGGTTTTCGGGTGCAGAACGGAAGCACCAAAATAAGAAAGCTCCATCGCTTCTTGGTAGCTTAGTGATTTAAGTAGGCGAGCATCTTCGACTAAACGTGGGTCACAGTTGTATACACCATCAACGTCGGTCCAGATTTCACAACAGTCTGCGCGTAAGCAGGCAGCAAGAACCGCTGCCGAGTAGTCAGAGCCATTACGACCAAGCGTGACAAGCTCTCCTTTTTCGTTGCCAGCTGTAAAGCCCGGCATAATGTTCACATGACCCTGAGGAAGGGGGTTTTGACGGAAGTTTTGTGTTGAAATATCCACATCAACCATAGCTTCAAGATGATCACCTTGGGCATACAGATACTCGACAGGATCGATCAAGCTCGCTTGTTGTCCCTTCGCCTCCAAGACAGCTTTCATCAACTGAATGGAAACACGCTCACCTTTACTAATAATGCGCGCATTTACGTTGTTTGGGCACATACCTAATAGATTGATGCCGTGAACAAATTGACGTAATTGAGATAGCGAGGTTTTCACTTGGTTATCGAAAGCTGAACCATCAATATTGGGGAGTACTGCTTGGATTTGAGTGAAGAGCGTTTTAAACGATTCATCCAACTCTTTGATTTGCAGCTCTGCTTCACCATTGCGCAACGCGCCTTCAATGACTGCAACCAACTTATTTGTTGTTTTACCTGGGGCTGAAAGAACAACAGCCACTTCTTCTTGTTGAGCGTTATTGGCAATGATGTCTGCCGCTCTTAAAAAGCGATCTGCATCAGCTAGTGATGAACCGCCAAACTTCAATACTCGCATCCCTTCCTCCGGTATATCTTCTCAAACTTGTCTAAATTCTGGATAAAAAAGCATAAAAAAAGGCCTGTATCTTGTTGGATACAGGCCTTTTTTGTGAATTTCTTTCGCTCAGCAGCCTGCCCCAACATGTGTCGTGTCGGTAATAATAATGGTCGTGGTCATTACTACTAGGCTGTTAGATGGCATAAATAAATATTCAACGTTAATTGTGTTTGCTTAACCCTACGTTTACCGAGTTTCCGATTCATAGTCAACAAAAAATTGTTTATTTTTCAGTCTTACAGCGATTTCTGCTAAGCAATCTTATTGATATTTAAAGCTAATTGGATGTTATTGCTCGTTAGGAAATCTGTCGCTTATTTTTGTAGGGGGCTCATCCCATCGTCATCAGTCTCACTTTTTACTCCATAACTAGTCTGATCTTCGTCATAAAGCGTAAGATCAAATTATGAAAGGGAGTTGTTGACACTTAACAACAACTTAACTGTGACCTATGTTCACAGGATCGAATTATTTAGAAAATAGGTGAGCTAGCTTTCATATTCTATGCTTTAATAGTGAGAAGCTTTGGGCACATACTAATAAAAAAGTTGACACAAGGAGTGGTGAGCATGAAAAGAGGACTTTTTCTGTTGCTGTTTTTTGTGCCTGGCGTTTGTCTAGCAAACGAGCTTCCGCCTCTTCCAGGCAAAACATCCCCTTCTCCTCATAAACTATTTATTTCCAGCGACAGCTATCAATCTGACAGTTTCGATGTTTGGAATATCGACACGGGTTATGCGTACGAACTATTTGACTCAGTAGACGTTTACGTCGGTGCACGAGTCAACAACTCTCCAACCCAAAACCAAAGCGGTTTTTTGAGTGGGATCAGCTATCACTTCAATGATCGTGTCACACTAAAAAGTTCGGTTCGCTCTTACAAGAATGAGACTGCGGAAGGTATTCGCCAAGAAGACAGCAGCCTCGCAGCTGAAGTCTCAAGTCGCGTAAAAATCACCGATAAACTGGATCTTCACGCGACTCTTGATTACCAAGATTGGCAACAAGGTATTGAGGTAGGTTTAGGCTTTCGTTTTTAGAAATCTAATTTTTGCTTTGAAATCAACACACCATTCCAATCAGCGTACACATAATGCTTCGGCTGCACGATTTGGTTTTGCATCGTTAAAGTCACATTGACCTCTCCCATACCTCGCTTCTCTGTCTTAAACGGATTGGTACCAAGTGCTTGCACGCCAATGTCCATCTGAGATATTTGTGCTACATCGCGTATTGCACCATAGACAATAATGCCTTCCCACCCATTTTCTATTCCGAGTATTGCTAATTGATCGCCAAGCAATGCTTTCTGACACGAACCATGTCCGTCAACAATCAATACTTTCCCCGTTCCATCTTCGCCCAGTACTTCACGTACTTTTGAGTTGTCGTGATAGCAACGCACTGTGACAATTTCTCCGTAAAAAGCGGTGCGTTGACCAAAGTTCTGCAGTGGCAAAGTAAGCAGGGTAACTTGGTCTTCAAATTGGTCACAAATATCGGGTGTAATGTCTCTCATATTTCCTCCGTGAATTTTCTCACCCAAGCAGTGCTTCGGTGAGTAGTATCCTTTCCTATACGAGTCGAGGCTTAAGGGAGCCTAACTTATGCAACACTTTCGGCTGTGAGCACGCAATAAGGTAAAGTTGATCATCAATGACGTAGTAAATCGCGTTTTGTTGAAAGTCATTCGCCAATGCGACCGCCGCCTCTGGTGATAACTCGACGGCAAAGCTTTCCTCATACCATGTAAAAGAGCTGTCACCTACTGTGATAGGCGCGTAATTAACGTGCTGTAGCAGTGTTTCTAATGCTTGATTGCTTATGCAGTTCTCTTCTTTGGACCGCAAATTACTGTATGGGTTCCAAGCGGTTATCACAGCGTAGTTTGAAACGCACCACTCGGCCTCGAATCTGAAAAAAGATTCTGAATAAGCATTCCATAACGATGCGTCTATGTTCGTATTACTTTTTTCTATCATAAGTCTTAAACGATTAATAACAGTTACATTTCATCAATTGATATAAATCAACAAACTGAATGGAATTAACATTTGAGCATTGTTAGCATGCTGTTAACAATATAAAATCCGCTCCATATCTTAGGGTGTTTACGTTTCAGGCCCCACAGAAAGCGGGAAATGAAAGGTAAACAAGCCCTTTAGAATAAACGTCGCCATTGGATACTGGTGAGTTGGCAAAATTCCATGGAGGGCGGATAACTGAAAGAAGTGTTTTTTTGATCAACTTGATTTATTATCAAAATCACATTACCTGTATGTTATATTTTTGCCTAGAATTTATTCTATTAGCACAATTTTGTCACAAATTTAGGTACCGCCAATGCAAACCCCGCAGATTCTTATCGTTGAAGATGAGCAAGTAACTCGTAACACTCTTAAGAGTATTTTTGAAGCAGAGGGATACGCTGTTTTTGAAGCCAGTGACGGTGAAGAGATGCACCAAGTGTTGTCTGACAACTCAGTCAACTTGGTTATTATGGACATTAATCTTCCAGGCAAGAATGGCCTTCTGTTAGCGCGTGAACTACGCGAACAAGCGAACATTGCTTTAATGTTCCTGACAGGCCGTGACAATGAAGTGGACAAGATCCTAGGTCTTGAGATTGGTGCAGATGACTACATCACTAAACCATTCAACCCACGTGAACTGACTATTCGTGCTCGCAACCTACTTAGCCGCTCAATGAGCTCTAACGCGGTGCAAGAAGAGAAACGCTCAGTAGAAAAGTATGAATTCAATGGTTGGGTACTGGACATCAACAGCCGCTCTCTAGTAAGCCCTGCTGGTGATAGCTACAAGCTCCCTCGCTCTGAGTTCCGAGCTCTACTTCACTTCTGTGAAAACCCAGGTAAGATTCAAACTCGTGCCGATCTTCTTAAGAAGATGACTGGCCGTGAACTTAAGCCGCATGACCGTACTGTAGACGTAACGATTCGTCGTATTCGTAAACACTTTGAGTCTGTTTCAGGCACTCCTGAAATCATCGCGACTATCCACGGCGAAGGTTACCGCTTCTGTGGCGATCTAGAAGACTAATTGAATCGCTAATACGCAAAGGGCTTGCTCATTGAGCAAGCCCTTTTATTTTGGGTTTAGCAATTAGCGGACAATCACTGAGTCTAATAAACCTTGTTAATCTTCACGTATTTTTCCACTAACCAGCGCTGTTTACCTGCGTCGTCTAAAAGTACCGCGATATCAACCGATTTTTCTGTGTCTGCGTCTACCTGAGACGTGAAAGCTACTTCCCATTGGCTCTCACTATGAGTTCGAGTTTCTAAAGAGTCTTCATCCACCCACCACTCTTTTTCCCCTTGCTTGATGATAAGCGCTTCGGCAGTCAGGTTGGCTGGGAGTAACTGGTCTCCTTCAAGGTAAAGTGATCCTTGAATGCTTTGCTCTTGCACTTCCCCAACGGTCGGCATCAGGTTCACCCATAAGTTACTTTTGAGCTCGACATTCACCTGGTTAATCGTAATCTGACTGTTTTGTTGCCAGTTCACACTTGGAACGGAACTGCAGCCAGCCATCAATGCTATAACCAACGCCAACGGTGCGATTTTTTTCATGTTATTTCCTTTGTTCCAACCAACTTTTGAGGACTTGAATATCGTTTTGGTATTCATTTTTGATCTCTTCAACCCAGTCTGAAATGTTTTCCCACCATGCTGGCATATCGGGAGATTGCGCTTTCTGCGCCACACTTTGGATACGTTTGAGGCCAATCGAACCTGCAGCGCCTTTAATTTTATGCGCTTCAGAAACAATCCCATCTTGATCTTTTGCCGTCATGTTTGAGTCTAAGACATCAATATAGTCTGGCATCATGTCTTCAAACATTTTTATGCTGTCGTAGACCGGCTTGGCACCAACAATGTCGACGTAAGACTCTAACATATCCATATCGAGCAAGTGTGTCTCAATCACAGGAGAAGGAGTCGGCTCTTCCACTGTTTCTGGAACGCTCTCAGGTTGCTCTTGCTGCTCTACCTGATGCGCGAAGAATTTATCAATTACAGACTGAATGGCGTTCACAGCAAGCGGTTTACTGATGGCATCATCCATGCCGTTATCTAAGTATTCACGACGATCTTTCATCACATTAGCTGTTAGGGCGACCAATGGAGGCAGATTGTTATAATGCTCGCGATAATAATTTGCGACATCAAACCCCGTCATATCAGGCAGCTGAATATCCAACAACGCCAAGTCATATTTTTCTGGCACAAAGTTCACGAGCGCTTCTTGTCCCGTCATCGCCACGGTAACGGAGTGCCCTAAGCTCTCAAGCAACGATTTGGCAACAGTGACGTTAAGCTCAATGTCTTCGACCATAAAGATGTTGAGATGCATATTGTCGCGTTTTGCATCAATGACAGGTTCTTCGAGTTCCACAATAGGAACGTGAATCGATACGGTAAAAGTACTACCAAAACCCTCTTCACTAGCGACAGTAATGTCACCATCCATCATATTGATCAGTTGCTTAGATACCGCCAAACCAATGCCTGTACCGACCGCATGTAGGTTGTCTTTGCCCGACTTCACTTGGTAATACATGGCGAAGATTTTATCGAGCTCATCTTCAGGTATACCAATACCTGTGTCTTCCACTTCCATAATAATGGTCGCAAAATCGTCTTCTACATCCGCGCTCACCGTCATCACAACGCCACCTTCTTTGGTAAACTTCATTGCGTTGCTGACCAAGTTCCAAATTACCTGACGCAAACGGGTCGCATCCACTTCAATTGCTTTTGGTAAATCACTCAAACGTTCTAAGTCAAAACGCAGCCCTTTTTGCTCCGCCATCAAAGCAGAGATGCTTTCAATCTCAGCGACGAAGTCTTCGAAGTTAAGTGGCGCAGGTAATAGTTCTAGCTTGCGGCGATCAAACTTATCCATATCGATAATATCGTTGAAGATGTTTCCTAGCGTAATCGCACTCACATTGATGGTCTGCATGTGTTTGCGCTGCTCTTCTGTCAACGGACTATCGAGAAGCATGCGACTTAAACCCACAATGCCATTTAGTGGCGTTCGCAGTTCATGACTGATGGTTGAGATGAAAGTAGTCTTATCACGGCTTGCTTTCTCTAACGACTCTTCATGACGTTTACGTTCAGTGATGTCACGGCCAAAACCTACCAATCCAAGGTGACGACCATCTTTGCTGTAAAACGGCACTTTACGCAGTTCAAAGTAGTGCTTGCGTCCATCAGGATACTCTAGCCACTGCTCGTAAGTGATGGCTTGATTATCGGCGAAGACCTTTTGGTCAGTATCAACGATGTGCTCAGCGATTTCTTTGCTATACACATCCCAAGGGCTTAATCCGACTAACTGGTGCTCTTTCTTGCCTGTTAGCTCTTCCATTGCCCGGTTACAACCGGAGAACACACCATCGGCATTGCGGTAGTAAATTAAGTCTGGCGAGGCATCAATAAATGAACGCAGTAGTGCAGTGCGTTCCGCCAGCTCTAACTGAGTACGCTCTCGTTGGAACACCTCGTTTTCGAGATCTTGCATCGCCTCTTCTCGAGCTTCTTCTGCTTTAATACGCTCTTCAATTTCTTGGTTGAGCTTTTCGATGTTTTGTTGCAGTTGATAATTCAGTTCTTGGTCTCGCGAGCGCATGTCTTTCAGTTTGGACACCAACTTGGTTAAACGCTGGCGAGACTCTTCTAGCTGATCAACAACAACAGAAAGAAAATAAACCGCCCAAGGTGTAATCAAGAGACCAAAAAACACCGAACGGACAATGTCGATATCGTCGACTCGCCCCTTGAGAGCTAAAGTAATCCCCACCTGCACCACAACGGCTAATGCCACCAGCGCAAGGGCCAGCAAAATCGAGAAACGAACAATCCCCAGTTTGACTAGCAAGTCGACATAATACTGGGCGAGATTTTTCATGGGTTTCATTAACTACTCCATGGTGCTGGCTAGATGTTGCCCTTCAATGATAAAAAACGAGCAGACATATTCGGCCTAACGCAATTTAGGTCTGTGTGATTAGTGAAAAATACGTAGTGCGAACTGCGCTTGCTAAACAAGATAAAAAGATAAGTTAACCAACGAACGCACAGGCTTCGGTAAGTTTAACGTGTTTAATACGGCGATTTAAACAATCAGCTATCAACTTAGAGCAAGCGGTCACAAAGCGTTAGCAAGAACTGGGGTGAATACAGGTGCGATTACGTCCATCCGCTTTGGCTTGGTATAGCGCACTGTCAGCCATGGCAATACCCATTTCCGGTTCATCACCATGTTGAGGAATATAAGAGACAAGACCGATACTGACCGTGAGACGTTCCGATGCTTCTGAGCTGTCGTGCTCCATATCGAGTTGTCGAATTTGTTCATGAATACGCTGCGCTACATTGCTCGCGCCTTCCGTTGTGGTATTCGGCAGGATAAAACCGAACTCCTCACCACCATAACGCGCAACACAATCCGAAGAGCGATTGATGACTTTTGTGAATACGGTAGCAACACTGACCAATGCTTCATCACCTTGTTGATGGCCGTAACAGTCGTTGTAATCTTTGAAAAAGTCGATGTCACACAACATGATAGTGAGCGGCAGCTTTTCGCGGGCATGGTGGTACCATAGTACCTGCAGTTGTTCATCGAAGCGGCGTCGGTTCGATACCTGAGTTAAGCTGTCCATAAAGCTCAACTTTTCTAACTCTAAATTGGCTCTCTCCAACTTTTGTTCGGCAAGGTAACGTTCAGAAATATCACGCGCCATGATCAGCACACCATTCGTTCCTGAAGCTTTATCTTTAAAGGGCGATTTCACCACATCAAACCACGTACTTTTGCCATCACTGCTAACGACTTTATCTATGTATCGGACAGGCTCTGACTGACGCAATGCATCTAAATCACTAGCAGCTAAGCGAGCGTACATCTCTTCAGGAATGACATCTTGAAGGCGCTTACCGATCAAATCAGACACGTCTGAAATACCTAATGCATTAACGAACGGTTTATTACACGCTTGATAGACCATATTCTCATTGAAGATACCGATAGAGTCAGGGCTAGCGTCAAGAATAGTTTGTAAGATGGTATCCCTTTGCGCCAACGCAACTTCTGTATCTTTACGGCGCTCCATTTCATCTCTCAGGTTTTGCTGCATTTTGTGCCACTCGGTCACATCATGACTAATGGATAATGTACCGATAAGCTCACCACTCGGTGACACAAGGGAATTTTGATTCACTTCCAATAAGCAACTGCGACCTTGTGGATCCGTCGTCCACTTGCGCTCACTCTTTCTGGTAGCCTCGCCCATGGAAGCCTTTGATGCGCAGGCTTCTTCCCTTCGCCCTTCCCAAAATTGATCAAATGCTCGGTTCGTCGTTAATAAATTCCCTTGGCGATCTTGGGTACAAATTAACTCAGAGAGTGAGTCTAGTGCCGAACGGGCAATCGTTAATTGCGCAAGCTCTTGTTGCTGCTCTTGATGAGTGGCTTGATATAGCTGCGCGTAGATGATCCAAACACGGTGATTGCGCAGCAAACTCTTTCTTCCTGACAACTCCACCTTGATAGATTCGCTTTCAGATAAGCGCCAATCAAATACCTGCTGGCTAAAATGACGACTAGAGACACTGTCGAGAAACGACTCAAGCTCACGAATATCGAATAAAGCGGGATACAAATATCCCGTGCCTAGAGAGCGAATACCTAATAACTGCATCGCAGCTTGGTTAGATAACAAGATCTGAGCATGGCCAGTATCCAGCACTATGACTGGATAGGGTGAATCCGTTACGAGTTGCTTAAGTGATGTTTGAAAGTGCAAATAGATCAGTGCTAACGCGCACACGCTAGCAATTAATAACAAGACGACATAGCCATAACCGCCTTGACCATCCCAAAGCCAATTGAGTAACTGATCCATCGTTTAAACCTTTAAAGAAAACTGGTTAAAATATATCAGTTATTTATTGAGCGATCTGCTATTAATTCCGGTTTAGTATAGATAAAAGCGTTTCCCGTTAGGCTTCCTTGAGCACCATGCTCACTGAGGGCTCGACCAATTTCAGTCATCGCCAGCCAGCGATTTTCACACCACAGTGGCGATAATAAGGTAGGTCTACGAGCTGCTGATGAAACGCGATGGTAAATCACGTCCGGTGGCGTCATACGAATCATCTCACTGGCAATTGCGACATATTCTTCTAGCTCTGGCGCCTCTAATCGTCCTGCACGCCACGCTTTCGCCATGGTGCTGCCTTCCACAATATGCAAGCCATGTAACTTAATGCCATCCGTGCCCACGGCTAACACTTTTTGCAGCGTCTCAATATTATCGTCGCGGCTTTCTTTCGGTAATCCAACAATTAAATGAGTACAGACTTTAATACCTAGCGCACGCGCACGCTTGGTGATCTCGGCATAACATTCGAAATCATGACCGCGATTGATGCGCTTAAGGGTGTCGTTATTAGCGGTTTGAAGCCCTAACTCTAGCCAAATTTCATAACCTTGCTGTACATAGTCAGACAGCAAATCTAATACGGCATCAGGCACGCAATCTGGACGAGTCCCGACACACAATCCCACAATATCAGCCGCTTTTAGTGCTTCTTCATACATATTTTTCAGCACTTGCACTTCCGCATAAGTACTGGTGTAAGCCTGAAAATAAGCGAGATACTTCTTCGCTCGATGAATTTCGCCCGCACGATCTTTCAACTGATCGTGAATACTCTTTATCTGTACTTCTTCATCCGCAAACGAAGCCACATTACAAAAAGTACATCCTCCCCGACCAATCGTGCCATCTCGGTTAGGGCAACTAAATCCACCGTGCAACGTTAGTTTATGGACTTTTTCACCGTATCGACGCTGAAGATCTTGGCCGATTGTATTGACCAACTCATGTAACTGCATAAATTCTCACCAACAATGAACCGTAATCAATCTCACTACGATCTGTGTAAATAAATTACATCCCTGCAAGAAAAAACACACAATACTAGTCAATTCAAACAAACATCATACGGCTCAAAATCAATAAACCTGCATAAATACAGATAAAAAACGTTCATGTTGCGTAAATGTTAAACTAAAAATGCATAATTAAACGAAAAAATTGGGTCACAACGTCGACTTTTTCATTGCATTCTGAAGTGACAAAATTGTAGGATACTTACACAACCCCGTTATTTTTGTGACTTTTATTACAAAGTACACTGCGGGATTTGTCGGTGTTATCCCACTCCTACCTATATAAATCACTAAATAGTGGCAATAAATAAAGGGATACCACCAAGGATTGTTTTTCTCGCAAAACTTTTCCTGCGAGATACGGAAAGGAATCAAGATCGGTCAACCTAGATCGGTGGCGATAATAAATATAAAGGACAAGACGTAATCAATGGTCTAGGTGGCATTTGCCTGCCTGGTGCTTTTGCGTCGACATTGAACTGGAAGGATGTATCTATGGTAGATAGAGAGCAAAATCCACAGGGTCTATATACTCCTGAATTGGAGCATGACGCGTGTGGTATCGGTTTTGTTGCTCACCTTAAAAACCGTAAATCTCATGAAGTAGTGACTCAAGCATTGGATATGCTAGCTCGCATGGAGCACCGTGGTGGTCAAGGTTGTGATCCATGCAGCGGTGATGGTGCGGGTATCTTGCTACAAAAACCTCATGAATTCCTATTAGAAGAGGCCGTTAAGCTCGGCATTAAACTACCTTCATTTGAAAAGTATGGTGTGGGTGTCGTACTTTTCCCGAAAGACGAATACAAACGCGAGCAATGCCGTGACATTCTAGAACGCAACGCTCAGCGTCTAGACCTTGAAGTTATTGGCTACCGCGTATTGCCAACCGATAACTCAATGATCGGTGCCGACCCGCTAAGCACAGAGCCTCAGTTTGAGCATGTGTTTATCTCTGGTGGTCCAGGTATTACACCTGAAGAGCTAGAGCGCAAACTGTACGTACTTCGTAACTACACTGTACGTGTTTGCCTAGAAAGCGTTTCGAACATTGGTGATGACTTCTATATTAACTCTATGTCTTACAAGACATTGGTGTACAAAGGTCAGTTAACGACCGAGCAAGTACCTCAGTACTTCCTTGATCTGCAAAACCCGACCATGGTGACCGCACTGGCACTGGTACACTCTCGCTTCTCTACCAACACCTTCCCGAAATGGCGTCTTGCACAACCTTTCCGTTACATTGCCCACAACGGTGAAATCAATACAGTTCGAGGTAACTTGAACTGGATGAAAGCCCGTGAGGCGATCATTGAATCCGATCTATTTACCCAAGCTGAAATCGACATGCTGCTTCCTATTTGTCAGGAAGGTAGTTCGGATTCATCTAACTTTGACATGGCTCTTGAGCTCCTAGTTCTTTCTGGTCGCAGCCTGCCGCACGCATTGATGATGATGATCCCGGAAGCATGGCAAGAAAACAAAAACATGGATCCTAAGCGTCGTGCGTTCTATCAATACCACGCGAACATCATGGAACCATGGGATGGTCCGGCTTCAGTATGTTTTACTGATGGTGTTCAAGTTGGTGCGACACTCGACCGTAACGGTCTGCGCCCTTCTCGCTACACAGTGACCAAAGATAACTTCCTAGTAATGGCATCAGAATCTGGTGTTGTGGATATTGAGCCAGAGAACGTTGAGTTCCGCGGTCGTCTACAACCAGGTCGCATCTTCGTTGCAGACTTAGAGCAAGGTCGCATCATCTCTGATGAAGAAGTGAAAGACACCATCGCAACAGCGCAGCCTTACGAAAAGTGGGTAGAAGAAAACCTACTGAGCTTGAAGAAGCTGCCAGATGCGAGCAACCAGTTCAGCCAACCTAAGCCAGAACATCTTCTACACCGCCAACAAGCGTTTGGCGTAAGTACTGAAGAAGTGAACGAAATCATCGTTCCAATGGCGAATGACGCAAAAGAACCATTGTCAGCAATGGGTGCCGACTGGCCTCTTGCAGTTCTATCTCATCAGTCTCAACATCTTTCAAACTACTTCAAGCAGCTGTTCGCACAGGTAACTAACCCACCGATTGACCCGATCCGTGAGCGTATGGTGATGTCGCTGAACACTTACTTGGGTAAAGACCAAAACCTTCTGACTGAAACACCACTTCACTGTCAGAAAGTCGAATTGGAATCGCCTGTTCTGGCGAACTCTGAGCTTGAGAAACTGCGTGCTATTGACAACGAGCATCTTCAGGCGAAGACACTGGATATCGTATTCCAAGCCAGTGAAGACCAAGGCAAGCTTGAGCGCGCACTAAAACGTATCTGCCAATACGCAGAAGATGCGGTTATTGATGGTTACTCAATCATCCTGCTAACTGACCGTGCTGTGAACTCAAATCACGCGGCGATCCCAGCCATGCTGGCAGTTGGTGCAGTGCATCACCACTTGATCCGCAAAGGTCTACGTGCGAAGTGTGACATCGTGGTTGAAACTGGTGACGCGCGTGAAACGCACCACTTTGCAACGCTAATTGGTTACGGTGCCAACGCCGTTAACCCATACCTAGTGATTGAAACCATCATTGAGCTTCAGCGTACGAAGAAGCTGGACCCAGAAGCGAACCCTCGCGATCTGTTCAACAACTACCGTAAAGCGATCAATGGCGGTCTTCTGAAGATCTTCTCGAAGATGGGTATCTCAACCCTGCAGTCGTACCACGGTGCGCAAATCTTCGAAGCCTTAGGTATTCATAAGTCAGTGGTAGACAAGTACTTCACAGGTACAGTTTCTCGTATCCAAGGTCTCACCCTTGACGATATTGCTAAAGAAGTGCTCGTTCGTCACCGCATCGGTTATCCACAACGCGAAATCCCAATTCAAATGCTGGATGTGGGTGGTGTTTACCAATGGAAACAGCGTGGTGAGAAGCACCTATTCAACCCAGAAACCATTTCTCTCCTACAAGAGTCGACGCGCAACAAGAACTACGATCAGTTCAAGCAGTACGCGACAGCAGTCGATAAACAAGGTGACAACGCGGTAACTCTGCGTAGCCAGCTAGAATTCATTAAGAACCCAGCCGGTTCTATCTCTATCGACGAAGTCGAACCAATTGAAAGCATCGTGAAACGCTTCGCGACGGGTGCTATGTCATTCGGTTCTATTTCTTACGAAGCACACTCCACACTAGCTGTTGCGATGAACCGTCTTGGCGCGAAATCGAACTCTGGTGAAGGTGGTGAAGACCCAATGCGTTTCGAGCGCAAAGAGAACGGCGATTGGGAACGCTCTGCAATCAAGCAGGTAGCTTCGGGTCGTTTCGGCGTAACCTCTTACTACCTAACCAACGCTGATGAGCTACAAATCAAGATGGCTCAAGGTGCGAAACCAGGTGAAGGTGGTCAGCTACCAGGTGATAAAGTAGATGACTGGATCGGTGCTACACGTCACTCTACTCCAGGCGTCGGTCTTATCTCGCCGCCACCACACCACGATATCTACTCAATCGAAGATTTGGCTCAGCTTATCTACGATTTGAAGAACGCGAACCGCGCGGGTCGTGTAAACGTGAAGCTGGTATCGGAAGCTGGCGTAGGTACGATCGCTTCTGGTGTTGCTAAAGCGAAAGCGGACGTTGTACTTATCGCAGGTTTCGACGGCGGAACTGGTGCATCACCAATGTCTTCAATCCGTCATACTGGTCTTCCTTGGGAGCTTGGCTTGGCAGAAACACACCAAACCCTACTGAAGAACGGTCTACGTAACCGTATCGTGGTTCAAGCGGACGGTCAGATGAAGACACCTCGCGACCTTGCTGTGGCAACACTACTAGGTGCAGAAGAATGGGGCGTAGCAACCGCAGCATTGGTGGTTGAAGGTTGTATCATGATGCGTAAGTGTCATAAGAACACCTGTCCTGTTGGTATCGCAACTCAGAACAAGACGCTTCGCGAGCGCTTTGATGGTCGCGTAGAAGACGTCGTAACCTTCTTCCAATACATGGCACAAGGTCTACGTGAAATCATGGCTGAACTTGGCTTCCGCACTATTGATGAGATGGTCGGTCAAGGTCAGAAGTTGAAGATTCGCCAGGACGTTTCTCACTGGAAATACAAGAACCTAGATCTGTCTCCTGTTCTACACGTTGAACAGCCACGTGAGTCAGACGGTATCCATAACCAAACGCAGCAGAACCACAACCTAGAAGAAGTGCTAGACCGCAAACTGATTCAAGCGGCGATTCCTGCACTCGAGAAAGGCGAAGCGGTAAATGCCGAGTTCCCTATCGTCAACACGGACCGCTCTGCAGGTACCATGTTGTCGAACGAAATCTCGAAAGTGTACAAAGATGCCGGTCTACCTCAGCCAATGAACGTGAAGTTCAAAGGTTCTGCGGGTCAGTCATTCGGTGCATTCCTCGCTAAGGGCGTGAAGTTTGAAGTGGAAGGCGACGCGAACGACTACTGGGGTAAAGGCTTATCTGGCGGTACCTTAGTACTTTACCCAGATGCGAAATCAAGCATTGTCGCGGAAGACAACATCGTGGTTGGTAACGTGTGTTTCTACGGTGCAACTTCGGGTGAGTCTTTCATTCGCGGTATGGCTGGTGAACGTTTCTGTGTTCGTAACTCAGGCGCGAAAGTAGTAGTAGAAGGCGTCGGTGACCACGGTTGTGAATACATGACTGGCGGTGCAGCCATCATCCTTGGTTCAACAGGTCGTAACTTTGCTGCAGGTATGAGTGGCGGCGTGGCTTACGTATGGGATAAATCAGGCGACTTTGAGTCAAAACTGAACCCAGAATTAGTAGACCTAGATCCAATCGAGCAAGAAGACAGAGATCTATTACTCGACATGCTAACTAAGCATGTTCAATTCACAGGAAGTGAAGTCGCTCAGTCTTTCCTAGACAACTTTGAAGCTAGCCTAGCCTCTATGGTTAAGGTAATGCCGCGTGACTACAAAGCGGTTCTTCAAAAACGCAAAGCTGAAGCACAGTCTCAAGGAAACGAAACTCAAGCGGAGGCCGTATAATGGGTAAGCCTACTGGATTTTTAGAGCATGGTCGTGAACTACCACAGAAGATCGACCCAGCTGAACGCATCAAGAACAACAAAGAGTTCGTTCTGAACGAGGAGTTTGGTGACAAGATCAATACTCAGGCTTCTCGTTGTATGGATTGTGGTGTGCCGTTTTGTCATAACGGCTGCCCTATCGGTAACATCATCCCAGAGTTTAACGATGCGGTTTATCGTGATAGCTGGGAAGAAGCATGGAACATTCTAAGCTCAACCAATAACTTCCCAGAGTTCACTGGTCGTGTTTGCCCTGCTCCGTGTGAAAGTGCTTGTGTACTTGGCATCAACCAAGACCCAATCACTATCTGTAATATCGAGAAAACCATCGTAGAAACGGCGTATCGTGAAGGGTACGCCAAACCAAAAACACCACGTTCTCGCACAGGCAAAACCGTTGCGATCATTGGTTCGGGCCCTGCTGGCCTTGCGGCTGCTGAGCAGCTAAACAGCGCCGGTCATACTGTGACGGTATTCGAGCGTGACGAGAAAGTAGGCGGTCTGCTGCGTTTTGGTATCCCAGATTTCAAACTGGGTATGGACGTGATTGATCGTAAGATCAACCTGATGGCAGAAGCGGGTATTGAATTCAAAGTTAACCAACATGTTGGTGTTGATGTGAATGCTCAGCAACTGCGTCAAGAATTCGATGTGGTTCTACTGACGGGTGGTTCAACTGTTCCTCGTGATTTGCCAGTTCCGGGTCGTGAGCTCAAAGGCGTTCACTTCGCAATGGAATTCCTAGGTCAAAACAACCGACGTGCAAATAACATGGACCTGAAAACGGAAGAGATTCACGCAAAAGGTAAACATGTGGTTGTCATTGGTGGTGGTGATACCGGTTCAGACTGTGTAGGAACGTCAAACCGTCACGGCGCAGCAAGCGTAACTCAAGTGGAAATCATGCCGATTCCACCAGAGAAGCGCCCAGCCAATATGCCTTGGCCTCAATACCCAATGATCCTACGTACTTCGACCTCTCATGAAGAAGGTGTCGATCGTCACTGGAACATCCTGACCAAAGAGTTCATCGGAAATGACAAAGGTGAAGTCACAGGCCTTCGTCTTGCTGATATCGTTTGGCAAGATGCAAAACCAGGCGAGCGCCCAAGTTTCAAAGAAGTAGAAGGCAGCGAGCGAGTGATCCCATGTGATATGGCATTCCTAGCAATGGGCTTCTTACACCCAGAACCTACAGGCGTGCTTGCTCAACTGGATATCGCGCTAGATGATCGCGGTAACGTAGCAACTCAAGGTTTTGCTACTAACCAAGAAGGCGTATTTGCTGCTGGTGATATGCGAACAGGCCAATCTTTGGTGGTTCGTTGTATCAACGAAGGTCGCGAATGTGCTCGTGCTATCGATGACTACCTAATGGATGGCACAAACCTAGAAGCAAAAGCAGATTCACTGATGCTTTCTGCTTAACGGAAGTATTCACGCTTCCCTCTTTCAATGCCATAAATAGCCATCAGCGATATCGATGGCTATTAGCAAAGAAAGAAAACAATTCCTTCCAATCTTTCTATTTTGACCAGCATTTTATGCTGGTCTTTTTTATTTCCCACAGAATCAAATGTTACTTTTTTGTAACAATCAATTTTCTATCTATTTGAAATCATTAAACTATTTTAGCTTATTAAATGGTAAATCGCATATTCACGTGATTATCCACTAATAACTTGACCTTTTTTACAATAAGCTATAGCTTGTGAAGTTGATGAAAATAAAACACTCAAAAAATGTTAAATATTTCACAGCTTTTATTGAATAAATATACATAAAACCATAAAAGATGACGCATATTCAGTCATCACTATCAACGTAAGCAGTGTTGATATATCTGTCGGGATGACGGATAAGCAAAGGGAGAATTGCAATGGCTCTTTATGATCCAAGTCTTGAGAAAGACAACTGTGGATTTGGCTTGATCGCGCATATGGAAGGCGAACAAAGCCACAAGCTGGTTCGTACAGCAATTTCTGCACTTGACCGAATGACCCACCGTGGTGGTATTGCCGCCGATGGTAAAACCGGTGATGGTTGTGGTCTTCTATTACAAAAGCCCGATTCCTATTTACGTCTTATTGCCGAAGAAAATGGTTTCAACCTTGGCAAGCAATACGCCGTAGGGATGATTTTCTTCAACCAAGATCCGGTCAAAGCTCAACTCGCTAAAGACATCGTCAACAGAGAACTTGCGCAAGAGACGCTAACAGTGGCCGGTTGGCGTGAAGTTCCAACCAATTCAGAAGTGCTCGGTCCAATTGCGGCTAACTCGCTTCCAAATATTCAGCAAGTCTTTATCTCTGCACCGGCTGGTTGGCGAGAGCGTGACATTGAACGCCGTCTCTACATCGCACGCCGTCGCATCGAGAAACAAATCACCGAAGATCCTGATTTCTACATCTGTAGCTTGTCGACTCAAGTTTTGGTGTACAAAGGCCTGTGCATGCCTGCGGACTTGCCTCGCTTCTACCTTGATCTTGCTGATCTACGCATGGAATCCGCTATCTGTCTGTTCCACCAGCGTTTTTCTACCAATACTCAACCGCGTTGGCCATTGGCTCAGCCGTTCCGCTATCTTGCTCATAACGGTGAGATCAACACCATTGAAGGTAACCGCCAATGGGCGCGCGCGCGCGCTTACAAGTTCTCGTCACCACTGCTGCCCGATCTTCAAACTGCAGCACCATTTGTGAACGAGACAGGTTCAGACTCCTCTAGCTTGGATAATATGCTGGATCTCTTCTTAGCTGGTGGCATGGATATCTTCCGCGCCATGCGTATGCTTGTGCCACCAGCATGGCAAAACCACCCAGATATGGATCCGGATCTGCGGGCGTTTTACGATTTCAACTCCAAGCACATGGAACCATGGGATGGCCCAGCAGGTATCGTACTGTCCGATGGTCGTTATGCTGCTTGTAACCTAGACCGAAACGGTCTGCGTCCTGCGCGTTATGTAATTACCAAAGATAAGTTGATCACTCTGGCATCTGAGGTAGGAATTTGGAATTACGCCCCAGATGAAGTTGCCGAAAAAGGGCGTGTAGGTCCGGGTGAATTGCTCGTCATCGACACTCGTAAAGGTAAGCTTTGGCAGTCTAGCGAGATCGATAATGATCTGAAATCTCGTCACCCTTATCGCGAATGGATGGAAAACAACGTTCGCAAACTCACACCATTTTCTCAGCTACCTGAGGAGCAAGTAGGTGAGCGTAGCTTTGATGAAGACTTACTTAAGACTTATCAAAAGCAGTTTGCCATGAGCAATGAAGAAGTCGATCAAGTGCTGCGTGTCCTCGGTGATATGGGGCAAGAAGCCGTCGGTTCCATGGGGGACGATACTCCAATAGCAGTGCTCTCCTCAAAAGAGCGCTTGGTAACTGACTACTTCCGCCAGAAGTTCGCTCAGGTCACCAATCCACCGATCGATCCACTGCGTGAAAAACACGTGATGTCACTGGCGACCAGCATCGGTAAGGAAATGAATGTCTTCTGTGAAACCGATGGCCACGCGCATCGCGTAACATTTGATTCGCCTGTACTGCTTTATTCAGACATGCAGCAACTGCTCGAGCTTGGTGACGATCACTACCGTAATACCATTCTAGATATCAACTACGACCCACAAGAGAAAGATCTTAAACAAGCCATTAATGATCTCTGTGAGCAAGCAGAGCAAGTCGTACGTGAAGGCACGGTTTTAGTGGTACTTTCAGATCGCGCTTTGGTCAAAGGCAAGTTACCAATTCCAGCGGCAATGGCAGTCGGCGCCGTTCAAACTCGTTTGATTGATGCGAACTTACGTTGCGATGCCAACATTGTAGTCGAAACCGCAACTGCACGTGACCCACACCAATTTGCTGTCTTGCTTGGCTTTGGTGCGACTGCAGTTTACCCATACCTTGCTTATGAAGCGTTAGGTAAACTGATTGATGATAAGGCACTAGAGAAAGACTATCGCGATGTGATGCAGAACTACCAATACGGCATCAACAAGGGCCTGTATAAAATCATGTCAAAGATGGGGATCTCAACCATCGCCTCTTACCGCTGCTCACAACTGTTTGAAGCAGTTGGCTTGAGCCAAGATGTGGTCGACCAGTGTTTTAAAGGCGTCACAACTCGTATTGAAGGCGCAAATTTTGACGACTTCCAGCAAGATCTTACAAACTTATCTCGCAAAGCATGGGCGAAACGTAAATCGATTGATCATGGCGGCTTGTTAAAGTATGTCCATGGAGGTGAGTATCATGCTTACAACCCGGATGTTGTCGGCACGCTGCAACAAGCCGTTAAATCTGGCGAAAGTAACGACTATCAGAGCTTTGCCAAGCAAGTGAATCAACGCCCTGTTGCTATGTTGCGTGACTTAATGTCGCTGAAAAAATCAGACTCACCGCTGCCACTTGAGCAAATAGAACCGAAAACCGAACTGTTCAAACGCTTCGACTCTGCGGCCATGTCCATTGGCGCACTTAGCCCTGAAGCGCATGAAGCACTCGCGACTGCAATGAACCGTCTTGGTGGCTATTCAAACTCCGGTGAAGGCGGTGAAGATCCTCGCCGTTTCGGCACTGAACGTAACTCGCGCATCAAGCAAATTGCTTCAGGCCGATTTGGTGTCACGCCTCATTACCTTACTAATGCGGATGTACTACAAATCAAGGTAGCGCAAGGAGCTAAACCAGGTGAAGGTGGTCAGCTACCGGGACACAAAGTCACCGCAGAAATCGCCAAGCTACGTTACTCCGTGCAAGGGGTGACGTTAATCTCCCCTCCTCCACATCACGATATTTATTCAATTGAAGATTTGGCCCAGCTGATCTTCGACCTTAAACAAGTCAACCCAAATGCGCTGGTTTCGGTAAAACTCGTCTCCGAGCCAGGTGTCGGCACCATCGCAACGGGCGTAGCCAAGGCTTACGCTGATCTCATTACCATCTCGGGTTACGACGGCGGTACGGCAGCAAGTCCACTGACTTCGGTAAAATACGCAGGTAGTCCATGGGAATTAGGTCTAGCAGAGACACAACAAGCACTGGTTGCTAATGGTCTGCGTCATAAGATCCGCCTACAGGTAGACGGTGGTCTAAAGACTGGTTTAGACGTAGTTAAAGCCGCAATTTTAGGTGCGGAAAGCTTCGGTTTTGGTACCGCGCCAATGGTTGCTATGGGTTGTAAGTTCCTGCGAATTTGTCACCTCAACAACTGTGCAACAGGGGTTGCGACTCAAGACGAAACGCTGCGTAAAGAGTACTTCAAAGGCTTACCTGAAATGGTGATGAACTACTTCACCGGACTGGCAGAAGAAGTGCGCGAGCTGCTTTCTGAGCTAGGCGTTGAAAAACTGACGGACTTGATTGGTCGTACCGATTTACTTGAAGCAGTAGAAGGCTTTACCGCGAAGCAAACCAAATTGGATCTATCCAACATTCTAGAAGCTCCCGTCTCGCCTGAAGGTCATCCGCTGTTTTGGACGGAACCAAATAAACCGTTTGATAAAGCTGAGCTCAATCAAAAGATCATTGATGATGCCATGCATGCAGTAGAAAACAGCCAATCGGCAAGTTTCTTCTACAATGTCATCAACACTGATCGTTCTGTGGGTGCACGCTTATCTGGCGAAATAGCGAAGCGCTATGGCAACCAAGGATTGGCGGCTTCCCCTATCAAAATCTATCTTGACGGCACTGCAGGTCAGTCGTTTGGTGTTTGGAACGCAGGTGGTGTAGAGCTGTACCTCACAGGTGATGCGAATGACTACGTAGGGAAAGGCATGGCAGGCGGCAAGATCGCCATAAAACCTCACTTAGGTACAGCGTTCAAGTGTCATGAAGCCACCATTATTGGTAACACGTGTTTGTACGGCGCAACGGGCGGTAAACTGTTCGCGGCAGGTAAAGCGGGTGAACGTTTTGGGGTACGTAACTCAGGTACGATTGCCGTCATTGAAGGCGCGGGAGATAACGCTTGTGAGTACATGACTGGCGGTATTGTTGCCATTCTAGGTGCAACAGGCGTGAACTTTGGTGCAGGTATGACCGGAGGCTTTGCCTATGTTCTGGATGAAAACCAGAGCTTTGAAGGTCGAGTCAATACTGAATCTGTCGAAGCCATTTCATTGTCCGATCTATACATCCACCAAGAGCATTTGCGCGGCCTGATTGCGGAACACCTTGAAGAAACAGGGTCGAGCCACGCAGAAAATATTTTGGCGAACTTTGATGAATGGATTCCAAAGTTCTATTTGGTGAAACCACAAGCGGCAGATCTTCGCACGCTACTTGGTCACCAGAGCCGCAGTGCCGCAGAGCTGCGCGTTCAAGCACAGTAATCATGGAGGATGTTTGAATCATGAGCCAGAACGTTTATCAATTTATCGATGTTCAACGTGTCGATCCGGCTAAAAAGCCGATCAAAGTTCGTAAGATCGAGTTCGTTGAAATCTACGAGCCGTTTACTAAGCAACAAGCCACTGCGCAAGCAGACCGCTGTTTAGATTGCGGTAACCCATACTGTGAATGGAAGTGCCCAGTACACAACTACATCCCTCAATGGCTAAAACTGGCAAATGAGGGACGTATTCTTGAAGCGGTTGAACTATCGCATCAAACCAATAGTTTACCTGAAGTATGTGGACGCGTTTGTCCTCAAGACCGTCTATGTGAAGGTTCATGCACGCTTAATGATGACTTTGGTGCCGTCACCATCGGTAATATAGAAAAGTACATTACCGACAAAGCCTTTGAAATGGGCTGGAAGCCAGATATGTCCAAGGTCGAGTGGACCGATAAAAAGGTCGCAATCATTGGAGCTGGCCCAGCAGGCTTGGCAGCCGCTGATATCCTAGTGCGCAATGGCGTTAAGCCAGTCGTGTTTGACCGCTACCCAGAAATCGGCGGACTACTGACTTTCGGTATCCCTTCGTTCAAGCTTGAAAAAGGGGTAATGGAAAATCGTCGCCGTGTGTTCACTGAAATGGGCGTCGAGTTCCGCATGAACGTGGAAGTCGGTAAAGATGTACAAATGCAAGATCTAATCGATGAGTACGATGCCATTTTCTTAGGCGTTGGCACCTATAAATACATGCGTGCAGGACTAGAAAATGAGGATGCGCCGGGTGTATATGACGCGCTGCCATTTTTAATTTCGAATACCTACAAAGTCATGGAGCTTGAGAACAACCAACCTTTTATCGACATGGCAGGAAAGAAAGTGGTCGTGCTTGGTGGTGGCGATACCGCAATGGACTGTGTACGAACCTCTATTCGCCAAGGAGCCTCCAATGTGATTTGTGCTTATCGTCGTGACGAAGCCAACATGCCTGGCTCTCGTCGCGAGGTAAAAAACGCGAAGGAAGAAGGCGTGAAGTTCATGTTTAACCTGCAACCACTCGGTGTGGAGGTCGACGCCTCAGGTAACGTATCGGGCGTTAAAGTGGTAAAAACCGCTTTAGGTGAGCCCGATGATGCAGGTCGTCGCAGACCAGAACCAGTGGAAGGCAGTGAACATGTATTGCCTGCGGATGCCGTGATCATGGCATTTGGTTTCCAGCCACACAAAATGGACTGGTTGGAACCGTATGGTGTCGATTTAGACCAATGGGGACGTATCAAGGCACCTGTTGAGCAAGCGTTCATGTACCAAACCAGCAATGCGAAAATCTTCGCTGGCGGTGATGCGGTCCGTGGCTCAGACCTCGTCGTAACCGCCATTGATGAAGGGCGAAAAGCGGCAGAAGGCATTCTTGATTACCTAGAAGTCTAATCACAGCTAACATCACAAAAAGGATCCTATTATTGGATCCTTTTTCTTTTGTATCCATATAATTAGAAGCAAAATTATAAGAGTAAATACAATGAAAAAAGCCGCTCTCCTTTCCATCGCTTTACTCAGCCTTACAGCCTGCAGCCAAGGAGTCACCAGTATGCCAGATCGTTCTCAATCACCTTGTGGTGACAAACCAAATTGCGTTTCAACTCAGGACTCAAGAGACAAGTTTCAATTAGCACCTTTTTTGCTCACTGAGTCCGCGACGTTAGATGCCATTGAGCAAGCCGCGCTTCAACTTCCTGGCGCAAAAACCGCGGTAAAAGAGGGTGATTACCTTCGGATAGAATGCACATCTAAAATCATGCGCTTCGTGGATGACCTCGAATTAAAAGTAGCAGGAGACAAACTGATTGTTCGCTCAGAGTCACGTGTGGGCTATTCTGACTTTGGCGTAAACAGAAAGCGCGCCGAACAATTACGAGAAAAGCTCACTCAAGCTAAGCTCATCAAATAGAAAACTGCTCACGGGGAGTGCTATACTCTCGGCCAACTAAAATATTTACCGAAAGAGAGTGTTATGAAAGTTGGTATCATCGGTGCGATGGAACAAGAAGTGACCATCCTGAAAGAAGCAATCACAAACTGCAAAACCGTAAATAAAGCAGGTTGTACGTTTTTCTCTGGTCAAATTAATGATGTAGAAGTAGTCGTACTACAATCAGGTATTGGTAAAGTTGCAGCTGCAGTAGGCACTACCATTCTTCTTGATGAATACCAGCCAGATGTTGTGATTAACACAGGCTCTGCTGGTGGCTTCGATTCAAGCCTAAATCTAGGTGATGTTGTTATCTCAACAGAAGTTCGTCATCACGATGCAGACGTGACCGCTTTTGGTTATGAAATTGGCCAAATGGCTGGTCAGCCTGCTGCATTCAAAGCGGATGAAAAGCTAATGGATTTAGCAGAAAAGGCACTAGCGCAAATGGAAAACACTCATGCAGTTCGCGGCCTGATCTGTACTGGCGATGCGTTTGTTTGTACTGCTGAGCGTCAAGAGTTTATTCGTAAGCACTTCCCATCCGTTATCGCGGTAGAAATGGAAGCATCTGCTATCGCTCAAACTTGTCACCAATTCAACACGCCGTTTGTTGTTGTGCGTGCAATCTCAGATGTCGCTGATAAAGAGTCACCAATGAGCTTTGATGAGTTCCTACCGCTAGCAGCAAAAAGCTCTTCCGAAATGGTATTCAAAATGCTGGAACTCATTAAGTAAACGACTCATTCATGGAAGAAGTTTTTCAGTCATTTTATGCCAACGGTGCGCTCCTTATTATGTGGGGCGCACTGCTCTTTCACCTTCTTTTACCAATCCCCCGTTCATCGCATCCCATCACTTTATGGCGAAAGTTAGCTGAGAACCTCGCCAACAAAGTAAACAATAATCACAGTTACTCACAGAGCCTGACCTCCGGCAGTCTTGCATTGGGCTTGATGCTATTGCCTTGCTTGATCTTGCTGATTGCCGTGGAGCCATTCGTTTGGCAAGTGCCTTTATACGAACTAGTGCTATTGATCATTGCTTTGGACTGGCGCAACAGCGAAGCCTTAACGAAACAACTCGTCACAAGTATGTCGAGAGAAGACAAAGCTCAGTGCCGACAATTACTAAGACCATACCTTAATCGCGATACTGACAGCCTCTCGATCATCGGCATAGGTAAAGCAAGCTCAGAAGCTGTGATTATGGGATACAGCCGCAACGTAATCGGTGTGTTATTTTGGTACGCACTAGCAGGTGGTATTGGTGCGTTAATGTATCGACTAGCCACAGAGTTAGCTCGAGTTTGGTCCCCTAACCGACGCCAATATTTGCCCTTTGGTAAACCTGCCGTTCAGCTGGTTGCCGCTCTGGATATTATTCCACTTCGTCTCTTTGCCATACTTTTAGCTGTAGGAAAGAACGTAAGCAATGTGCTTTCTGGTGTACAGCAACAAGCGAAGTCTTGGCCACTACCCGGGCCCGCCTGGGTGTTGTGTACCATCGGACACAAACTACAACTCTCTTTATGCGGCCCTGCTATCTATCAAGGTATACGTGCGGAACGCGCAAAAATCGGTGGACGAATCGCCCCATCGGCTATTCACCTTTCACAAATACATACGCTGCTCGTTTGGCGAGTCTTCGTTTGGATAGCTATCCAAAGTCTGCTTTTAGGAATGATTTATCAAGGATTATGATGAATAAACTATGCTTCGCATTAACGCTGTTTGTTTCGACAGCGACCTTCGCCCAAACACCAGCGCAACGCATTGTAAGTTTAGCTCCGCATGCCACTGAAATTGCCTTTGCGGCAGGGCTAGGAGACAAGCTTGTTGCTGTCAGCGAAATGAGTGATTATCCAGAGCAGGCAAAGCAGCTGGAAAGAGTCTCTAATTACCAAGGAATTAAATTAGAGCGCATTATTGCTCTTCAACCGGATTTAGTCATTGCTTGGCCGGCAGGAAACCCGGCAAAAGAGCTGGAGAAAATTAAACAGTTCGGCATTCCTATCTATTATTCCACTACAGGCTCACTGGAAGATATCGCCAATAATATCGAGCAGCTAAGCCAATACAGCGAAACCCCGCAAATAGGACAAAAGGCCGCTGAAGATTTTAGAACGCAACTGAATACACTAAAAGAGAAGTACAACACGCACGAGAAAGTTCGTTACTTTTATCAGTTGAGTGAAAAGCCTATCATCACTGTCGCCGGGAAGAACTGGCCAAGTGAAGTCTTTACTTTTTGCGGTGGTGAAAACATTTTCGCAGCATCCAGCGCGCCTTATCCTCAGGTCAGCATCGAGCAGGTCATCACTCGCCAACCAGAGGTTATTTTTACTTCTCGTCACGCAATGAGTAATGATGGTATGTGGGCAGAGTGGAGCAATGAGCTTCCCGCACTTAGAAATAAACACATCTGGTCTCTAAACTCAGATTGGATTAACCGCCCAACCCCACGCACACTAAATGCGATCACAGAAGTGTGTGAGCACTTTAAAAGCGTTCGTCAAAAACGCTAACGATTTCGTGGCAAATACCGTACAATTTCCGCCCATTTTTTCTCACACTATATAAAGGTACTAAGTAACATGGACTCCATGCTGCTTTATATGATCGACTTGTTCGGTACCGCAGTTTTCGCTATCTCTGGCGTGTTACTGGCGGGCCGTTTAAAAATGGATCCATTCGGCGTTATCGTTCTCGGCAGTGTGACTGCTATTGGTGGCGGAACAATCCGAGACATGGCGCTAGGTGCCACTCCTGTATTTTGGATAACAGATACTACGTACTTATGGGTGATATTTGTTACGTGTCTACTAACCATGCTTGTTATTCGAAGACCCAAGCGACTCTCATGGTGGGTATTACCCGTTTGTGATGCCATCGGTCTCGCTGTATTTGTGGGAATTGGAGTAGAGAAGGCACTCGCCTACAATGCATCTGGAATGGTCGCTGTGATAATGGGGGTTATTACTGGCTGTGGAGGTGGCATTATACGAGACGTGCTGGCTCGCGAAGTTCCTATGGTATTAAGAAGTGAAGTCTACGCTACGGCATGTATTATTGGCGGCATCTTCCATACGATGGCGGTAAACATGGGTTATGACCACTCAACGGCTTTACTCGCTGGTGTAATCTCAACGCTTATTATACGTCTCGGTGCTATTCGTTGGCATCTATCCTTACCAACTTTCGCCATTAACCGTTAAACACAAACAGCATCACTCATCATCGAGTCGACCAAGTGTCGGCTCCTCTCATTTATGCTCATTTGATTCGCCAATTCTTGGACAATTCGCTAAATTATCTCAACCATTCCTAACTTTCATTAATTATTATGTTGCTTGAAGGTATTGAGACGTTACTTGTCCTCAGTAAAGAAAAAACCATGAGCCGCACGGGCAGCCAACTCTATATTAGTCAATCTGCGGTGAGTAAGCGCATTTCGAATCTAGAGAAGAAGTTAGGAAAAAAATTGATTGAGCCAAGTGGTCGGCACATAAAGCTGACCTCCGATGGCCTCGCGCTCATCAACACGATCGAGCCAACGTTCAATGAGTTAAGAGGTCAGATCTATGATCAGCAAGAAATAGAAGATACTTCTTTGATCAAGATAGACTGCTCTGAAACCTTAGTCGCTGGATACCTCAGTGTGATCATGGCTGAACGCTTTGCCCATGACCAGTACATACGAATATCGACCAATCATACACCACGCATTATTGAGAACGTCAAATCAGGTAAAGCGACACTGGGATTCTGTGCTGGTTATTTACCGCCTCACCATGGATTAATGAGCTTTCACCTCACTGATGAACCTTTTTCAATCGTCAGTAGATACCCACTTTCGCAACTACCCAAAGCAATTTTGACCAATGACTTAACCAATCCTGCCAATACTTACCAACAAGCTATTTTGTCAAAATACGGAATTGAGCCTTTGATGGAAATGGATTCATACACTGCGGCAGCACAACTGGCTTTGGGCGGAATGGCTCCCGCTTTAATTCCTAAATCTATCCTGAAGACACTTAATATCACACCCAAATTCTGCTATGACTTTGAAGAACTAGGACAGTTAATTCGACCAATACATATCTGCTTGCGCCACAGCACATATCGCAGCAAACGAGTTAAAGCACTGACAAAATCCATTGCTGATGTTGTTGCCAAAGAAGTTTCGTTGCCATTAGCATCGACATCACAACAACTAGACAATTGAAGTAGAGTATAATGTAAAAGTGTATTTCATAGTCATTTTACAAAAACATAGTACTCACTTAAAAACCATCGAGAACTAAGTTCCTCAGAATAATGGTATCCATGACTTTCAGCATAAGACAGCAGCCACTCATTAAACATATAAGAAAACAAAAAGCTAGAAACTAATAAAACAAAACATAATTTAAAAAGCTTTTTAAGTTTTTCTTTATTTGGCTTTCTCTTAGTAGAAACAGTATAAATAGAAACATAAGAAAGCAAAGCAAATAAAAAACCGGATGAAAATAACTGAATATTCTGACCACCTAAGGATAAGCTTTCCTGATCGGATGAAATTGCTCCAAAAAAATCCAACAAATCAGATACCGGAAGATAAATCATAAAATATGTACATATAGGAAATAGAATTGAACCTATAATAAATGTGCTATAATCTATTTCTTCATTTTTCATAATGAAAAACCACTATTTTTAAAGCTTTGCATCGCTCGGTATTGGTTTATTTTATCTTTCATCTCCCATTTTTCCACCTCTTCCTTTTGAGACCAAAATAGCATAATTTCCTTTTGGAACCTCTTTGTGAGGTTAAATTCTTCATCTATTTTACTAGCTGCAAAGCTGGCAACAACACCGACAAAAACAACCACAAACAGAGCTGCTGAACCACCAGCAGCGACAACACCTACAGAAACCATCGTTTTTAATGTTATACTAGCAACTAAAGCAGCCAAACCCACTTTAATAATGTCACTTGCTATAACTCCGAATAATTTAGCCAATACTCTTTTATTTGACTCTTTAAAGAAATACTCAGCTATTCTATAAGATGTGACAAAAATAACAGTAATAATTGCACCTTGCTTAACCGTCTGTAATGCCTTTTCTTTTCCTATAGCAAAACTTACAGCCATCGGTGGCGAAATCTTACCAGACAAAGCCATAACTTTTCTTTGTAAACTAGGTGTTCCTTTAATTACAATATGATTAAAACCACCATACTTCTCAACTGCAATAGGAGCTGCGCTACCTGACAAGGCTACAGCAACTCTACCTAAATACGCCAAATCATCTACAGTTGCATAGTAGTTTGCAATAAATTCTAACTTATCCTTTAAACTATTCCACCGAAGCTGTTCATGCTTAGGGATAAATTTACTAACCAATTTATCAAATTCATTGATAGAAAATGCATAGCATTCTCTTTTTGACTGAGTATTATCTCGAGATATAATAGGATACATATAACCAACAATTAAATATTCTAAACTTAGCATTCTAACTTTATTAAATAAAAATTGTTTATTACTTTTTCATTTTAAGTACGATATCACACTATAATGAAATCATAGATATATCAGTATTTCTTTACATATAATTCATGAGTAGGCGTAGTTGAACGTAGAGAACGAGTTATAATACTGACAAAATCCATTGCTGATGTTGTTGCCAAAGAAGTTTCGTTGCCATGAGCATCGACATCACAATAACTAGAGGACGAATCCATTTTTGCCCTTTACTTACCACGACCTTCGCCCCTAACTGAGCACCAAGAAAACCGCCAACAGCCATGGTTAAACCGAGCTTCCACACTGGTAACCCTGCTAAGATAAAAAAGAGTAATGCCGCGATGTTTGACGTAAAATTGAGGATTTTGGTTCTAGCTGTGGCTTCGACCAAAGAGAAATGACCTAGTGCAACAAAACAAACAGTAAAAATAGATCCAGTTCCAGGGCCAAAAAAGCCATCATAGAAACCGATCCCCCCACCAATGCATAGCGCAAACATCGCTTCAGATAACTTTGGTTCTCCATCGATTTTTCGCGTACTTGGCGCGAGTAAAAAATAGAGGGAAATGGCTATCAAAAGAACAGGGATCAAACTGGTGAGTACGCTAGCATCAATAAACTGCACAGCCTCGGCACCGATCGCTGCACCGATAAAAGTACAGAGTATCGCGAAACGCATTTCCTTTAGGCTGACAATACCGTTACGCACGAAATACCAACTAGCTGAGAAGCTGCCAAACGAGCTTTGTAACTTGTTAGTTGCTAGAGCTTGAGTCGGACTCAACCCCGCAGCCAAAAGCGCAGGGAGCGTAATGAGTCCTCCCCCACCAGCCATCGCATCAATAAAGCCTGCGGCAGTCGCAACAAAAAATAGAGCCAACAAAATCTCAACCGTGATTTCCACTACACATCCTTTTTATTTAAAGAGGCATCAAAGAGGAAAAACGGTAGCACTTATTCACAAAACCACCAATGGAAAGTCAAGACACCAATCTATTCCTAATTTTCATCATTTAATAAATCTAGAAAATGACACATTAACAACATCAATTACAACCAAATATAGAGCCTCACCTCAAGAGCCTCTTAATGTTTTGATAGAAAAGGAAAGTGCTGTCTTAATAGGGAACGTTTCATCTGATAAAAAACGAAAATAATGGATAGCTTACTGACTCGACCATCCAGAAAAACAACAATCACACTCAAAATAGAACAAATAGTGAACATTAATCAGCTATTCAACGTTATTGTCTCTAAACCCAAGACGAGCGGTTATTCGGGAGAGCTAAGAAATCTTGCAATTGGAATCTATGAGGAATTGAAAGTTGAATACTAAATCAATTAGCATAGCGAACATCTCAATAAGTGTATGTTTATACTTGGCATTGACTATTGGTCTGGCTATTAGCTTAAGCATTTGGAATGACTGGTTTTCTTTCACTCAACACATTGATCTAGATACGTACCTTCTTACATTGGGAGCTATTACGGTTGTTGTTGTATGCATTCCAAACATCCTGACAATAAGCAAAGGATTAAGTATTGCTGCAAAAATAAACTTAATCACTATCTCTTTTATCATTCTTACCTGCAGTATCAACTTTGTTGTAGCAAGTGGTAGTACTATTTCTTCATCTTTAGGAACATTGCTTGCCATAATTAGCTTGATGATCTTCAAAAGCAAAGCATACCAATCGTTCCTAGCACACTTTAATGCTCTTCATTTTAGAAAAACCTCAATATAAAAAAGCCCGCTCAAATGAGCGGGCAATGAGGTTGTCATGTAAGCCCTGATTAACGAGCTTACTGATTTTTATCTGTTACGCGTCTAGACTAGCTTTCACTTTTGCGTGTAGCTCTTGAACCGAAGTTACTGACGCTTTTGCGTCTGCAGTATGAGACATACATGTAGCGAACGCTGCGTTAAGTGTCGTTGTGTAGTTCACTTTCTCTGCCAGTGCGCCGCGACGTAGAACTTTCGAATCTTCAATCGCTTGACGACCAGCAGCCGTGTTTACGATGTAGGTGTATTCGTTGTTCTTGATACGGTCAAGAATGTGTGGACGACCTTCGTGTACTTTGTTTACCAAACGTGGGTTAATACCCGCTTCGCCCAGAATTACAGCAGTACCGTGTGTCGCATCCAACTGGTAACCCAGTTTCACTAGCTTAGAAGCCAGGTCAACAACACGCTCTTTATCGCCTTCACGTACAGACAGTAGCGCACGACCACCTTCAGGGTAAACTGCACCACAACCTAGCTCTGCTTTCGCGTAAGCTTCTGCGAATGTTGCGCCAACGCCCATTACTTCACCTGTTGAGCGCATTTCTGGGCCCAATAGCGGATCAACGCCAGGGAACTTGTTGAACGGCAGAACCACTTCTTTCACTGAGTAGTAAGGAGGGATAATCTCTTTAGTAAAGCCTTGTGACTCTAGAGATTGACCCGCCATTACACGTGCAGCGATTTTCGCTAGAGGTGCACCTGTCGCTTTCGATACGAATGGTACCGTACGAGCAGCACGAGGGTTCACTTCGATTAGGTAAACGTCGTTGTCTTTCACAGCAAACTGCGTGTTCATCAAACCGCGTACACCGAGTTCGAACGCCAGCTTCTCAACTTGCTCACGCATCTTGTCTTGAATTTCCGGACTTAGCGTGTATGCAGGCAGTGAACATGCAGAGTCACCAGAGTGAACACCGGCTTGTTCGATGTGTTCCATGATACCGCCGATAACGACGCGTTCACCGTCACAGATAGCATCAATATCAACTTCGGTTGCATCATCCAAGAAACGGTCTAGTAGAACTGGAGACTCGTTCGATACGCTTACTGCTTCGTTGAAGTAGCGACGCAGGTCTTGCTCATCGTAAACAATTTCCATCGCACGACCACCGAGTACATAAGACGGGCGAACAACTAATGGGAAGCCAATTTCTTTCGATTTTTCAACCGCCTGTTCCATCGTTGTTACTGTCGCGTTTTCTGGCTGAAGTAGACCTAGACGGTCAACAGCTGCTTGGAAGCGTTCACGGTCTTCCGCACGGTCGATAGCATCTGGGCTAGTACCAATGATTGGAACACCAGCCGCTTCTAGAGCACGAGCCAGTTTAAGTGGCGTTTGACCACCGTACTGAACAATCACACCTTTTGGTTTTTCAACGCGAGCGATAGACAGTACATCTTCCAGAGTTACTGGTTCGAAGTACAGGCGATCAGACGTATCGTAGTCAGTAGATACCGTTTCTGGGTTACAGTTAACCATAATGGTTTCGTAACCGTCTTCACGCAGCGCAAGTGATGCGTGTACACAACAGTAATCGAATTCAATACCTTGGCCGATACGGTTTGGACCGCCACCAAGAACCATGATCTTGTCTTTGTCTGTTGGGTTTGCTTCACACTCTTCATCGTAAGATGAGTACATGTAAGCCGTGTCAGAAGAAAACTCAGCGGCACACGTATCTACACGTTTGTAAACCGGGTGAATATCAAACTGCTCACGAGCACGGCGAATTTCACTTTCAGCGACACCAAGAAGTTTAGACAAGCGCGCATCAGAGAAGCCTTTACGTTTCATCTGGCGAAGCACTTCTTTGGTCAAGCCTGCGTAGCCGCCCGCCTTAACTTGCTCTTCGAGTTTTACGATTTCTTCGATTTGAACCAGGAACCAACGGTCAATTTGAGTCAAGTTGAACACGCCGTCAACTGACATGCCAGCTCGGAATGCATCGGCGATGTACCAGATACGCTCAGCACCTGCTTCTTTAAGTTCGTGACGAATCTTAGTCAGTGCATCTGGTGCTTCTAAATCGACCATCTCGTCAAAACCAGTTGCGCCAACTTCTAGGCCACGAAGTGCTTTGTGAAGAGATTCTTGTTGGTTACGACCAATTGCCATTACCTCACCAACCGATTTCATCTGAGTAGTCAGACGGTCGTTTGCGCCAGCAAATTTCTCGAAGTTAAAGCGAGGAATCTTAGTTACGACGTAGTCGATAGTTGGCTCGAATGATGCTGGTGTTGCACCGCCCGTGATGTCGTTTTGTAGTTCGTCTAGAGTAAAGCCAACAGCAAGCTTCGCGGCAATCTTAGCGATTGGGAAACCTGTTGCTTTTGACGCTAACGCAGAAGAGCGAGATACACGTGGGTTCATCTCGATGATAACCATACGGCCATCTTTCGGGTTGATACCAAACTGTACGTTTGAACCACCTGTTTCAACACCAATTTCACGTAGAACGGCTAGCGATGCATTACGCATTAGCTGGTATTCTTTGTCAGTCAGTGTCTGTGCTGGTGCTACTGTGATGGAGTCACCCGTGTGGATACCCATTGGATCAAAGTTTTCGATTGAACATACGATGATACAGTTGTCCGCTTTGTCACGAACGACTTCCATTTCGTACTCTTTCCAACCGATTAGTGACTCATCGATAAGAAGTTCGTTGGTCGGAGATAAGTCCAGACCGCGACGACAGATTTCTTCGAACTCTTCTTTGTTGTACGCGATACCACCACCAGTGCCGCCCATGGTGAACGATGGACGGATGATACAAGGGAAGCCAACCATATCTAAAACTTTGTAAGCTTCTTCCATGCTCTTCGCTGTATCTGCGCGAGGACACTCAAGGCCGATAGACTTCATCGCTTTATCAAAACGAGAACGGTCTTCCGCTTTGTCGATTGCATCAGCCGTTGCACCAATCATCTCTACGCCAAACTCTGCGAGAACGCCGTGCTTCTCTAAATCTAACGCACAGTTAAGTGCAGTCTGGCCACCCATGGTTGGCAAAACTGCATCTGGACGTTCTTTCTCTATGATCTTACGTACTACTTCCCATTGAATTGGCTCGATGTAAGTTGCATCTGCCATTTCAGGATCAGTCATGATGGTTGCTGGGTTAGAGTTAACTAGGATAACTCGGTAGCCTTCTTCTCGAAGAGCTTTACACGCTTGTGCGCCAGAGTAGTCAAACTCACATGCCTGACCGATAACAATCGGACCAGCACCAAGAATTAGAATACTTTGAATGTCAGTACGTTTTGGCATTATCTACTACTCCGAATTAAGCGCTGTGTTTTTTGATTAGTTCGATAAAGTGGTCAAATAGCGGTGCCGCGTCATGTGGACCTGGGCTCGCTTCTGGGTGACCTTGGAAGCTAAATGCTGGCTTGTCTGTGCGGTGAATACCTTGCAAAGAGCCATCAAATAACGATACGTGAGTAGCACGTAAGTTTTCCGGTAACGTTGCTTCATCTGCCGCAAAGCCGTGGTTTTGCGAAGTGATCATAACAACGTTACGCTCTAAATCTTTTACTGGGTGGTTTGCACCATGGTGACCAAACTTCATTTTCACGGTTTGTGCACCTGACGCTAACGCAAGGATTTGGTGACCTAAACAGATACCGAAGATAGGTAAGCCTTTTTCTAGGAACACTTTTGTCGCTTCAATCGCGTAAGTACATGGTTCTGGATCACCAGGGCCATTTGATAGGAAAACACCGTCCGGGTTCATCGCAAGCACTTCTTCCGCTGACGTTTCAGCAGGAACAACCGTTAAGCGGCAACCGCGGTCAACCAACATTCGCAGGATGTTGCGTTTTGCGCCGAAGTCGTAAGCAACGACGTGGTATGGCAGCTCGCTGTCATCTTTCGCCTCTGGAAGTCCACCTTCAAGCGTCCACGAACCTTGTTTCCATTGATACGCTTCTTTCGTTGTAACTTCTTTCGCAAGGTCCATTCCTTTTAAGCCTGGGAATTCTTTTGCTTTCGCTAGAGCCAAAGCTTCATCTAGGTTATTACCCGCAACAATACAACCGTTTTGAGCACCTTTTTCACGCAAGATACGAGTGAGCTTTCGCGTATCAATATCAGCGATGCCAACGATATTTTGAGACTTAAGGTAATCAGAGAGGGATTGTTCATTACGGAAGTTAGAAGCGATAAGAGGAAGATCGCGAATCACAAGGCCTTGTGCATGAATGGAAGAGGATTCTTCATCTTCGGAAGTGGTTCCGGTATTGCCAATGTGAGGATAAGTAAGGGTGACGATTTGCTGAGAATAGGAAGGATCAGTGAGGATTTCTTGATACCCCGTCATCGAGGTATTAAAAACGACTTCACCAACGGAAATACCATCTGCCCCTATGGACACTCCGTGGAACACTGTCCCATCTTCTAGGACTAACAGTGCTAATTTACCCAAGACAACCTCCAGAATAAAAATGCAAAAAAAATAAATCAAACCGCAAACATGCCTTCCTTTACCTATAAAATCTACATAAATAGGTATTTCAGACAAATTGGCGGTATTCTAAAGTTGGACTGGAAACCTGTCAACCTACAATCAAAAATAAATTATCAATTTCTAGCGAGTAAGGTCATTTCTAATCAGTAAGGCTCAAAAAGATAACTTTTGAATGCTATTACATAGGGAGGGATAGAGGTTTAATGAATTTTACAAATTTGAACTTTTTAGGGATCACAAAAAATTATGAGTTTTTAACGCAAACGTTCACCACGACAAAAATAGGAATACTTTTAACGGTTACACCCAAAAACAAAGCTAAAACAGATAAAAACACAACAAAAGTAAGTGCTAAAATCTTCTCTATCAGAATCATTTTATTTACAAATAATTCTATAGATATAAAAAAGCCGGCTAACGCCGGCGAATAATTATGTATTTAGAGTTCATTCAATCCCAAAACATCTGTCATGGTATAAAAGCCCGCAGGTTTAGCACTCAACCAAACTGCAGCCTTTACGGCTCCATTAGCAAACGTCATGCGATCAGTCGCTTTGTGCGTTATTTCAACTCGTTCCCCGATATCAGCAAACATAGCCGTATGCTCACCGACGATATCGCCAGCGCGAATCGTAGCAAAGCCGATCTCATCTTTTGTTCGTTCACCAGTAATGCCTTCTCGAGCATAGACAGCTACATCATTCAGCTTATTACCCATCGCACCAGCAATAGCTTCTCCCATTCCGATAGCGGTACCAGAGGGGGCATCAACTTTATGGCGATGGTGTGCTTCAACAATCTCGATATCACAGTAATCCCCCATTACTTTGGCCGCTTTCTCAAGAAGCTTAAAGACAAGGTTTACGCCTACAGAATAATTTGGCGCCATCACAACAGGCACTTGCTTAGCGGCTTCGTCAATCAGTTCACGCTCTGCATCACTGAAGCCAGTCGTCCCAATCACAATACTCTTTCCATGCTTCTTACACAGTTCAAGATTCGCTAATGTGCTTACTGGAGCGGTGAAATCTATGATTACATCAAAATTATCGACGTCTTTAGCAAGATCATCCGTTAAGAGCACATCGAATTTACCTTCACCACAAAGCTCACCGATATCGACGCCGACAAGTGAAGACTCAGGTCGTTCTGATCCCGCGCTCACTGTCGCTTCAGGATTAAGGTGTGAAGCTTTAACCAAATTGCGGCCCATTCGGCCAGCTGCTCCTGCGATTGCAATACGAACCATTGCACTTTCTCTCCTTCTCTGGATAACGAGGTTTGCTCTCGTTCTCTCGTTTTGCTTAATCTGTTTAAACTAACAACATACTATGGTTACCACAAGCAAGTTCATCGAGCTTAAGCAAACTCTTTTACAACACGCTCCAAGATAGGTACGTTCGCTTCAGGAAAGGTGTAGTCGCCCAATTCGCTGATCTCAACCCAGCATCCTTCTTGACCTTCTCGACCGTAAGGCTCATTACTGAATTGAGATACTGTAATAAAATCAAACTTGAGTGATTTATCTGGATAGTCGTATTCCAAGTGTTCAAAAGGGGCTTGCTCAATAACTTCAATTCCCACTTCTTCTTCGAGTTCTCTTGTAATAGCAAGCTCAATACTCTCTCCCGGCTCGACTTTGCCACCCGGAAACTCCCAAAACCCGCCTTTGTGCTTATCATCAGGACGCTTTGTAATAAAGATCTTTGATTTGTCTTGGTTAAAAATAATTGCCGCGACTATGTGAATTCTTTTCATGGGGATTCCTAACTCTCAAGACCGTTGTACTTTACTATTGTGACAACGAGCTTCTACATCTCAAAAACTTTCTGACCTATCAAACTTATGGAATTTGATAGCCAAAGAATTTATTTAAAAAAAGAGTCGCCTAAGCGACTCTTTGATAAATAATCCGACTAACAGATTAGTTGATTTTGCCGTGGCACTGTTTGTACTTCTTGCCACTGCCACAAGGGCAAGGTTCATTACGACCTACTTTACGTTCATCACGTACCATTGGTTGATTTGAACCTTCTTCAGATTCTTCGCCTTCAGAAAGCGGATTTTGTGCTGCAGCGTGTTGCGCTTGCGCACGACGAGCGGCTTCTTCAGCTTGCGCACGACGCTGTTCTTCCATACGTTCAACTTCTTCTTGTTGCTGAACGCGAACACGAGATAGAACAGTAATAACGTCTGTTTTCAGCGCTTCTAGTAGACCCTCAAACAGTTCAAACGACTCACGTTTGTATTCTTGTTTTGGGTTCTTCTGTGCGTAACCGCGTAAATGGATACCTTGACGCAAGTGATCCATCGCAGCCAAATGCTCTTTCCAAAGCGTATCCAGAGTCTGAAGCATGACCGATTTTTCGAAGTTGCGAAGCACTTGTGCACCCACCACTTCCTCTTTCTCTTTGTACACTTCAACGGCTAGGTTGATGATCTTTTCACGTAATGCTTCTTCGTAAAGCTTGTCGTCTTCTTCAAGCCATTGCTTCACTGGCGCATCAAGATCGAAGTCCGCTTTCAAGCGCTCTTGTAGACCTTCAACATCCCACATATCTTCTAGTGACTGTGGTGGAATGTACTCATCAATAACCGCTGTTAGCACATCTTCACGGTTTTGCTCGATCATGCCGCTGATGTCTTCAACGTTCATTAACTCGTCACGCAGTTCGTAGACAACCTTACGTTGATCGTTCGCTACATCATCGTATTCAAGCAGCTGCTTACGGATATCAAAGTTCCGACCTTCCACTTTGCGCTGTGCTTTTTCAATTGAGCGAGAAAGCATTTTCGATTCAATAGCTTCACCTTCTTCCATACCACTTTGAATAAGGCTCGCCATACGATCAGAAGTGAAAATACGTAGCAAAGAGTCTTCCATAGATAGGTAGAAGCGCGATGAACCCGCATCACCTTGACGACCGGAACGACCACGTAGCTGGTTATCAATACGGCGAGATTCGTGGCGCTCAGTACCGATGATATGTAGACCACCAGCTTCTAGCACTTGGTCATGCACCACTTTCCACTCTGCTTTAATCGCATCGATTTGCTCTTGAGTTGGGTTCTCTAAAGCTTCAACTTTTGATTGCCAGCTACCGCCAAGCACAATGTCCGTACCACGACCGGCCATGTTGGTCGCGATAGTTACCGCACCAGGCATGCCCGCTTCAGCAACAATTTCCGCTTCTTTCTCATGGAATTTCGCGTTCAATACGTTGTGTTTGATCTTAGCCTTCTTCAATGCGTTAGAAAGAAGTTCTGACTTTTCAATCGACACAGTACCAACAAGCGTTGGCTGCCCTTTGGCAACACGCTCTTTAATATCTTCAATGATTGCCGCAAACTTCTCTGCTTCAGTACGGTAAACCACATCTGGCATATCGTTACGAATCATCGGCTTGTTGGTTGGGATAACCACCGTTTCCAAACCATAGATAGACTGGAATTCGAACGCTTCAGTATCCGCTGTACCTGTCATACCTGACAGTTTTTCGTATAAACGGAAGTAGTTCTGGAAGGTAATAGAAGCCAAAGTTTGGTTTTCGTTTTGGATCTTAACGCCTTCTTTCGCTTCTACTGCTTGGTGAAGACCTTCAGACCAACGACGACCTGGCATTGTACGACCAGTGTGTTCATCAACGATGACCACTTCACCTTCATCAGTAACAATGTAATCAACGTTACGCTCGAATAACACATGAGCACGCAAAGCAGCATTCACGTGATGCAACATGCTGATGTTAGCCGGAGAGTAAAGTGTATCACCTTCCTCCATCAGACCGTTTTTCACCAACAGTTCTTCAACGTATTCTTGACCTGTTTCTGTTAGGTATACTTGCTTTGATTTTTCATCAACAGTGTAGTGACCATCACCACGGTATTCTTCAGAGTCTTCTTTATCTTGCTTTTTCAGATGCGGGATCAAAAGGTTGATTCGAGTGTATAGCTCAGAGCTATCTTCAGCAGGACCAGAAATGATCAAAGGAGTACGAGCTTCATCAATTAGGATTGAGTCCACCTCATCGACAACAGCAAAGAAGCGATCACGCTGTACACGGTCTTCGCTACGGAAAGCCATATTGTCACGAAGGTAGTCAAAACCAAATTCATTGTTGGTTCCGTATAGAATGTCAGCTTTGTACGCTTCTTTTTTCTCTTGAGGAGGCATGTTTGGCACGTTTACGCCAACGGTCATACCTAAAAATTCAAATAGAGGGCGGTTCGTCTCAGCATCACGTTTAGCTAGATAATCGTTCACTGTTACGATGTGAACGCCTTTACCAGCAAGAGCATTTAAGTAAGCTGGAAGCGTTGCAGTCAGCGTTTTACCTTCACCTGTACGCATCTCCGCAATTTGACCCGCATTTAGAACCATACCACCGATAAGCTGAACGTCGAAGTGACGCATGCCGTAGACACGCTTAGATGCTTCACGAACCGTAGCAAAAGCTTCAGGAAGTAGTTTATCAAGAGTTTCACCTTTCTCTAGGCGCTCACGGAACTCAACCGTCTTTGCTTTTAACTCTTCATCACTTAGAGCTTCGAATGTTGGCTCGTAGTTATTAATTTCTTTTACAATTTTTCTAAGGCGGCGCAGTGTTCGGTCGTTGCGACTGCCAATCACTTTTGTCAGTAGCTTAGTTATCATTTTTCGTGAATCTCTCTTTAATCAGACCGTTCCCGATCTACTCATAATGCCTTCAGTCTCTGCCAGTTTGGAACTAAGAATACTGAGATAAATCATTTATCAAAGATATTGAGTTCAAACATCCATATTTCAAGGCTAAGTTTCGAAACAATGTGGCTTAGTGTAAGGATTTTTCATCGATACAACCATAAATAGACGTATTTGTTTGAAGCACTCTGAAGTTTTTACTTAAAGTGGTGACTGATTAGACGATATTGCATACCACAATATGTGTAATCTATTCAGAGCAGACTTTGCTTTTTACCTTGCTACATTGTAAAACTGAAGCGAAAGACGTTAATGTAAACTATACCTTGATAGAAAGCTGCTCTAGAATAGCTGATATCTCAACAAAATTAGATTTTACCTATGCGTGATCACCGTCCAACCTCGACTGAAGATGTTATTGCTGAATCACAGTTCAAGCAGATTCAAGAACATGCTGGAGAAATCTTACAGCTTAACCAAGCTTTGCAAGAGATCTTACCCACAGGGACGGCCGATCATTGCCGGGTGGCGAATGTTCGTAACGGCCACCTATTGATCGATGTTTCTAGTGCCGCGATCAAAATGAAGATCGATTACGATCGCCTCATGATCCTAAATAAACTTCGTACTCAAGGCTTTGCCAAACTGATGAGCGTTGAAGTGAGGATCAATCCATCATTATACAGAAATCGTTTCGAACAAGACGACAGACCTAAACGTCCACCATTAACAGAATCTGCAGCAAAGTCATTGATGACGATTGCCGACATGGCACCGCCTAAAATTCAAGAGCGTTTAAAGCGATTGGCCGATATGGCAGAAAAGAAAGACCGTAAGTGATCGTTATTTCAATATGCTGAAAAGCTCGAATGCTATTAATAAGCCCAAGATTAAAGCCAAATAGCAAAAAACCAGGCATAAGCCTGGTTTTTATTAATTTTAATGCCGAGTATTTACGCAAGCACCATATTTGGTTCAGCGAATGCTACTGGTGAGCCGACTTCTTCTTCGAATGTAGTCCACTCCCACGCTTCCTGATCAGCAAGAACTGCTCGCAGAAGTTGGTTGTTCAAACCGTGACCCGATTTAAAGGCGCGAAATTCACCGATGATTGGGTGACCACACATGTAAAGATCACCAATCGCATCCAACACTTTGTGAGTCACAAACTCATTTTCAAAGCGTAGACCTTCTTCGTTAAGAATACGGTAATCATCCAATACGATAGCATTGTCGAAACTACCACCCAATACTAGGTTTTGAGATTGTAGATATTCGATATCACGCATAAAGCCAAACGTACGTGCACGAGAAATTTCACGAACGAAGCCTTTTGAAGAGAAATCAAACAGCAAGCGCTGTTCGTCTGACTCAATAGCAGGGTGATTAAATTCAATTTCGAAGTCCATGCGGAAGCCGTTAAATGGTACAAACTCTGCCCATTTATCGCCATCTTCAAAACGAACTGGCTTTTTAATACGGATGAAACGTTTTGGCGCATTTTGCGTTTCGATACCTGCTTGTTGTAGCAAGTATACAAATGGGCTAGCACTACCATCCATAATTGGAATTTCAGGTGCGTCTACTTCGACAATAATGTTGTCGATGCCCATACCAGCAAGTGCCGCATTCAAGTGCTCTACAGTTGAAATACGCACACCTTCGTCGTTTACCAATGCAGTACATAGCATGGTGTCACGAACAGAAGCTGGATCAGCTGGAAAATCTACAGGTGGGTTTACATCTGTACGACGATAAATGATACCTGTATTTGCAGCAGCCGGGCGCAGAGTAAGCGTGACTTTACGACCAGAGTGGAGGCCCACACCAGTTGTTTTCACTATTTCTTTCAGAGTACGTTGTCTGATCATCTGCTTGCCTCTCAAAAATTTGCTACAAAACACGGCCGTCTGTAACGTCGACCGTGAATGCTACCATAATTTTGAGCCATGTCAAATTTATGGATTAAAGATTAATCAGCCTGACGACGCAAAAATGCCGGGATATCTAAATAACCACTTTCCTTCTCTTGCTTCGGAGCCGCAGAGCTTTGGCTCGACGATGCTGGAGAAGAAGAAACTGTATTTGTCGGCTGAGGAGTTACCTGTGGCTTCTCTTGCACTTGATTATTTTGCAAGGTTTGTGCCGGTTTCTCTTCAGCTTGCGTTGCCGCCGCTTGCTGTTGTGGTTGAGCCTGCGGCGTCGGAGCCACTTTCGCTTTACCACCCGCAACTAGCGTGATATCTGGCTTTTTCTCATTGCCAATACCTGTCGCTACAACTGTTACGCGGATTTCATCAGTCATATCTGGGTCTAGAGAGGTACCGATAACAACAGTTGCATTGTCAGAAGCAAATGCTTTCACCGTATTACCAACCGTCTCAAACTCGTCAAGACGCATATCCAGACCTGCAGTAATATTGACAAGAACACCACGAGCGCCCGCTAGATCGATGTCTTCCAGAAGTGGGCTAGAAATTGCCATTTCAGCCGCTTCTTCAGCACGATCTTCGCCTTTAGCAATACCGCTGCCCATCATTGCGTGACCCATTTCAGACATTACTGTTCTTACGTCCGCAAAGTCGACGTTGATCATGCCAGGGCGAGTAATTAGCTCTGCAATGCCTTGAACTGCGTTCTTAAGAACGTCGTTCGCACTTGCAAAAGCTTCTAGTAGCGTGACACCACGGCCAAGTACTTTAAGCAGCTTTTCGTTTGGAATCGTAATCAAAGAGTCAACGTGCTTAGACAGCTCATCGATACCTTGCTCAGCGAACGCCAAACGCTTTTTGCCTTCAAAGCTGAACGGTTTTGTCACTACCGCGACAGTTAGAATGCCAAGCTCTTTAGCTACTTCAGCAATAACAGGTGCTGCACCAGTACCTGTACCGCCACCCATACCAGCTGCGATAAACACCATATCGGCGCCAGTTAGGGAATCTTTAATTCTATCTCTGTCTTCGAGAGCTGCGTCACGGCCAACCTGTGGATTAGCACCTGCACCCAGACCTTTGGTGATATCGCCACCGATCTGAATAACATTGCCAACGCTTGTCTTACGAAGTGCTTGCGCATCAGTGTTGACGCTGATGAATTCCACACCTTCGATGGATTCACGCACCATGTGTTCAACGGCGTTACCACCGCCGCCACCAACCCCAACGACCTTGATTACTGCATCGTCAGACATTTCCATCATCGGTTCAAACATGTGTTGTCTCCGTTTATCCTGCAACTCAGGTTAAAACTCTTTTTGTATCCAGTTACGCAATTTATCGAAAAAGCCAGTAACAGATGAGCGTTTAGGTTCATTATAATCGCTATCGTCGCTAGACTGCATGTCTCTTGCGTAATGAAGTAATCCAACTGCCGTAGAATGGTACGGCTCTTTTACATAGTCAGTTAACCCGCTGACTTCGAGCGGTTTGCCGACCCTTACTTGATTGCGGAATACGCGTTCCGCACATTCTATCACTCCGTCCATTTGCGCAGCACCGCCGGTGAGTACAACTCCCGCAGCTAGATGGTGCTTTATACCCTCTTCGCGCAATTTCGCTTGTACAGAGTCAATAGTTTGGTTAACCAGTCCCATAAGCTCAGAGTAGCGTGGCTCAATCACTTCTGACAACGTTTGACGTTGCAGACTACGTGATGGTCGCCCACCTACGCTTGGTACATTAACCGTGTCATCCTTACTGACCAGTTCACTCAAAGCACAGCCATATTTGACTTTTATTTCTTCAGCATCGCTCACTGGCGTACCAAAAGCAAAAGCAATATCGCTGGTTACAGCATTTCCTGCGTACGAAAATACTTCTGTGTGACGTAACGCACCGCCAGTCCAGATGGCCACATCCATCGTGCCGGCGCCAATATCCACCACACAAACTCCAAGCTCTCTTTCATCCTCGGTGATTACTGCATTACTTGCAGCAAGCCCAGAAAATACGAGTTGCTCTACTTTAAGGCCGCATCGTTCTACCGCCTTAATAATATTGCGTGCCATGTCATTATGGCATGAGATAAGGTGGACACTTACTTCCATTCTTACCCCAGATAAACCAAGCGGATTTTTGATTCCCTCTTGGTAATCAATGGTGAACTCTTGCGGAATCACATGAAGGATTCGCTGTTCATCACCGATTTTAATCGATTTTGCGGTATGGATAGCGCGATCCATGTCTTCTTGAGACACTTCTTCATCTGAAATCGTGCCCATACCTTTTTCAATTCGGCTTGCGATATGCTTACCAGACAACGAAATGAAGACTCGGCTGATCTGGCACTCGGCCATCAATTCAGCTTGATCAATTGCACGTTGTACTGATTTTACAACCGACTCCAAGTCATTCACGCCACCTTTATCCATGCCACGTGAAGGGCTACTACCTGCGCCAATAATATTAATTTGACCGTCTGGTAGAACCTCACCCACTAGAGCCGATACGGTTGCAGTGCCTATATCAAGACCAACAATAATGTTGTCATCAGCGGCCTTAGTCATCTGTACTCTCTTCTAACTCTTGTTCAGGAAACCAACCAACTGCGGCTCCTGTATCGTACCTAAGATCGATATAACTGATTCTTTGCGTGTCACTGCCAAGCTTGTTATAGAGCTTAAAAAATCGCTCTATACGCTCAAGAAGAGACTCTTTACCGAGCTCTAATCGAATACCGTTATCAAGGATGATTTGCCAAGCTCGTCGCTCGTTTAATACCAGAGACGATATCGCTAAACCCAATTGCTGAAACTTAGGACTCAAATCACGGTAAGTCTGTAAGACTTCTGGTCCGCTGTCTTTGGGTCCGTACAGTTTCACTTTTTCTTCTTGTAACAGAGCCACATCGCCATCAAAAACAAACCCGTTTTTATCTAACAGTTCGTTGCCATTCCAAATGGCTTCAGGTTGATGCTCTGTCAAAAAAACTTTTACTGTATCCGGCCACTGCTTTCGGATTGCGGCATGCGCCACCCATGGCAGAGCTTCGACACTTTGCTGTAATACATCAATATCCTGAGACATAAATGTACCGATGTGATCTATTCGACTAAATGCAGCCTGCACATCGTCAGCTTGGACATACTCCAGTTTTCCCTGAAGTACTATTTTGGAGAGAGGTAACCTTTGGTCATCCCACATCCAACTGATCGCCGAGTACAAAACAGAACTAATTAAGGTCACAACCACAACGAAAAATAACGCACCCAAGATTTTCTCTTGGCGACCACGGTTATTATCCGTGTTTGGTCGCTCGTCATTCAGTGCAATATTCAACAACGTCTTCGTTTCCTGACTTTTGTCGTGTACTTTTTACCCACATAATTACGCAGAGGTAAAAGTCTTGACTTTAACCTTGGGATTATACTGAGCTCTTGTAAACTATCAAACACTGATAGCAATAAATCACAATGATATTGACGCAAAATCGAGATCTGAGTCTTTATCTGTCCTTCGCACCAACAATCTGTGTTAACCAAGCATCTTGTTTATATTTAATTCAAGACCTGCCAGTTGTTTCGCCACTTTACCAACATCACCCGCACCTTGCGTTAAGATTAGGTCGCCGTCTTGTATAACGTTAGCTAAAACTGAAGGTAATTGCTCGATTTCTGGAACAAAAATCGGATCTACCTTACCTCGACTGCGAATTGTGCGACACAATGAACGTCCATCAGCTCCTGCAATTGGCTTTTCACCTGCGGCATAAACATCCAACATGATTAATACATCAACTTGCTCTAGAACATTCGCAAAGTCATCGTACAGATCACGAGTACGGCTATAACGGTGTGGTTGGAAAATCATAACGAGACGTTTATCTTGCCAACCGCTTCTCGCAGCATTAATGGTCACATCAACTTCTGTTGGGTGGTGTCCGTAATCATCCACTAACATGGCATGACCATTACCGGTATCAAACTCGCCAAGGTGATCAAAACGTCGTCCCGTGCCTTGCGTACCGGCCATTGCTTTTAGAATTGCATCGTCTTCAATGTCATCTTCGGTAGCCACTGCAATCGCAGCCGACGCATTAAGTGCATTGTGACGACCTGGAATGTTCAGAGTGATATCTAAGTTGGCACGCCCTTTACGTACTACCGTAAATTTGCCTTGCTGACCTTCTTGACGATAGTTTTCAATGCGTACGTCAGCATCTTCGGAGAAACCGTAAGTAATCACTTGACGACTAATACGTGGGATTAACTCTCGAACCACAGGATCATCAATACAAACAATAGCTTGGCCGTAGAACGGTAGATTGTGTAGAAAATCAATGAAGGTTTGCTTTAACGTTTCAAAGTCACCACCATAAGTATCCATATGATCGGCTTCGATATTGGTGACAATACTTACCATTGGTTGCAGGTGCAGGAATGACGCGTCGCTCTCATCCGCCTCGGCAATTAGAATACGACTCGAGCCTAAACGAGCATTTGTACCAGCGCTTTTCACCAAGCCGCCGTTTACAAACGTTGGATCAAGGCCTGCTTCAGAATAGATTTGTGTCACGAGTGCCGTCGTCGTCGTTTTACCGTGCGTGCCCGCAACGGCAATACCATGACGGAAGCGCATCAACTCAGCGAGCATCTCAGCACGACGTACAATAGGGATACGTAACTCCCGCGCAGCCATCACTTCTGGGTTTTCTTCGTTGATAGCGGTTGAAACCACAACCACACTGGCTTTTTCAACATTGCTAGCTTGGTGCCCGATAAATACCGTCGCACCTTTTGATACTAAACGCTCTGTCACAGGGTTTTCTGATAAGTCAGAACCCGTGATTTGATAGCCTTCATTCAACAGCACTTCTGCAATGCCGCTCATGCCCGCACCACCAATACCGATGAAGTGGATGGATTTCACGCGGCGCATCTCTGGCACCATGGCGCGAATCTGAGCTAAGTCTTGTGTATGTTGGATTGTCATCAATTCTATTCTCAATAATTCGTTAACGCTTTTCGGTCAAAGCGACAATGGCTTGTGCGACAACTCGGTCGGCATTCAATTTAGCAGCGCCACGCGCTTGCTCAGCCATCGTAAGTAAAGCTTGGCGATCCAATTGTTGGATCTGCTGAGTCAAAGACTCAACGGTTAAATCTGGTTGTTCAATCATTTTCGCTGCGCCGCATTCTACTAGATGATCGGCATTCAGTGCTTGTTGGCGATCTTTATGCATAAAAGGAATAAAGATCGCACCAACGCCAGCAGCAGAAACTTCAGAAACGGTTAACGCTCCTGAACGACAAACTAAAAGGTCAGCCCATGCATAAGCCTCTGCTACGTCGTCAATGAACTCTGTGACTTCTGCATTTACTACACCATTAGCTTGGTATGCGGCGTTCACTTCTTCGGCGGAACCTTTGCCCGCTTGATGACGAATACAGTAATCACCGCCCAACTTTGCCATCACTTCTGGCAGAGTTTGGTTAAGAATGCGTGCACCTTGGCTACCGCCCATCACCAGAATACGAATTGGGCCTTGGCGATCTTGCATTCGCTCTGCAGGCGCTTCTAATCTTGTTAGGTCTTCACGTACAGGGTTACCGACTACCTCAGCAGCAGGGAACGCGCCAGGAAAGGCCTGAAAGACTTTCTTAGCAATTTTTGATAGCCATTGGTTTGTCAAACCCGCAACCGCGTTTTGTTCGTGCAGAACAACAGGAATACCGCTCAACCAAGCCGCAATACCACCCGGGCCGCTAACATAACCGCCCATACCAAGTACTGCGTCTGGCTGCCAGCGTTTCATGTGAGCACGAGCCTGCATAATGGCATTGATAATTTGAAATGGTGCTGCAAGAAGACGCTTTACGCCTTGACCTCGTAACCCTTTCACTTTGATAAAATCGATTTCAATGCCATGTTTTGGCACCAAATCCGCTTCCATTCGATCCGCCGTGCCTAACCAACGGATCTCCCAGCCTTGCTCTTGCAGCTGTTTTGCTACAGCTAACCCTGGGAATACGTGACCGCCAGTACCACCAGCCATCACCATCAAACGTTTATTTTGTTTCATTAGTTTGTTGTTCTGATTGTTGTTGCTCGCGTTTCAAGCGGCATTCGTAATCGATACGCAGCAATATGGACACTGCGACGGACATAATAATCAGACTGGAACCACCATAACTGATTAGCGGAAGTGTTAAACCTTTGGTTGGTACGATACCAGCTGCAGCACCAACGTTCACCAAGGTCTGGAACGCAAACCAAATACCGATACCGAAAGCCAGATAACCGCCGAACATTTCGCCTTCTTCAAACGCACGCTTGCCTATGTAAACCGCTTTTAGCACTAAGCTAAAAATCAACATTAAGACCAACACAACGCCAACAAAACCGAGCTCTTCAGCAAGTACGGCAAACACAAAGTCGGTATGCGCTTCCGGTAGATATTCCAGTTTTTGAATTGAATTACCGAGACCTTGACCGAACCATTCACCACGACCAAACGCCATCAAAGACTGAGTCAACTGATAGCCACTGCCAAATGGGTCTTCCCACGGGTCAAGGAAGGAGGTTACTCGTCGCATACGGTATGGTTCGACTAAAATCAAACCTACCACAGCGCCGATACCTGCCACCATCAACGCGAGAAACTGAGTCAGTTTTGCGCCTGCGATAAACAGCATGCCAAACAGTGTTACTAGCATCACGACGACCGTACCCAAGTCTGGCTGACCAAGCAGTAATACTGCGAAGAAAGCAAACACCATGATTGGCTTCATAAAGCCACCAAAGAAGGTTTGTCGTACTTCGTCTTGTTTTCGAACTAAGTAACCAGACATGAAGATAAACAGCGATAGCTTCGCGACCTCTGCTGGCTGAAGGTTAAACAGCCCAAGAGGTATCCAACGAGACGCACCATTGACCGACTTACCCGCCAAGAGCACGATGATCAGCAGTGCGAAAGAAGCCCAAAGTAAGTAATGGCTCTTCTTAAACCACTCTTGCAAAGGCACTTGCAAAATAACAGCGGAGGTTCCTAACGCCAGCACGAGAAACGTCGCATGACGAAACATAAAGTGGAACGGCTGTTCCGTTAATCGAGAGCTGATTGGAAATGATGCAGAGGTTACCATGACCAACCCCGTCAACATCAAACCCAGTGCAATCCACACTAACTGACGATCAAACATCGCCTCTGGGGCTGGATGCTTGAGCCAATTACCAATACTGCGTTTAACGTTACCTAAACCCACGAAGTGTGTAACCTTTAATTATGCATATTTCTGAGCAAGAGCAGCGAAAGCATCACCTCTTGCCATAAAGTTGTCGAATTGATCAAAGCTAGCACATGCAGGAGACAGCATCACCATATCACCTGGTTTTAACTGCGAAGATACTTGTTGAATCACATCTTCCATGGTGTCGAAACGTATTGCAGATTCATGCAGTGGCATAAAGTCATCGCCATCAGCGCCAAAGCAGCACAGTTGCAAGTTAAGCGTCGCGAAGATCGGTTTTAATGGCGAGAAGTCAGCACCTTTGCCAACACCACCAACGAGCAAGTAGAGCTTGCCTGTCGATTCCAAACCAGATAGCGCAGCCATAGTGCTGGCTATATTAGTTGCTTTAGAGTCATTCACCCATTTTACGCCTTGATTATCCGCAACCACCTGGCATCGGTGTGTCAGTCCCGTGTAATTTTTAAGTGCATTCAATGCGTTGTGATAATCAACGCCCGCAGCCTTTAAGAGCGCTAAAACGACCAATGCATTGGATAAGTTGTGTTTACCAACCAACTTAAGCTCATCACTTGCGACGACTCGTTGACCGTGATCGAGCAGCCAAGTACGGTTGCCATCCACCTCGAGACCAAAGTCCTGATTGTCGCTGCCAAATGTCACCAATGGCATCTCTGCATCTGGGAAGGTTTCTTGATCATCACGGTTCACTACCGCGAGATCAGCATGATCAAAAATACGCAACTTGGCTTGTCGATAGTCAGACATGCCTTGATAACGGTCCATATGATCTTCAGAAAGATTCAGAAACGCAGCGGCTTTGAGCTTTAAGCTTGACGTTGTTTCCAACTGGAAGCTCGAGAGTTCAAGCACATACAGGTCTGCGTCATGTTCTAGTAAATCCAGTGCAGGAACGCCGATATTGCCACCAACGCCAACTTCCAAACCCGCGGCCTTGGCCATCACGCCAGTGAGATCGGTGACTGTGCTCTTACCGTTTGAGCCCGTAATCGCAATCACCGGTTTCTGCACCGCCCAGGCGAATAACTCAATATCACCAACTACTGTCGTGCCTTTTGCTAATAAGGCTTGGATCTCTGGTGTCGCTAGCGCAATACCAGGGTTGGTCACGATAAGATCAGCGTCAGAAAGCCAGTCTGTATTCCAACCACCACTATGCAGTTGAACACCTTCCGGCAAGCGCTCTGCTCCCGGAGGGTTTACGCGAGTATCAATGACTTTGACCACAAGCTGTGGCTGATTTTTTCTTAGGTGTTTAACGACAGAGAGCCCGGTAATACCGAGCCCTACGACGACAACACTATGTATGTTTTGCCAACGTTCCATATTTGATCACACTGTAAATCTTGTTCTTGGAAAGTGCGATTAACGCACTTTCAATGTCGCAAGACCAATCAGAACAAGAACCATAGAAATAATCCAGAAACGCACGATTACGCGAGGTTCTGGCCAACCTTTCAATTCGTAGTGGTGGTGAATAGGTGCCATACGGAAGATCCGCTGACCACGCAGTTTGTATGAACCCACCTGTAGAATTACCGACAGCGTTTCCATCACAAACACACCGCCCATGATCACCAACACCAACTCTTGACGAACGAGAACAGCAATAGTGCCTAACGCGCCGCCAAGCGCTAGTGAGCCGACATCACCCATGAACACTTGTGCTGGGTACGTGTTAAACCATAAGAAACCAAGGCCTGCACCGACGATTGCTGTACATACGACAACCAACTCAGAAGCATGTGGTAGGTATGGAATATGAAGGTATTCAGAGAAGTTAACGTTACCCGTCGCCCATGCAATAACCGCGAAGCCTGCAGCAACAAGAACCGTTGGCATGATTGCCAAACCGTCTAGACCATCGGTCAGGTTAACCGCGTTACTCGTACCGACAATCACAAAGTAAGTCAGGATAATGTACATCAAACCAAGTTGCGGCATGATGTCTTTAAAGAATGGCACCACGAGCTGAGTGGCTGCAGTGTCTTTACCGTAAGCGTACAATGCAAAAGCCACGACAAACGCGATCAACGATTGCCAGAAGTACTTCCAACGCGCGATCAAACCATCGGTATTTTTGCGCACCACTTTACGATAATCATCAACAAATCCGACTGCACCGTAGCCAAGCAAGACCGTCAATACCGCCCATACATATGGGTTGGATAAGTCAGTCCAAAGCAAGATTGTGATTGAGATGGCCGCTAAGATCATGATACCGCCCATCGTTGGAGTACCACGCTTACTAAAGTGAGATTCAGGACCTTCGTTACGTACTACCTGACCAATTTGCAGCATTTGCAAACGCTTGATCATGATTGGTCCCATCCATAATGACAGACCCAGAGCGGTTAATACGCTTAGAATTGCTCGAAAAGACAAGTATTCAAACAATCGGAAAAAAGACAGGTATGGCTGTAGCAGCTCGGCAAGCCAAATAATCATTAATAATACTCCTTCAAAGCAGCAGCGACTTCAAACATACGTGCACCGTTCGCTCCTTTCACCAAAATCGTATGGTTTTCAGGAACGGCTTGGTCTAGATGCTGCTTGATGTATTCAATCATCTCTTGGTGCGTCTCAAAATGAATGCCTTGGCAAAGCTCACTGATCACCTTGGCGTCTGCACCATATGTGAGAACATGTTCAAATTTTTGTGGGGCAGCATGTTCCCCGACTTGACGATGAAGTGCAAGACTTTCCTCGCCCAATTCCGCCATATTACCTAAAATCAGCCAGCGCTGACCTGGGAAAGCAGCCAATAAGTCAACCGCCGCTTTCATGGCTGGCACGCTTGCGTTGTAGCTGTCATCAATCAATTTGATTTTTTCGCTCAGCGCTTCAACCTCGACGCGACCTTTCACTTTGTTTAAATGTTTAAGGCCAGCGCGAACCTCTTCTAATGTGGCGCCCATTTGTAACGCAATAATAGAAGCTGCGATTGCATTCGCCACGTTGTGTTGACCTATAATACCCAGAGACAGTTCAATTTCTTGTGAGCTTGCTGCGATATGTAGGTTAAAGCTGGCCTCTCCCGCGGCATTCATCACGATATTTGATGCATAGTAATCAGCCACAGAATTACTTTGTGAGAAGGTGATAACTTCCTTATCCGCCAGCACGCTTTCCCACTTTGTTTCGCCATTGCTGTCTAAATTGACAATCGCAATACTACCTGCAGCAAGACCTTGGTAAATTTCACCTTTGGCTTGTTTCACGCCATCAATAGAACCGAAGCCTTCAAGATGCGCGGCGGCTACATTATTCACTAACGCGATATCTGGTTTTACTAACTGCGTTGTGTAAGCAATTTCACCGATATGGTTAGCACCAAGCTCAATCACGGCATAATCGTCATCCTGCTGTGAGCGCAATAACGTCAACGGAACACCAATATCATTATTGAAGTTACCCGCAGTAAACAGCACTTTGCCTTTCAATTGCAGAATGCTCGCGACCATTTCTTTGACGGTCGTTTTACCACAACTGCCTGTGATGGCAACGGTAGGTGTTTGGCAAGTTTGATGCACCCAAGAGGCTAACTCCCCCAGTGCCATTTTGGTGTCCGACACCACGACTTGTGGCACATTCACATCTAAACGTTTTTGTACGAGTAAAGCACCAGCGCCTGCATCCACCGCTTGCTGGCAAAAGTTGTGCGCATCAAAGCGCTCACCCACCAGCGCAACAAATAAAGCACCGTTGTCAATCGCTCGTGTATCAGTAGAAACCGCGTCGATAAGTAGATCATCGCCGAATAGCTCACCGCGAGTGATGTTGGCAATTTGAGATAACGTTACTTTGATCATAAGGACAATCCTAAAAGCTGCATAGCAGACTCACGGTCGGAGTAATGAATCGTTTCGCCATTCCGAATTTGATAATCTTCGTGGCCCTTACCCGCTAACAAGATGATGTCTTTTGGCGAAGCATTCTCAACCGCATAAGACAGTGCTTTGAAACGATCATGCTGCACAATCGCTTCGGCAGGTTTTGACAGCCCGGATAACATGTCTTTTACAATCTGAACCGGATCTTCACTGCGTGGGTTATCGTCAGTCAACACCACTCTGTCGCCTAGACGCTCTGCAATTTCCGCCATCATTGGGCGCTTACCTGCATCGCGATCGCCTCCGCAACCCAAAATAGCCCACAGCTGCCCCTCACAGTGAACTCGTAAAGCTTGCAGTGCTTTTTCTAGTGCATCAGGAGTATGGGCATAATCGACCACGACTTTGGCACGGTCCTCTGTCTGGAATAACTCCATTCGGCCGAGTACAGGTTGTAACTGACCTGCGGTTTCGAGTAACGCTTGTTTATCCTTACCCAAGCTTAATAAGGTCGCAAAAGCGAGCATTAAGTTGGTTGCGTTAAACTCACCAATCAGTGGCGCATGCAATTGACCTGAGCCAAATTTACCATCGAATTGGATAGTAATCCCCGACTCCGCGTAACGGACATCTCTCGCCCAAATTGCGCTTTCAAACTCAGTGTTCGGTTTAAGTGACACCGCAATCGCATTGCTTAACTGCGTCGCCCATGTATGACCGACCTCATCATCGACATTGATAATGGCACGTTCACATTGATGTTGTGTAAACAACCCCAGCTTTGCATTGGCGTACTCTTCCATCGTGCCATGGTAATCTAAATGATCACGACTTAGATTAGTAAACACACCCGCCGCAAACGACAACGCCTTGACACGGCCTTGCGTTAAGCCATGAGAAGAGACTTCTAGCGCGGTGTATGTGGCTTGTTGATTTGCGAGAGAGGAGAGCGTTTTCTGAATTTCTACAGCATTCCCTGTTGTATTCGCGGCTTGCTGTAAATTGTCGAGAAAACCATTTCCCGTCGTGCCCATCACTGCCACTTTGTGGCCAAGTAGCTCTAGCCATTGTGCAATTAGCTGGGTAATGGTGGTTTTACCGTTGGTACCGGTGACACCAATCAAATCCATACCTGGGTAAGCATAGAGCTTTCCAGCGATTGCAGATAAACGTTGATCCAACGTATCGAGGTAAATAACGGGAACGTCATCGATGATTTCCACCGTGCCGTGTGCTTTTAGATCACAGGCTTGCGCTAGAACCGCATTGGCGCCTTGCTCAATGGCAGAAGAAATGAAGTTACGCCCATCCACAACATGGCCAATCACCGCAACAAACGTGGTTCCAGGCTGAACTCTTCGGCTGTCGAGCTCCAATTCAGAAACAAGAACGGACGATAAGCTAGGGCAATCCACCCAAGGGGAAAGCAGCACGTCCATACTGATGGCTTTAGTCATATTTGTTCTCCGAGCTTTGGCTCAGGTTTTCTTAATTTTGTTTGCTCAGTAAGCCACTCGGCTTACTGCTGGAATTTATTTTCGTCTGGTGCAACATTGAGTATTTGTAGCGCGCCTTTCATGATTTCAGAGAAGACAGGAGACGCTACCGAACCACCATAGTAATCATCACCTTGAGGCTCGTTTACGATCACAACCAATGCAATTCGCGGATCGCTAACCGGAGCAAGCCCTGCCGTATAAGTGATGTACTCATCGCTGTATCCACCTGCAGACGCTTTACGTGAGGTACCCGTTTTAGCTCCCACTCGATAACCAGGAACTGCCGCTCGACGAGCTGAGCCTCCTTTTTGGGTTACGGTTTCCAGCATGTCCAAGACCTGGCGTGCGTACTTTGCACTCACTACTTGGCGCGACATGTCATGATCATTGCTTTCGATAATATGGATTGGCTCGTATTTGCCGAGATTTCCAAGCGTCGCATAGGCATGCGCTAACTGGATTGGCGTTATCGATAGACCATAACCAAACGCAATCGTGGCACGTTCAATAGGAGACCATCGTGTTCGTGTCGGGAAGATACCAGTCACTTCCCCAACGAGGTTCAGACCAGAAAGCTCACCAAAGCCCACAGAACTGTATAGGCCGAGCAGCGCCTCTACTGGCATTTGCATTGCCAGCTTCGTCACACCGATGTTACTCGATTTTTTGAGGATCGTGGTCAAGCTCGCTTTACCCACGCGGGATACATCTCTTACTCGGCTACCACCTAAACGAAGTACACCATTACCGGTATCTACGATGGTATCTTTATCGGCTACCCCATTTTCTAAGGCGGCTAAAATAACGAAAGGCTTAATGGTGGAGCCTGGCTCCATCGAGTCCGTGATCACTCGGTTACGCATTTTATAGCTTTGCCAGTCGCTACGATTGTTAGGGTTGTAGGAAGGCGCATTCACCATGGCCAATACGGCGCCGGTTTTCACGTCCAACATAACAACGGAGCCTGACGTGGCGCGATGGTCCGCAACAGCTTGTTTAATAGCACGATAAGCAATCGCCTGTAGGCGCTGGTCGATTGTCAACTGGAGTGACTTACCTTCTTGCTTGTCTTGCCACGCAATGTTTTCTACGACGCGACCATAACGGTCTTTACGAATGGTTTTCTTACCTGCGGCGCCAGTAAGCCACCCATCGTAGCTACGCTCAACACCCTCTAGACCATGCCCATCAATCCCCGTCACCCCAACTAAGTGAGCACTAACCTCACCGGCAGGATAGTAACGACGAGATTCTGACTTAAGACCCACACCAGGCAGCTTTAGCTCACGAATATAGTTCGCCATGGCTGGACTCACTTGGCGCTGCAAGTAAATAAAGCGGCGCTTTTCATTGTGCTTGATCTTGTCTATCAACCCTTGTCGGTCAACACCAAGAACATCCGCTAATGCATACCAACTCTTGGTCTGGCTTAAGGCATTTTCTTTAAATATCGTCGCGGGATCCGCCCAAACGGCCTCAACAGGCACACTGACAGCGAGCGGCTCACCATTTCGGTCCGAAATAATACCGCGTGCAGAAGGAATGGATTTCACACGAACCGAGCGTAGGTCACCTTGTTTAATCAGGTTATCCGGTTCAATGATTTGAATATAGGCTACGCGCGCCACCAAAAGGGCAAATGCACAAAAGACAAAAAACAGTAATAGATGGAAGCGCCAACGAATCAGAAAGGATTCTTCAACCTCCACTTTCACTGCTTTTTTCTCGGTTTTCGTATCCCCCGAAGCGTTTTTTTCTTTCGCGACAGGTTTACGCTTGTTGCTTGGTTTCGTGTTGGTTTTCTTTCTAATCATTTGAGCGTGACAACCACTTCTTTATCGCCATCAGGTCGTTTCATTTCAAGTTCTTTTTTGGCAAGGTCTTGAACACGACTGTGCTCCGCGAGGGCCGTTTCTTCCAACATCAGGTTGCGCCATTCGCTATCTAAACGCTCTCGTTCAACCAAAGTGTGATCTTTTTCGGTGATCGCTTGGCGCGCATGGTGGGTAGCAAATACCACTCCCATTGCCGATGCCACGATCAATAGCAACAACAGTAATGGCCAGCGACCAACGGTGATAAGATCCGTTGCAATCAACTTAGCAAGGTTAGGAGTGGGTTTCGTCATAATAATTAAAGCTTTTCTGCAATTCTTAGCACAGAGCTGCGCGAACGAGGGTTCATTTCAATTTCTTGTTTGCTTGGCTTAATCGCTTTGCTCACCGCTTTCATATTCGCACTACCAAGAGCACGAATTTGCTCTTCAGTCATTGGAATGCCATGTGGCACTTCAGGTCCTTTGCTCTCTTTACGGATAAAACGTTTGACCATACGGTCTTCCAGAGAGTGGAAACTGATGACAGATAAACGACCTTCAGGAGCCAGAATACTTGCCGCGCCTTTTAGTGCCGTATCAATTTCTTCTAACTCACTGTTGATGTAAATACGAAATGCCTGGAACGCACGAGTCGCAGGGTGTTTTTTCTCTTTAAAGCTTTTGGGTGCAGCATCTGAGATCAGCTTCGCGAGCTGGCCAGTACGTACCAGTGGTTCATTTTCTTCGTCTTCACGGTAGGCAACAATCGCTTTGGCAATACGGCGCGCGTGTTTGTCTTCACCAAACTCACGAATTACCCAAGTAATATCATCTAAGTCAGCTTCCATTAGCCATTGAGATACGGGAATACCTGATGTTGGGTCCATACGCATATCTAGCGGGCCGTCTTTCATAAAGCTAAAGCCACGCTCTGCGTCGTCTAACTGCGGAGAAGAAACACCTAAATCCAGTAGAACGCCATCAACTTTGCCAACCAAGTCATACTCTTTAGCATACTCAGCAATACCAGAAAATGGACCATGAATGATGGTGAAGCGAGGATCATTGATTTTGCCTGCTTCAGCTATCGCTTGAGGGTCACGATCGATACTGTACAGTCGGCCGTTTTCGCCGAGTTTAGATAGAATAGTCCGGCTGTGACCGCCACGGCCAAATGTTCCATCGATATAGATACCGTCGGGTTTGATAGCTAAGCCATCAATGGATTCATTTAATAACACGGAAATATGTTGGAAGGTTTCGGTCATAGCTTTCTCGTTGAATGATCTTGAAGCGATTTTAAGATATGTTGCTCTCTCATGCTGAATATTTATAGCAAAAGATCAACCTACCATAGTGTACTGATTTCCCACATCATCGCCACCTCAAGTCTAAAGTCAGACGTGATTTAACGCCAAGTTTATTGGTAATGACAGGGTTTGCGTCAATAAAATGCAAAAAACCCATCACTACAAAAAGTAGTGATGGGTCTCGAATAGTTGGAGTCGACACATAAGCCGGGTTCTGTTCCGCTTGCGCGGCGGTAGCCATTCGTCTAGGCCAGCAATCGCTCACTGGCTCAAGCAACCTACCCGCCTCCTTACGCGAGCAACGCAATGTGGAGGCCTATTTGGTCTTGCTCCGGGTGGAGTTTACCCTGCAACGAACTATTGCTAGTCGTCCGGTGCGCTCTTACCGCACCCTTTCACCCTTACCTGTGCCCTAGGGCCATCGGCGGTCTTCTCTCTGCTGCACTTGTCGTAGGCTTGCGCCTCCCAGGCGTTACCTGGCACCCTGCTCTATGGAGCCCGGACTTTCCTCCCCTTTACCAGTCTCCCGAAGGACGTCAACGTCAGTCTCCCAAAGGACTTCAACGTCAGTCTCCCGAAGGACATCAGTAAAGCAGCGACTACCCAGTCAACTCCGAGGGCGGATTGTATAGAGTTATCTACTCAGAGTCTAGTGAGATCACAGATATGATGAAATGAATGCATTGAGTGGTGTTTTTTTAACCTAACCATCAAACATTGAGCCTAAAAAAGGCCGATATTTTCACATCGACCCGCTTTACCATGTGTCTCGTTAGCAGTGCTTAGTCTAAGTTTTCTAAGCCCCACTTATACAACGCATTCTTCTTCAAGTTATGAATTTCTGCCACCAAAGCCGCTGCTTTTTTCAAAGGCAGCTCTTTGGTTAAAATCCCTAATGTACGCAAGGCATCATCTGGCAATGAATCGTCCGCGGTTTCGCGGTGACCATGTACCAATAATACCATTTCGCCACGCTGTTGGTTATCGTCACTTTTCACCCACTCAATTAACTCACCTAATGGCATACCTTGAATGGTTTCAAAGGTTTTCGTTAGTTCTCTCGCCAACACGACTTCTCTATCTGGGCCAAGAACGTCTAACATGTCTTGTAGAGAGTCCAAAATACGGTGCGGTGACTCGTAAAAAATACACGTACGCTCTACCGAAGCAATCTCTAGGAATTTATCCTTACGGCCTTTGCTTTTCGGTGGTAAAAAGCCTTCGAAGCTAAAGCGATCGGATGGCAAGCCTGATGCACTTAACGCCGTAATGACCGCGCAAGCACCAGGAAGCGGCACAACTCTAACGCCCGCTTGACGACATTTTGTCACCAAATGGTATCCTGGGTCGCTGATAAGTGGCGTACCAGCGTCAGAAACTAACGCGATAGACTGACCGGAAAGTAGCTTTTCTACCAAAACCTGTGCTTTTTGCTGTTCATTGTGATCATGCAGAGCAAAAGTTTTGGTTTGAATATTGAAGTGAGACAGTAATTTACCCGTATGTCGAGTATCCTCAGCAGCAATGATGTCCACCGTCGACAGAATTTCGATAGCACGTTGGGTGATATCCGCTAAATTTCCGATTGGAGTCGGTACGATATAGAGAGTTGGCCCCTCATTCGGCAACTTATTTTTATCTGTCATTTGTTTACCATCACTTCAACGATTAATATAGAGACAATTTTGTACAAAATTATAGAGAACTCACGGCAATGATTAACCATAAGAGACTCAGTGTACCACGCATACTTACTCCTGTTGCACTAGCAATTACGCTCGCCGCCTGTTCTTCAGGTCCAAGACAGCCTGATGGCGTTGATGTAACACTTGAGCCTACTCAGTCTGTTCAGAACTATATGATCCAAGCTGATAGCACGGAAGGCAGTTTACAAAATGACTGGTTGATCATGGCAACCAAAGCCGCTATTCAAGCGAACCAGTTTGATCAAGCAGAACTGTTGATCAAACGTCTGGCTCGACAACAGTTGACCGAAGTTCAGCAAGCGGAGTGGCAACTGGCGCGTGCGACCATACAGCAAAAGCAAGGTAATTACTCGCAGTTGCTGCAATTGTTAAACTTTAAACCTTGGTGGAAATTGCCAAACGAGCAATGGAAAGACTATTACTTGATGCGTGCCGACGCTTATCAAGGCCTTAACCAAGCGTTTGAAGCAAACCGCCAGCTGGTTGCATTTGGTCAATACGCCTCGTCAGCAGAGCAGAGGGAAATCTCTAGCCGTATTTGGATGAACTTTGGCAGCTACTCAGAATATGAACTCACCTCATTAGAAACAGAGCCGAATGAGGATGTTCTAGACGGCTGGCTACAGCTGGCTGTTTATGCAAAAACGCTATCGGGCAACCTGTCCCAACTTAAAAATACGCTAGAGCGCTGGTTAAGCGAAAACCCTTCGCACCCTGCTGCTATCTATACACCAGAAGAGATTCAAAACATTCTCTCTCTTGATATCGTGAAGCCAAACAATACTGCTTTATTGCTGCCGCTGACGGGTAAGTTCTCACCACAAGCGCAATTAATTCGTGATGGTTTTGTGTTTGCGATGATGAATGATCGTAATCGAGATCCTAGTGCAACACTTACGGTGATTGACACCAATGCGTATAACGCTGACCAAATTAAACAACGCTTGATCAATGAAAACATCGATTTTGTTGTTGGCCCTCTAGAAAAAGAGAACGTGGAGTTGTTGCACACAACCATGGATGGCTCAGCAAATGGCCCTACCATTCCAGCCCTTGCGCTAAATATCCCCGAGGATGTGCAACCAGATAGCAATATTTGCTACTTGGCATTATCACCGGAACAAGAAGCCGCACAAGCTGCAAAACACTTGTTCAGCGAAGGCTACAACTTCCCTCTTATTCTTGCACCAAAAGGCAGCTTTGGAGAGCGTGTAACTGAGGCTTTCAACAAAGAATGGCGAAAGTACAGCTCTAACAAAGTCGCAGCAAGTTACTTTGGTGACAAGCGCCAACTTCAAAAAGACATCAATGAAGTATTTGGCCTGCAAGAGAGCAAGCAGCGTATCGCCCAGATGCAATCATTAATGCGAATTAAGCTTGAAACACAGCCACGTAGCCGTCGTGATGTTGATGCGGTTTATATCGTAGCTAGAAGCACTGAGCTGACTTTGATCAAGCCGTTTATCGAAGTAGCGATTAACCCTGATGCGAAAGCACCACAAATCTTCTCTAGTTCGCGTAGCAACAGTGGCGGCGCGACATACGAAGATCTAACAGGCATCATCTACAGCGACATTCCATTGCTGATTGACCCAGATCCTAGCGTAACCGCTGAAATGAACGAGCTTTGGTCAGAGCAATCTAACATGGAAAAACGTTTGAAAGCACTCGGTATGGATGCATATAAATTGATCGGTGAACTTCCACAAATGAAGGTCGTTCCTGGTTACTCAGTCGGTGGCCAAACCGGTATTTTAAGTATCGACAACAACTGTGTTGTACAGCGTGAATTGAGCTGGGCTGAGCGTGGGGCTCTTTAGTAAGCGCCAAATCGGAAATCAATATGAAGCTCTGGCGAAGCACTATTTGCAACGCCAGGGCTTGCGCTTTATTGAACAAAATTTCCTGACCAAGGTCGGTGAGATTGATTTAATCTTCCAACAAGGTGAAACTATCGTGTTTGTTGAAGTCAAATATCGTAAGAACGATCACTTTGGCTCAGCAGCAGAAATGGTAACGCACGCAAAAATGCGCAAGCTAATCAAAACTGCACAAGTTTGGCTTAGCCAACAAAAGCGCTTAAAACACAATATCGATTATCGGTTTGATGTCATCGCTATTCATGACAATGGGCGAGATATCAACTGGATAGAAAACGCAATCTCTGAAGGATAAGCGATGCTAGACAGCATTAAAGACAGCTTTACAGAAAGTATTCAAATTCAAATCGCAGCAGCAGAGGCGCTGCCCGATGCCATTACTCACGCGGCCCAAGCGATGGTCTCAAGCTTGCTCAATGGCAACAAAATTTTATGTTGTGGTAATGGCGGCAGTGCTTCAAACGCTCAACAATTTGTTTCTTGTCTTTTAAACCGTTTTGAAACTGAGCGCCCTAGCCTGCCTGCAATGGCCTTAACAGCCGATAATACAACCCTGACCGCTGTTGCAAACGACTACCACTACCAGGAAATTTTCTCAAAACAGGTACGAGCGTTTGGCCAGCCAGGCGACATTCTGCTTGCCATGTCGACTAGCGGTAACAGCAAAAATATTATCAAAGCGATGGAAGCGGCCGTAACTCGAGACATGACGATTATCGCGCTAACAGGCAAAGATGGCGGTGAGATGGCAGGACTGCTTGGTGAGAACGACGTCGAAATTCGCATTCCATCACACCGCACTGCACGTATTCACGAAGTACATATGGTGACACTCCATTGTCTTTGTGATCTTATTGACCAGGTGCTTTTCCCTGCTCATGAAGAGTAACCAAGACTGAGGGTCAGAATTATGATACGTAGCCTCGTTATCTTATTAACAGCATTGAGTTTAAGTGGTTGCGCTGGCTTGTTTATCGCTGGCGCTGCAACCACAGCAAATATTGTCACGGACACACGCAGTACAAAACAAATTTGGCAGGACAACAACATCGAATTCGAAGTTGCGGCGATCGGGAATAAGGCGCCGTTTAAAGGTGAGGTTCGTGTGGTTGCCAGCTCCTATAACGGTACGGTTGTTCTTATGGGTCAGGCTCCAACGCAAGACCTTATCCATGCTTTAGAGCGAAGAGCTCGAGAAGTTAGTGGTGTGAAAGTCATACACAATCAAATCAAACAAAAAGAGCCACTCACTGTCACTCAAATTAGCAACGACAGCTGGATCACAACCAAAGTAAAATCAGCCTTGCTTACCGACTCTGAGCTCAATGGCGTTAAGGTTAAAGTGATCACTGAAGACGGCGACGTTTTTCTGTTTGGTTATGTCACACCAGAGCAAGGCGAGCGAGCGACAGAAATCGCGCGTAATATCTCTGGCGTAAAACAAGTCATTAAAGGGTTCCAATATGGCGAAATGGAACCTGTTGAAGTGGACTTACCGAGTGACGGTGTACAAACAATAGAAAGTGAGACAAACGCGGAAAATGAAGCCAACGTCGAAGCATTTACGATTGAGTAATTGCGAAACATCACTTGAAAACACGTCAAGACACTAAAAAGAAAAAAAAGCAGCGTTACGCTGCTTTTTTATTATTTAATCACTCTTAAGCTTGGTTTGCCTTTTGGTCGAGGAGCATCGTCCTCTTCGGCATCCGAATCAGAGGCTAACTCAGAAGGCTCATCGCTAACCGTTGTAAACGATGGAGATGATTCTTCCTCGGTCATCGCTTCTTCTTCGATGTGAGTGTACGCTTCTTCTGGTTCAAACATAGTACCAGCACCATTCTCACGCGCATAAATAGCTTGGACAGCATACACAGGCACAATTACTGAGTGTGGACGGCCGCTAAAGCGAGCATGGAAGGTAATCGCATCATTACCTAACTCAAGATTACCCACCGCACGTGGTGCAATATTCAAAATAATTTGACCATCTTGAATAAACTCAACCGGTACACGTACGCCCGGCATCGTTGCATCCACCACCAAGTGAGGAGTCAAGTCATTGTCTACTAGCCAATCGTAAAATGCACGAAGCATATACGGACGGCGAGCAGTCATTTTTGCAATATCCATAACGTGTTTAAAATCGCTTAGCGAACTAGGCGCATTTCACGTTCAGCTTCAGTTAGGGAAGCAAGGAACGAATCACGTTCAAATACGCGGTTCATGTACACCTTGATTTCTTTTGAACCAGGGCCAACCAGATCGATACCAAGTTGAGGCAAACGCCACAATAATGGAGCCAGGTAACAATCGATCAAGCTGAATTCTTCGCTCATGAAGTACTCATATTCAGCAAAAATTGGCGCTAATGTTAGAAGATCATTACGCAGCTTTGTGCGTGCTTTTTCTGATTCTTCCGCATTACCTTTCATCACTTTTTCAGCGAGTGAATACCAGTTGCGTTCGATACGGTACATCATCAAGCGGCTGTTACCGCGAGCAACAGGGTAAACCGGCATTAGAGGTGGATGAGGGAAACGCTCGTCCAAGTACTCCATGATGATTTTTGAATCGTAAAGAGCTAGCTCACGGTCAACAAGAGTTGGCACTGATTTATATGGGTTTAGCTCAACAAGCTCAGCAGGAAGGTTTGCTTCGTCAACAAGCTCAACTTCAACACTTACGCCTTTTTCAGCTAGTACAATGCGAACCTGATGGCTATACAAATCTGATGCACTTGAGAAAAGAGTCATCACAGAACGTTTATTGGCAGCTACAGCCATGGAGCCCTCCAGTACACTTACAAATAAAAACAATGGAGGCTAAGCCTCCATTGTACATCAATTAAAATTGGGAATTAGCACGGTATTTTAGCACAATTAATGCACATCGCGCCAATACTCTTTCTTGAGCATCACGACAACGATAGTTAGAAGCACTAAGAAGCCCATTACCCACCAACCTAAAGCATGACGCTCAAGCTGCACTGGGTCACCTGAATAAACCAAGAAGTTCACTAGGTCGCCAACCGCTTTGTCGTATTCGCCTTCGCTCAGCTCACCCGTACCGTCTGTTTCAGTACCAACAACAACTTGTACTTCTTCGCCATCTACGATTTTCGTATCGTAAATCGGCGTCGGGATACCTTGTAGCTCTTCGAGCACATGTGGCATACCAACACTCGGGAAGACAATGTTGTTCACGCCGAATGGACGAGATGGATCAACATAGAAAGAGCGTAAGTAAGTGTATAACCAATCAGCACCACGAACTCGTGCAACCAACGTAAGATCTGGTGGTGGAGCACCAAACCAATTTGCCGCTTGCTTCGGTGGCATTGCGTTGACCATTAGATCACCGATTTTCGCTTCAGGATTGAAAATCAGGTTTTCTTTCATTAAGTCTGTTGGAATTTCCAAGTCTGTTGCTACACGCTCATAACGCTGATACTGCGTTGAGTGACAAGCAAAACAGTAGTTCATGAACAACTTCGCACCGTTTTGTAGCGAAGCTTTATCCGTTAGGTCAACATTCGCTTTATCAAGCGGAACGTTAGCCCCCGCTGCCATCGCTAGTGATGGCAACATAGCAAATAGAATTACAATCCACTTCTTCATTTGAATGTCACCCTCTCTGGTAATGGTTTGGTTGCTTCATTTTTGCTGTAGAAGAACAGCAACACAAAGAACATGAAGTAACACAAGCTAAAGATCTGAGATAGTAGTGTGTACGTTGGTGTTGCAGGTAACGCACCTAAAATACCCAGAGCGATAAAGGCGATAGTGAACTGTACAATATTCAACAGATGAAGTTTGCTACGGTAACGGTATGAACGAACTTTACAACGATCCAACCAAGGTAGAACAAACAGCACTGCAATTGACGCACCCATTAGGATAACACCTAATAGTTTGTCTGGAACCGCACGTAAAATTGCGTAAAACGGCGTGAAGTACCATACCGGAGCAATGTGCTCTGGTGTCTTCAGTGGGTTGGCCGCTTCAAAGTTAGGCGGTTCAAGGAAGTATCCTCCCATTTCTGGGTTAAAGAACAGCACGTAACAGAAGAAGAACAAGAAACCAGCCACACCAACTAAGTCCTTAACCGTACCGTATGGGTGGAAAGGAATAGAGTCGATAATGTCGTATTTCTTCGTGTAGTAATCGTGGAACTTGAACTGTGTCTTGTAATCATCGCCCATTGAACCTTTTGGTAGCTTAGTTTCGATACCATCAGGGTTGTTTGAGCCGACTTCGTGCAGCGCCAATACGTGCAGAACTACAAGAAGAAGTAGAACGATAGGCAGTGCGATAACGTGTAGCGCGAAGAAACGGTTTAACGTTGCACCAGAGATGATGTAGTCACCACGGATCCAAAGCGTTAGATCATCACCGATAACAGGAATCGCACCAAACAAAGAAATGATTACCTGCGCACCCCAGTATGACATCTGACCCCATGGCAGTAGGTAACCCATGAATGCTTCAGCCATTAGAACGAGGAAGATCAACATACCGAAGATCCACAATAGTTCACGAGGTTTTTGGTATGAGCCGTAGATCAGGCCACGGAACATGTGCAAGTACACAACAACGAAAAACGCAGATGCGCCAGTTGAGTGCATGTAACGTAGAAGCCAACCGTACTCTACATCACGCATGATGTACTCGATAGAAGCAAACGCACCGTCACCAGAAGGAACGTAGTTCATCGTTAGCCAAATACCCGTTAGGATTTGGTTAACCAGAACCAGCATCGCCAGAGAACCGAAAAGGTACCAAAAGTTGAAGTTCTTAGGCATTGGGTATTCAGACAAATGCTTTTTATAAGCATTCATTGCAGGAATACGCTTTTCAACCCAGTCTAACATTGCTTGCATTATGCATCCCCCTCATCAACACCCACAATGAGCTTGGTGTCGCTCAAATACATGTGCTTAGGAACGACAAGGTTCAATGGAGCAGGTACCCCTTGGAACACTCGACCAGCCATATCGAACTTAGAACCATGACAAGGACAGAAGAAGCCAGATCTTACGCCCTGGACCTGCTCTGAGAAAGAGTCTGGTAGATAGGTTGGTGAACAACCTAGGTGAGTACAGAAACCAACAGCGACAAAAAACTCTTCCTTAATCGAACGAAACTCATTCTGAGCGTACTCAGGCTGCTGTTCCATTTCAGATTGCGGATCACGAAGCTTATCGCCGATCGTTTTTAAGTTATCTAGAACGCTTTGAGTGCGGCGAACAATCCATACAGGTTTCCCCTGCCACTCGACACGAACCAGCTGACCTGGTTCAATTTTACTTATATCCACTTCCACCGGTGCACCTGCCGCTTTGGCTTTGGCACTCGGATTCCATGATTTGATAAAAGGCACGGCGACGGCGACTGCCCCTAACCCACCAACAACTGCCGTTGTAGCGGTTAGAAAACGCCTGCGACCGTTATTTAAAGGCGCGTTGCTCATCCAAACATTCTCCCATTTGCTCCCTTTGGATCGTTATTATTCCGCTTATAAGAGCATGGCTAACAAATAATGAATTTAGTTCTATTTATTGGAGGGAAATGATAAAGAAAACCCTACTTTTTGACAAGATAAAGCTACCTTTTTGTAACATTTGTGAGGCAAATCGCTCGCGTCGTCACAAAAGCGGCAGAATTATAAAAAATTGATGTGATTTGTAACAAGAAAGCACAACATGGAAGTTCTGCTGAAAGCTATTCAAACCTTTTATCTTGGTAGTTTTCAGTTAATTACACAGCAAAATATTTCTTAGTGCGCATTCAACTTACGTTGTTTGTATTTTCACTTTTGTAGCATGCCGCATACGCAAAAAAAACGAGTAGGCATTTTAAAACATGTTGCAGGGATATTAAGACGTAAAGGCACCCACAGCAGATAAATAAGCTTATGACGTATGGTAAGGAAGAAGCCTTACTCTGAGCCTAGTTATAAGTGAATACAAATGGATATTGATAGGCAGGTATTATTTCTTTAAAAACAAAAAAGCCCGGCATAGAGCCGAGCTTTTGGTACACAGTTTCCAGAGTAACTCTGAAAAGCAGAATTTCCAATAAGAGGAAATTAACGCTTAGAGAACTGTGGACGACGACGTGCTTTACGTAGACCAACTTTCTTACGTTCAACGCAACGAGCGTCACGAGTAACGTAGCCAGCTGCACGTAGCGCAGGACGTAGAGATTCATCGTATTCCATAAGCGCGCGAGTGATACCGTGTCGGATAGCACCAGCTTGACCAGAAATACCGCCGCCTTTTACTGTTACGTAAAGGTCTAGCTTCTCAGTTAGCTCAACTAGCTCTAGAGGTTGTTGTACAACCATGCAAGCTGTTGGACGACCGAAGTATTCGTCAAGGTTACGCTTGTTTACTACAATGTTGCCGCTGCCTGGTTTAATAAAAACACGTGCAGCTGAGCTTTTGCGACGGCCAGTGCCGTAGTATTGATTCTCTGCCATTTTCGAAATCCCCAATTAGATGTCTAGTACTTGTGGTTGTTGAGCAACATGGTTGTGCTCAGCGCCTGCGTAAACTTTAAGCTTACGGTACATAGCACGGCCTAGAGGACCACGTGGAAGCATGCCTTTAACTGCAAGCTCAAGAACCATCTCAGGTTTACGATCGATCAGCTTTTCAAAAGTGATAGATTTTAGACCACCTGGGAATTCAGAGTGACGGTAGTACACTTTGTCTTTAGCTTTGTTACCAGTTACAGCAACTTTCTCAGCATTGATAACGATGATGTAGTCACCAGCGTCAACGTGAGGAGTGTATTCAGCTTTATGTTTGCCACGTAGGCGAGATGCAATTTCACTTGCTAGACGGCCAAGAGTTTTACCTTCAGCGTCTACAACGTACCAGTCGCGTTTTACAGTTTCTGGTTTAGCAACGAAAGTTTTCATGCTAATAATAACCCGTTAATTAAAATTTAAACTTTAAGGAACACCGTTCTGGTGCTCCCACACTGTCTAAGAGCCCAGTCATCACCCCTTCGAGTCGTTGGTACTCTCGACCTTCAATTTCGAAATAACTTCGATAATCCGGTCTGCAGTAACGGTGGGTCGCAAGATTATAGAGAAGAGCGAAGAAAAAATCACCTTTTTTTGCGCCAAATCACTAATTTTTTCTTCACTTTTTAAGAACCCACTAGATTTAGGCCAAATGCTCACGCGCGAGGTACTCATGACTTTGCATCTCAGTGAGCCGAGACAAACAGCGCTTAAATTCAAACTCGAGCTGCCCCTCAGTATATAAGTCTTCCATTGGTACTTCAGCAGAAATAATCAACTTCACATTGCGCTCGTAAAACTCATCGACCAGTGCGATAAAACGCCTCGCAGCGTCATCTATTTTTCGGTTCATCTGTTGAACGTCCGCCAGTAATACCGTGTGATAAATTCGGGACAGCTCAATGTAGTCATTTTGACTACGAGCGGTTTGGCATAACTGAGCAAAAGACGCATGCAGAACCCCATCACTCGCTTCAATTACCTCAAGCTGACGGTGATTAACTTCGATTTGATGAGCGACGATCTGACGTTCGCCCGTCAGCTGCTGATAATACTTGTTGAGGTTAATGTTGGCCTGTTCATCAAGTGGATAATGGTATATTTCGGCCTGTTCAAGCGTTCTTAAGCGATAATCAACGCCACTATCAACATTCAACACGTCACAGCGTGCCAAAATCATATCAATTGCAGGCAAAAAGCGCGCTCTTTGTAAGCCATTACGATATAAGTTCTGCGGTTCGATGTTTGAAGTCGCGACTAGGATCATCTGCCGCTTGAACATCTCTTGGAGTAACGTTGCAAGGATCATCGCATCCGTAATGTCAGAGACAAAAAATTCATCAAAGCAAACCACATCCGCTTCTTCTTTGAATTTATCCGCTACTTTTGCTAGCGGATTTTCGACATCACCTAACAGCTTCAACTCATCATGTACTCGATACATGAAGCGGTGAAAGTGTACGCGCATTTTTCTTTGGGTTGGTAAAGCATCAAAAAACGCATCCATGAGGTACGTTTTACCGCGTCCGACTCCTCCCCAAAAGTAAAGACCTTTTGGGGGTTCAGGCATGTCGATTTTTTTCCCCATGAGCTTTTGCCATTTGGAAAGCTGGGGCACAGGAGCTGACTGAAATTCAACGATAGCATGGTAAAGCTTATCTAATGCAACGACCGCTTGATACTGAGCTTCATCACGCTGAAACCCGTGTTCTGCTATGTCTTTTTGATATTGTTGTAGTGGTGTCATCGTATTAAGTCGTATAGAGGTACTGGGAAAAGGGTTACCTCGGGGTCAACTTTGAGAATAGAGAGAAGTAGTTATCAGTCCCCGAAGACATACTGCTATTTTTCTTTATCGGCTGTTCAAGCCATAGTAACATGGACTAGCACCGCGTGTAACTAAGTAGTAAAAGACTTGTTAAAACAACTATAAGGAGCAGTTATGCCTTGGATTTATGCCATTGTGGGTTTGCTGGTCGGTACAATCGTAGGCGTAGTCATTAGTAGACTAACCACCCCTGAATACAAGAAACAAAAGTCTGTGCAGAAAGAACTTGAAGCGGCCAAGTTTGAACTAGAGCAACAACGTCAAGAGCTCGTCGATCATTTTGCACAAACCGCAGAAATGTTGGATACACTAGGTAAAGATTACACCAAGCTGTACCAACATATGGCTAAGACCTCTTCTGAGCTTTTGCCAAACTTGCCAGAGCAAGACAACCCGTTTGATAAGAAAACGGCAATGTCTTCTGAAGCTATTGCAGAAGATCAACCAGAGTTTAACGAACAGCCAAAAGACTACGCCAATGGCGCAACGGGTCTTTTAAAGGATCAAGAGAAAGAAATCATTAATGCTCCCGAAGCGGTAACCGCAAAAGCATCATAACCTTCTCTTACCTCTACCTACTAGGGCCGATACATTTGTATCGGCCCTTTTTTGAACTTTTTCTTCTTACCTTTGCTCTAACTTGGATGTGAACTGCCTCCCCCTTTGATTATCCGAACTAGGCCCTATATTAGTTATTAACAAAGTGAACTAACCGTTCGGATATTTCTTTTTGGCAGACATGTTTCAAGAGGAGTTATTGGATGAAAAAACCACTGCTTGCGCTCACCGTTCTATCTCTGAGTTTGGGCTCTATTATTGCGCCAGTTCAAGCCACCGCCGCATTACCTTTAAATGTGGATGGCCAACAGTTACCTAGCTTGGCGCCCATGCTTGAGAAAGTAACCCCTGCTGTTGTGAGTATTGCTGTAGAAGGCAAACAAGTACAAACCAGCCGTATTCCCGAACAATTTCAATTCTTCTTTGGACCGGACTTTCCGATGGAGCAAAGGCGCGAGCGCCCGTTCAGAGGTTTAGGTTCTGGTGTCATTATTGATGCGAAAAAAGGGCATATCGTCACTAACTACCACGTAATCAAGGGCGCGGATGAGATTCGAGTTCGCCTCTATGATGGTCGCGAGTATGACGCTACGCTCGTTGGCGGCGATGAAATGGCCGATGTTGCGTTGCTTAAATTAGAAAAAGCGAAAAACTTAACGCAAATTAAAGTCGCAGATTCCGACAAACTTCGCGTAGGTGACTTTACGGTTGCGATTGGTAACCCATTCGGACTCGGTCAAACCGTGACGTCGGGCATCGTCTCAGCGTTAGGCCGTAGTGGCTTAAACGTTGAAAACTTCGAAAACTTCATCCAAACCGATGCCGCAATTAACAGCGGTAACTCTGGTGGTGCATTGGTCAACCTTAATGGTGAGCTGATCGGTATTAATACTGCGATTTTAGGCCCTAACGGCGGTAACGTGGGGATTGGCTTTGCGATTCCATCCAACATGATGAAAAACCTCACCGAGCAAATTCTAGAGTTTGGTGAAGTCAAACGCGGCATGTTGGGTGTACAGGGCGGTGAAGTAACCTCTGAGCTGGCTGATGCATTGGGTTACGAGTCGAGTAAAGGAGCCTTTATTGGACAAGTCGTACCAGACAGCGCAGCCGATAAAGCTGGATTGAAAGCCGGTGATGTAATTGTATCGGTAAACGGCAAAGAGATTAATACTTTCTCAGAGCTCCGCGCAAAAGTGGCAACGCTAGGCGCAGGAAAAGAAATCACGTTAGGTGTGGTTCGAGATGGTAAGAATAAAACCTTTGATGTAACGCTTGGCGAATCTACAAATATGAAAGCCAAAGCCGAAACATTACACGAAGGGCTCAAGGGTGCGGAATTAAGCAATACGACACCAAGTGATGCAATTCAAGGCGTTAAAGTATCGAGCGTTGCAGATAACTCTCCGGCTGCTCAATATCAATTACAACAAGGGGACATCATTATCGGTGTAAACCGTCAGCGCGTGAAAAACCTTGCTGAGCTTCGTGCAATCGTGGATAAGCACAAAGGCGTATTGGCTCTGAATATTCAGCGTGGCGAACGTACTATTTATCTTGTTATTCGTTAGTCACTTTCAAAGTAATAGGAAATAAGGTTTTCGATGCATAGCATCGAGTAATAAGCCTCGAATACTTTTCCTTATCGCTCAATAGCTAATGAAAAGGGCAGCACGATTCCGTGCTGCCCTTTTGTTATTTTTCAATGTAATGCTATTCTTCATCTTCTATGCCATTTTGGCGCTCATGCATGGAGAGGATATGCTCAGCTTTTTATTACGTTCTGTCTTTTTAGGCTTGGCTACTGCCGCAGTGGTATTACTGGCGGTGCCATCTTTGCGCAACAACGTAATTCCTGCCGCGCTAGATCCGCAACCTGTTAATATCGCGTCCGTTGAGTTGACATTTAATCAGGCGGTGCGAAGAGCAGCACCTGCCGTAGTAAACATCTACAGCCGTAAATATGTTGAAAATGATCGCAGTAAACTCTCGACTCAAGGTCTGGGTTCAGGTGTCATTGTCAGTGAGAAAGGCTACATCATTACCAACTACCACGTGGTTGCTCAAGCTGATCAAATTGTTGTGGCATTACAAGACGGCAGAGCCGCAGCGGCTCAGCTAGTTGGCACGGATAAACGCACAGACATTGCCGTACTGCGTGTCGAAGGTTCAAATTTACCTGTTATTCCTCTGAACTCTAATTACAAGCCACAAGTGGGTGATGTGGTCCTAGCCATCGGTAACCCATACAACCTTGGGCAAACCACAACGTTCGGCATTATTTCAGCAACAGGACGCTCATCGATTAGCGACGGTCGCCAAGCATTTATTCAAACCGATGCCGCCATCAATGAGGGCAACTCTGGCGGTGCTCTAGTGAACACACAAGGTGAGCTCGTCGGCATCAATACCGCCTCTTTCCAACAAGCGACTGATTTAGAAACTTACGGTATTTCCTTTGCGATTCCTGCGCCGCTAGCCAGTAAGATCATGCAGAAAATCATCGCTGATGGCCGCGTGATTCGTGGTTATATTGGAATCGACGGCCAAGACATTAATGCGGTCACTGCTCGTCTACTTGGAAATGAACACATAGGTGGTATTGTCGTGCTTGGTATTGATCCAAATGGCCCAGCCAATGCAGCAGGCTTCCAAAAGCAGGACATCATTATCAGTATTGATGGCAATAAAGTGCAAGGGCGTCAGAGCGTCATGGATATCGTCACCGATTTACGTCCTGGCACCACCGTGGACGTTGGCATCATTCGCAAAGGAAAAGAGATGAGCTTGAAAGTCACCATTGCCGAAGACAAGCAAGAAGCATAAAAAATCCCAGCCACTGGCTGGGATTTTTATTTGTGCGTTACTCGCTATCGCTCGGTGTTTCCGTCGTATCGGAATCATCCAGCTCAACTTCAATGCGAGTGACTCGCTGCAAACCTCTTGGTAATAACCCACCTCGGCGACCACGTTCGCCACGGAAGTTATCAAGGTCAGACGGTTTAAGACCCAACTTTCGCTTACCCGCGTACAGCGTTAACGATGCACCTTTTGGTAAAGACATTAAGTGAGATAGTACTTCTTCTCGCTCTTTTGCTTTAGCAGCAGGAATATTGATGATCTTATTCCCTTTACCTTTCGCCAGTTGTGGCAGGTCTTTGATTGGGAACAGCAGCATGCGACCTTGGTTAGTGATTGCTAAGATTTCATCAGAATCTAAATCTTCAATCGCTTTTGGCGTCATGACCTCAGAGTTAACCGGCAAAGTGACCAGCGCTTTACCACTGCGGTTTTTAGACAGCAAGTCAGCGCCTTTACATACAAAGCCGTAACCTGCATCAGAGCCCACCAGCCACAGCTGATCTTCTTCACTCATGATCACTTGGCGAATACTGCTACCAGCCGTAATATTCAAACGACCGGTAATCGGCTCACCTTGACTACGAGCAGAAGGCAGCGAGTGCGATTCCAGAGAGTAACTTCGACCGTCACTACCTAGGAATACCGCAGGCTGATTACTCTTACCTCGTGCGTGCGCTAAGTATTTATCACCCGACTTATAGTTCAGGCCTTCTGCATCTACGTCATGGCCTTTCGCGTGACGAATCCAACCTTTCTCAGAAAGCACAACCGTAATTGGTTCGCTTGGAACAAGATCACGTTCAGTAAGCGCTTTTGCTTCTGCACGCTCAACCAATGGAGATCGACGGTCATCACCGTATTTCTCAGCATCCGCTTTGATTTCTTTTTTCAGTAGTGTGTTTAGACGACGCTCAGAACCGAGTAGCAGTTCTAGCTTCTCACGCTCTTTCTCTAGTTCGTCTTGCTCACCACGGATCTTCATCTCTTCTAGTTTGGCTAGGTGACGAAGTTTGGTGTCTAGAATCGCATCCGCTTGGATATCGGTAATACCAAAACGTGCCATCAATACCGCTTTAGGGTCATCTTCAGTACGGATGATCTCAATCACTTCATCTAGGTTTAGGTAAGCAACCAACAAACCTTCCAAAATGTGTAAGCGAGCCATGACTTTGTCTAGGCGGTGTTGTAGACGGCGACGTACGGTCGTACGACGGAACTCAATCCACTCTGACAGAATTTGCACCAGACCTTTAACTTGAGGACGATTATCCAAACCAATCATGTTCAAGTTAACGCGGTAGCTGCGCTCAAGATCCGTTGATGCGAACAAGTGGTTCATCAACAAATCACAATCGACGCGGTTTGACTTAGGTACCACAACGATACGCGTTGGGTTCTCGTGATCCGACTCGTCACGAAGATCGTCAACCATTGGTAGCTTCTTCGCACGCATCTGGTTGGCGATTTGCTCAAGCAGTTTTGCACCCGATACTTGGTGTGGCAGAGAGGTGATAACGATATCAGAACCTTCTTTGTGCCACACCGCGCGCATCTTGATGCTGCCGCGACCGTTGCGGTAAATCTTCTCAATATCCGCTTGCGGCGAGATGATTTCTGCTTCTGTTGGGTAATCCGGACCTTTAACATACTGCATCACGTCCGGCAGTTCTGCTTTCGGGTTGTCGATCAAATGAATAGTCGCATCTGCAATTTCACGAACGTTATGCGGAGGGATATCTGTTGCCATACCAACCGCAATACCGGTTACACCGTTAAGCAGGATATGAGGCAGGCGTGCTGGCAACATTTGTGGCTCTTTCATTGTGCCATCAAAGTTAGGTTGCCATTCAACCGTACCCTGGCCCAGTTCGCCTAGCAATACTTCAGCAAACTTAGACAGTTTTGCTTCGGTATAACGCATTGCCGCGAATGATTTCGGGTCATCTGGCGCACCCCAGTTACCTTGACCATCCACTAATGGATAGCGGTAAGAGAATGGCTGAGCCATCAATACCATCGCTTCGTAACACGCTGAATCACCGTGCGGATGGTATTTACCTAACACGTCACCAACCGTACGTGCAGATTTTTTGTATTTTGCTGATGCAGAGAGACCAAGCTCCGACATCGCATAAATGATGCGTCGTTGAACCGGCTTTAAGCCATCACCAATGTATGGCAAGGCGCGGTCCATGATTACGTACATCGAGTAGTTCAGATAAGCGTCTTCAGTGAACTTGCGCATTGGCAACTGTTCGACGCCATCGTAGGTAATTTCTGTAGACATCCGTTACACCTCTGCCAAGTCGCCGTTGTTTTGTAGCCAAGAACGACGGTCATCTGCACGCTTTTTGCCCAGCAGCATGTCCATCATTTCCATGGTCGCCGTAGAGTCGTCAATGGTTAGCTGCACTAAGCGACGCGTGTTCGGATCCATGGTGGTTTCACGCAACTGAAGTGGGTTCATCTCACCCAGACCTTTGAATCGTTGCACGTTGATTTTGGCTTTCTTCTTCGACAAGCGCTCTAAAATGCCATCTTTTTCATCGTCATCGAGGGCGTAGAACACTTCTTTCCCGCAATCGATTCGATACAGAGGCGGCATCGCCACATAGATATGGCCCGCTTCAACCAGTGCACGGAAGTGACGAGTGAACAGTGCACAAAGCAGCGTTGCGATGTGAAGACCATCCGAGTCCGCATCGGCAAGGATACAGATCTTACCGTAACGAAGACCATCAAGGTTATCGCTGTCAGGATCAATCCCCAAAGCCACTGAAATATCGTGTACTTCTTGAGATGCTAATACTTGGTCAGCAGAGACTTCCCACGTGTTCAAGATCTTACCACGCAGTGGCATCACAGCTTGGAACTCACGATCACGTGCCTGTTTTGCCGAGCCACCCGCAGAGTCACCCTCCACAAAGAAGATTTCAGTGCGACTTAAATCCTGTGCTGAACAGTCGGTCAACTTACCTGGCAGTGCCGGGCCGGACGCCACTTTCTTACGTACGACTTTTTTCGCTGCACGCATACGACGGTGCGCATTAGCGATACAGACTTCTGCCAATTGCTCTGCTAGCTGAGGCTTTTCGTTCAACCAAAGACTGAACGCATCTTTTACTACGCCAGAGACAAATGCCGCAGTTTGACGAGAGGACAGACGTTCTTTGGTCTGGCCTGCAAATTGCGGATCTTGAATTTTAACCGACAACACGTAAGAACAGCGGTCGAAAACGTCATCACCCGTTAGCTTCACGCCACGAGGTAATAGATTACGGAACTCACAGAATTCGCGCATCGCTTCTAACAAGCCTTGGCGTAGACCATTAACGTGCGTACCACCTTGAGCGGTTGGGATCAGGTTAACGTAGCTTTCGGTGATCATCTCACCACCTTCTGGCTGCCAAATTACCGCCCAGTTTGCCGCTTCGGTATCCGCCAAGAACTCACCAGTAAATGGTTCTTCAGGAATAACTGGGTAGCCTTTTACGCCTTCCGCAAGATAGTCTTTAAGACCGTCTTCGTAGTACCACTTATAGTCTTTACCATTAACTTTGTCGGTTAATGTAATTTCTAAACCCGGACACAAAACCGCTTTTGCGCGCAGATTATTGACTAGGCGCGTAACAGAGAAGTTAGCCGAATCGAAGTACTTCGCATCAGGCCAGAAATGCACGCTGGTACCGCGATTGCGACGACCACATGTGCCGGTTACGGTCAGGTCAGAGACTTTATCACCGTGCTCAAATGCAATTTCATACACTTGGCCATCACGACGAACGGTTACTTCAACGCGTTTTGACAACGCGTTTACTACCGAAATACCTACCCCGTGCAAACCACCAGAGAATTGGTAGTTTTTGTTAGAGAACTTACCACCTGCGTGCAGCTTGCATAGGATTAACTCTACGCCTGACACTTTCTCTTCAGGGTGGATATCAACAGGCATGCCTCGACCATCATCGATCACTTCTAGTGATTGGTCGGCATGTAGGATGACTTGTACTTTTGAGGCATGTCCGGCTAGCGCTTCGTCGACACTGTTGTCGATAACTTCTTGGCCCAAATGGTTTGGGCGCGCTGTATCCGTATACATCCCTGGTCGGCGACGTACTGGCTCTAAGCCATTCAGTACTTCAATGGCACCAGCATTATATTGTTCAGTCATAATACGGAATTATTCTCAAAGTTTACTTGTTGCCTGAATATCACCAATGGGTGAACCCATACTCAGGAAACGAAAAAGCCACCCTGTTCACATCACTAAGTGCTTGTAAACATGATGCATAACAAAGTAGCCAGGGTCCTCGACCCTTAAGATCTTTTGGCAAAACATAGTCGGAAAGCATACCGCCCATGTCAAGAAACGGTTGGATATATCAATAAAAACTATGAGCCTTTTCCAATCGCTTTCGAATTACAGTTCTAGAAATTCGATAATCTGTGCAGGATAACGCTCAAAGCCTACAAAACTGTGATCACCGCCTTGTTCTACTGTTTGCTTAGCGTCTGCAAACTTATCTACCGCTTGTCGATAGTCTAAAACCTCATCTTCTGTTTGCTGCAACAACCAGAAAGAATGTGGCGACGCGATGCTTTGTACATCAAGAGCTTTTAACTCGTCAATATGACAAGCTTCAAGTGTATAGGTTTCGTGCGTATAAGGGTTAGTTTGCTCACCCAAATAATCTACTAACAACTCATAGGGCTTAACCGCGGGGTTGACCACAACCGCTTTAAATCCAAACTTGTCATTTAGCCACGTTGACATAAAGCCGCCTAATGAGCTGCCCACCAGACCAATGTTATAATCGTCTTTATATTGTTCGATGATATCCAACAACATTTTCGCCGCTTGTTGAGGATAACAAGGTAACTGGGGAACAATCACTTTGATATCAGGACGATGCTGCTCGCAGTATGCTCTCATCACATTGGCTTTCATTGAAAGTGGGGAGCTGTTAAAACCATGGATATACAGAAGAAGTGAAGGTTTACTCATAGATATCTCGCACAAAAAAGCAAGCCCGAACATAGAGCTCGGGCGCGTTAGTATCCGTTAGAAGAGAAGTCTGGTTGGAACTGGCCGTCAGGAAGTCGGCCCACTTGGGTCGTAATCTCACCACAAGCGTGCAACTGCAGTTCACGCCAACCAGGCGAAGTCGTATCGAGGGCAAAATCATCCGAGTTGGGCTTAAACTGAACACACGTCGAGGGTGTTGCCATCACTCGAATGCCATTATGAAGTACATTCATGTCTTGATGAACATGACCACAGAGAATGCCTTTCACGTTATCAAAACGATCGACAACCTGCCAGAACGCTTCGGCATCTTTTAAGGTATGTTGATCAAGCCACGCGCTTCCCACTAATAATGGATGGTGATGCAGCAACACAAGTGTGTGCCTTTCTGGGTGTTCTGCTAACTTTTCTTCGAGTAACGCTAACTGCTGATCACTCAAGCGTCCGTGGGGAACGCCAACAACTTGCGAGTCTAAAAGAACCAACTGCCAATGCGCGCCAAGCAATACATGCTCTGCCGCTTTGATTTGTTGCGAAGGTAATACACTGCCCATATTGGGCTTGTAGTCATGATTACCAGGCAGCCAAAAGCAGTCTTTCTCTAGCGGTTCAATGCCTTCGGCAAAGCGCTGGTAAGATTCTGCACTATGGTCTTGGGAAATGTCCCCTGTCGCCAAGATGTAATCAAACGTCACGTTGCGGCGTAAAACATCAGCAACAACAGCGTTAAAGCTATCGGCCGTTTTTACGCTCAGCAAACTTCCCTCATCGGCAGCAAACAGATGAGTATCCGTAATTTGTAAAAGTTTGATGCTGTCACTAGATGATTGCAAAATGAAAACCTGATTCGTCCACTATATCGTTATTTGTTATTTTCCTTTCGTGACGTGACGATCAATTGAAGGCAAGTGGTGTTCTACTGATACCACTTCGTAAACAAAACGTCAGCCATTCACCGAGGAATGTGTTTAGTTGATGCTTTTCATCTTTCTGCATCAGTTGGTCGTTGGGATAATCATACTTAGCTTTTATGCGAGAGAACTCTCCGCTTGAGCATACTTCGGCTACTCTCGCATCGTGATAAAGCCTGACAGACATCGTCGGTAAAGGAAACACTGGCGTTTCATCACTCTGACATATCTCAACAACTGTGGTGTATTTTGTGATTTCATTCACGGTCAGTTGGTAAACCATGTTCGCCGCTTGATAGCAGCGTACATCCCCAACTTCGGCAGAAGCAGGCAATAAGGCGTTCAATTTAGCGTAGTTGGTCTCATAGGTTCTCATTAGACCCGCTAAATCAACATGATACCTCTGTTTTTCAGCCACTTGTGCCATTACTTACTCTCCACCATTTGGGGTTGCCACCCACTGTGACTTCAACTCTTGATGGTTTAATTGCAACCATTGCAACGCAATAATCGACGCACCATTTTCAAATTTTCCGTCTTTCACCCATTGATATGCTTGCTCACGACTCAAAACATGTACGCGAATATCTTCATTCTCATAGTCTAAACCATGAATGCCGTGCGCTTTAGATGCGTCCACTTCACCAACAAATACGTCCAACTTTTCCGAGCAACCGCCAGCTGAAGGGTAATAAGAAGTGACTGGCGCAACACGCCCCACTTGTATCCCCGCCTCTTCGACAGCTTCTCGGCGAATGACGGCTTCAGCTGATTCATCACGGTCAATCATACCCGCGACAATCTCTAGCTGCCATGGGTGTTGATGCTCTAAGGCTCCTACTCGAATCTGTTCAATGATAACCACTTGATCCGTATTTGGATCATAAGGAAGCATCGCTGCAGCATGACCACGCTCGAACATTTCTCGTTCGACAACCTCGCTCCAACCTCCAGCAAATAGCTTATGCTGAAAGCGATATTTCACCATTTTGAAAAAGCCTTCAAATAAGGTTTCTTTCGAGATGACTTTTACATCTTGCGAAGTAAAATCCTTTTGTTGTTTGTCACACTGTTGCATTCGACACCTCTCTGAGTGAATCTTGTAGTTTACTCATTGTTATTCGCTTGCTCAAAGGACTTGGCTCAACTTTTTGTACAATAGTTACAAATTAATTTAAGTCTTTGGTGAAAATTTATTGCACAACTGGATAATTACGTGTAAAAAAGTGCAAACTTTAGAGTAAATATCGTGCAAATTGAGTTAAACTACTGAGAATTAACCAATCTATTGACCGCGGGAATAGAAAATGAAAAAATTGCTTCCACTATTTATCAGTGCAGCGCTAGGTAGCATGAGTACGTCTGCGTTCGCAGACTCTTTGGCTGAAATCTACGACTTAGCAAAACAAAATGATCCACAATTGCTCAGTGTAGCAGCACAACGTGACCAAGCTTTCGAAGCAATCACCTCAAGCCGTAGTGCTCTATTACCACAAATCAACCTAACAGCGGGTTACGACATCGCTCGTGGTGAGACTGACTACGACAACAACAGTATCGCGGTACAAGATCGTGATAACGACCAAAACGTGTTGTCTGCAGGTGTTGGCTTCTCTCAAGAGTTGTACAACCGTGCATCTTGGATCACGCTAGATACGGCTGAGAAAACGGCTCGCCGTGCAGACGCAACGTACGCAGCAACACAACAAGGTTTGATCCTTCGTGTTTCTCAAGCTTACTTTGAAGTACTGCGTGCACAAGACAACCTTGTGTTCGTTCGTGCAGAAAAAGCAGCCGTTGGCCGTCAGTTAGAACAAACTAAACAACGTTTTGAAGTAGGTCTATCGGCAATCACTGACGTACATGATGCACAAGCACAGTACGATGCAGTACTAGCCGATGAAGTATTGGCAGAAAACGATCTGATCAACAGCTACGAATCACTACGTGAAATCACAGGCCAAGAGCACAAGAACCTGAACGTTCTAGACACTGCTCGTTTCTCTGCAAGCCGCTCTTCTGAGCCAGCAGAAGCTCTGATTGAAGAAGCGAAAACAACTAACCTGAGCCTACTGTCTGCACGTATCGCACAAGACATCGCTCGCGACAACATCTCGCTAGCAAGCTCTGGTCACCTACCAACACTATCTCTTGACGGTGGTTACAACTACTCTGACACTGCAGAGAGCACAGCGGATAACACAACAGATGGTTTCAATGTTGGTGTGAACCTAGCAGTGCCTCTTTACACTGGTGGTCGTACAACGTCTGAAGTGAAACAAGCGGAATTCGGTTACGTATCTGCGAGTGAAGATCTAGAAGCAGAATACCGTAGTGTTGTGAAAGAAGTGCGTGCACAGAACAACAACATCAACGCTTCTATCGGCGCACTCAAAGCGTACGAGCAATCTGTAGTCTCAGCACAGTCTGCACTTGAAGCAACAGAAGCTGGTTTCGATGTAGGTACTCGTACTATCGTTGACGTGCTAGACGCAACTCGTCGTCTATACGATGCGAATAAAAACCTATCGAACGCTCGTTACGACTACATCTTAAGTGTTCTTCAGCTACGCCAAGCCGTTGGTACGCTAAGCGAACAAGACATCTTAGACGTTGATGCAGGTTTGAAAGCAGCAAAATAATTGCTGACTGAATGCTTCAATTCTCAATAAATAAAAACGCCAGTTGATTTATCAGCTGGCGTTTTTTATTGCTTGCAGTTAAGAGGCTAAAGTGTCTCAGAACATCAAGTATCAAAAAGGCCGCACTTGGCGACCTTTTACAAACAAATAGCGTTTCAATGCCAACAAATCGTAGGCTTAGCCCTTACCGCCTTTGATTGCATTGATGATTTCACTGGTTGAGCAACCATCCTCAAAGTTCAATACACGAACTTCGCCACCTGCTGCGATGACTTCTTTACCACCAGCAATCTCTTCTGGTTTGTAATCACCACCTTTTACAAGCAAGCTTGGCAGAACTTCCGAGATCAAACGTTGCGGCGTATCTTCACTAAATGGTACAACCCAATCCACAGCGCCCAAACCTGCCAATACCGCCATGCGGCGATCGGTTGGATTCACAGGACGACCAGGCCCTTTAAGACGCTTCACTGATTCATCGGTATTCACCGCAACAATCAGGCGCTCACCAAGTTCTGCAGCGTGATTGAGGTAAGAAACATGCCCAGCGTGAAGAATATCAAAGCAGCCGTTTGTCATGACGACTTTCTCGCCACGTGCACGTGCTTTTTTCACTGCTTCAATCAGCGCTTTTTCTGAAATCACACCGTAATCCGTGTCTTGGCTGCCATGTACCGCTTCTGCCAGTTCAATTTCAGACAAGGTCGAGGTACCAAGCTTACCAACAACAACGCCTGCCGCAGCATTCGCTAGTGCACACGCTTCTTCGAAGGATTTACCCGCTGCAACTGAAGCTGCAAGTACAGAAATCACCGTATCACCAGCACCTGTCACGTCGTACACTTCTTTCGCTTGAGTCGGAAGGTGGAATGGCTCTTGACCACGGCGGATCAACGTCATGCCGTTTTCACTACGCGTAACCAGTAGCGCTTCAAAATCAAACTCTTCAACAAGCTGAAGTGCTTTTTCAACCAGCTCTTGGTCTGATTTCACTTTGCCAACGACATCTTCAAACTCTTTCATGTTTGGTGTTAAGAGTGTTGCTCCGCGGTAGCGTTCAAAATCCGCACCTTTAGGGTCAATGAAAACTGGAATGTTTGCTGCGCGCGCTTTTTGGATGTATGCCTGAACATGCTCTAACGAGCCTTTTGCGTAGTCAGACATAATCACGGCTTTAACGTTTGGCAGAGCGGCATCCATACGCGATAGCACAGGTGCAGAATCCGTGTTTTCAAACTTATCTTCGAAGTCGAGACGAATAAGCTGTTGTCCACGGCTCATTACGCGAAGCTTCGTAATCGTTGGGTAATCCGGCAGTGCAACGAAATCGCATTTCACATTGAGTGAGCTCAGCGTCTCCGTCAGCACTTTTGCAGGCTCATCTTCCCCTGTTAGACCAACAATGTGAGCATGGCCACCTAGTGATGCGATATTCATCGCAACGTTCGCAGCACCACCAGGACGCTCTTCATTGTTTTCTACTTTTACAACAGGAACCGGCGCTTCAGGAGAAATACGTCCGGTTGGGCCATACCAGTAACGATCTAGCATGACATCACCGATGATGAGCACACCAGCGCTGTTGTAATCAGGTAGAATTGGTTTCATTATTGGTCTCCAAAAATTAAATCGAAGTGAGTTTATCACAGCCCTTATCGAGGCTAAATATATGGTCTTAACTGAACCACTGATTCCAAGCCTGTTTTACCCACTCCCTTTCGGCAACAAACTTATCTTCCACCACATCAGCATCTAAATTGAGTAGATTTCTTCGGTGTATTTCGTTTCGCATTGTCGTGTAGGCACGTATCAACTGCATTGCCTGGTCTTCGTCCATGACATTTTGTGCAATGAGCGTTTCAAAGATACGCACATTATCACACCAACGCGTTAATTTCGGCTTATCGTGACTATAGTTGAGCACTAAGTACTGAGCGAGAAATTCGATATCGGTAATCCCTCCCACATCTTGCTTGAGCATAAAACGGCCGGGCTTTTTCCCCCCAAGATGACCGCGCATTTTCTCTCTCATTTCGACAACGGCTTTTTTCAGTTCCGCCCGATCGCGCGCTTTGCACAACACATCATGTCGCGTATTGTGAAATGCAATAGCAAGGGGTTCATCGCCGTAAATCAAGCGCGCGCGCACAAGTGCTTGATGCTCCCATGTCCAGGCTTCTTGATGCTGATAATCGTCAAACGCATCGGTTGGGCTAACCAACAAACCTGACGCGCCAGACGGGCGCAAGCGGGTATCGACTTCGTACAAAATGCCGGAAGCGGTGCGAGTCGAGAAAATATGGATGATGCGCTGCGCTAGGCGAAGGTAGAACTGGCGACCGTCGATTTCCTTTTTGCCATCTGTATAGACATTGACTGGGCAGTCATGCATGAAGACGATATCCAAGTCGGAGTTATAGCCGAGTTCCCAACCACCGACTTTGCCATAGCCAATGACGGCAAAACCCTTGCCTTCACGATCTTTTACATGCGTTGGCTCGCCGTATTTTTCGGACACTTGCAACCAAGCCTGACTGACCACAGCATCAACGATAGCTTCCGCCAAATAGGTTAAGTGATCACTCACTTTCATCACCGGCAATGCACCAGCAATATCCGCCGCCGCAATACGTAAAATGCAGATTTGCTTAAACTGGCGCAACGCTTCCATTTGCTGCTCCATATCATCTTCTGGAATACGGGCCAGATAATCACGCAGCTCTGTACGGTAACTGTCTAATGGGATTGGATTGTACAACTGTGCAGGGTCGATCAACTCATCGAGTAAGATCGGATACCGAGATAGCTGCTCTGAAATCATTGGGCTTGCGGTACACAAACGCACGAGCTGTACTAGAGCCGCTGGATGCTCATCCAATAACTCCAGATAAGTCGTACGAGTGCAGATATTGTGCAGTAAATGCAGCACTCGCGGTAAACCAAACTGTGCATCAGGGTGGGCAAACACCGCATCAAACACCTTCGGCATCAAACGGTTTAACACTTCGCGTCCACGCGGTCCTAACGTTTTTTTAGCCAGATCGGTTTTAAAGTTGATGATGGTTTTCGCGCATGAAGCAAAGTCTTCAACCTGAATATCCTGCTGCAAGATATGTTCAAGCACATCTTGTTTGTTCGCCATATCCCATAACTCATGAAAATGACGAGCAACCGTAGTACCCTCGTCTTCTTCATCATCACCAATTAACGACTCAAATACTTGATGGACATTCGCCATGTGCAGCTGAGTTTGCTCAATCAGTTGGTCCCAAGAGGTCATTTGCATCGCGGTAGCGAGCTTTAAGCGTTCGGTTTCGCAATCAGGCAGCGTCTGGGTTTGCTTGTCCGCCATCGCTTGCAACAAGTTTTCTAATTGACGCAAATACTTGTATGCGACTTCTAGACTGCTGACTTCTTGCGAAGTGAGTAACGCCAGCTCTTCAATGCCTTGCAGCGTTTCCAACAACCCTCGATTACGAAGAGAAGGCTCGCGCCCCCCTCGAATTAATTGAAAAACTTGGGCGATAAATTCAATTTCTCGGATGCCACCTGCGCCTAACTTAATGTTGTTGTTCAAACCTCGGCGGCGAACCTCACTACTGATCATCGATTTCATCCGACGCAAAGACTGAATCGCACTGAAATCAATATAGCGACGAAAAACAAAAGGACGCAGCATTTGACGTAGCTCTTGGTATTGCGGGTACATTTCGCACCCCATCACTCGAGCTTTGATCATTGCGTAACGCTCCCAGTCACGTCCCTGTTCTTGATAGTAATCCTCTAGTGCCGCATAGCTCATGACTAATGGACCACTCTCACCAAACGGACGCAAACGCATATCTACGCGGTAACAGAAGCCATCGAAGGTTTGTTGGTCGAGCGCTTTGATGATGCGTTGACCAAGACGAGTAAAGAACTGGGCATTGGCAATGCTGCGGCGCGCGCCTTGTGTCTCACCGTTTTCTGGATACGTGAAAATCAGATCGATATCGGATGAAAAGTTTAGCTCGCCGCCACCCAGTTTCCCCATGCCGATAATCAACATCGGCTGTACTTCACCTTCCTCACTCGTCGGCGTTCCCCACTCCTGACAACACGCTTGATATTGCCATTGATAGGTTTCAAAAATCATCGCTTCAGCCAACTCGGATAAGTGGCTTAAAGACGTTTCTAGCGACCATGCATGCGTGAAATCCTTCCACGCAATGTACACCATTTCTCGGTTGCGAAACTGACGCAACACGCGATGACCAGACATCTCATCCGGGCATTGTCCCAGCAGTGCCGCAAGACGTGAACGGTAAGATTCTTGACGGCTTGGGTGCGCTAACATGTTCGGTAGCTCACGGGCTAAAACTTCATCGCGATGAATCGCTTCGGTAATAAACTGGCTTAAGCCCGCCACATAGCGAAATTGCTGCGCAATCTCATCTGGCCAAAGGGGAAAATAACCTGCCTCTTGAGCATTTTGTACGGCAGATTCAGCGATAGAAATCAGTGGCGAAGGCAGCTGCATTTTTCTTCCTTGTTTGAAAAGCACGGTAACTCATTCTTTATACCAGACTTAAAGCAAATAAAAACGCCCACAAAAGGTTTGTGGGCGTTTTATCAAAAGTTCTGGATGGAATATTAAACTTGGAAAGATTTGATCTTCTTATCTAACTCGCCAGCATTATTTTGCATCATTTCAGAAGTTTCTAGCAGCTCTGTCACAACCACAACCGAGGCTTCCACCAGCTCACGTACATTGGTGAGGTTTTGACTCATCTCTTCTGCAACACTGCTTTGCTGACCAGACGCCGTCGCGATTTGGAAGTTCATGTCATTGATTTGCGTCACTTGCCCAACAATACCATCGAGCTCAGATCCAGCATTAGAAACCAGCTCGTTTCCATCGGCCGCTTCCACTACGCTTTTCTCCATGAGTTCTACAGCAGATTCTGCACTGGTTTGCAGCTGAGCAATCATCTCTTGAATTTCTACCGTCGCTTGTTGTGTACGTTGTGCAAGGTTACGAACTTCATCTGCAACCACCGCAAAACCACGACCCGCCTCGCCAGCTCGCGCAGCTTCAATAGCCGCATTCAGTGCAAGCAGGTTAGTTTGTTCAGAGATACCTTGAATCGTACCCACAACACTACCAATGGATTCAACACGTTCTTCGACCTGGTTAACCGCCTGCGCCGATGAAGCGATGTCCGACGAGAGTTCACTCATTTTCGCCATCGTACTTTGCAAGAACTGTTGACCAGAAATCGCTTGTGCGGAAGCTTGCTCTGTAAGAGAAGACGCCGTCTGAGCATGTTCTGCGACGGTTTGCACCGTCGACGACATTTCACTCATGGCCGTCGCAAGTTGGTCAATTTCGTTAAACTCTTCTTGCGCCGATTCCTTCGTTTCCGACATGCTCAGCGTCATCACTTCCGTGAGTGTGGATAACTCATCAGAAGCATTAATTTGCATTTGAATCACATCGTGCAATTGGCGACGTGTCTTTTCTAATTCACGTGCCACGTCTCCGTATTCATCTTTACAATCCATACCAAATGGTACGGAGAGGTTCTTGCTCGCCATCAGTTTGATCGCGTCGCTCAGATACTGCGTTTGACGCAGCATCACTCTAGCCGCCGCTAATAAGAGCACGACAAAAACCACAATCAATAAGGCGGTTTGCCAAGCAACTTGCGTTAAGTATGCTTCGTAATGCTGTTGGGCAACTTGCGCGTTTTGTGTCGCCGCTAAAAGTGAATCGTAAAAGGTGTTCGCGTCCCACAGTTGTTTTGCCACTATCAGGACAGTACTGAAGACCATCAACATGACCATTTTAGGAACCAGTCGAATGTCGGATATGACCCTTTCCCATGGCTTAAATGCCAGCTTTTCCATTGTCAGTTCTCCACCGAGTCTTATATAGTCTTTATCTATAATCTTTATATTACTTATAGTTATGTTCGCGTTTAGCGTGGTTACGCGATTTATTTCGAGCTTCGTATGAAAAACAATGATATCAAAGACAGCACACGACCGATGGGCCTGTTGTCACTAATATTGTCTTTTATGGCACTATTTGTGATCTCTGGCTTGTTGTTTTTCCCGATCGATCACGAAACCCGTCAAGTTCTTATCGGTCTGGATTTCATAATCTGTAGTATTTTTCTATTACAGCTCACCATTGATTTGATCCGGTCCACAGATCGGTGGTTATTTCTTAAACGTCATTGGATAGATTTCGTGGCGAGTATCCCATTAATAGAGCCACTGCGCTTTGCTCGTATCTTTCATATTCTTCGAGTGGTATTAGTACTGCGCTCGTCGAAGTTCATTTTGCATCAGCTCAAAGAAAACCGCCGCGAAACCACGGTCGCCTCAATATTACTGTTGATGGTGATCCTCATTACGCTCGGCTCTAGTGCAATGCTGTTTATCGAAGCGAAAAACCCAGAAGCAAATATTCGCACTGGCGCCGATGCTTTGTGGTGGGTATTCGTAACGATCTCAACCGTTGGTTACGGCGATCATTATCCGGTGACCTCAATAGGAAAGTTTTTAGCCGTCATCATCATTGTTTGTGGTGTGGGGATCTTTGGTATGATTTCGGGTCTTATCACCTCTATTCTTACCGCTCCGACGAAACAACAGACGCACAGCTTAATCAATAAAGAACGTATGCTCGAGCAGCTCCTGAATCAACAAGCCCAAATACTAGAACGACTCGACTTCATAGAAAAAGAACTGCAACAAAGCAAAACAAAGACAAAAAAATAGGACCATGCGGTCCTATTTTTTGTACAGGTAGTCAAGGTGATCATTCACGCCAATAAGGCTGAACTTCCACACTGATCGCTCGGGTTTGATCCATTGCATGCAAAATTGAACGCTCTTGACGGTGCAACCAGCGTTCTAACTGCTCTTTTTCTGCGTCTTCCAACATATCTACCAACGGAAGTAAGTGGTTCAGCATTAGCAGATCATCAATACCATGCACCAGATCCGCCCATGGCAAACGGAAGCTGTTACGCTCATCCGAGTTATATAGACTCGCGAAACCAATACCGGTATAGAGGTTACGCAGCAAGCGATAGCGCTGATCAACGTACTCTTGCGCCGTCAGGTCGCGCTCTGCTGGGAAAGCTTCCATTAGTTCTGCCCAAGTGCGATCGAGCTGAGTGACTGAAAACGGCATGATATTACTTGCCATTTTTTCGCGCGCTTTTTCATCAAGAAACGGCTGCCAGCCACGCGCTAAGATCCAGCGACTAAGATCCAGCAATAACCCGGTGTAACGCGCGGAATTGAGCAACCCTAGCACTTCTTCACGGCTTGGCAGCTCTTGTAACTGCTGAGTCAACTCAGATACTAAGAACTTACGCGCATCCAACTTACGCAGCACATTGCCTTTGTCATCTAAGAGCTCTTCAAGGTGTGCATGCTCATCCAACCAACTCAGTTCTTCTTCCAACCATTTAAGCTCTTGGCGCAGAATCGCACTCGCGCGACGAGGGACAACACCACCAAAAATGGTCAATGTTTGACGAATAAAACGAATGGCATTGCTGATTTCACGTAGCGCTTCCACATTGTCACGCTCAGCATAAATTTGCTCGTGATAATGCCAGTGAGATAGGGCGTGTTCTAAAGAGTTGATCAAGCAGTATTCAACGGTATCCGTCGGGCTACTGTCCACAAGCGCCAACGATTTTACTTCATCACCTGCATAGCCACTTGCAAGTCGATAGCCTTTCGCCGCTTTACTCAAGTTACCCAAACGCATGCCACCTTGCTCGCAAAAGCTACGTGCTAGTGTAAATAGGGCATCGGTTTGGCCCGATTTAAGTTCCAGTTCAACTTCGCAAATCGGTTCTTGTTTCTCTTCCCCATCTTCACCTTTGGCGACGACCATACCTTGGTCAAACGCCACTTCTATTTGGCTACCGTCTGGCATGCCAATCAGCCACTGTTCACGTGTGAAGTTGGTCGAGAATAACGGCATAAGCTCAGATTGCAGCGTTGCTGCGTCTTTACCTGGCGGCCAAATGTCTACAGGATGAAGCGACAGATTAGGCTCGTCGCTAGTGTGCTCAGCATTGTATTCTGGTCTTTGATGTAAGCCTGCGACGACGCGTCCTGCTGTCTTTACGGTTTGGACGAATACATCATCAAAACGGCGAATTCTTAAACCAATGTCGTGCTTTCTCAGCCATTTATCGGCGGTATCAAAGTAGGTGTTACCCAAGTCACGACAACTATGCTGAAGTACTTTTGTCTCAGAAATTTTTTCTTTTAAAGTTTCTGAAAATTCAGGAGAAACAAAAAACTTCAGTTCTATTTCGGTTTCCATAGCTATACCTTTCAAAGCAGATAGAAACAGGATATTGCGTAATTTCTCGCACGGCAAGAGAGAAATATCGCCGGAATGATGATCTAAAACAGTTTTAATGAGCGATTTAATGCGTTACCATGCGCGCCTTTATAGCCATCGTTCAACATTTCGCCAAGCACTCAGAAATGGTGTATGTTTTTTTAAGGTTATAGTTATTAGGTTGAATGACCATGCCAGTAAATACAATTATGGGGTTATTTGCAAAGTCCCCAATTAAGCCTTTGCAACGCCACGTTGTGTGTGTCAACGAATGTTGTTCACACTTGGTGAAATTCTTTGAAGTATCTTCAAAGGGTGACTGGGAAAAAGCATCTGAAATCCGTGCACAAATTTCTCACCTAGAGAAAGAAGCGGACGTGCTGAAACGTGAAATCCGTCTAAAACTGCCTCGCGGTTTGTTCATGCCAGTAGACCGTACTGACATGCTTGAGCTTCTGACTCAGCAGGACAAACTTGCAAACCTGGCAAAAGACATTGCTGGCCGTGTATATGGTCGTCAACTTGTCATTCCTGAGGCTCTCCAACCAAACTTCCTCGCTTACGTTCAACGTTGTCTTGATGCGGCCGATCAGGCGCAAAAGGTAATCAATGAACTTGATGAATTGCTAGAAACCGGCTTCAAAGGTCGTGAAGTGACGCTCGTCGCTGAAATGATTCATCAATTAGATGTCATCGAAGATGATACCGATGCTATGCAGATTGAACTTCGTCAACAGTTGATGGCGATTGAGTCTGACATGAACCCTATCGATGTCATGTTCTTGTACAAGATTCTTGAATGGGTAGGTGGTATTGCCGACCAAGCGCAGCGCGTAGGTGCTCGTTTGGAAGTCATGCTATCTCGATCTTAAAACATAAAGTTAACGACATAACGAAGAGCATAATGAACACGTGTCATAGGGACGATGACTATTTTCATCGTCTTATGGTTTGGCGCGCGTAAAATTTTGTTCCGCTTGTTATAAAACAACTAGGTATTACGATGGATATCCTTGCGAACTACGGCACTGTCCTGATTATTGTTGCAGCGATTTTTGGTTTCATGATGGCGATTGGTATTGGCGCGAACGACGTTGCTAATGCGATGGGTACATCAGTAGGTTCAAAAGCGCTAACCGTAAAACAAGCTATCATCATTGCGATGATCTTCGAATTTGCAGGTGCTTACCTTGCAGGCGGTGAAGTAACCGACACTATCCGTAAAGGTGTAATCGAAACTTCTTTATTTGCTAGTCAACCTGACGTTCTTGTCTACGGTATGATGTCTGCTCTTTTGGCTGCGGGTACATGGTTACTTCTTGCCTCTTACATGGGCTGGCCAGTATCTACGACTCACTCAATCATCGGTGCAATCATTGGTTTTGCATGCGTATCAGTAGGTACTGAAGCGGTTGACTGGGGCAGCGTTCAAGGCATTGTTGGTAGCTGGATTATTACACCAGTGATTTCAGGTTTCTTTGCTTACGTTATCTTTGTCAGCGCACAACGTCTGATTTTTGATACTGAGAACCCGTTATTCAACGCCAAACGTTTTGTTCCTGTTTACATGTTCATCACAACAATGGTGATTGCACTTGTAACTATCAAAAAAGGTCTAAAACACGTTGGTCTTCACCTAACCAATGGCGAAGCTTGGATGTGGGCAGCAGCAGTTTCAGCACTCGTGATGGTTGGCGGCTACGTATACATCCAGAAAAAATTCGCTAATCGCGAAGAAGACCGCAGCTTTTCTGGCGTGGAAGGTATCTTCAGCGTTCTGATGGTTATCACCGCTTGTGCAATGGCATTTGCACACGGTTCAAACGACGTTGCAAACGCCATTGGTCCACTGTCTGCTGTAGTATCGACTGTTGAACATATGGGCGAAATCAGCACGAAAAGCACCATCGCTTGGTGGATTCTACCTCTTGGTGGTATTGGTATCGTGGTCGGTCTTGCGACACTGGGTCACAAAGTAATGGCAACCGTTGGTACAGGTATCACTGAGCTAACTCCTAGCCGTGGTTTTGCAGCTCAGCTAGCAACCGCTTGTACTGTTGTTCTAGCTTCTGGTACTGGTCTGCCAATCTCTACCACTCAAACATTGGTTGGTGCGGTTCTCGGTGTTGGCTTTGCTCGTGGTATCGCGGCACTAAACCTGGGCGTGGTTCGTAACATCGTGGCATCATGGATCGTTACACTACCAGCAGGTGCACTATTGGCCGTTGTATTCTTCTACGGACTTCAAGCGATGTTCGCTTAAGACACTCGTCAATAGAATGTAAGCGCTTTGTCATTATTGACTCAAACGCACAGAAAGGGAGGCTTTGCCTCCCTTCTTTGTTGCACCGAAGTTTGAAACTGCATACTATTCGTCTATTTCCGGCTCCAATCATTCGGTGCCAACGCTGTCTCCAAGAAAAATCGTTAAGGGATTTACTGTGAAAAAACTAATCATCACGGTTTTGTTTACTTTGCTAGCAGCGCCAGCGGCCCTAGCAGCAGACCGTTATATTTCTGATGACCTCTTCACTTTTATGCACTCAGGTCCAAATAACACCTACCGTATTATTGGTAGTGTTAATGCCGGTTCTAAAGTACAACTGATTAAAACCAACCGAGATACTGGCTATACGCAAGTTCGTGATGACCGCGGTCGTACTGGTTGGGTACAAAGCAAGTTTGTGACAAACCAAGAAAGCATGGCAATTCGCCTTCCTCGCATTGAGAAAGAGCTAGCAGAAGTGAAAGAGCAGCTTGCTAACGCTCGTAAAACTTCTGATGCAGAGAAAGCCGGCCTTGTTACCTCTCTAGAAACGCGTAACCAACAAATTTCCGATCTTGAGAATAAATACTCTGAGATCAGCGACCAGCTTACTTCTGTTGAGACAGAAAACCGCGAGCTGCGCGCTAAGCTGGATACACAAAAAGACGACATGCTGCTTAAGTACTTCACTTATGGCGGCGGTGTTGCAGGTTTAGGTTTGCTATTTGGTTTGATTCTTCCGCATGTCATGCCTCGTAGAAAACGTTCACCTGCGGGTTGGGCATAAGTCCTTCGCCCTTTTATCTATAAAAAAGAATGCAAAAGCCAGTCGATATTCGACTGGCTTTTTTGTTTGCTTAGTTTTACGGAAATCTGCACTACTCCCCCATTGAACTAGATGCTCGACGACGATCCGTTGCGCCATAAAGCTTGCCATCTTTTAGCTCAATTGCATTCAAACCACTTACCACTGGAATAACGTGTACTGGGTAGCCAAGCGCCATAAACTCCGGCACCAACATTTCTGCGAAGGTTTTCTTCTCCACTAGCAAGCCTGTTGGGTCATACGGCTTCGTGCGGTCTATCTTGGTACCGTACTGGATGTTTGGTAAGTCAATAGCCTCTTGCGCTGATAAGTTCCAATCCAGCACGCCAACCACGGTTTTGAGTACATACCCCGGGATTTGCGAACTTCCTGGTGAACCGACAACCAAACGCAAGTTATCATCACTGTCCATCACCATTAATGGCGTAATGGCTGAGCGTGGACGCTTACCCGCTTCAATCGAGTTTTGAGTAGGCTTACCGTTAAGCGTAGGTTGAGGTGAAAAGTTTGCCATTTGTGCATTCAAGATAACGCCATCAACCATGACACCAGATCCCATTCCCGTGCCAACGGTGCTGGTCATAGCAATCGCATTACCTTCCCTATCAACGATAGAAATGTGCCCTGTATCTTTGCTCTCGAAGCCTTGATATTGCGCATGCTGAGTTTGCGTTATCTGTCCGGCTTTTGGATTCTCTTTCGAGGTGCCATTATCAGGGATTAAATCACGTCTCTGGTCCAAATAGGTTTTAGATAACAATTGTTCAACTGGTGCTTCCACATAATCCGGATCTCCGGCATACGCAATACGATCAGCTTTTGCTAAGCGCATCGCCTCAGTCATTAAACGCCAAGGCTCTACATCAGTTAATGCCATCTGAGATATATCGTACGGCTCCAGCAATTTCAGACTTTGAGCAACCATCACACCGCCAGAGGCCGGGTAACCAAACGAAACGATTTTGTTGCCTCGATAATCGCTTTCAATAATATCGCGAGATTTCACCTGATAGTTTTTAAAGTCCTCTAACGACAATTTCTCATGCTGCTCGTTAATACGACTATTCACCGTATCAACAATATGTTGACCAAGTGCACCACCATACAAATAGCGATCGCCTTGCTGAGCTATTTTCTCTAGCGTCTCAGCCATTTTAGGGTTCTTCATTAACGTCCCTGTTGGCTTCACTTCATCATCTTGCCAATACAAGGCTTTAATTTCTGGATCGCGAGCCAAACGCGTTTGCTCTCGCACGACGATATCATAGGTATAGCTATTCATCGCGTACCCATCACGCGCGAGCTTAATCGCAGGTTGAACCAACTCAGACCATGGTAATTTGCCGTATTGCTCATGAGTGGAATAAAGCAGACGTAAGGTGCCCGGCACTGCAACGGAGCGAGGCCCCAAAATTTCATCGCGGCTGAGTGCTTTCCCATTTTCAATAAACATCTCAGGGTGAGCGCTAGACGGCGCTTCATCTCGCCCATCAAGGGCTAAAAACTTCTGCTTGTCATGTTGATAAAACAGCGCGAAAGTACCGCCGCCAATTCCCGTCATATCCGGTTCAACCACAGACATCACCATCTGCATCGCGACCATGGCATCAACGGCGTTCCCGCCCTCTTTCAATATTGAATAACCAGTGCTGCTCACGTAAGGGTTGGTCGCGCTGACCATAAAATCTTGTCCGTTATTATCTGGTGTTATAGGGAAAGGGGTAGGCTTTGCTGCGTAACTTAACGACGCAACAACACTTAAAGAAAAAATCAGAATACGCATGTGTCTCTGTGTAGACTCCTGTTATTTCATGGGGTCTAACGTGGACCAGGTCGTGATGACGAAGTTCGTCAATGTGGCGTTTTTTTACACAACGCTGACTGGAGTCATTCTACTAATACATGGCTGATATTGATGTAATTTAAACGACTCACACGAGCTATATTTAGCTTGTGTGAGTCCCTAAAAATCATCACTCAAATAGATGAAAAAAGACCTTATGAGAAACAAAAAAGCCAGCGACATGACCTCGCTGGCTTGATGATTTACTATAAAAAACGGCTACCCTTTCCACTCATACAACGCTGGGATACGAATTTGCTCACCTTGGAACTCGACAATCACCGCTTGCGGTTGTATTTCTCTTAATGTGACCTGCCCATCAACAACGTCTCCTTGATGATATTCAACATTGTTAATTTTCACCCAGCGGCGATTTTCATCACTGGCGTACATGTGAGTTTGCAAATTGAGCGCAGGTAAACGCCCTTGCCATTGGTGAGCGTTGCGCTCTAAATCGTTCACGCGCACCGTTTGTGGTGAAGGCGCATCATCTCGGGATAACGCATTTTCGACCTTTCGCGCCAAATCAGGAGATAATGAGGACAAGTCAAGATCATCCAGAGACAAACCTAGGTCCTCTTCAACTACTGAAGTGCCTTGAGTTGATACAGATGTTTCTATCTCGTCTTTGTTTGCTGTATTACTCACGTATTCATCAGATGTTGCAAACGTACCAAAATCACGAGACAGCTCTGCACTTGGCCACTCTCTTGGCAATTGCGCCAACTGAGTAGTTTCAGGATAGTCCAATGCTTTGAACGGTTGTTCCGCTTCCATCTTAGCCTTAGGGGCGGAAGTACTAGCTTCAGCATGAGGTGTAAGGAGATCTAAATACCAAGCAACTCCGATTGCAGCAACGGTGATCGGCAACAAGAACAAACCAATATGTTTCATGGCTGACATTATGCGTCCTCCTTCTCGATTCGTGCCAGTTGAGGCGCATCTGGCTGCACGTTTTGTTGAAGACGATCTAGCGTCCGCTTACCTGCAATGCCGTCGACCCCAATTCCTTGCCAACGTTGGAATAACTCAACGCGCTCTTTCATCGCACCATCAAAAATAGACGTTTCAAGCAGCGGCTCACTTACCGCTTCTGCTAATAGTCGGTCTAATACTTCGATCGAAGGGCCTTCCATGTCTAAACGTAATGTCTCTTTCAACGGCGCTTGCCACAGTTCAATGATATTGCCTTGCCACATCGGCTTTAGCCACGAAATAGGCAGACGCAGACGCTGCTTGCCATTGAGCACTTCGACTTTGTCATTACCGACGGCGTACAAAATGACATACCCAACATCACCTTGATAATTCAACTCCAAAATCACAGGGCGATTTTGTTGCATCAGCAGCGGCCAGGTCGCCATTTTACGCTCACAACGCATGGTCGATTGGGGTTCTGATAAACAAAGATTGTCGCGAACCGATGCTTGATAACCCCACAAACGATACAAATCATTCACGGCGAGATTCGACTGTTTTTGTGCTAACAATAAGTCACGCTGATCATCTGTCAATTGTTGGTTGACGACTATTGGCGTTGGCTCCTCTCTTGGTGCGGTCACTTGCGCCAACACTGACGTTGCTTGAGCTGGCATATAATTCACGACCGCCCACCCCGTACCTAATGCCGCAATAAGACCCACCGTGACTGAGCCCCAAGCAGGCCAACGGAAAGTACGGCGCTCTTTTTTATCTTGCTGATAAATATCTGCCTGAAACTGCATCACCTCTTCACAAGCCTGCTGAACGGTTTGCTTATCCACAACCACATTACCTTGGTGATAACTGATGTTGAGAGATTTATCACAGATAAGATTAATCAAGCGCGGGATGCCGTGACTGTATTTGGCAATGAGTTTACAAGAAGCACGATTAAACAGTTGTTGGTCACCACCTGCCGTATGTAATCGAAACGCGATGTAATCTTCTGTCTCTTTTTCATCCAACGGCAACAAGTGATAACGCCCAGTAATCCGCTGAGCGAGCTGGCGTAGTTGCGTTGTTTGTAATAACCGCTGTAATTCAGGCTGTCCGACCAACAACACTTTGAGCAGTTTTCTGGTATCGGTTTCCAAGTTGGTCAACAAACGTAACTGCTCTAAAACGTCGGCAGCAAGGTGTTGAGCCTCATCAATGACCAGCAATGTCTGCCAGCCTGAACGATAATTACGCAGCAAGTATTTGTGAATCACTTGGTTTAGCTGTTTGAGGTTTGCATCTGGCGGGTAAGTAATTTTGAATTCATCGCAAATAGCTTCGAGCAAGTCTCGACTCGAAAACGTGGGATTTAGGATCAGACCCGCTTTGGTGTTATCACCTAAATTCGCCAGCATCGCTTTTGCGACGGTCGTTTTGCCTGTACCCACTTCGCCAGTAAGCATAGCAAAACCACCGCCATCGCCTAGCCCGGCTTGGAGATGTGTGATTGCCTCTTTGTGACGTTGGCTTAAATACAAATAACGTGAGTTTGGAACAATCGAGAATGGTTGTTCTACAAACCCAAAAAAGTCCTTATACATTAGGCTCTCCAGCTAAAAAACCACCAGGGAATAGTCAGATATAATATAAACATAGCTGCATCTACTCTCGGGAGTAAAGAAAAGTACCATTGCTTGCTACAATGTCCAACGGCATATCAATAAATTAAGAGGTAATTCGTGCAAGTTTATTTAGTAGGTGGCGCAGTTCGAGATAAATTGCTCGGAATTGATAGTTATGACAACGACTGGGTGGTCGTAGGTGCGACTCCCGAGACGATGCTGTCCCAAGGGTACACCGCCGTTGGTAAAGACTTTCCTGTATTTTTGCATCCAAAAAGCAAAGAAGAACATGCACTTGCGCGAACAGAAAGAAAATCAGGCTCTGGTTACACTGGCTTTGAGTGTTTCTTTGATCAAAGTGTCACCTTAGAAGAAGATTTAATTCGTCGTGATTTAACCATTAATGCAATGGCAATGGATGATGTAGGTAAACTCCATGATCCTTACGGCGGCCAGCAAGATCTCAACGATAAACTGCTACGCCATGTCTCAGACGCTTTTGTCGAAGATCCTCTACGCGTTTTACGTGTCGCTCGCTTTGCTGCCAAGCTGGCTGCTCTAGACTTTACGGTTGCCGACGAAACCATGCAGTTAATGCGCCACATGGCAGAATCTGGGGAGCTGAGCACACTGACTCCCGAGCGTGTTTGGCAAGAATGGCATAAATCCCTTTCCACCCCTCGCCCTGATATTTTCTTATCGGTCCTACGAGACTGTGGTGCATTGGCCGTTGTTTTACCCGAAATTGATGCACTATTTGGCGTACCTCAACCAGAAAAATGGCATCCAGAGATCGATACGGGCATCCATACTTTGATGGTGGCAGAGCAAGCCGCAAGATTGAGTGACTCACTCCCCGTCAGATTTGCCGCTCAAGTGCATGACTTAGGCAAAGGGGTGACACCAGAGAGCGAATGGCCAAGCCACAAAATGCATTGTCATACAGGATTAAAACTGATCAAAAAGCTGTGCGAGCGTGTCCGGGTGCCGAATGAGTTTCGTGATTTAGCCTTGATGGTGTGCGAACAGCACTCCAATATCCATCGCGCAGCCGAGTTAAAGCCGCAAACCATCATAAAAATACTCAACAAATTCGATGTGTGGCGCAAAGCTGAGCGCTTAGAAGATATTTTAATATGCTGTCAGGCTGACCATGCAGGTCGAAAAGGGTTAGAAGAGAAGCCTTATCCTCAAGCTGAGATTTTTACCCGCGCTTATCAAGCCGCAGCCGCCGTAGATGTTCAGAGCATCATTAAGGATGGATTTAAAGGCCCGGCAATACGTGATGAACAAGAAAAGAGACGGATTGAAGCGGTAAGAGTCGCTTTGAATAAGTGATCTGAGCTCAGGTTAATTAACCGAATTGTATTCATGCCAGGCCATTCCAGCGAGCCTTAGCGAGACTAGGAATCTAATATCAGCACGCAGGGAAGTTTTAGAAATGGCCAACGCCACAAGAAACTCGGAGAGAAGATTCTGAATCTCGCTCCTTCGTCGCTGTTCAGAATGACGTTGTGGTTTAGGTATGCAGCTTGCGGTTAAGCAAGCTGCCAATCCGTCGCGTTATCAGGCGCTAAGCAAGAACGCAAACAAACCGAAACCTAGAATCAGACGGTAAATCACGAACGGTGTCATGCCCATGCGTGAAATCATCTTTAAGAAAAAGTGGATACAAATATATGCACTGATAAACGATGTGATGATACCAGTCAGCAAGAAGCCAATATGGACAGGTTCACCACTGGTCACTAGCTTCATGCCTAAATAGCTACCAGCTAATGTAATGATCGGGATCGACATTAAAAATGAAAAGCGCGCAGCCGCTTCTCGAGTAAAGCCGAGGTAAAGTGCAGCCGTAATGGTCGCCCCTGAACGCGACGTTCCAGGAATCATCGCTAAGGCTTGAGCAATACCGATAAATACAGCTTTCTTCCAACCCGTTTGGTATTCATCCGCAACCAACTTAGCGTTTTTGTCTACCCACCAAAGCAACAAACCAAATACGATCGTTGTGGTCGCGATGACATAAGCGCTACGTAGATACACTTCAATGATGTCTTTCATCAACAAGCCAAACACACAAGCTGGAATCGTGGCGATCACGATCATCCAAGCCAATTTAGCTTCTTTACTCCTATCTCCTTTAAAGATCGAAGCAAATAATGCCTGGAACAGAGTGATCACTTCATGGCGGAAATAGATCACTACCGCCATTAATGTACCGACGTGAACAGCAACATCAAAGGCTAGACCTTGGTCTTCCCATCCCAAAATGGCGGAGGGCAGGATCAAATGGGCTGAGCTCGAAATAGGCAAAAACTCTGTCAGACCCTGAATCAGAGCCAGAATAAAGGCTTCAAAATAACTCATGTAAACAACTCAAATTAAAAATGAAAAAGAAACAGGTTTGAGTGAATCGACTGGCTGCATTGCATGCCAAATATCTGCGACTGTGCGTCCATCGCCTGGGATCACTAATTGAGGTTCGAGATCATACAGAGGCTTTGTGACAAAAGGATATTTGTAAATATCACTGCGAGGTAGCTCAGGTTTTTTCTTGGAGACGCATTCACCGAACAACACTATATCGAGATCCAGTGTTCGATCCTGATACTTTTGCGCATTTTCTTCGCGTCCCCACTTAAATTCAATCTCACGTAGCTGATGACTCAACTCTTCTAATGACAACTCGGTACGCATTGCAACGACAAAGTTGTAGAAGTTCTGGCTGCTAAAGCCAATAGGTTCACATTCATATACCGGCGATACGAGGAGACTTTCTCCAAGCTGTAGCAGCTCCTGATACGCAGCGAGCGCATGTTGCTCTCTTTCTACATTCGTACCAACACCGATATAGGTGGTGATCATGCTTGACCTCGCTCAATCACGACACCAACAGCGCGTGCTTGTGGCACGGCACCAGGTTTTGCTAAACGGATTTTCACCCAAGGCACAGAGAAACGCTGCATGATAAGCTCTGCCACTTCTTCGGCTACGCGCTCAACCAACAGAAAACGACCATTTTCAATATGGTTCAGTACCGCCTCACTCACTTGCGAGTAATCCAACGCATCTTGCACATCATCACTTTTACCCGCAGGCTTATTGTCGTGCGCCATTTCGATATCCAGAACCAACTTTTGTTTAATTTGTTGTTCCCAGTCGTACACGCCAATCGTGGTGATTACTTCTAATTGTTCAATAAAAACTTTATCCAGAGCCATCTTATGTCCTTCTATTACAGAGGTCGGATACCCGTGAGGGGTAATTTGATCGTAGTATTCTATACCTAAGTAACATTTGCTTGGGTCATCACAATGTTACTTAGGTATAAACTGCGAAAGCATCTTTATATACAAGAAATCACATAATGCAAGCTCTATCACAGTGAGGATTTCTGCATTATGTGAATTCGAGGTATGATAGCAACTACGCGGGAACCGAGCATTAAATTCCAATCCATCAAGGACTTCTATGGACGCACTGGCACTGATAATGACAATGGCCGCCTATTTACTGGGTTCGGTTTCCAGTGCGGTTTTGATCTGTCGACTCTTAAAACTGCCAGATCCACGCAGTGTAGGCTCCAACAACCCTGGAGCAACGAACGTATTGCGTATTGGCGGACGAGGAGCCGCTGTTTCAGTCTTGTTGTGCGATATGCTCAAAGGCACCATCCCCGTATGGGGCGGATACTTTCTTGGTATCGACCCTATCATTCTTGGCGTCATCGCCATTGCTGCCTGTCTTGGCCACATGTACCCCATCTTTTTCCACTTTAAAGGCGGAAAAGGTGTCGCAACCGCGCTTGGCGCTATCGCTCCGATTGGTTTGGACTTAACAGGATTAGTGATGTTAACTTGGCTGTCAGTAGCCGCGCTATTCCGCTATTCATCCTTAGCGGCTCTCGTCACGGTTTTGGTCACTCCGTTTTATACCTGGATGTTTAAACCGCAATACACGTTACCTGTTGCTATGCTGTGTTGCTTAATCGTATTTAAGCATCATCAAAATATTCGGCGGCTTTTGTCTGGCGACGAGCCAAAAATCGGCGAGAAGAAACTGACACAAAAAAACTCGGCTTAATGCCGAGTTTTTCGTTTAAAGAGGGATGCATTGGTTATGCATGAACTCGATTCAGGAAGTTCAACAACATTTGGTTGACGAACTCAGGTTGCTCTAAACAACTGATGTGTCCAGCTTGAGGAATCTCCACCAACTCACTGCCCGTGATACAGTCTTTCATTAAATACGATTCGAAAACCGGGCGAGGCTTATCTTCACAGCCCACCGCAATTAACGTCGGCAGAGCGAATTTTTCCGAATCTTCAATCACATCACGCCGGCCAAATACCATACGACCTATCCGAGCCACTTCAACCGCACGCTCACCACTCAGGCTTTCTAAACTGCGTTTAAATGAAGCGACCAACTCAGGGTTATCCTGATCGACGTTGTTGGCAAAGAACAGCGGCACAACGGCTTCAATAATTGGCGCAGGCACCGCTTGGACTTGGCTAATGGTATCAAGCATTGCAAAGTACTTTTTATACGTAACTTCTGGCTCCCAACCAATGAAGGTATCCATCAATACCAGTGATTTCACACGTTGCGGCGCTTGAGCCGTTAGCTCCGCTCCCCACATGCCGCCAACAGATAAGCCCACCACCGAAAACTCTTCAATGTCCAAATGATCCATCAACGCCAACATATGTTGTGCATAATCAACTAATGACTCTGTCGATGTAGGGGCCGCTTCTGACTCACCATGTGCCCACAAATCTGGCACAATACAACGATATGACTGGCTTAAAACTTCAATTTGTGGCGCCCACATTTGGCTATCCCACAAATAACTGTGACCAAACAGTAATACTGGACCATCACCTTTATCAAGGTAAGCAAGTTGCTGACCTTCAATTTCAAACTTATTCATTGTTATATCCATTTCTTATTCTTCCGCACCATCCTATCACTGAAACGATACCGAACTGCTCGCATCAGTCAGAGTGTAAACGAAGCTTTTCATTGAATAGCTAAAAATAAAGGCCTCTGATGAGCAGAGACCTTTATCGTAGTGAATCTATTTCAAACCTACCGCATAAGTTTGATTAAGCGACTGGCGTCAGTTGGTCAATCGGCCAACGTGGGCTAGCCTCTACCGACATATCTGCCACTTCGCCATTCTTCAAACGCTGCATACCAGCGTAAGCGATCATCGCACCATTATCCGTACAGAACTCAGTTCGTGGGTAGTAAACCTCGCCGCCAACTTTCTTCGCTAGCTTCTCTAACTCTGCACGTAAACGACGGTTAGCACTCACACCACCAGCAATAACAATACGCTTCATGCCTGTTTGCTCAAGCGCGCGTTTACATTTAATCGCCAATGTTGCACACACGGCTTCTTCAAATGCCAGTGCGATGTCTGCGCGAGTTTGCTCGTCATCGCCATTCGCAGCAATCGTATTTGCTGTAAAGGTTTTCAGGCCAGAGAAACTCATATCCAAGCCAGGGCGATCAGTCATTGGGCGCGGGAACTTAAAGCGACCCGGCGTGCCTTTTTCTGCCAGTTTAGACAACAGCGGGCCGCCTGGGTAATCCAACCCCATTAGCTTCGCTGTTTTATCAAACGCTTCGCCCGCCGCATCATCAATCGACTCACCCAGAATTTTGTACTCACCGATGCCTCTCACTTCGACCATCATCGAGTGACCACCCGACACCAACACTGCCACAAACGGGAATGGTGGTGGGTTATCTTCCAGCATTGGAGCCAACAGGTGACCTTCCATATGATGAACAGGTACAGCAGGCACTCCCCAAGCATAAGCAATACTGCGACCAATAGTAGCGCCCACTAATAGTGCACCAACGAGACCCGGCCCCGCGGTGTACGCGACACCATCAATGTCTTTCGAAGTTAAGTTCGCTTCTTTTAGTGCCTCTTTAATAAGAGGAATGGTTTTCTTTACATGGTCACGTGAAGCCAACTCAGGCACCACACCACCGTAATCTGCGTGCAGTTTTACTTGGCTGTAAAGCTTGTGTGACAGCAGACCTTTTTCATCATCATAAATCGCGATGCCAGTCTCGTCACAAGAGGTTTCAATACCGATAATGCGCATGGTTTTCTCAGTATGCTTTCTGTATAGAGGAAATTTGGGCGTCATATTACCTCGCCTTGGTGCTGCAAACAAATTTTGTACAGACAATAATCGACAAAAGGCTTTACAAAGTAGTTGTGATCGGATTAAAATTCCGCACCATTTTTGATCAAGCTGGTAAGAGACCAAACAATTGTGATTTGGTCTGTTGAATGCCAGCGTTAACGAATAACCCCTGAGGTGAAAGGCATATGCCAGTAGTTAAAGTACGTGAAAACGAACCGTTCGACGTTGCTCTACGTCGTTTCAAGCGCTCTTGCGAAAAAGCAGGTATCCTTTCTGAAGTGCGTCGTCGTGAGCACTACGAAAAACCAACTACAGTTCGCAAACGCGCTAAAGCAGCAGCTCAAAAGCGTCACGCTAAGAAGCTAGCTCGCGAAAACGCTCGTCGCGTTCGCCTGTACTAATAACTGAGCTCCAAAAGGAATTTAGTTATGGCTCTGATTGATCAACTCAAAGAAGAGCAAAAATTAGCGATGAAAGCCAAGGACAAATTACGCCTTGGTACTATTCGTTTAGCCCTATCAGCAATCAAGCAACGTGAAGTTGACGAGCAGATCACTCTGAACGATGACGACATTCTTGCAGTATTGACCAAAATGGTTAAACAACGTCGCGACTCTGTAGCGCAGTATGAAGCAGCGGGTCGTCAAGATCTTGCTGATGCGGAACAAGCAGAAATTACCGTTCTTGAGGACTTTATGCCTCAACCACTGACAGACGAAGAAGTAGCGGCTCTTATCGAGAACGCGATTGCTGAATCTGGCGCAGCTGGCATGCAAGACATGGGCAAAGTAATGGGCGTTCTGAAACCGCAAATTCAAGGGCGCGCAGATATGGGTAAAGTAAGCGGTTTAGTTCGCGCTAAACTGGCTTAAGATACCCCACCCAATTGCAGCAAGCCGTGCTATCCTTTGGAACGCACGGCTTGTTTGTATCTGGATGAATGGAATGAAATAAGTGAGCAACACGCTTATTCTTTTAAAGCATTCACTCCACTCATCATCTTCTTTTTTTGTTAGGTTTTATGGCTGGACACATCCCTCGCAGTTTTATCGATGACCTTCTAGCTCGACTTGATATTGTCGATATCATCGACGCACGTGTGAAACTTAAGAAAAAAGGCAAAAACTACGGCGCATGCTGCCCGTTCCACAACGAAAAGACGCCGTCATTCAGCGTCAGTCAAGAAAAGCAGTTCTACCATTGTTTTGGTTGTGGTGCGCACGGAAATGCCATCGACTTTTTGATGGAATTCGACCGGCTAGAATTCGTCGAAGCCATTGAAGAACTCGCTTCATACTTGGGCTTAGATGTTCCTCGCGAACAACGTAGCGGCGGTAATGGTTCGTTCCAGTCAGGCCCACAAGCAAGCAGCAGTGAAAAACGTAATCTATACGACTTAATGGGCAGCATTGCTCAATTTTATCGTAACCAACTCAAGCAGCCAGCAAGTAAAGTGGCGATTGAGTATCTAAAAGATCGCGGCCTGTCTGGTGAAATCGTCCAGAAATTTGGCATCGGCTATGTGGCTGATGAATGGGATTTAGTTCGTAAGAACTTTGGCCAGAATAAAGAAAACCAAGACATGCTCGTCACAGGCGGCATGTTGATCGAAAACGACAAAGGCAACCGCTACGACCGATTCCGTGGTCGAGTGATGTTTCCTATTCGAGACAGACGCGGCCGAGTAATAGGCTTTGGTGGTCGAGTATTAGGTGATGGGACACCGAAATATCTCAACTCACCCGAAACCCCGATATTTCATAAAGGTAAAGAATTGTATGGCCTTTATGAAGTACTACAAGCGTACCGTGAGCCACCACAAATTTTAGTGGTTGAAGGCTATATGGATGTTGTCGCGCTTGCTCAATATGGCGTAGATTATTCCGTTGCCTCATTGGGTACCTCTACAACGGGCGATCACTTGCAAGTATTATTCAGGCAAACAAGCACTGTCGTATGTTGTTACGACGGTGACCGCGCAGGTCGTGAAGCCGCGTGGCGTGCCATGGAAAATGCATTGCCTTACCTAACTGATGGTCGCCAGTTAAAATTCATGTTTTTGCCGGATGGAGAAGATCCCGACTCTTATATCCGACAAAACGGAAAACAAGCATTTGAACAACAAGTGTCTAATGCGATGCCCTTGTCTGAATTCATGTTCAGCTCATTGACTCAGCAAGTCGATATGAGCACGAAAGAAGGCATGGCAAAGCTGAGTACCCTTGCTGTTCCTCTCATCGACAAAGTCCCTGGCGGCACTTTAAGACTATACTTGAGAGAACTGCTTGGCCGCCGTTTGGGTTTGGTTGATGAACGCCAACTACAGCAGCTAATTTCAAAACAAGGTAAAGAGGATAAAAGGCCTCAACCTCATAAAGAAATCAAGCGAACGCCGATGCGAGAAGTGATCGCGTTACTGATTCAAAACCCACAATACGTAAGTATGGTGCCAGATCTAACTAGCGTTAGAGATTTACCCATTCCTGGTCTAAGTTTATTTGTTGATGTACTTGATAAATGCCAAGCGCATCCCCATATCAACACAGGCCAATTATTAGAGCATTGGCGAAACAGCCAAAATGAGACCCTTCTGTCTCGTCTCGCGAGTTGGGACATTCCACTCGATGAGGACAACCAAGAAGAAATATTTTTAGACTCACTGGATAAAATTATTGCCCAGTGCGTAGAAAAACAAATTGAAAACCTGCAGGCCAAAGCAAGAAGTGTCGGTTTATCAGCCGAAGAGAAAAGGGAGCTGCTAGCACTTATGCTAGATTTAAAAGCGTAACCCTGTTTAATTAGTCAGCAACGATTTAATTTGTTATAGTAAGTGGTTTGCATTTCGCATACTGATTCCTTCACCAGATTACGAAGTTGGATACCGTCTATGGATCACAATCCGCAGTCACAGCTAAAGTCACTTGTTATTAAAGGCAAGGAACAAGGCTATCTGACCTACGCCGAAGTAAATGACCACCTACCTGCTGAAATCGTAGATTCAGAACAGGTAGAAGACATCATTCAGATGATCAACGACATGGGCATTAAGGTAGTAGAAACTGCTCCTGATGCTGATGATTTAGCACTGAACGATGACACAAATATTACCGATGAAGATGCAGCCGAAGCTGCAGCCGCTGCACTGTCTAGCGTAGAGAGTGAGATTGGTCGTACCACAGACCCAGTACGTATGTACATGCGTGAAATGGGTACTGTCGAACTTCTAACTCGCGAAGGCGAAATCGACATCGCAAAACGTATTGAAGAAGGTATTAACCAAGTTCAATCGTCTGTTGCTGAATACCCAGGTACGATTCCGTACATTCTTGAGCAATTTGACAAAGTTCAAGCTGAAGAACTGCGTCTTACTGACCTTATTTCAGGTTTTGTAGACCCAGATGCTGACGACACCGCTGCACCAACGGCAACACACATAGGTTCTGAACTGACTGAATCTCAGTTAGAAGAAGAAGACGATGAAGACGTTGATGACGACGAAGATAGCGATGACGATTCAGATGATTCTGAAGAAGATGTAGGTATCGATCCAGAGTTAGCGCTAGAGAAATTCAACCAACTACGCAGCACCTATCAAAATCTTCAATTAGCAATCAACGAGTACGGCTATAACAGCCCGAAAGCAACCGTTGCTAATGAAATGATGCTAGACGTATTCCGCGAGTTTCGTCTAACGCCTAAACAGTTTGATCACCTAGTGAATGAACTGCGTACTGCTATGGATCGCGTTCGTACTCAAGAACGCCTGATCATGAAGTCAGTGGTTGAATACGGCAAAATGCCGAAGAAATCATTCATCGCGCTGTTCACTGGTAATGAATCAAGTGAAGCTTGGTTGGATGAAGTTCTTGCTTCAGACAAGCCATACGCTGAAAAGATCAAACGTAACGAAGAAGAAATCCGTCGTTCAATCGCTAAGCTAAAAATGATTGAAGAAGAGACTTCTCTGAACGTACAGAACATTAAAGACATCAGCCGTCGTATGTCTATCGGTGAAGCAAAAGCTCGCCGTGCGAAGAAAGAGATGGTTGAAGCGAACTTGCGTCTTGTAATTTCTATCGCGAAGAAATACACCAACCGTGGTCTACAGTTCTTGGATCTTATCCAGGAAGGTAACATCGGTCTGATGAAAGCGGTAGATAAATTCGAATACCGTCGTGGTTACAAGTTCTCGACTTACGCAACGTGGTGGATCCGTCAGGCAATCACTCGTTCAATCGCGGACCAAGCACGTACGATTCGTATCCCGGTACACATGATCGAAACAATCAACAAGCTCAACCGTATCTCTCGTCAAATGCTGCAAGAGATGGGTCGTGAGCCGCTACCGGAAGAACTGGCTGAGCGCATGCAGATGCCAGAAGACAAGATTCGCAAAGTTCTGAAAATCGCTAAAGAGCCTATCTCAATGGAGACACCAATCGGTGACGACGAAGATTCGCATCTAGGTGATTTTATCGAAGATACAACGCTAGAACTGCCGCTAGATTCTGCAACTGCAACTAGCCTTAAAGTGGCAACGAAGGACGTGCTTGCAGGTCTAACGCCACGTGAAGCGAAAGTACTTCGTATGCGCTTTGGTATCGACATGAACACTGACCATACTCTAGAAGAAGTTGGTAAGCAGTTCGACGTTACTCGTGAGCGTATCCGTCAGATCGAAGCAAAAGCACTACGTAAACTTCGTCACCCAAGCCGCTCAGAGACTCTGCGCAGCTTCCTAGACGAATAAACGCAGCGCATATAAGCTTTAGAAATCAAAAAAGGTGACTTTAGGTCACCTTTTTTATTATCTACTGTGCTAAGTGGATAAAAACTAAGCGCAATTGCCCTAGTTGGTATCTAGACACCTTGCAACGCTTCCCCTATAATCGTTGTCCTATTAAGGCCCCTTAGCTCAGTGGTTAGAGCAGTCGACTCATAATCGATTGGTCCCCAGTTCAAGTCTGGGAGGGGCCACCATATTCTAGAAGGCGTAGCAGGTTAGTACCTGCTACGCTTTTTTTGTACCTAGTGATTTTGGGTGTAGTTGTGGGTGTAGTTAGGAAGTTGCTTAGCTCACAATTTTGGACGCTTTGCTGAGCTTGCCAACATTTTTCCATCACGAGCAGAACAGAAAATTCGATAAGATAATAAAAAAGCGCCCCCTTATGTGAAAGGGGGCGCTTTTTTATTATCTGCCTATTTTACTCAATTCCGTGTTTACGATCATACCAAATAGCTAACAAAGGCAAACCGATTGTACCAACGGTAACTAGAGCTAAAAATAAAAGTTGAGCTAAAGTCATACCCGTTACATCCAAAAGTTGTACTAACATATTGAAACCCGCCCTAGTGTTCTTGTGGTTGTATTTTAACCTAAAAATACAAAACTTGATAATGTGCTTACCGGCCAAGATAGATAACTGTAATCTCTTCTCGCTCATGCCCTAATTCTCTACTAATAATAAGGCGAGCTTCTTTATCTGCACTTTTTTGTTCTCTACTCAATTCTCTGCTAGTTAAACCACCCGCTTTAGGTGCATTCATTCCTGTCAGTTCTATGTATCGCTGTTGAGCATATTGATGGCGTAGACCATGGTTCTTGCATAACCCAACCTTCCTACAAGTATTTTCGTAGTGCTTTAGCTGTTGAATGTACTTTTTGCCTGCGGGAATCAGAGAGCCTCTTGGGGCAATAGCTATAGCTCGTTCTAATACCTGCTTTTGATATTCGTTTCTGATTGGTACCTCTCGCGCCTTGCCACCTTTAGTCCAAGAACCCATTAAATGAATTCTATCTGCTTTAATCGCTATACTGGGGTTAAACTTCAAAGCTTCTTCCCGCCTCAGACCGAATGCAGATTGTAGCTCTAACGCTATTTTTATATATGGGTCTGAGATTGCGTTAAACTTTACTTCATCAAGCTCTTTCGCCTTGTTGGTACTATTGTCACTGAAAACTCTCTTTCCTATCCCCAACTCTTCATTGGACTTGGGTAACAAATGCTCACGTCCAGTCTTTTCGAATACCCAACGAATATGTGCCATTCGGTTTTTTATAGTTCCAACGCTTAAGCCTTGACTTTGCCAATGCTCAACCAAAAATTTTACGTGCTTTAACTTAAGTGTATGTGGAGTTAAGTGCCTGTACCCTCCTCTCTTTAATTGTTTTTCGATTTGGATGAGGATGTTTTTACGTGCAGCTTGAGATGCATAACTCCCATCAATGTTGCGCTTCATTAACAAAACTAGGCCGTGTCGTAAGTTTGGTTTGCTCATGACTCTTACTCCTAAACAAATAAGAGCCATATAGCTCATATGGCTCTATCTACTTGAAAAATGATGGAGAAAACGTAATCAAACCACGTGAACCTGATGGTTAGTGATAAGCCCAATTCAAACTTATGGTTAGTAAGATGAATGCCTCAGAGGCGATTAGGGCAAGAGTGATGGTTTGTGTATCGATAGTTACGAATGTCGTACATGATCTACTTGAAGAAGCGTGAGCATCTACGAGAAGAGCATTATGACGTCACAATGCTGGTTACGTTTCTTTCTCCTATTGAACATTTATGATTTATGAAGAGTCTTTATAGCGACGGCTACTTTTTTATTTACGTGATGAGGCTACCAAGCCGTCACTTGGCTGTCACCAAGTGACCCCGCTTAAAAGAAATAACGAGAATATAGAAAAAATAAGGTGATGCGCTCGCGGTATACCTCCTGTCACTAACTATTTCACAGCTAGTGACAGGAGGGCTTCAACGTGCGTTCTTTATGCTGTTGAGCAGTGGTTCTTTGATACCATCAATACATAGGACAGCTTCTTGCAAAGACGATTCAAGGCGTGGATCAAAGTAACCATACTGAACGAATATCTGACGTTTGATGTCATCTGGAGATTTCAAGTAATTGATTATATTTTCATCTGTAAGCTTAAATGGTGGCTCTTGGATTAACATGGCCGTAATTGCTTTAGCCATGACGGCGCGATGCTGTAAATCCAAACTTGTAATAGCATCTCTAAACATACCTTCTATATCTTCCATGTAGCGCTTCCAAATAAATTCGTCCATCTGCACCATACATACACCTTTACGTTGTTTTGTTCGCACTGCGAACATTTCACTCCTCTGCTAATCTTAAGTAGAAAGCGTAACCTATTACGTGACAAATGCATAAATCTGGCAGATTGAATATGGAATATAAAAAAAGCCCTACGCTCATCTCAATCTTTGGGAGCATTTTCATTTCATTGCTTAAAGTTATTGTTTGTGTTTTGGAAGCTTCAAGTAAAAGCTCAAACATCGATCGCGAACATATTAGCTATGATGATGGTATTTCAGACAACACCTACTTTGATGACATCGGGTGTGAATTCGAGCGGGATTTAGAGGGTAAGTTGAGGAATAGGATTACAGAAAAACGCCATAGAGATAATTCAGATTGGTAGCTGGTTAAAAGTGACTCAACGTTTACTGTACATTAAGTCACTTCATTCTAATTATAGGCTTCAGTCAAATGTATTTGTTTGATGATAAGAGAAAGACCATAACCAATCGCCAGCTCCCGCTTCATCTAAAGGCACTGGCTCTTGGTTTAAGCCAAAGATCATCAATTTACTGCTTCTTCCATCTACACTATGAACCAGTTTAAGGTCAACAAGCTCAACTTTCCCATTAAATCTGCAAACGTAGTAACAGCCTTCATTTGTAGGTTGGCTCATAAACCAAGGTGAGCGCTCTGGCCCTACTGCACTAAAACAATGGATATTCCTAGCAAAGTTAAATACCGCCTCAACGAGCTCCGGTTTACTAAATTCAGACGTAATCTCTACATCATGGGCAAGTTGAAATGGGGATATGCTCCAACCATAACGATTAAAGCTATCAACAAAAAAATCGATTAAGTTATCAGCATTATCTCTTAAGGCATCCATGTAATCATCTAGATAGAATCCAGGCCCACCAAACAATGAAAGATCCACATATCTAAATACTTTAACCCCCATAACTGACTTAGCCCAATCTAAAGCGGTGCTAAGGTTCAAAAACTGCTTTGTATCCTTACCGTAATCAACTATTACACAATCAATGTCTTCTATCACAGAACATAGTGCATTATCATGATTTAACGGAGTCATGGGAGATAAGTACTCCTCATAATAACCAAACAACACGTTTCTCATGTCAACATGACAAGACATAGAGATACTTGTTTGGTTGCAATATTTAACTGATGCAGAATCAAACTGCTTGCTCCCATTACGCTTAGTACTATTCATATTTCCTTCCTTCTTGATGAATGAGAAGCGAACAGCCCCTCAATGTCAGAAAGAATGTTAAAGCCGATAAAGTTAAATATTTTTTTTAAGCTAACGATTACTGCATTTATCCCAACAAGTGGAATTAACGTTCGCAGTGCGAATAAAAAGCGAGGCCTATAGCCTCGCGTACATAAATTTAATCTTTAAAAGCCTGTTCTTGCTCTACTAGCCAATCAACAAAGTCTCGCTCACGCCAGCCTAAACAACGCCCATTTATCTGTATTGGCTTAGGAAAACACTTGTCTTTCGCCCACCAACGCCAAATAGTCCTTGGACTGCGGCCCAGTGAATCTGAAACTTCTTTAAGGGACATAATTCGATCTCTTGCCATGAGCATCCTCCTTTTCTCATTTGATGACTGAACCAGTATCTTTGATAAAAAGAGGCGTAACGGTTTTAAGAGGTCGATTGATTGAATTGATCAGATGTTCGCAGTGCGAACGACATAAACTTGGTTTTTCTCAATTTACTTCACTTACTCCACTTTAAGTGAGGTAAGTGAAGTAAAGTTATAAACATACAATCTCAGAAATGTGGACGATAGCTGCTTGGAAACAAATACAGCCTGTAGCCATCTTTGTAACGAGTTTCAATTTTCCCCTCATCAGCTAATCGCTGTAGAGCTCTGCCGACATGAGCAACATAGTTACATGGTATGCCTAAGATCTGGCTAATTTGGCCTGGTGCAAGCCATTCAGTCTGGCTTCGATTATCATCAGCCACCATTGATATTCGCTCCTGAAGCATTTTATACCAACGCCCTTTATCCAAATATTTATCAGATACCGTATCAACCAGAGCCTGCTCGTCCATTGACAGTACCCAAGGCTCACCAGCTTCATACATGTGCTTGACCTCCAACCAAAACTGCCGCAATGACTCGGGCTCTTCTTGGCGAAGGCTGCCAGTTCCGTTGTATTGCCACCCGAGAATCCGATTCACAGTAGTCATATCAATGGGTTCATTTAGTTCAATCACACCAAACCGAGTATTACCCGTTCTGTCCTTTAAGAAGTCTTGGCCGTTTACCGTCGCTATCAAAAGCGTTTGCCTCGGTTTTTTAAGGTCGGTACGCGCATAGGGCAACCTGATTGTGTCTGCCTCTTGGGATATAAATGCTTTCAGTTGACCTTGACTGTGCTTTGTTGAAGACTCCAGTTCACCGAGTTCAACAATCCATGACTTAATAATAGGTAACACGCTATCTTTGCAGCGGGGATCTAATGCCCGACCTCCAAGAAATGCCCCTTGTACGATGTCACCTATTCTTGATAAGAAAGCGGTTTTTCTAAAAGACTGCTTACTCTGAAGCACCGGAACTAACTTACTGCTAAACCGAGGCTCGTATAGCGCCGCAATACAACCTACAAGCCACCTCCGCATAATTAGCTCCGTAACTTCAGGTCTCTTAGAACGGATGCACCCAATAACTTTCTTCACTCGTTCGACGCCATCCCATTCAGAGTCAGCCAGATGCAAAACAATAGGGTGATATGAACGCTCCTTTGCCAAAACATGTAGATGATCACCAATTGCTGCTTTTGGTACATCGAACCTTGCACAGTCGCTTATCAGCTTACTCATTAACACCTCATATTCCATAACCTTACCGTTATGAAGCACTTCTATCTCAGTGTTCATCGCATTTAAGTAAGGAATATATCCTTTATGGGCAAGCAGTACCCTTAAGTTGTCATCAGTGTTCAGAATAATTCTCTTCAATCCCTCTTTTTTCATGTCTGGAAAATCAAGTTGAGAGTCGTTCAACTGATTCTTATTATTTTCCTTGATCACTTTCCCCCCCTTTACTCTCCAACCAATTATCTAGTTCAGATTCTCGCCAACCTAAGCAGCGTCCATTCATCAGAATCGGTTTAGGAAATGTTTTCTCTTTTGCCCACCACCGCCAAATTGTTTTGGGTGTCCGGCCTAAGGCTTCTGATACTTCTTTTAATGGGATTATTCGATTTCGTGTCATTACCTGTCTCCTTATCTCATTTGAGGGCAGGAGTTAGTATCTTTGAAAAAAAAGGAGGCAACGGTTTTAGGAGGTCGATTGCTTTAATTAAGCTTGTGTCAAAAAATAGTAACCAGAGAAAACTGTTCGCAGTGCGAACAGAAGATGAAACTCGGAGTCAAAAGATTTGCTAATAAAAGTTTGCCCTGCTCGACTCAGGCTCCCCTTACTGCAGTACTTTAGATAGAAGGAATTGGACAGAAGTCATTTAGAAACTAAAAAACCATATTACTTTTTGACATAACGTTTACTAATCCAAAACTCAAACGGCAATACTAATTAGAAAGTAAGATTCGGAACAGTCCCTTATCATATTATGAAGCAATATAAATATGGAAATTATCATTAGCGATAACTTGACCACTTAAGGGATATCTTTTATCTAGCCGTGTTTCTGCCTAAATTCGAACTGACTAAACTAGACACCACTACTGCCATATAAAAAACACCAACAACCGACTCTAAATAGACTAACGTTTTCGCAATTGGAGTCACTGGACTAATATCCCCATAACCGAGAGTGGTTAAGGTCACGAAGCTAAAATAAGCGCTATTAGAAAAATTATCTTCCCAAGGAATTGCTTCTAACCCGCGAAATGCCAAGGGGTCTACCTCAAGTAACAAAAGGTAAGCCACAGCCCACATTAAACCAAGTAATAAGAATAGGGCTACAGAACCAATAAGTTTGTTAGTGTCTATTTGGCCTGAAAACAAGATTTTTCTTACTAAAGATTGGAAAGTGCCATAGAAAAAGACAAAAGTCAGAGAAAGCATCAATATGCTCATCTCTTTGATATGAAAGAGATGTTTCGCGGCAATAGCAGCTATCCAAACCACGGCTAAACCTCTTAAAAAATGCGTCCACTTTCGATCAAAGCGCAAACTTACAAAGCAAGCAATAAAAATCACTACCATAATCCCCTGTATGACGTATTCGATCACATTGTCTTGTAGTACTTGAACGAGGGCGGCGGCAATTAACAGCATGATTAAAGCTAACGTTAAGTAGATGAAGTTATTCTTCTCGCTGATATCTGGCAACGCTTTATCGAGTTTCATGATTGACTCCTTTCCACCGTTATCATGGCGCATAAGTATGCTCTAGTCACAACAGTATCAAAAACGGTCATGTTTTATATGCATTTATTTGAGCAACTTCGTTATAATCGATAACTGTTTATTGTACAACAGTGAAGGTTCTAGACGTGGATATCAAAGTGAAAGATTCATTGATTGGTGGCGTGATTAACGGCGTTATCAATGGTTATATTGCGAACCACCATTTCAAGGGAATGGATAGCGTACCGATGTCGCTTAACGTGATCACGAATTCTGAAGTGACTGTGTGGGGACAAGCGGTATCTCTAACTTTTGGTTTAGGTATCATTTTGTCGTTGATCACATCCAAGTTATTTATTCATCAGCTCAACAAATCCCACCCACAACACATTAGTCAACTTCAGAGTGGTTTTTGGTCTCACCTTGTTCCTATTGCAGTCACCCATGCAGCAGCGCTATTTGGCTGGTTTGTGGCTATAGCTGTGATCTGGACAAAATACGCTGGCGAAGTGATGGTCTCTTCTTCAAGCGCTGTTGCACTGGTTGGCCTATTTGCATTCATCATTACCATTGCCGTCGAAGTACGAACTAAGAAAAGTATCATTTATAAAAAGATAAATTTACTGGAACAACCTCAGTAAACGACAGTAGGAATAGAAAATGTCAGATAACAATGTCCAAACCAGTGCTGAACAAAGCGACAAAAAAATTAGCCAAGCTCGCTCCTTCACTTACTACATTTTTGCCTTAGTTGCTGCTCTTTGGCTTTACACCTTATGGGCGGACAGAATGACGCCAATGACAGATCAAGCGAGAGTAAATGGCCAATTGATCCGCATTAGCCCAGAAGTCTCTGGCCCTATTTCACAAGTACTTATTACTAACAATAGTATTGTCAAGGCAGGAGATGAACTCGTCACGATCGATCCGCGTCCTTTTGAATTAGCCGTTAAGGCCGCCAAATTTGATTTGCAACAAGCTGCTCAGTCTTATGAAGCGGATTCAGCAGCAATCAGTGTCGCTCAAGCAAATGAAGTCGCAGCTCGTGTTAAGGTCAACAATGCCAAGAAGAATGTGGAGCGTAATCGCGTACTGGCAGATAAAGGAACCATAAGCCAAGCGGTAATGGATAATATAATCGCCGAACTAGAGACGGCACAAGCAGGATTGGCTCAAGCGTCATCGGCACTCGAAAAAGCGAAGCAAGAGTTTGGCCCGAGAGGAATTGATAACCCTGAAATCCAATCGGTATTAAACCGACAAGAGCAGGCTCTACTAAACCTCAATCACACCAAACTGACGGCCCCTGCTAATGGTGTGATCACTAATATGGATGTTGCTGTTGGCGATTATGCTGCTGCTGGGCAGCCACTTCTTACCTTTATCAATAACAACAACTTATGGCTGACGGCCATGGTGAGAGAGAATTCACTGGCTCATTTAAAGCCTGGCGATAACGTCAAAATTGTTTTTGATGCAAACCCTGGCGAAGTCTATGAAGGCAAAATTTCTTCAATCGGTTGGGGAAGTAGCGGTAATGGTAGCCTTGCCCAAGATGCCAGTAATGGCCTTATGGCGTCACCAACAAGCAGTTCAAAAGCGCAGCGTTTCCCTGTCAATATCGAGTTCACGTCGTTGCCTGCCGATCTTAATCTAAGATACGGTGGTCGAGCTGTGGTGGGTTTCTACCCTGATGAAAGCTACCTAGGTGAGAGACTACAAGACTTGTGGATCTGGGCATGGAGTTATATCAGCTATGTATCATAGTGCCGCGAACCCAATTATAAGAGTTGCGGTATTCCCTGTCCTTTTGCTGTTTTGGCAATACGTATATGGGACGGATTTGCCTTTACTCGCTCCAGCGATGTGTGCGGTTTTTCTCACTACAACTCATGAACCACCGCCTATCATTATGGTGTTTGTTATGGGTGGAATTTTATTTATTACTGCTTGGTTTCAGGCACTAATGAGTGAACTATTGATTGATTACGTACATGTATACTATCTGTTCTTGTTTGGAATTTTTTACTGGTGTATGGAGCGTACCAAGAAAAATCCGCAAGATGTATTTGCTATATTGCTGATTGTCTCAACCGCAATGATTGCTGTTTTTACGCAGCAGAAAGGGATTAGCGTTGAGCAAATCCCTATGGCTCTGCTAAAAAATATTTTTATCGCAGGCTTCACCGCCTATTTGGCCTACCTACTATTTCCACGAGGTGAGCCACTCGCGATAAGCATGCCACCTGTCAATTCAACAACGAAATATTTGTTTGATTGGCAAACCTTGCTCAAAGCAATCATTGTCACGACCATGATGGTATGTACGATACAATTGGACTTAGAGCAAAGTACGATTATTACCATCATCGTCGCGCTAATGATTAAAGATCCTGATCCTAGTATTGGTAAAGATTATGGTTTAAGACGGCTGCTGACAACATACGCGAGCGTGCTGTATGCCATTCCTCCTCTAATCATGAGTTTGCTGCAAGTCAATCTGGTAGGAACTGTGGGTGTTGCTGTCGTCAGTGCTTTATTTATGGGGATTCATGCCGTTACAAAGAAAGCTAGCTATAACTCAATTCAACTGATGTATTCCAGTTATGTGGTTTTAGTATTCTATGGGATTACTTCAACAAGTATCAGTGCGATTTCAGATGACCTCGAGCGTTTTACTTCAGTTTTTGCTGCGGTATTAATCGGTATCATGAGTTTGATCATCTTATACCCTAGGACTAGAAATTAATATCACAACAACCAAGTCTAGGTCTAACTCGGCTTGGTTGTCTTATTTTGGGACAAGTTATACTGCGTTGCGTTCAACTCCATCAATACAATGTAAATGGGTCAACTTTGAGTAAGAGATGGATGTACAGAGCAGAACTGGCGTATAATTTTGTGCTAGATACTTGTCATGATCACTAACAAGCCATTACATAATTGAACAAAAATGCCACTGCATCGTAAGCAGTGGCATTTTTCATATTATGCTTGAACGGTTAAGTTAGCAGAGCTAGCTTCTATTAGAACACGGTTAAGTATCATACGAGACTCTTGAGCTTGCTCAGACAATTCTTGTTTTTTATGTTGAGCCAATTCAAGGGCTTCAGTTAACGTTTGTAACTCGATCTGCATCTCCTCTGGCAGATGGTGGTCTGCAAATTTAGCTTCACCACTATGCTCTAACGCGAAAGCACGAATTTTCTTGCGCATACTCATCAAGGCAGCCATTGCCTCACGCTCTTCTTCTGCTGCTTGCTGAGCCAAATCTTTAAAACGCTCGAACTTAGCTAAAGCCATTCCCTCATTAGACCAAGGATCAATTTCAGGTAGAGCTTCAATGTTAATAGTTGGCTCCTCGTACTCCTCTTGATGTTTAATATCAAGGCTCGCAGCTCGGACAAATGACACCATCAACATAACCGAAATGACCAGCAATGGTAAGCCTCCGACGATTGCAGCAGTTTGCAAAGTCGATAATCCGCCCATAAACATTAGGACTGTCGGTAAAAAAGATAACGTAAACGCCCAGAACAAGCGATTCCAACGCATTGGCTCTTCAGTTACATCGTTTTGCACCACAGACGCAAGAATATACGAAATGGAATCAAATGAGGTTGCAGTAAAAATGATACACAATAAAGTGAAGACAGAAATGACAATAGGTCCCAATGGTAATGTATCTAGCGTAGCAAATATGGCGGCAGGCGCACCAGATTCATTCAGAATCGAAATAATGTCAAGCTCACCAGTCAATTGTAAGGACAAACCGTAGTTACCTAATACGATGAAGAATAAAAAGCACCCTAATGAACCGTAGAATATTGACCCTACAACCATCTGTTTGATTGTCCTGCCACGCGATATGCGTGCCACAAACAATCCCATACAAGGTGCAAATACTAACCACCATGCCCAATAGAAAATCGTCCAATCTTGTGGGAAATGCGTGTCTGTAAACTCACCGTACCCACCAAACGGCTCAGCCCACGTAGCCATGACGAAAAAGTTTGACAACATGCGGCCAATAGAGTCTAAACCTGTTTCTAACATGAACACGGTTGGCCCTACCGCTAACACAAAGAGTAATAAGCCCATTGCCCCCCAGAAGTTAATATTACTAAGAAACTTAATGCCCTTTTCAAGACCTGCGTATGCCGAATAGCCAAAAATAGCGGTACATAAAAGCAATACCGCGACCTGGCTAAAGGTATTATTTGGAATACCAAAAATATGATGTAACCCGCCATTAATCAGTGGTGCAGCCAAACCAAGCGTAGTTGCTGCCCCCCCTAACATGCCAAAAATAAACAAGACATCGATAAACTTGCCAAGGCTACCATTTGAGCGTTTTTCACCCAATACAGGCATTAATGCGCTAGAGATTTTTAAAACAGGTTGCTTACGCACATAAAAGAAATAAGCGATTGGTAAAGCAGGTATTAGGTAAATAGACCAAGCCACAGGGCCCCAGTGAAACAAACCATAGGTTGCAGCCCACCGAATCGCTTCCTCACTACCCGCTTCTAACTGGAATGGTGGAGATTGGTAGTAATAAGCCCACTCAATGCATCCCCAATAAAGAATACTAGCCCCAATACCACCACAAAACAACATAGCAGCCCATGATGCATTACTAAACTCTGGCTGCTCGTCGGCATCACCGAGTTTAATTTGGCCAAGATCGCTGAATATTGTGTAGATCATAAAACACATTGCAGCGATACCTAAAGCAAGATAAAGAACTCCTAGCTTGTCAGTCATGAAAAACTTTGCAGAAGCAATCCAATCCGCACCTTGTTTGGGAAACAAGATTAAAGGGATAACAACCCCAAGAAGAAGAAATAATGAGCCAAAAAAAGTTGGTTTATCTATTAAAGATAGAGATGATTTATTCATAAACATTATCCTTTCAATTGTAATGGTTATTTATCATTCATCTCTCGATCTATCTAACTCAAACTTTCTACCTTCACAACAAATTAAAATTATTATATTAAGCTTTGTTAATGTTGCCCCCCACAGTTCAATACGTTTTTAAAAAGCGCATTAGGTGTATTGCTCTATAACGACGAGCTAAAGCTGGTAAAAAGTAAAGAAATGATAAAAAAGAAGGGCTCAATCTCATTGATATTCACAACAAACAACGAATGGAGGATGACACAAGTGCAACGATTAAAAACATTGCACTTTCAAGCGTGCTGATATGCAATGTGATAAATGTCCCCCCCAGTCAGTTAAGACTGACTGGGGGGGAATCTAACTCTGATAACTCTTGATGCTAATTGGCTCAGCTAGTCTAACTTCACCCTAAAAAGAACAGCATAAAACAACGGAATCACCACTAAGGTTAAAATCGTCGCAAACAACAAGCCAAACATAATCGTTACTGCCATACTCTTGAAGAACGGGTCAATCAATAGTGGCGCGACGCCAAGAATTGTTGTGAGCG
>NZ_RBWD01000010.1:0-196987 GCF_009361695.1 Vibrio sp. VGrn 2 | reverse complement strand
CGGCAAGGTGATCGAAGGCAATCTCGGTGATGTCGCGACCGCAACCGGCACCCTTGCTATCTCTGATGTTGATAATGGTGATGAGCCAGTGTTCAGCAACACTACCGTTACGGGCACCTATGGTGAGTTGGTGTTGGTGGATGGAAAGTGGACGTATACGCTGGATCAAAGCCAGGTTCAGCAGTTGGACGAGGGTGAGCAGGTACAAGACACCATCACCCTGACGGCAACCGATGGCACCCAACAAAAGATCGTGATTGATATTACGGGCACCGAAGACATGCCAGCCGTGACGGGCACGTTCACCGGCAAGGTGACTGAAGGCAATCTCGGTGATGTCGCGACCGCAACAGGCACCATCACCATCTCTGATGTTGATAATGGTGACGATCCGATTTTTGCAAACACCACCGTTACGGGCACCTATGGTGAGCTAGCATTGGTGGACGGGAAGTGGACGTATACGCTGGACCAAAGTCTGGTTCAACAGCTGGACGAGGGTGAGCAGGTGCAAGACACCATCACCCTGACGGCGACCGATGGCACCCAACAAAAGATCGTGATTGATATTACGGGCACCGAAGACACGCCTATTGTTGACGGTACGTTCACGGGGTCGGTGACCGAAGGCAACCTCGGTGATGTCGCGACCGCAACAGGAACCATCACCATCTCTGATGTTGATAATGGCGACGACCCGATTTTTGCAAACACCACCGTTACGGGCACCTATGGTGAGCTAGTATTGGTGGATGGGAAGTGGACGTATACGCTGGATCAAAGCCAGGTCCAACAGTTGGACGAGGGTGATCAGGTGCAAGACACCATCACTCTCACGGCGACCGATGGCACTCAACAAAACATCGTGATTGATATTACGGGCACCGAAGACGCGCCAGTCGTGACGGGCACGTTCACGGGCAAGGTGACCGAAGGCAATCTCGGTGATGTCGCGACCGCAACAGGCACCATCACCATCTCTGATGTTGATAACGGCGACGATCCGATTTTTGCAAACACTACCGTTACGGGCACCTATGGTGAGCTAGCATTGGTGGATGGGAAGTGGACGTATACGCTGGACCAAAGCCAGGTTCAACAGCTGGACGAGGGTGAGCAGGTGCAAGACACCATCACCCTGACGGCAACCGATGGCACCCAACAAAAGATCGTGATTGATATTACGGGCACCGAAGACACGCCTATTGTTGACGGTACGTTTACTGGCAAGGTGAGCGAAGGCAACCTCGGTGATGTCGCGACCGCAACAGGCACCATCACTATCTCTGATGTTGATAATGGCGATGAGCCAGTGTTCAGCAACACTACCGTTACGGGCACCTACGGTGAGCTAGTATTGGTGGATGGGAAGTGGACGTATACGCTGGATCAAAGCCAGGTTCAGCAGCTGGACGAGGGTGACCAGGTACAAGACACCATCACTCTCACTGCGACCGATGGCACCCAACAAAACATCGTGATTGATATTACGGGCACTAATGATGTTCCTGAATTTGTTAGTGGGAGTAATGACAACTTTGGTCTGGATGCCCAAGGTAAAACCGACATCGATAGTTACCAGTTTAGCGTTGATGAAAACAGTCAATCGGGTGTAATTGGAAAAGTAAATGCATTCGATGTCGATCAGGATGGTCAGATAACGTATCACTTAAACGGTCATAGCGAACTGTTTGAAATCAACAGTCTTACCGGTGAGATCAGTGTCAAAAATGGTGCAAATCTGGACCATGAATCTATCGATAACTACCAGCTAGAAGTAGAAGCTCGTGACCAATTTGGCGGTAAAGACACAGCTCAGGTCGAAGTGTTGGTTCGCGATATTAATGAAGCCCCTATTGCTGAAGATGATAAGGGCATTGAAAAAACAACCAAGACACTTGACCAGAGCAACTGGGATGACAGTGCTGATATCACAGTTGATTATTATGTGATTGATACTCGATCTGGAAACAAGGTTTCTGATGCATCGAAAGCTGATTATGTTGGTGACGGCGACCACAAATATGGCATTAGTTCTGCGCTAGACAGCGGCTCTGACCGGGTTCAAGATGGTCAGATTCGATATGATGATGCAACTGGACAAAGTGAAGCAATGCGCTTCTCCTTCGCTAATGGTCAGGTTGCCGATCATGCTGAAGTTGAAGTGAAAAACCTATGGACAGACACTTCGAACGGTAGCTGGGAGCCTGGTATTGAGCGCGGTGTTTGGAAGGCTTACTACAAAGGTGACTTGATTGCGACAGGTGTGTTTGAAGGTACCCGTGGTGGTAATCAAGTAGTCAACATCAATGCAGATGGGCGTTTCTTCGATAGTATTGAAATGTCTACTACCAGCTATAAAGACGGTGTCATTGATCCTAAAGGCTCAGAGTACTTTATTACTCAGGTATCAGCGGACCTGACGACCTTTGATGAAGCTTACCAGACCAACGGCTCAGGCACTTTAGAGCTGGATGTTCTAGCGAATGACAGCGACCCGGATGGTGACGCTCTGACTATTATCGACTATCCATCAGAAAGCTTCCTTAGTCTGCAAGATGGTAAATTGGTCTTTGATGCGGCCAAGTACCTAGAGTCACTGCCAGCTGATCAACAAACCCTGAAAACGGGTGAAGTGAAAGATTATACTTTCGAATACACCATCCGTGATGACGACGGCCTGACTGATAAAGCAGAAGTTACCGTTAGTGTGATGGGTGAGCCTATGTCGCTCAGTGATGCACACGCAGCATTGGATGAATCTCAAGTTGGTACGGATACTGGCGTACATGCTGAAGGCAACTTTATCGCAAACCTCGGGTCTGCAACGGAGGCTGAATATCACTTCAACGCCGAGCAAAACCTAGGTGGTTTCACCAGCGATGGTAAAGAGGTCGTGTTTGAAGTGAGTGCAGATCAGAGCACTCTAACTGGTTATACTGGAACAGGTGCCGACCGCATCAAAGTGGTTCAAGCCAACATAGATAGCAAAACGGGTCATTTCACAGTTGATCAACATATGCCTCTTGATCATGCGGAGCAGGGGGCGGACATGCTGGATATCCGCGCTAGCGTCGAGGTGGATGCCGGAGGTCAGTCTGAGAGTGCCACCTTGCATCTGAATGTAACGGATTCATTACCGTCATCGTCTTCAGCTCACTACGAAATAAATGATGTTGATTCACAAAGTAATAGTGTTGTGATTGCACTTGATGCGTCAGAATCAATGCTCGACTGGGTAACAGATGCAGACGGACAATATGTTACTCGCTGGCAACTTGCTCAGGACTCTATTAAGTCAATGTTTGAGCAATACCAAGATTTGGGTCCAGTAAGTTTTAGAATTGCAACTTACAGCGGACAACCATCTGGCCAGATTTCTGAGTGGCTAGATTCTGCCGAGGCCATTGATGCCTTTATCTCTGGTATACATCCATATGCATCGACGCCATATAACCAGGCCGTTGACCAAATAAATGAAATACTTAGTGATCCAGAAGATGACGCATTGCTTAGTAATACCGATACCCAGCTTTACTTTATCTCAGATGGTCGACCTTCCGATTTTACCTATTGGACAAATCAAACGAACGTGGGAGAAATTCAAACCCGTGAAAACTTGATTAAGTGGTCAACATCAGATGATTTTGAAAGTGAACAGCGTTATCAGGACATAGTGAATGGTCGGGTTCAGCCTACTTCTGAAGAAGAGGGCATCATTCTGCAAAATGCGATGGAAAATGGCATCAGCAGTAGCGGTCAGGATGTTGAAAATATCTGGTCTGTCGGTATCGGTAATGGTGCGTCTCTGGAACATCTGGAGTCGATCGCGACAGATAAAGGTAGTGCTATTGTCGTTGTAGATGATTCTCAGATTGGGGATTTGCTTAGTAAAACGGTCTCAGGCCAGTTGCAAGGCAACCTTCTGGATGACAATGGCGGTGATGCTCAGTGGGTAGATCACATCACTATCGATGGCGAGATATATTACTACAACAAAGTAAACGGTGATGTCACTACCAGCGATGGCACGAAAATATCGGATCATTCTCTGGCGCAGATTGATACCAACCACGGCAAGCTGACCATTAACTTTGAAAATGGTCACTACGACTATCAAGCGAGTAATGTTGTAGGTCATCAACAAGAGAAGCTTGACGTTACGGTTATCGATGCTGACGGTGATACTACAAATAGTGAAGTTACCATTGATATCCGAGATCGCGCACCAGAATTCATCAGTGTCGGTGATACAGACCAAACCCATGGCACCGATGCCAACGGTATGCCAACAGAAGATACAGCAAGCTTTGACGTCGCTGAGCAAGAAGTTGGGGTATTAGTCGGCCAGGTGGAAGCGTTTGATCCGGATGGCAGTGACACCATAAAGTATGAATTGAGTGGTGGTGATGCTGATCTATTCCGTGTTGACTCGAATAGCGGTGAGATTTGGCTGAAAGATGGTGTAAAACTGGATCACTCGACTCAGCAAACGTATCAGTTGGAAGTGTCTGCAAGCGATGGTGTTGATACCGATACAACTCAGGTTATCCTGAATGTCACTGAGAACCATGCCCCAACCTCATCTCCAGTTCAGGGCTTTGCTCAGATGGAAGACTTACCGATCAATAAAGTGACGGTAGTGTTCGACCACTCGAACAGCATGACCCGTACCTTTGACGGTGAGAATACCGTGGGTCGTGATGCAACCGCACCGAAAACTGAATCGAGAGCTTACAAAGCAGCAGCAGCGTTACATTCCATGGTTGAAAACATGATTGCCGATGGAGGAGAATCAAATACCTATATCCGCCTGGTACGTTTCGACGGAGATACATCCACACATAGCTGGCTGACCTTGAGTGAAGTTGAGTTGATGACACGCCCACCAGAGATGAATGGCCGTGATCCAAACGATTTAAGTTTCCAAAATGAAGTGTCAGAATATGTGCGCAACTGGTGTGACGTAGAATACGGTACCAATACGGATTACGATAAAGCTTTAGAGGCTGTAATGGAGCCTGGTGAGGCAAGTAATGCCGTTTACCCTTGGCAGGATGGTTGGGACTATTTCGGTCCAGAAAAACCGTCAGAGAGTAAGGACACCATATTCTTTATCTCAGATGGCGAACCCAACCCTAGCGTGGGCGCTGTTACTTCTCCTGATCTAGACGAGCGCTGGGAGGATTACAAACAGACTCATGACGCCAAGGTATATGGGATTGGTATTGCTCTCTCTGATAATGTCAAAGCCGCAGAGGCTCTAGATGAGCTTAGCGACAAAGTGGTGTTTATCGACTCAGGTGAAGACTTGGGGCAGTACCTAAACCAGTTCTCTCCCGATCCAATTGCCGGCGAGTTACTGGCGGGAAGCCAGGACGCTGATGGTGATAGCATGACCATTTCTTTGGCAGAAGGCGATTTCACTCTGTTGGGCGCAGATCTGCACGGTGTAACCGTAAATCAGCCGTTAGTTTCTTCAACCAGTGACGTAGATGGTCAACTTCATATCCAGACAGCGTTCGGTACTTTGGAAGTGTCATCCAATGGCAGTTATAGCTTTACTCAAAGCGATGAACTTACTCTACAGGGTGACCAGCAGGCGGATATGCATTTCTTGTTTAAAGTGTCTGATGGTAAAGGTGGCATAAGTGAAAACGTCTTTACACTTACATTGAACGATTCTGGCACCGATATTGTGCAAACTGAGCGCCATGCGTCGGTGGGAGATGAGTTTGCGAATAGCATCACTGGTGGCGAAAGCATTGATATTTTGCTAGGACAAGCAGGTGAAGATACGTTGAGTGGTGGCGCAGGCGATGACATTCTGGTTGGTGGGCTCGGAAACGATATCCTGACGGGAGGTCTAGGCAGTGACATCTTGACAGGTGGAGAGGGTATTGACACCTTCACCTTTACTCAAGAATCACTGGACATGACGTCATCAAGAGATGTGATTAAAGACTTTAGGCTGGATGAAGACAAGTTGGATTTGAGTGACATTCTTGAGTTTGTCGGTGACGACACAACGGATATGGATAATCTGTTGGAACACGTAAGCGCAGACTACGATAGTGCCCAAGATACTCTGAACTTGACGATTACTGGAGAAGGCAGCAACACAATGTCCGTGGCATTAGAGAACTTTGATTTATCAGGGTTGGAGCTAGGGTCGTCAGCGACATCTCATGAAATCGTTGATCAGCTGTTCCATCACCAAGTTTTTAGCGTGGATTAATATTACCTGAAGATAAAGTTATTTTAGTAAATAGCACCTGATTGAATCATCAGGTGCTGTTTTTCTTTATCTGCCGCTGTTAGCTACCGACTTTTTGCTTAACCACTTTACAAATTAGCAGTAGTAAATGCACTGCTTCTGCACTTTAAGTGGTTCTTTGGTTACATGTTTTGATAGCTTGGTCCGCCACCACCTTCTGGCGCTTTCCATGTGATGTTCTGTGAAGGATCTTTGATGTCACAGGTTTTGCAATGCACGCAGTTGGCGGCATTTATCTGAAACTTCAACTTACTCTCAACTTCCACCACTTCGTAAACCCCTGCAGGGCAATAGCGCTGGCTCGGCTCGTCATACATACCCAAATTCACATCAATTGGAATGTGAGGATAAGTCAGAACAAGGTGGCAAGGTTGGTTCTCTTCGTGCTGTGTTCCTGATAAAAATACCGACGAAGGCTTATCAAAACTGATTTCACCATCTGGTTTTGGGTATGCAATTGGTTGGCACTCTTGTTTAGGTTTTAACTGTTCGTGATCGTACGAATAGTCCTTGATAGTCCAAGGTAACGGCTTCTTAACCAGTGGTTGCCATAGGTTATGCTCAAAGGTCGAAAGTGCACCGCCCAGTATGCTGCCAAACTTGTGGATGTTCGCACCAAAGTTACGTGTTTCGGCGAGCTCGTCATACAACCATGATGATTCAAATAATGACTGGTAGCCTGGCTCAGAAGCCCCAGTTTGTAGGGCAGTATGTACTGCTTCTGCTGCAATGATTCCGGACTTCATGGCTGTGTGGCTGCCTTTAATTTTAGCGACATTCAAAGTCCCTGCATCACAACCAATCAATAAACCGCCGGGGAATTGCTGTTTCGGCAGAGAAGAAAGTCCACCTTTTGCAATGGCTCTTGCGCCATATGCGATACGTTGGGCACCTTTAAGATGTTGCTTGATAGCTGGATGGTGCTTAAAGCGTTGAAACTCGTCAAACGGGCTTAAGTAAGGGTTGCTGTAGTTTAAATCTACGATCAAACCGACCGCGATTTGGTTGTTCTCCATGTGATAGAGAAAACCGCCGCCAGTGGTATTTGTTTCGCTCAAGGGCCAACCAGCGGAGTGGATAACACTTCCAGATACATCCTTACTGTCAGTGGGTAATTCCCATATCTCTTTTAGGCCAAGCGCGTAGTGCTGAGGTTGCTTGCCTGCGTCTAGGTCGAACCTTTGAATAAGTTCTTTACCCAGATGTCCGCGACAACCTTCAGCAAAAAGGGTGTATTTTGCCTTTAGCTCGATACCTGGCTCAAAGTTAGGTTTGGCTTGGCCGTTCTTATCTAGTCCCATGTCGCTCGTATTAATGCCTGTCACGGCGCCAGTCTGATCATAATTGATGCTTGCAGCGGCAAAGCCAGGAAAAACTTCCACCCCAAGACTTTCTGCTTGGTTAGCGAGCCAACGGCAAAGGTTGGCAAGGCTAATTACATAATTATTTTCGCCATTTATCATTGGACGTGGCGTAAGGAAATGAGGGACGCAAATATGGTTTTGCTCAGTAGTAAGATAAAGGAAATGGTCTTGCTGAACTGAGGCTGATAGCGGGGCATCCATTTCTTTCCAATCGGGGAAAAGTTCATCCAAGGCATTGGTTTCAAAAACAGCGCCAGATAAAATATGTGCGCCCACTTCTGAGCCTTTTTCTACAACGCAAATTGAAAGTGCGTCACCTTCACTATCTTGGTTGAGTTGAGCTAGGCGACAAGCGGCACTTAAGCCCGCAGGTCCGGCTCCCACGATCACGACATCAAACTCCATGCATTCTCGTTCCATCTATCTGCTTCCTTTCTATTATCGTCATCTGCGTGACAGGTTTTTGGTTTCTATACAGAAAACTATAGCTCAGTTGACGTTAACGTGAAGTGAACTAAGCTCAAGTAATGGATCTGACGTGTTATACGAGGCATGACCATGGACGACCGACCATTTGCAACACTTGTCATTGCGGAACATGACAACCAGTCGTTGGCTGTAGGGACGCTGTGTGCAATTAAAGCGGCATTTGATATCAAGGATGATGCTAAATCGCTTCCTATTTCTGTATTGCTTATTGGTTATCAGTGCCAATCGGTTTTGGATGAGTTGAAGTGCGTTAAGGGCGTTGCAGAAATTATCTGGGTTGACGCGAAGGAATACGAGCATGGGTTAGCGGAAAATATCGCGTCTTTGATCTCACAAGTAGCCAAAAATTACTCACACATTCTTTCTCCTGCCAGTACGTTTGGTAAGAATGTGATGCCTCGCGTGGCGGCGTTGCTCGATGTAGGGCAACTTTCGGACGTGATGACCATCGAGTCTATCGATACGGTGATTCGTCCAATTTATGCCGGGAATGCATTGGCGAGAGTCACGTCGAACGACCCCTTTAAAGTGATGACCATACGAAGTACGGCTTTTGATGCCCAAGAGCTGTCAGATACGCCAGTTGTCCCTAAGGTTACTCAAGTCGATACAGTGATTATCAACAAACTTAATGAGTTTATTTCGCAGCAAACGCCAGAAAGTGAGCGACCAGAATTGCCAGCGGCTAGAGTGGTGGTATCGGGTGGTCGTGCATTCGGGAGTAAAGAGAAGTTTGCTTTAGTCGAACAATTGGCTGATAAGCTAGGTGGAGCGGTAGGAGCGTCCCGAGCGGCGGTCGATGCGGGTTATGTGTCTAATGACCATCAAGTCGGGCAAACCGGTAAAATTGTTGCACCTGAATTATACATTGCCGTCGGAATTTCTGGTGCTATTCAACATTTAGCGGGAATGAAAGACTCAAAGGTGATTGTCGCAATTAACAGCGATCCCGATGCGCCTATTTTTGATATCGCTGACTATGGGTTGGTCGGCGATTTATTTGAGGTGATGCCGGAGTTGCTAGAGAAGCTGTAGATATAATCTGTTCTCTCAAACAAAAGGCTTCCGAACTGGAAGCCTTTATCATTTGGTTTTTACCAGTTACTTTTCGCTCGGGCGTTGCAGGTGCTCTGCAAGTACTTTCGTAAACCTTGCAGCTTCACCACCAGTACAAGCGCGATGATCAAACGTTACTGATAGCGGCATTGCTTTCACCGAAATTGCTTGACCATTTCTTATCACCACTCGGTCGAGTATTCGACCAGCACCAACAATAGCGACTTGCGGAGGTGTGACGACAGGTGTCGCGTAAATGCCAGCAATCGCCCCGAAGTTGGAAAGCGTAATCGTCGCGTGCTGTAATTGCTCTCGACCGATTTTTCTCTCTCTGATCCCTTCAACAGTTTGATCGAGCCAACGACGAACATCTTGTGGCTCGTATTCATCTGCGTGGCGCAATACGGGTACGTACAAGCCATGACGGCTATCTACAGCAATACCAAGGTTAACCGTATTGTGCACGCAACGCGTCATGGTTTCTGCATCAAACCAAGCATTTAAAGCGGGCTCTTCCTGACACGCATGAACAATCGCTTGAACTAGACGGATACTGATGTCTTCGTTCGGCAGCCAGTCTTCCAGCAACGCTTCTTCTGTAATGGTCACGGCAGCAACGTGCTCGTGTGACTCAGTCATCGACGACACCATGGTGCGTCGAGCACCTTTCAATACTTCTGTGCCCGGACGCTGTTTTCCGGCTTCGTCGTAAATGTCGGCATCAACGATAAGACCGTTTGGACCACTGCCTGACACGAGATTAAGATCTACTCCAAGTTTTTGTGCCAATAGACGAGCCGACGGTAGAGCAGTAACTAGATTACTCTCAGTCGTGTTGTGATTGCCTCCAATCCAGAAGTCATCGACGTTAACGTGATGCGCTTGATGAGAAACGTTGCCGACAACGGTCGCGGCGTCAGCGGTCTCTTTTTTCTCTACCGTAGCCCCGCGCTCTGCGCCAGTTTCGTCAATTTCGAGTAGCAATGCGCCAATATTGACGATATCACCTTCTTCCCCATGGCGGCTGACTACACGGCCCGAGTAGGGGGCGGGAACATCGACCGTCGCTTTTGCTGTCTCGACAGTTAAGATCACTTGATCCAACTTAACCATGTCACCGACATTAACGTGCCATTTTACAATTTCTGATTCAGCGAGGCCTTCGCCGAGATCGGGTAAGTTAAACGTCTTCATTTCCAATCCTCCACGAGTTCGCGCGCTGCGGTCACAATGTCTTCTTCCTGAACCATGAAATAATCTTCGTTACGGTAATAAGGCATAATGGTGTCCATTCCAGTTACTCGTTTAGGCGGGGCTTTTAGTAAGCACATGGCGTGTTCGGCTGTTCGAGCTAAAAGCTCAGAGCCCACACCACAAGTTTTACTCGCTTCATGAACAACGAGTAAACGTCCGGTTTTTTCTAGTGAGCTGAAAATCGTTGCGGTATCAATTGGCTTAATGCTCGCCAAATCAATCACCTCGACTTCAATCCCTTGACTAGATAAGGTCTGTGCGGCTTGAAGTGACTCTACGACGCATGCGCCCCAAGTAACAAGCGTGATATCGCGCCCCTTACGTAAGGTGAAGCAGGTGTCGAGTGGAAGTGCTTCGCCATTATCAACGACTTCAGATTTTACGGTTCGATAAATGCGTTTCGGTTCGAAGAACATGACAGGATCATTACTTCGAATCGCGGCGAGAAGCAGGCCGTATGCGCGTTGAGGTGAAGAAGGAATCACTACTTTAAAGCCAGCAGTGTGCGCAAATAGCGCTTCTACACTTTCTGAGTGGTGCTCTGGAGCGTGAATACCGCCACCAAATGGCGCACGAAAAACCGCAGGGCAAGTGAGGCGACCGCGAGTTCGGTTACGCATGCGTGCCGCGTGGCACATTAAGTGCTCCATTGCAGGAAAAACGAAACCTTGAAATTGAAATTCGGCGACAGGTCGTAATCCTTGCGTTGCCATACCGACCGCAACACCGCCGATTAACGCTTCAGCGAGTGGCGTATCGATCACTCGTTTGAGACCAAACTCTTGTTTGAGCCCTACGGTGGCACGGAATACGCCACCATTATCACCTACGTCCTCACCTAACACGACAACATTTTGGTCTTGTTGCATTTCGTGGTGCAGAGCGAGGTTTACTGCTTCAACTAACGTTAGCTCAGCCATGTTTGCCTCCCTGCATTCGCATTGCTTTGTTGATGAGTTCATCTCTTTGAGCGTGAAGCTCTTGGGGAAGCGATTCATACAAATAATCGAACCCAGTTTCAGGTGCTTGTGACGGTAAGCTGAGGTAGCGCTCAACTGCCAGTTCCACTTGTTCCTTGCAGTATTCTAGCCATTGTTGCTCTTGTTCATCGCTCCAAGCCCCTTGATTAAGGAGATACGTTTTAAGACGTGCTATAGGTTCGTATTGCCATGCGGTTTGAACATCGTCCTCTTTACGATAACGAGTCGCATCATCGGCCGTAGTGTGGTCACTTAATCTGTAACTGACCGCTTCGATGAGTGTTGCGCCTTTCCCTTTTCTCGCTCTCTCAAGTGCGGTCTTAGTTGCATCATAAATGGCGACTACATCGTTACCATCTACCGTAATGCCCGGGATGCCAGCGCCTTGCGCTTTTTCTGATAAGAAATCGGCAGCACATTGAAGGCTACGCGGCACTGAAATTGCCCACTGGTTGTTATTCACAACGAAAACAAGTGGAATATTCCAAGCACCCGCACAGTTTATTGACTCTAGAAAATCCCCTTTGGATGTACCGCCATCGCCACACATGACTAGCGCAGCTTCATGGTTACCTTGAATTTTCAGTGCGGAAGCCACCCCGACAGCGTGCGTACATTGCGTCGCAATGGGGACACAGAATGGAAGATCTCGGCTAGGAATTGGGCTGCCCTCAGGCGCAAAATCACTACCGCGCTCATCACCGCCCCAGTATTGAAGATTCTTCTCCATGCCAATACCACGACACCACATTGCAGGCATATCGCGATAATAAGGGACAAATACATCATCGGCTTTCAGCGCTCTGCCGACCGCAATACCGATGGCTTCAGCACCTAGGTGCGAAGGGTAGGTCCCTAACTTGCCGGTGCGTTGCAACGCAACGGCTTTGTTGTCGTAAGTGCGAGTTAATACCATGTCTCGGTAAAACCCGACCAAAGTTTCAGTGTCAGCCCAGTTGGGTAGTTGGCCGACTAGGTCCCCATGATGGTCGATAAACCGATGCATGGGTAATGCCTGAACGTTCATCTCAAGCTCCTTTTGACGCTGCGTGTCTTTTGGACTGCAGCTGTTCATATCAAACCAGAGTTTGTATGGGTACTCAAACTCTGATATCAGCGCAAAGGCCATACCTAAGGTTGCTTGTGTTTTCTATAGCTGTAGGCATCTGTACGTCCTTTAAACTATTTTTCGATAACACCGCTGCGGCTATTTCATCGCAAGACACAGAGAAACATTTTTTCTGCATCTAACCCTCTAACTAAATCGTGGTATAGCCAGATACAATAAGTGTAAACAAATTGTTAAATTGTGCTTCATTTTGACTTTTGACCAGTAGTAAAGTTTTGCTTGCACCCTAATTTGGCAGAGTAATGTGCTGTTATTTTGCTATTGGTATTTTTAAATTCGAATTTAATTACTGGTTAATGAAACATATTTGCAACAAAATTTGGCTGTAAAATTTGACAAAGTGAGTCATTATTAATGAATCAACTCAAGTAGTTGTTATGTGTTGTATTGAGATTTTTTGTTGTGCCCGAAATTCCGGCCTTATGAGAATACATAACTTCTTCCCAACAGATTGGAATCAGGGTAGGGTGACGGCATTACAAATGTATACCCTCGGCGGTCCTTGAGCTTATCAACAGTAGAAGGTGCTCAAGTCGAAGTGATTATGGAGAAATTATGTATCACGCTCATGTTTATTTTCCTTTAAGAGAACAAGATAAAGCGCAAGCCTTGAACGAGATCATCCGTCAAGAGCGTCAAGATGTGCTGCGTGTGTTTCCTTTGGTTGGAAGATTGGTTGGCCCACATAAAATGCCGATGTTTGAAATTCACCTAGAGTCATTGAGTGAAGAGTTTTTGGCTTGGCTCGATACGATTCGAGGTGATTTTTCTGTGCTTATCCATCCTGTGAGTGAAGAAGAGTTGCTCGATCATACGGAACGCGCGATTTGGCTGGGTAGAGAGATTGGTGTATTTGAAGAGAAGCTAGAGAAATAGCTGTTCCTCCCGCATGTATGACCGCTTTGAATGCTTCTCCCCTCATCGCGGTCACCGTAGCAAGTTAGCGTCTTCATGTTCGTTAATAAGTTGCGGTTTCCTTTTCTCCATTCTGCAGGCCCTGTTTTTGTGTGCTAAACCTACAAGTAGGCTTTTGAGCTTAAACATCAAGTGAGACCATGTTTCTGTTTAGCATGTCGTTAAATAAGTTTTGGCAGCAATAAAATAATAAGTTCAGATAAATGAAATAGGTATAGCAGGGAAGTGCAGTTTACGACCCCAACGCCATTGGCAGTGGAGCCGATAATTTCTGAGGGGGAAGGGTATGTTTTCGATACTCTTGGTCATACTTTCACTGTATATATTTTGGTTGTTGTTTCGCAACGGACCTGCATTCGCCGAGCGCGTCGCTCATCAAAAACGTAACTGGGTTGGACCTACCGCCAACAAAGAAGAATGGCGAGGATATTGTACGGATGTATTTCAGCCGTTCAGTTCTCAAACGACTTTTTACGCCATCGCTTATTTTGCGAATTATATTGCAGCAGCAAATGCGATATCTTGGTCAACAGTATATGAAGGGGATTACCCGATCATCATAAGCCGATTTGGTAGCTACTTTATTTTAAATACTCACGATTCACTAGTGGTTGCTGGGTTTATTGCGCTTGCTTTCTTTATCATCAATTGGCAGCTTGCCATGCACTGTTCTGGTATTCTTAGTCAGTATCTAGTGCGGATTCTTATTATCAATCGAACGCGCTTTGTTGCAATTAGCTTAGTATTTTGCAGTTACTTTGCGTATCTCTTGACTGTTGGTATTTTCTGGTTGTTCCATGACGGTTATTCGATCTGGCACGGGTTAACGCTTACTCCTGTATTCTTATTATTAGCGTTATTGGTTGCGGTTGTTTTGCCATCTATGAAAAAAGAGAGCAATAAACCTTAGATAGACTTGCCACGTTAAATTACACACGATTTTAGGATAGTAATTCCTATGCCATTAAGTTAGCATTGCCGGCTTTTTAACGGTCTACAGGCCCTTATTAGTGGGAGGAACTATGTTTATCGGCTTTGACTATGGCACTGCAAACTGTTCAGTGGCAAAAATGGAATCGGGTGAGCCAGTAATGCTTAACCTAGAAGGGAACAGTCCATTTATTCCTTCCACCCTTGCTGCACCGACTCGTGAATCGGTATCCGAGCACTTATTTCGCCATCGAGATATTAAACCATTAGATCAAGTTGGTGAGCAGGTTTTACGCCGGGCAATCAATTTAAACCGAGAAGAAAGTATTGATCTCGAATCTGACGACATTGCATTTGGTCAGGCGGCGCTTAATCTCTATTTGGAAGATCCTCGTGATATCTATTACGTAAAGTCGCCGAAGTCTTTTCTTGGCGCTTCTGGCTTGCGTGACGTGCAATTGGCTTTCTTTGAAGATCTTGTCTGCGCGATGATGGACAATATTAAGTCGCAAGCCGAAAACGATGCGCAGCAAAGTATTACCGATGCTGTTATCGGCCGGCCAATTAACTTCCATGGGCGTGGCGGTGAAACGGCTAACATTCAGGCTGAACGCATTTTGTTGCGGGCAGCGAAACGTGCGGGCTTCCAAAATGTGGAGTTTCAGTTTGAGCCTGTCGCGGCGGGCCTAGAGTATGAAGCGACACTCAGCGAAGACAAAACCATTCTAGTGGTCGATATTGGCGGTGGTACAACGGACTGCTCGTTGATTCAAATGGGGCCGTCTTGGCGTGGCAAAGCGGATAGGACCGCAAGCTTGTTAGCTCATAGTGGCCAGCGCGTCGGCGGGAATGATCTTGATATCGCGTTAGCATTTAAGCAGCTCATGTTCCCGTTTGGCATGGAAAGCAAAATGGAGTCAGGTATTGTGATGCCGACCACCCAATTCTGGAACCCGATAGCAATCAACAATGTAGAAGCGCAGAGTGATTTCTATTCGCGAGAGAACCTATCCGCGTTGAAGTTGCTTCAAAAGCAGGCTCAAGAGCCAGAAAAGCTTGCTCGTTTGCTAGAGGTGTATCATGAGTCTTTAGGCTACAACATTGTTCGCCGTGCCGAAGAAGCGAAAGTGGCGCTTTCAGAACAAGCTTCTTACCGAACTGGCATCAACTTACTGTCAGAGCTGATTGAAGTCGATGTGCAACGAGACGAAATGATCGAAGCGATTCAGTCGCCGAAGAATAAAATGACGGCGTTGGTGACAGAAGCGGTAGAGCAAGCTGGGGTGAAACCCGATGCTATCTTTATGACTGGTGGTTCGGCACGCTCGCCAATTTTGCGCGATGCGGTGCAAACCGTACTGCCAAATATTCCGGTCGTCAGTGGAAATTATTTTGGCTCGGTAACTGCTGGCCTAGCTCGTTGGGCTGAGGTCTGTTTCAAGTAGAAAGAAAACTAATTGCGCTATGGGCATTGTTACCAAATTTATGACTTCGCTTAGGCTTATCAAATGATGGTTGGAAGACTTCGCTGAGAGATTGAGTTTCATGCGAGTAGGGAACCTTGTTAGGGTTCTTAAATCTTTCAATGTCATTCTGAACAATGAGGGACGAGCGTGATTCAGATCTATTGTCCGAGCATGCTGTTATGTATATGACTTCGTCTCGCTAAGCGCAACTCGCTGCCATTATTCTCAAGAATCGGGTTATGATCTATCGGAATAATGATTTTTACTAAGCTGAAATAAAAATGCCCGCTAAATCAGCGGGCATTTTTGTTTACGTCATTAATGGTGCATGTGTTTTTCCATGTGACCTTGTTTTTCAACCGCCATTTCTACTTCCACTTTACCCGCGTTTTTGAATGTTAACGTCATAGGGAAGCGGTCACCTTCTTTGAGCGCTTGTGTTGGATTGAAAATCATTAAATGGAAGCTGCCTGGCTTAAACAACACTGAGTCATTGGCGGGAACGCGCACTTCGTCAATCTTAATCATTTTCATCACACCATCTTCTTTCTTATGCGTGTGAATTTCGACATGTCCTGCGATTGGGCTTTCTGCTGCGATCAATGCATCTTCACTGTTACCGTGGTTGGTTAATTGAAAAAAACCACCGATAACAGGTGCGTTTGGTGGCGCTTCGCGGCTCCATGGATGGTCGATATGAATTTTCCCTGCTTCATAATCGTGCGCTAAACTCAGCGGGCTAGCGATGACAGCAATAAGCGCGATAGCGGCGGTTTTTAATGATTTAAGCATGTGTTTTTCCTTTTGAATGAATAGCTTCTCTGAATGGACAACAAACAGAGTCATCGTTATTTTTGAATAAAGTTGTTAATGATTAGATGCCTGTTAGGCAGGAAAAACACTCGGCGGAGAGTGCTTAGGCGCGATGTGTTTGTAAACGAGCTTATCGCATTTTGAAAATCGGTAAGGCGTCAGAGCTTTCTTGACTCGGCGCTGCCAATGGATGGTAGTCAGGTATAGCCCAATCGCAACCAAAAGAAAGAATTGAACCGCTTGAAGAAGCGGACACTCAAACTGAAAGCCTTCATGTAAATTAAGATTTTGAATGAGCGTAGAAGAAGGTTGAGCGTTAGCTTCAATCAGCGTATTGATATCCACCCATTTGAAACCATCTGCGGTACACAGTAAGACCTTTTCACTTTGAACTTTGTTAAGCCAGGTTGTGCTGTGAACTTGTGTTGGGTTAAGAGTCGCTGTGGACGCTAAATACAACTGAAACAACACCGCGATAATAACCGCAATAGCGTGCAAGCGATGGTGTTTATGCTGTATTAGAGTGTTTTCCATACAATTGAGTGCTTATCTTCTTCGGCGCGGGATACTAACAAATTAACCAAACAATGTAATTATCAGTTTACTAAAAGGTGATGCAAGTGTGCATTATTTGTTTTGTTGCCTATTTTTAACGCTTTAATAGCTTGGCTCTTTACGATTTAAAGCAACGTGTTACGGCAGATGGCATGTCTTGATTAGGCTGGCATTCATAACCTCCAATTCAGCTTGTCTGTCTTGCCTAGTCGCTTTTGAAGATATTGAATAAATCTCTCTTATATGTCACTGAAGCTTCGGTTAGTGGGTGTCGTGGTGGTGTTTTTACGTGCTAGATTTGGCTGATATCGATTCAAAGTGCACACCGAATCTTCACTTGTTTTCCATTAACGGAATTATGACAGTAATTTAATAAAGGATACGGTATTCTGCGCTCCTTTGTACATGCCAGAACGTCCGTCCTACTTAGTCGGAGGGGCGATTAATCTTAAGAAATTTCTCAAATGAAATACGAACAACAGATTGGATATCGATACCCTAAAGGTCGATTTGCCATGGTGAGTGTATACGCATTCACTGGTGCTGCGATTTTAGCATCGACTATTTTTTCTCTATTGCTGTTTTTGTCGATCGACGAAAACCCGATGATGCAAACCTTATTTGGTGGTTTAGCGATTATTTTTGAAGCGGGTAAGTTCTACGCTTGGTATGAATACGGTGAGCGCCGAGCCCATCGCAACTATACAGGGGCGGCAACCGCTCTCGTGTTTTATTTAGTCTTAGCTGCGATCTCCATTGGCGGTAGTATTGGTGGCATTAACAGTGCAACAAACAGCGCACAAAGCCATATTTCGGTAGAGCAGGCGAAAGTGGAAGCGTTTAATCGCCAAATTGCGGCAATCGATAAACAGATTGAGCTCAACAATATGGCAGCGCAGAAATACATCGAGATGGAGCGTATCGCGACTGGTGTAACTCGCATTCAGGAGCAAAACAAAACCTTACGCGAAGAGCAGCAACGCTTGGCTATGGAACGTGATAGTTTGCCACCGGTCACGCAAGGCTCAGTGATTGGTTTGATTGATAGCCTAGCCAACGCATTTGGTACCACCTCTCAGCAAGCTCAGCTTGGCTTAGTTGTATTTCTTTCGATTCTGTTGGATTTCTTTGCTGCATTTTTTGTCGGCCTGATTGGTGAAGAGCAACGGTTCAGACATTTCTATCGCCGAAATGAGGGCATGATACTGAAAACGGTTCGCGATATCGATCCAGAGCCAGCGGGATATCTTCCTCATATCAAAGAGGAGGAAGAGCAAGAAATACCAGTAACGCCGGAGCCTGAAGAGCCAAAAGAACCGAAAACTCTGTTAGAGCAAGTTAGCGATGCACTTAAAACGCATCAAATTACGTGCACAAAAAAAGCCGTTGCCAAACAATTTAGGCTATCTGCGGAAGAGGTAGACAAGGTGTTTGAGGAATTGGCAGAGCTCGGTTTAGTGGGTAAAAAAGCCAACCACCATTATCATTGGATAGGTCAGACAGAGGCCGCATAATTGGTTATCAATTAGAGATCGGAAAGAGCGTCAATCGGCGCTCTTTTTTTACTGTAAGGTTTCGCTACTAAAGTAAGCCAAAAGAAGAGAGAGGATTTAAAAATAGAAAAACAAAAAAGTGCCACCGAAGTGACACTTTTTCTTTAGCGTAGAAGGGATCAGTTGTCGTAAACGTCCAACTCCACTTCACGGGCAATATTTTGGTCGTTGATGATTACACCATCGACTTCGACACGAGCACCATTTAGGTTAAGTTCTTCGATACCTTGGAAGCGTGTGTGTGCATCAATTACAACGGTCGTGTTGTTTAGCAATTGATCTGCGTCGTTTTCGCAACGCTCGATGTCAAATGTTCTTGCTTCAGCATCGTAGTTTGATACGTATCCTTCACATTCAAATTCTTTACCTTGCCATTGGTTGTTATCGTCAAAGTCTGGTTGCTCAAACTCAATAACGGTAGCGATGCGTTTGCCATTTTTCATGACAGACGTTACTTCCACTTCTTGGCCTTGTTTTAGGTTCGCTTTGCTGCCATCTTCAAATCGTGTTGCGTTATCGATGAAGAATGCACCTCGGTAGTTTAATGAAAACTCACTGTAATCATTTGCAACCCAAGTCACGATGCCTTCCACATCGCTGTCATTGCTTATGACGTCGTAGCCTTCAACTTCTACCTCATTTGCCATGAAGACGCCGTTTTGCATTTCACCTTCTACTTCCACCCATTGGCCGATGCTAAGTTGGCTAATGTTGTCGTAAGATACGGTTATATTTGTACCAAGCTTAAACGTGCCAGCATTTTCATCGATACTAGTAATGCGACCTTCCAGTTCGTAGTAGCTTTCAAGAGTTGGGTAATCGTTATCTACGTCGATTTCGACCACAGACAACACTCGATAACCCGCATCAGCAGTCGGCAAGGATGACACCATCACCCAGTCGTTGATCTCTATATCATCACTTAAACCGTCAAACTGCAGATCTACGCCGTTTACCGTAAATGTTTTCTTCACATAATCAATTGCTGTAACACGTCCGGTAATGGTTGGCTCAAGTGTTACTAAGAAGCCATCGTCAGACGCTTTACGAACATCTGTTCCTACTTGAACCATCATTTTGGGTTCTACATCGGCTAATTGCATTGATGTATCGCCATAAACCACCCCAGACACATGGTATGTATATCCATTGACGGTTAACGTGTTTTCTTCAGCGTTGACCGCTTCAACAGAGCCAATCGCTACACTTGGTTTCACTACTGGTTGAGTTGGTGTGCTATCGCTATTGCTGCCACCACCTGAACCACCACAACCAGACAATGCCAAACCTACTACAGAAATAAGAGCGAGTTTTTTCATTGTATTAACCTCAATTTACGAGCTAGTTTAGGAAATTGCCTGTATCTTATTGGGCATATCGTGAAGAGATCGTGAAGAAATGTGATTTTTATGAAAATTTTAATTGTAGATGACAACCACAATGTCTCGGAGACGATTGCGGACTATCTTGAGCTTGAAGGCATGATTATCGATTGTGCGTATCATGGTGAGGCCGCACTGAAGTTAATCGAGGATAATCATTACGATGTAATCATCATGGATATCATGATGCCTAAGCTCGATGGCATTAGTACGGTACAGAAACTGCGACAAGATGAGCTCTGTGGAACGCCAATCCTCTTCCTAACCGCAAAAGATACGTTAGATGACAAAATCGCGGCATTTAAAGCGGGAGGCGATGATTATTTAATGAAGCCATTTGCGATGGAAGAGCTTAGTTTGCGTGTTCATGCTTTGGCTAATCGCGGTCCAAGGCAAGATATTGGCACGCTCAAGTTTGCGGACATTTGTTTAGATGCGCGCACAGGCAAAGTGACGAGAAAAGACAAAGAAATTAAGCTGAGCCGAATTCAAACCAAGATTTTAAAGTTACTTCTCCAACGTGCTCCAGCATCGGTTTCGCGCACAGAAGTGATCGATAGTGTGTGGGGAGACGAACCACCCGGAAGTGATGCACTTCGTAGCCATATTTATGGTTTAAGAACCGCGTTAGACAAAGGTTTTGAAGAATCACGATTAGAGACTATTCATGGACAAGGTTACCGACTTAAAGCATAACGAATATCCAAGTATTTATCGCAAGATCCGTTGGGGTTTTGGGGGCATGACGTTTGTGATGTTTACTCTTTTTTGGTCGCTGATTTATGTGGCAGAAAACAAACTCGAAGTGCTGAGTTTACATCACTGGCTTGATACTGAAGCTGCGCTTTATAGTGAAAATTTCGAGAAACAGGGCTGGGATGCGCCATTGCCAAACGTATTGGAGTTCAACTCATATTGGAGTGAAGCACCGACACCGGATTGGTTGCTCTCTTTTACTTCGCCCGGTTTTTACGAATATCTGCTTGGTGAAGAAGACAAACACTTTGTCGTATTGAAACACCCCTCAGGGAAGGGGCTTATGTACATTGTGTTTCAAGATGACTCCGATGATTACCTCGACGAATACGAAAGCTCGCTGCATCAGTTTACGCTACTGCTCGGTGGCTTATTTTCATTTGTTATGGTCGGGTATGGCATTTATATGGTGCGAATATTGTCTCGACCACTAGCGCAAATCGAAGACAAAATCAGCCAAATGTCACCGGATCAACCCGCTTTCCAAGTTGAAACCAAGTTCAGCGAGACACGCCAAATAGAGCAAACTTTGCTGGATAATAAAAACGATATCGCGGGCTATTTCAAACGAGAACAAGAATTTAGTCGTTTTGCATCGCATGAGTTGAGAACGCCAATCATGGTGATCAAAGGCTCAACAGACATTCTAACGCGTATTCCAGAACAACCTCGAGTCGCGCAAAAAGCCATCGCGAGAATGCAGTCAGCTTGTGAAGACATGCGCGTACTAACAGAAGCGTTTCTCTTGCTCGGTAAAGAGAAAATAGAGCCTCAGCATTACGGAGAGCATCAGCTTCTCACTTGTTTACAAAAACAGTTGGAAGAGCTAGCTCCTTTATTTGCCAAGCAAGATTCGAATTACGCTTTGCACGAACAACATAGTGGTGTAGTGACGGCTCCAGAGAGTTTTGTGACCATTGTTATCAACAATCTGATTAAAAACGCCTTTAGCTATAGTGTAGGGGATATTGAAATTGAGTTGAAAGGTCATGCTCTTAAGATCCTGAATCGTCACGATGGTAACGAGACGTACAACGCCGGCTACGGTTGTGGTCTTGTTATCGTACAACGCATATGTGAACGGATGGGATGGGCGTTAATACTGGACGATGATGGTGTTCGATTTAGTGCGAAAGTGGAATTCTGTTCCTAGCTTTGTGCGTCTAACCCACAGTCAAACAAGAAAAAACCGGAATTTGAATTAGACTGAAGTTAGTGACGCGGAAACTTGAGGAACCGTTATGCTTTCTTATCAGGTCAGCAGAAGTATTGAAATTAATAAGAATCAAAGCGAGATTATTGGCTATCTCAAGGATTTTAATAACTGGCCTGATTGGTCACCTTGGATCATTCTTGAACCGAGTTGCGAGCTGACATTCAGCGATAATCAAGGTCACGTTGGAGCCGGTTACCAATGGAATGGTCAGCGTATTGGGACTGGTGCCATCGTACTTGAAAGCACTCAAGAACATCGGTTAGATATGGAGCTTCATTTCTTTCGCCCAATCAAGAGTCACGGAAAGGTGACTCTAATAGTGACACCGTCACAAGATGGTTGTTTAGTCGAATGGCAAATGCAATCACGCGTTCCTTGGTATCTGTTCTTTTTGAAAAGTATGTTTAAGTTGATGATAGAGATGGATTATCAACGTGGGCTGCGCATGCTCAAAAGCAAACTTGAAACCGGGCAAGTGCTCTCAGACTTGGTTGAAATTGGTAATCGAACCCTGCCTCAGGTTCACTACATCGGAATAAAAGGCGAGGCCACCATTCCAGAATTAGGTCCGGTAATAGAAGAACAAGTTCACAAGTTAAAGCAGATAGTTGATGACAAGGGCTTATCTGTGAACGGCGAGTTATTTTGTTATTACCAGTCGATGGATATGCAGAAAGGCACGTTTGAGTTTATCACTTGCTTGCCACTTGATAATGCAGTAACTGCGCCAGAGGGAGCGGTTTCCGGTACCATACCTGAGAGTGAAACATTTGTCGTCGAGCACCGTGGGGAATATCAGTTTTTGGGAAATGCATGGGCTTTAGCGATGAACTTGGTTCGTCAGAGTGGTATGAAAGCCAAAACCAATCCATTAGGGATTGAGCGCTACTTAGATAACCCGCAAGAAACCACGCAGGATAAACTAAGAACCGAAGTTATTTTATTTAAGAAATGACAGGCGTTGCCGGACACGCTCCCCTAAATATCATGCTAGTTCCGTCGTAATCTACAAAAGAAAAAGAGGGTTTCTATACTCACCTATAAAAATGCCTCAGCAATTGCCGAGGCATGGTTTTATCAGCCAACTTCTCTTGCTAGAGAATTATTGTGCACGGTACTTACCGCTGTTTAGTTCAATTTTAGACGCTTTTACCCGGCTGTCTGCGTTTAGATAGTCGCTAATGCTCAGTAGATCTTGATCTTGAGATGCTTTTAACACCGCAGACTCTCCCTCTGCGAAGACAACTTCCAGCTTTAGCTCTTTGGCGACCGCTTTCGCTTCGTTAGGGTTGTTTACCGTGATGTAAACCAGTCCAGTGGCCTTGGATACATTGCTAAACGCATTCTTAAACACTTCATCACCGGCTTGAAGTTTTACTTCTTCGGATAGGCTCCTAGCTGTACCTGTTTGCACCTTGCGATAATCTTGGCCATTAATCTCAACCGCTTCTGAAGGCACGAACAGTTCAGGTGCGGGTTGTTGAGAAAGTTGTTGCTCAGCGTATGCGCTAGCTGTCATCATAGAAAGAGCCAGCATAGAAAATGATATGTATTTCATGTAATTGACTCCTTAGTGTCCAAAGATGCGCATCGACCAGTTCTTAATAGCACCTGGCTGAGCGTTGTTTGCCATCGGAACGTCATAGCTGGTTGAAGAGTTAAAATATGCAATGTAAGAAAAGACTTCGTCGCCATTCGTATCGATTGCTCGTAATGTCCATTCGCCTTTTGCATCTTCGCCATAGAATTGGTTAGACAACATTAATTGGTCTTTGTAGCCAGTAATCGTTGGGTCAAGAGATTGACCAACAAGACCATTACGTGGTGTTTGCAAAACGGAACGAGTCCCTGATGGCGAAACGAGCTCGATAGCTAAGTCGGGCAGGCGAGAGTGGTCTAATGTCAATTTTACTTGAACGGATTCTACCTTCAGATCATCGGCAATAGCGATACTTGATGAACCGCCAGCCAGACTTGCATCGGGTACACTTACTTCTTTAGCATTATTAACCCAAGGCGTAATAACTTGAGGCGGTAAAACACGATTCGTCATGCGAGCACGTTGCATTGCTTCATCCAAATCGACAGCGCCGAAGCCATAAAAAGTATGGAAATCTACGCCTGCAGCGTTTTTCTGCCAAGGAGAAATGGCCTCGTAGCTAACCTGTTCACCTTTGTGGTTAGTAAATTCAAGTTGTACGCCTGAATGCGTTTTATCCGTTACTTTTGCTGTCTCTGCTAGCAAAGCACGTACATCACGAGCAGAAAGTGCATGATTCGTGGACATAATTGCCGCTATGGCACCGGACGTATTTGGCGCAGCCGACGAGGTTCCGTTCATTGTACTGGTATAGTTACAGTTCGGGTCTAGCTCCGTACCGCCGTGTAAGCCATTGATACCAAGGCCGTCGCGGGTATTTTGCCCTTCTTCACAACCCATCAAATCGGTGGTGACCATGGCAGGGAAGTCTTGCCCATATTCACCTGCTGGTGCGGCAACCCATACGTTAGATCCCACCGATGAGTAACTCGCTCGCGTGCCATCCGCACGTAGTGCACTGGTGATTAAATTAAAGTAGTTGGCGTTGTCATAAGACTGAGCGGAGTTGTGCATCGGCAAGCCTTGGTTGTCTCCACCAGCAAAGAAGTTACTTGGCAACACGAAGAATCTTCCCGCATTGAAATAGCGATAACCATTGCCGGCTGACTTAACAAATACAGCACCGCGTCCCCATGAGTTACTCTCGCTGACATTTTTTATCACGTCCATTTCAAGTTTAAGTTGAGGATCACTTTCATCAAAAGTTATTGGGTTGATCGGGCTGAAACCGTAGCTTTGGTTAAATACACGAACATCGCGTGTGGCAGGGTCCATGCCGTGAGAGATTAGCCAGCCTTCTAATGTCTGGTTGGCTAACCAGTTAAAACCAATAAGAGAAGAGTGAGAAGCAACACCGCGTCCACCTTCACCATTGTTGCCGACTGCGCTGATCAAACCGGCTACAGCAGTGCCGTGACCATTGGTATCAACCGGATAACTTAATGGGAAAGAAGAGTCTTCGACGAAATTTCTGCTACCTGTAACTATATTACCTGCAAGATCTGGGTGATCGATCTGCACTCCAGAATCAATGACCGCGACTTTTACACCAATACCCGCAATACCCATTGCTTGAGTGAGCTTGGTGTTTAGGTCGTTCCCAGCAACAGCTGGGTTAGCTGCAAAAGCAGTTTGCCCTGTGTTGTCTAAGTGCCATTGTTCAGAATAGAGTGGATCAAACGCCGAGACGGCAGGTGCAATGCCTACTGCCAACATAGCAGCAAATAGGCGGTTAATGCGTATTTCCATTTTTGACCTCATGTCTTTGTTTGGAATTTTTTAGCTCCTGTTTCATATTCCTCTAACAGGAATAAACAAAGCTAACGACAAATAATAAGGACGAAAACCATTTACAACTTGTTTACATCAAAAGTTCGACGAACAACATGAGTCAGTGTTAATTCACTGAAATTATAGGGTTTTTTAATGTCGAATAGCGCACGCATGAAAAGTAAAAAGCAGAAAATACGGTCGTACTGTCTGCTTTGAGAGGAAGGATTATTTAGTTGAAGCGGGTTGAATTGTCGCCATTGGTTTCTTCGGTTTGGCCTTTTCTTTGGGTAACACGTTATCAATCCACTTTTTGATGTATAGCTTATTGAACTCACTATCACACCACTTCTTGTTTAAACCACGTCGGTTAAACTCAGCGCCAATCGCAACTTTGGTTTGGTTGGTTGCACGGTTGTAGTAGAGGGTCTCGCACAACTGAGTGTTACTCATTTGCTGGGCATATACGTTAACACTGCTGCTGCGCATTCCCAGTTGAGAGGCTTGATGGTTACTACACGCAGTGAGAAGTGCAGGCGCAAAAATAGCGATGGTTAGGATTTTTTTCATTTTGCTCTTATGACGTCGGGTGAATAACGAAGCGATTTCTTCCTGCTTGCTTTGCGTCATACAAAGCTTGATCTGCGAAGAAAAACCATTGATCCCATTCTTGTTGAATAGCTTTTACGGACAGTCTGTCGACAGCCCCGAGAGAAATTGTCGCGTTTAATGACTTAGAGTCAACCACTAGTGGCGTGTTTTCCACGATATATCTCAATCGATCCAAGAATTTAGCGCAATCTTCAGTTCTGTTTACTTCAAATAATAAGACAAACTCCTCTCCACCCCAACGGATGAGTAGGTCCCCAGAGCGAGTCGATTCATTAAATAACCTGGCAATATGAATTAACATCTTGTCGCCAATATCATGCCCATATTCATCGTTAAACGTTTTAAAATGATCGATATCTAATACGGCTAAGGCAAACGTTCTATCTGGGCTTCTACGAGCCATTTTATCCAGCCAAATGGGAAGGTAGCGACGGTTGTGCAATTGAGTTAATGGATCGGTAGTATTTTCTTGAGTGAGTGCTTTATTAATACGCCTAACGCGCAGTACGTAACGAAAGCCAACGACACCAATCGCTGCGATAGCGATAAAGTAGAACATTTCTCTATAGCGTTGTGAACGCAGCTCTGAAGCTTGCAACGCATTTTTCGTTTCTAGTAGCTTGAGTTCTTTCTGGGCTAACTTAGCTTCGAGGTCAAACTTAATGTTAATCATCTCTTCGCCGTGAATATGATGAGAAAATTCAGCTTCTAGCTCTCTTAATTGAGTTAAGTAACGAAAAGCCGCTTCAAAATTATTAAGGGTTTGATTCGCGTTTACTAGGACCGACAGCATATCAATGCGCTGTCGTATTTCTAGCTCATCGGTTGATTTAGTTTGCTCAAGTACGTTGATAGCTGTCGAAATAGCTTTATCGTATTGTTCATCTGCGAGGTATGCTTCTGCATATGCTTCATAACAAGGCATTTTCTTCGCCTCTACGTTTCCCGTGATAGGGAGAGCTACGCAACGCTGTGCAACCATCAACGCTTCATCAATTTTCCCTATCGAACTTAACATTTGTGAGAAGCTGGATAATGAATAATGTTTGATGACGTCTGACCCCGTTTGCATTGATAGTCGGATCGCTTCATTAAAATAGTATTCTGCCTTTTCGCTATCTCCACTGCTTAAGTGAACAATACTTAAGTTTGCGTAGATAACTCCAATGAAAAGGCTGTTGTCATATTGATATTTGCTGTTTAAATAGGTATCGAGTGCTTGCGTAAGGTAGCTACTGGCGCGAGCCCAATCGGATGCATCGATATAGACGGTACCGATATTATTCAGCGTCATGGCAACTTGCATTTCAAATACGGTTCTCTCTAACAACTCATAGGCGGTTCGGTAATACTTGAGTCCGCTACGTAGTTGATTCCGTGAGACCTCTAAGTTCCCTAGCCAGCGATATGCTCTTCCTTCTAGCGCTAAGTAGCCGAGATCGCGGGCTTCAGCGATGATGTCATGGAGTACAAGTTCTGCATTCCAATTGTCGTCTAGTTCAATCATGGTTACCGCTTTATTAAGCTGTGCTTCAGCGACTACCCACGGTAAATGATGCTCTGTCCCAAACTCAATTAAATCAGGCATATCTTTGGGCAGCGGAACGCCTTCGTAGCGCTTTAGGTAAAGGCGCGCAAAGTAATAAAGCGCAAGAGATTCCGCTGACGCATTCTGTGGCGCAACTAATTCATCTTCTTCAATTGAGCGCGGCTTACCCATTGAACGAAAATAGAGATTGAGCATGGAGCTGCTTTGAGGAGAAATGTGTTCTTCCAGATAGCTCTGTTTTAATGTGTTGGCAAGTACATGGGTTGGATGGAAGAAGAATCCAAGTACTGAGAACAGCGCGCAAGTTAGCGTTTTAATCGGAAAGTGCATGAGCTTATTAATAAAATGTGATCTCGTTTAACCCTAATACTAGGTAAGTCTATCACTTCTTATTGGCTAAGTGCGGATGGATTCCGAGTTACAAACGGCTTGTGAAGAAAGTTTCGCGAAAGGTGAGGCTAATATTATGATTTATAATGATAAATATGCTCAAAAGTGGAAAGATTGATTTAACGACAAGATAAACAGTGCGACGAATCTAGTGTGTCGAACATTGTTAGTGGTGTAAATTTCATCATTTAGTCGGTGCGATTCGCATCTCGAAAGATGGCTGGTTCGCTAAAAAATTATCTTTCTGTCATAAATATTTAATGTTTGTATGGGTTGTTAAAAAACTCGATATTAGACATAGTGTTATTAAGCCAATAAAAAATGGCTTTTATAATAAACAGGAGATTAACTATGCATAATGAAATGATTCAACCTTTACACTTCGGTATTATTGGCCGCACTTGTATCGCTTCAGTACTTATGATTGCGGGCGTTTTTGCTCTTATTTAAGAGTCAATGGTAACGATGGTTACCCGCTTAAGAGTAAGAAAATTCAGGGAATCACCTTAATCTCGTATAAGGTATTCCCCTGAAAATCCAACCTAATAACTACTTTTTAGCTGAAGAAGCTAAAAATCAATGCACTTACCGCTACAATGCCCGCAGTTAAAACAAAGTAAGTTGAGCCATTCCCACGATATTGTTTCAATGCATCGATTTTGTATACCGCTAACATTGGCATAATAAATAAGATCATCGCGATAACAGGCCCTGACAACGCTTCCATCATACCAAGAATGCTTGGGTTCATGATCGCTGCTGCCCAGATTGAAAAGAAAAGTACTGCAACGCTGATACGATCAACTCGCTTTTCAGACAGTTTAGAGTGTTTAGTAATTAAACCATTTAAGCTTTCGCGTGCACCTAAAAAGTGCCCAAGAAAAGAGGAAGTGATAGCAACAAAAGCCACCAAAGGACCAAGCGTTGCGATAAATGGGTTGTCTGTTGCATTGGCTAAATAAGACAGCACCGACACGTTTTGTTCTTTAGCTTGAGCCAATTGCTCTGGTGACAGCGCTAATACACACGAAAAGACAAAAATAAGCACAAACGCAATTAACATGATGCTAGTGCGTCGAAGAATTATTTCGGATTTCGCATCCGCTTGATCGCCATAATGGCGACGTTGCACATTTGCAAAGCTTGAAATCGCAGCAGCGTGACTAAACGAGAAAATAACCACAGGAACCGCTAACCACATAGTGCTAGCAAAAGCAGACGCTTCAGGGGCGTCCATGATTGGCATGGTCCAGTTTGGTATCAAGTAAAATGAAAGAAAGGCAAGAATAGCCACTAATGGGTAAACCATAATGGCAAAAGCCCGTAGCATGACTTTTTCGCCCGCCATCATAATGGCAATTAATGCAAACACCAGTACACCTGAAAGCAGAGGGCGAGGCAAAGAAGCCATATCAGCTTGGTTAACCATAAAACTGTCTACGGTATTGGTAATACCGACACCGTAAATTAACAGGATCGGGAAGATCGAAAGAAAATACAGCAGTGAAATAGAGCGACCCGCTTTTGCGCCAAAGTGCTCTTCTACTACATCAGTAAAGTCTGCATTTTTGATCTTGGAAGACAGTACAAAGCGAGCTAAACCACGGTGGGCAAGATAAGTCATTGGGAAAGCAAGCACAGCCATTGCGACTAACGGCCAAAACCCGCCAATACCAAGGTTGATCGGCAGAAATAGAATGCCTGCACCAACGGCTGTTCCAAACAGACTAAGGACCCAATGTGTATCGTGTTTTGACCAAGATGTTGTTGTGTTTAATTCACTGGAATTTAACGCATTTCGAGATTCTTTCACTTAAAACTCGCTTTTATAAAAATAATAATGCGGAGAATGGTATAGGTTTTGGTGTTTGTTATCACATCGGAAGTGTGGTGAATCATGCTGAATATAAGGGGGGGGTGTAACTTATCAAACTATGAATTTTTTTAAAAACTAGAATTTTAATCTAAAAATTAAGCAATAAATCGGTGTTATATTTCAAATTTTTACTAATGGGTGGTTTTTGATTTTGTGGTTAAAACTTAATCATGGATGTATATGCTAAAGAAGCGTGCTCTTACTTAATGAGCCATGGTGCATATTGGAGGGCTAGCAAGTGGCAGGTCTATGAGTCCTGCATTTAGATGAGTTTTAGGTATATACTGCCGCCACAAATGTTAAAGGAGGAATCATTGAATGGACATTCTGTCTGCACATAAAGACGACTTATTGGCTGTGTATACGCTTGAAAATACTTTATTTGGAGAACATGCCTATCCTCAATTTTTCTTTCGACAAGCTTTTGATTGTTGGGGGGAAAGCTTACTAGTGGCGAAAGAGGGGGAGCAAGTCGCAGGATATATTTTGCTGACGACAAGCACAAATGCGCAGCAATATTGGATCATGTCACTGGCTGTCGATACTCAACATCGTGGTAAGGGTATTGCGCGTTCTCTGATTGAAAGTGCCATCGCGCCGTTGAAGTTGGGCTCAAGTGTGAAGTTGACGGTCGATCCGAATAATCAGCCTGCATTGTCTTTGTATCTCTCCCTTGGCTTCAAAGTATTAAAAGAAGAAGCGCATTATTTCGGTGACGACGAGTCTAGATTGGTCATGGAATTAGTAAAGTAACCCTGCACGATAATGAACGAAACTTGCACTCAATCAGTGCGCGGTATTACTTTGCAATAGTTGTTTACGTTCTAACGTTTTGTAAATTAAAGATTTTCAATCTTGGCACCTCGTTTGCTTTGATATAAATGTTCATCGTTAACTCGATGCACCGCTCTCTATAGCAGGCGAGAGCGGGATAGGGTATTACTTTTGAAAATGTACTAACAGCGTTAAAGGCATTGCTGCCTCTCTCGATTCGGGAGAGGCTTTTTTTTGCCTGTAATTTAGGATTAGTCGCGCAGGAGGCGTTATGTCACAAGGGTGTAGAAAGACAACTTGTCCGTATTGCGGAGTAGGCTGCGGAATTGAAATCAGCAATAACAAGATTATTGGAGATGCGCTTCATCCGGCCAATTCCGGTTCACTGTGTGTAAAGGGTGTCGCATTAGCAGAAAGCTTACAAATGCCTTCAAGATTGCTCTACCCCAAGCTAAGGGAAAAAGAAGTGTCATGGCAGTCGGTCACAGACTTAATTGCACAAGAGATCCATCAAGCAAAAGCGGAGTTTGGACCTGATTCTGTCGCGATGTATGTTTCTGGTCAGTTGTTGACGGAAGACTATTACGTCGCCAACAAACTCATGAAAGGTTATGTTGGCAGCGCAAACATCGATACTAACTCCCGTTTGTGTATGTCTTCGGCGGTTGCGGCTCATGTACGAGCATTTGGTGAAGATGTCGTTCCCGTCAATTACGATGACATTGATAAGACTGAGCTATTGATCATTTGTGGTGCCAATACCGCTTGGACGCACCCTGTTCTATTTCGACGTATTCAACAAGCGAGAGAAAACAATCCTAACCTCAAGCTGGTGGTCATTGACCCGCGTGAAACGGTCACAGCGCAGCAAGCGGATTTGCATCTACCGATTAAAAACGATGGGGATGTGTCACTTTTTAATGGGCTGCTCAAGTTTCTTATCGAGCAGCAATGTATTGATTCTGAATATATAAATTCCCATACCGAAGGGTTTGCTGCGCTTGCAGAAGAAGCTACTGATTTTCGTTACGATGTCACTAATCTAACGTCTTCCATTGGCATTTCAGAAGAAAAGCTGACCACCTTCTTCCAATGGTTTGCACAAAGCCCAAGCGCAATCACGCTGTTTTGCCAAGGGGTTAACCAAGCCGAAAATGGTGTTGATAAAGGCAATGCCATTATTAATGCACATTTGGCGTCAGGTAAAATTGCCAAGTCAGGTTGTGGGCCGTTTTCTATTACAGGTCAGCCGAATGCGATGGGTGGGCGAGAAGTCGGTGGTTTGGCAAACCAACTAGCGGTTCATCGCGCTTTTGACGCAGATTCTATCAAGCAAGTGCAGGCGTTTTGGGATTCACCAGAAATTGCCACTCAGCCCGGTTTAAAAGCCGTTGAACTGTTTGAGGCGGTAGAACGTGGGGAGATTAAAGTTCTGTGGATCATGGCAACCAATCCCGTGGTTTCTTTGCCTGATAATCAGATGGTTAAGCGCGCGTTAGAGGCTTGTCCTTTTGTGATTGTGTCTGATATTACTGCGGAGTCGGACGTTGCTAAATATGCAGATGTTCTACTGCCAGCAGCTGGTTGGGGTGAAAAGCAAGGGATGGTGACTAACTCTGAACGTAGAATGTCTCGTCAACGTCAGTTTCAAATACCACCTGGTGAAGCAAAACCAGATTGGTGGGCGATAAGCCAAGTCGGACAAGCTCTGTGTACATTGGAAAAAATACAAAATGGCTTTGCGTTTACTTCTGAGCGGGCGGTATTCAGGGAATATGCGGCGATGACAGGCATGAATACTGATTCGCCATTGAAGCTCGACCTGTCTCAACACGCAAACTTAACCGAGCAAGAATACGAAGAGTGGGTGCCGACACAATGGGGAGGAGAGCGCCCTTTTGCTGATGGAATCTATTCGCACCCAGATGGTAAAGCGCGTTTTGTCGTGACCAGTGAATTGCCTCAACGCTTAGAGAGAGCAAAAGGCTGGTGGCTCAATACGGGTAGACAACGCGACCAATGGCATACAATGACGCGTACAGGGCATATCGCACACCTTGCCGCCTCTGAGTTAGAGCCAACCGTGTACATGAACACACTCTCCGCCACTCAAAATCGCTTAAAATCCGGACAGCTCATCAAGCTGTTCCAGCCTACTTCAAACACTGGTATTTATGCCAAAGTTGCCATTGATGAAGGTTTGGGGTTTCAGGAGCTGTTTATGTCAATGCACTGGGCTGGTCGATATGGAGGTGAAAGCAGTGTTAACGCGATAGTAAACAGCGTAAAAGACCCTATTTCTGGGCAGCCTGCGTTTAAGTCGTCTTATGTTGAAGTGCAAGACGCGGCGGTAAAAACCTACGGTATGTTTATCGGTACACAGTTTGATTCTGGCAAGTTTCTCTACAGCGCATTTCAAGCAGAAAGTAATTTGGGCATCTGGCGCTTTGCACACGATAAACGACCAAAAAAGCAGAGTTTTTGTCGAACGGAAAAGAGTCGCAGGATTACGATAGATATTGCCCTAGGTTGGCTAGCGGTGGATTACGACCTTGTTGGAGACGTTCGTATCATTCGTTCTGTTTTGGTGGTGTCTAGTGAACCGATTCAAACCGACTACACCAACTTTACGCACTTGATTGGCAAGCCGATGGAGTTATCGCAACTGCTTACCATCACTCAATCGCAAAGCAGCGCCAAACTGGTTTGTAGTTGTTTCCGTGTCACCGATAAACAAATACATGACGCGATGGAGAAACAAGACTGCACTTCACTGACCCAACTTCAAAACAAACTCAAATGCGGTACCAACTGTGGCTCATGCGTCTCTCAAATCAAACAAATGGTCGACAGCCATCAGCATCAAAAGGGCAAACAGCAAGCGAGCCAGCAAAGTCTGGCGATGCAAATAAAGTAAATCATTAAGAGGATAAGCACATGGAAGCGCCTTATCAAAAGTCTTGGTTTAAGAAAGGACAAGCGGACCAGAATCAAGATCGCTCGTCTCGCTTTTCTAAGCATGACCAAGCAAGCAAACTGAACCAACTTTTAGAAGACCACTCAGTAGACCTCGACGCGAACCACAAAGGTTTTGTGTCGATTGTCGGAGCAGGACCGCACGATCCAGACTTGTTAACCGTGAAGGCAGTGAAAGCGATTATGTCGGCAGAGGTGCTGTTGTACGACCGTCTGGTAAACAAAGATATTTTGGAGTTGGCCTCGCCACAAGCCGATTGGATTTACGTGGGCAAACGATGCGGACAACCTAGTATTGGTCAGGAAGAAATCTGTGATTTGTTGGTGTCGCTCGCTCAGCAAGGAAAGCGAGTTGTGCGCTTAAAAGGGGGAGATCCTTTTGTATTTGGTCGTGGAGGCGAAGAAGCATTAGCACTCGTCAAACACTCTATCGCTTACGAAGTCATCCCCGGTATTACTGCTGCGATTGGATGTTCAGCAAACAGCTTGATTCCGCTGACTCATCGTGGCGTTGCTCGCAGCGTTACCTTTGTTACAGGGCAAGTGGTAACAGGCGCATTTGAAGCGTGGAGCCAACTGATGCAAAGCGGACAAACATTGGTGTTCTACATGGGATTAGAAAAATCGGAAGACATACAAATCGGTTTAGTCGGCGCTGGTTTGAACCAAGATTTCCCTGTTGCGGTCATCACTCATGGTTGCAGCCCTCAGCAACAAGTTCATGTTACCCAACTCAATCAGCTCAATGAGTTATCGATTGCACTTAAACGCATCAGCCCAGCATTGATTGTGATGGGAGAAGTTGTCAAACTGCGCGAACAACTAATAGAAACCGTACAGTCAGTGACGGAATACGAGGGAATATGAGCAGCATTTTGGAGTGTATCAGAACAGTCGGTCGTGGCGAACGTGGTAGAAAACCACTGAACTTTGACCAAGCGTTTCGAGTTATGGATGAATACCTAAACGGAGAGTGCGATGATGATCAAATGGCAATGCTGCTGATGCTGATCCGCGTACAAAACGAGACTCAACAAGAAATCGCTGGCTTTGTGAAAGCATTCCAATCCCGCATGCCTGCTATTGGTGCAGACATCGACTGGCCATGTTACGCAGGCAAACGTGAAGCGGCAGGTCAGCCTTGGCACCTGTTGGCAGCGAAGATCCTTGCCGATAATGGTCATAAAGTGCTGATGCATGGTTATCACGACCGTCAATCTGGACGTTTACACGCCGAAGATTACCTCGACAAGTTTGCTATCGAGAAAGCGGAATCAGCAGAAGACGCAAAACGTGTGTTAGAAACACAAAACATCGTTTATCTACCGCTGAGTGCGTTTGCTCCACAAGCAGAAACCATGATCGGTTGGAAGAATCGTTATGGGCTTAGAACGCCGATTAATACCGTGGTTCGAGCATTGAATCCGGGGCAAGCAACGGTTGGTATTCGTGGTAGCTTCCATCCTGGTTTCCAACAACTTCATGCAGAAGTCGAATATGAAATCGGTCAAACCGCTCACGCCGTTGTGTCATTCAAAGGGCAATCGGGCGAATCAGAATACAACCCGAAAGTAAGCCAAACAGTATGGTTAAGCCAAACAAGCGGCGTGACATCGCACTACTGGACGGAGCAAATGCTGTCTGAGGTGCCAATGCCTACGAACTGTCCGTTTGGGACGTCAGAAGATGACATGAACCAAATGGCGAATACGGTTTTGGCAACGATGACCGTTGTGCTCTTTGCTCAAGTGCACGATAGGGAACAGGCCTTTGAACGTGCGTTTGCTTATTGGGAAAACTATTGTTGTGGCAGTTAATCCTGTGACGAGCTAACCGCGAAACGTTGTTGGATCGGAATCCTTTATCTATTGTTTGTTTAAGCTTGTCAGTGATGTATTTATCACTTGAAGTGTCTCACAGCTGGTTGGGGCAAACATCAGTGAGGCCTGATGAGTTTACTTTTCGATAAGAAATGAGGACAAGGATAATGGTTCTAAAGCACTCAAATTCTAAAAACAAGGCGTCACATCCCATTCCACAAGAAGCTTTCGATTGGTATGACGAATACGCGCATGGCAAAATCTCTCGCCGAGAGTTTCTCAACCGTCTTGGTGGCCTCGCTGTTTTAGGTTTTAGTATGACGGCCCTGGTTGATGCCCTGACTCCAAATTATGCGCTCGCAGAGCAAGTTTCCTTTAATGATCCTGAGATCAAAGCAACCTATGAAACCTTTGCCTCGCCCAATGGACATGGGGAAGGTAGCGGCTATTTGGTTGTGCCACAAAAGAAGACCTTAAAATCGCCGACCGTGTTGGTGATTCATGAAAATCGAGGTCTAAACCCATACATCAAAGATGTCGCCAGGCGACTCGCGAAAGATGGCTTTATTGCTTTTGCTCCTGACGCGCTTTATCCACTCGGTGGCTATCCGGGGAACGACGATGAAGGTCGCGCCATGCAGAAAGAGATGAACAGAGCCAAGATCGAACAAGATTTTATTGCTGCTGCTAATTTCATTAAACACTACGAGGGTGGGAACGGTAAATTGGGCGCAGTTGGGTTCTGCTTCGGTGGATACATCGTCAATATGCTTGCAGCGGTAATGCCAGAAGAGCTGGATGCAGGTGTGCCTTTCTACGGAACACCAGCGGCGCAAGAGATTCAAAAGCAGGTCAAAGGGCCGTTGATGATTCACTTCGCAGGGCTCGATAAGCGCGTCAACGACACATGGCCTGCCTATGAGCAGCAATTGATCGCGAACGATGCGCAATATCAGGCGTTAATGTATGAAAACGTCAACCATGGCTTTCATAACGACTCAACGGCTCGCTACGCACCAGAAGAAGCGGCGCTCGCGTGGGAACGCACACTAGGTTTCTTCAAAGAACATCTCGCCTCTAGTTAAAACGCTTCAACTTTAATTGGCACATTCCTTGTTTATGTCTCTCTTAGTGAGTGAGATATAAACAAGGAATGTGCATGACTCGATCAACGTCAAAAACACCCATCATAGTGTGCTGTGATAGCCTTCAAGAGCAGGCTCGACTGTCCGGCTTGTTGAGCAAAGATTACGACAACATCGTTGGCTGCCAATTGGCACAACTAGAAAAGCTGATGCAGAGAGAGAGCACTGCAAGCGTTGTAGTCGGATGGCAGCAGCCGACGGCGGAACTGCGTTTGATTGTCGATTTCTGTCGCAGAAAATCGGCACCACTCCTTATCGTGCTGAAGCAACTATCATCCAATGATATCACTCGGTTATCAGAAAAAATGGACTATGTTCTCATGCCACATGATAGTGAGTTTGCACTTCAACCCTGGATTGAACATGCGACATTAGTGAGAGCGAAATTCGAAAGTATGCAATCGGAAATTGAATCGCTGACCCACAAGATTGAAGAGCGCAAGCTGGTGGAAAAAGCCAAAGGTCTGCTGATGAAGATGCACAGTGTTGATGAAGATCAGGCTTATAAAGCGCTTAGAAATTCAGCCATGCAATCGAGCCAAACGCTCTCACAAGTGGCGAAGAATCTGATTACGGCATTGCAGTTAATGGATTAACTTCTCTACTACTTTGGGGTTATGGCAGAAATTCTACCGTGGTGCGTGTTGCACTAACAGCAAGCAAAAACAGTTGCTTGGTTACGAGGGTAGACTCTAATATGCTGTATTTAAAGTAGAAAATAAGTTGGCACAGTACTTGGATTAGTTAAAACGGGTTTATTGTTGAATCGCTTATCTCAATTATCAACGGCGGTAATTGTAGACTTAGCAACGGCGCTACTGCTCTTCGGAGTAGTGGCGCTTTTTTTATGGGAGCAAACCAATGAAATGGAGTTCGATGCTGAAAGTGTCAGCAATTTCGTTATCGGTATTCACCACGGTCAGCGTAAAGGCAGAGTTGGGTGAGCCAGAAATTGAAGACCTGAAGTTTGGTTTTATTAAGTTAACCGATATGGCACCGCTGGCGGTTGCTTATGAGAAAGGCTTTTTTGAAGACGAAGGCTTGTATGTAACTTTAGAGGCGCAAGCAAACTGGAAGGTGCTTTTAGACCGAGTTATCGATGGTGAGCTTGCTGGTGCGCACATGCTTGCTGGTCAGCCATTGGGCGCAACGATTGGTGTCGGCACAAAAGCGGAAGTGATTACCGCGTTCAGTATGGATTTGAACGGCAACGCAATCACGGTTTCCAAGGATACTTGGGAGCAGATGAAGCAATACATTCCAAAACAACCAGATGGCAAACCTGTTCACCCAATCAAAGCGGATGCCTTAAAACCAGTTGTGGACAGCTATCTGGATAAAGGTAAACCGTTCAACATGGGTATGGTGTTCCCTGTATCGACGCACAACTATGAGTTGCGATACTGGTTAGCAGCAGGTGGGATTCATCCAGGCTTTTATGCTCCAGAATCCGGTGACAACAGTGGCCAGTTGGATGCTGACGTTCTTTTGAGTGTTACACCGCCACCACAAATGCCAGCGACAATGGAAGCGGGCACGATCAAAGGGTACTGCGTAGGCGAACCATGGAACCAACAAGCCGTATTCAAAGGCATTGGTACGCCCGTCGTGACCGACTACGAAATCTGGAAGAACAACCCAGAGAAAGTATTTGGTGTTTCCAAAGCTTGGGCTGAGAAGTATCCAAACACGCACATTCGCGTAGTGAAAGCCTTGATTCGAGCTGCACATTGGTTGGATGAAAATGACAATGCCAACCGCCAAGAAGCAGTGAAGATGCTATCAAAAAGCGAGTATGTGGGAGCCGATGCCGAAGTTATCGCTAACTCAATGACCGGCACATTTGAATACGAGAAAGGTGATAAACGCGACGTGCCAGACTTCAACGTGTTCTTCCGTCATAACGCCACGTATCCGTATTACAGCGATGCGATTTGGTACCTGACCCAAATGCGTCGCTGGGGACAGATCTCAAGCGAGAAATCCGATGATTGGTACATGGATGTGGCAAAAGAGGTTTACCGTCCAGATATCTACCAACAAGCAGCTCAAGCGCTAATTGAAGATGGTGTGTTGAGCAAAAAAGACTTCCCAGATTTCAGTGCTGAAGATGGTTTTCGTGCGCCACAAACACACTTTATCGACAACATCGTTTATGACGGTCGCGAGCCAAACAAATATCTAGAGAAGTTCTCTATTGGGCTTAAAGGAAAAGACAAAGTTTAGGATGAGCAGTCCTACTAAAAATACAGCGGGCAGGAGAGTCTGCCCGCAATAACAAGGATGTAAATTTCTTAGGAGTGAGTATGTCTAGTAATGTCATTTCCCTTTTTCCTGCAAAGCAGGTAGTGAACCGAAGTCGGCTGGTGCTTTTGCCCGTCATTGGCTTGCTGATCTTTTTGGCAATGTGGCACTTAGCGGCGAGAGAAGTGCAAACCTCATTAGGTACGCTACCGGGACCTGTGCAAACTTTTCAGCAGTTCAGCAACCTTGTCGATGACCATTGGCAAGAGCGAGAAAAAGAACAAGCGTTTATCGAGCGTCAGGAAAAGCGCAATGCTGCGAAGTTAGCCAAGAATCCGGACGCGGAAGTGAAGATTCGTCCTTACACAGGTAAGCCGACGTTCTTCGATCAAATCATAACAAGCTTAGTGACTGTGACTGCGGGCTTTTTGCTGGCGACGGTCATTGCGATTCCGCTTGGTATCGTGCTTGGTCTTAATCAAGGGCTGTATCAAGCGTTCAACCCAATCATTCAATTGCTCAAGCCTGTATCACCTTTGGCTTGGCTGCCTATCGTTACCATGGTGGTGAGTGCCACTTATGTGAGTGATGATCCGATGTTTGCTAAGTCGTTCATTAACTCTCTGATCACAGTGGCGCTGTGTAGCTTGTGGCCGACGCTGATTAACACCGCTGTGGGTGTGACGAGCGTTGATAAAGACTTAATCAACGTGAGTAAAGTGCTTCAACTTTCGTGGTGGCAGCACATTCGTACCATCGTTTTACCTTCTGCCATTCCAATGATTTTTACCGGCTTACGTCTCTCTTTGGGTATCGCTTGGATGGTGTTGATTGCGGCAGAGATGCTCGCGCAGAACCCTGGGTTAGGCAAGTTTGTTTGGGATGAGTTCCAGAACGGCAGTTCAGCATCATTGGGTCGCATCATGGTGGCAGTCATCACTATTGGTTTTATCGGTTTGATGCTCGATAGAGGCATGCTGCAACTTCAAAAGGGGCTGTCTTGGAATAAACAACAAGCATTGAGATAAAGGAAAAGATCATGGAAAAAGCATTATTAGATCTAACGCGTTTAGGGATGCGATTCCCAACGCCAGATGGCGAGTTCATCGCGCTTAAGAACGTCGATTTACAAATCAATAAAGGTGAGTTTGTATCTCTGATTGGCCACTCTGGCTGCGGTAAATCAACGGTATTGAACTTAGTTGCGGGTCTGCACATGCCAACAGACGGCGGCGTGATCGTCGATGGACGAGAGGTGGCAGGGCCGGGGCCTGACCGCGCAGTGGTGTTCCAAAACCATTCATTATTGCCTTGGTTAACCGTGTATCAAAACGTTGAGCTCGCAGTAAAACAAATCGCCGGCAAAAAGGGCAAAGCGTGGATTCAGGAACAAGTGAATCACTATTTGGAGTTGATTCAAATGCAGCATGCCGCGCACAAAAAGCCGGATGAAATCTCTGGTGGTATGAAGCAGCGAGTCGGCATCGCCAGAGCACTGGCACTTCAACCAAAGGTTTTATTGATGGATGAACCATTTGGCGCGTTGGATGCGTTAACACGTGCGCACTTACAGGATGCACTGATGAAGATTCAAGCCGAGCTAAACAATACCGTCATCATGATTACCCATGACGTGGATGAAGCGGTGCTGCTATCTGACAAAATCGTGATGATGACTAACGGACCGGCAGCAACCGTTGGTGAAGTGTTAGAAGTGAATCTACCGCGTCCTCGTGAGCGTGTAGCACTGGCGGATGATGCGCAGTATCAGAAGTGTCGACAAGCGGTGTTGAAGTTCCTTTACGAGAAGCAATCCAAAGTCGAGATTCCTGCTTCGAAAGAAGACAAACCCAAAACCGCAGCGCAAACGGCATAAGGAGGCAGCAATGAACAGTCCTTTAACGATCCCAGTAAAGAACGCATTGAGTCACATCGTTGTGGTAGGTAACGGTATGGTCGGGCAGCATCTCGTCGAGCAATTAGTGCAGAAAAACGCGCATATGGAGCACAGAATTACCGTGATTGGTGCAGAGCGTTTTATCGCGTATGACCGTGTACAGTTGTCCTCTTTGTTTGCGGGTAAGTCTCATGATGATTTGATGCTGAGTAACCAAGAATGGTACGACATGCATGGCATCCAACTCGTACTTGGCAGCCAAGTAACAGACATCAACAGAGAGCAAAAGCGCATTCTGCTTGATGGTGAAGATGTGCTGGGTTACGACCAACTCGTGCTCGCGACCGGTTCGTACCCATTTGTGCCGCCAATTGAAGGTAAAGACCGAGACAACGTGTTTGTCTACCGCACGCTTGATGACCTTTCACAAATCAAAAAAGCATGTGAAGGCGCAAGAACAGGCGCAGTAATTGGCGGTGGCTTGTTGGGTTTAGAGGCGGCAAACGCACTCAAACTATTGGGGGTAGAAACTCACGTTATTGAATTTGCACCCCGCCTGATGCCCGTGCAGTTAGACGATGGTGCTGGCTTAGTGCTAAAAGAGAAGATTGAAGCGCTAGGGCTAACCGTGCATACCTCAACGGGGACGGAGCGAATCTGCGATGGTGAAACGGCTAAGCATCGTATGGTTTTTAAAGACAAAGATCCTCTCGAAGTGGATGTGATTGTCTTTTCCGCAGGTATTCGCCCTCAAGATGAGTTGGCACGGCTGGCTGAGCTAGAAGTAGGCGAGCGAGGCGGCATTGTGATTAATAACCAATGCCAAACCAGCGATGAGAACATATACGCGATTGGCGAATGTGCGCTGTGGGAACAGAAGATCTTTGGTTTGGTCGCTCCCGGTTACACCATGGCGAGAACCACTGCCGATGTTTTGACTGGTATGCCGAGCGAAGGTTTTAAAGGTGCTGACATGAGCACCAAACTCAAACTACTTGGGGGAGATGTGGCGTCTATCGGCGATGCACAAATGCAAACCGAAGGCGCACAAGAAATGGTCTTGCAAGATTCGGTTGCAGGCATCTACAAAAAGCTGGTGGTTAATGCGAGCGGCACCCAATTGCTTGGTGCGATTCTCGTTGGTGACAACAGTGACTACGATGCGCTTTTGCAGTGTTATTTGAACAAAACGGTCCTGCCAGACCACGCCGCGAACCTGCTGTTTGATACCGGAATGCTGGATGGAGAGATGCCAGACAGCGCCATTATCTGTTCTTGTCACAACGTCACAAAAGGCGACTTAGTTGCCGAGATACAAGCTGGCACCACCAACCTGACGGACCTTAAAGCAAACACCAAAGCCGGTACTGGCTGTGGTGGGTGTAGCAATATGGTGAAGTCGGTGTTGGATACTCAACTGGCAGCTATGGGGGTAGAGGTTAACAACCACCTTTGTGAGCACTTTGAGTTAAGTCGCCAAGAGATGTTCCATATTTGCCAAGTGGAACAAATCAAAGACTTTGACACCTTAATTGCACTGCATGGCAAAGGGCATGGGTGTGATATCTGTAAGCCGACAGCAGCATCTGTATTTGCTTCTTTGTGGAATGAACACATCATGGAGCCACAGCATCAATCTCTGCAAGATTCCAACGATGCTTTTATGGCGAACCTGCAAAAAGATGGTTCTTACTCTATTGTACCTCGTGTTCCGGGCGGCGAAATCACACCAGACAAACTTATCGTACTAGGTGAAGTCGCTCAGCAGTACGATCTGTACACCAAGATCACTGGCGGTCAGCGCGTGGATTTATTTGGTGCGCAGTTAGAACAGCTTCCTGAAATCTGGCAAACCTTAATTGATGCTGGTTTTGAAACAGGGCACGCCTACGGCAAATCGGTGCGCACCGTGAAATCGTGCGTGGGTTCTACTTGGTGTCGCTATGGTGTTGATGATTCAGTTGGATTAGCCATTGAGTTAGAGAACCGCTACAAAGGATTGCGAGCGCCCCATAAGCTTAAGTTTGCCGTATCGGGCTGTACTCGCGAGTGTGCAGAAGCGCAAAGTAAAGACATTGGGGTGATCGCCACTGAAAACGGCTGGAATCTATATGTGTGTGGTAATGGCGGCATGAGACCAAGACACGCTGATTTGTTTGCATCCGACTTATCTAAATCAGAGTTGATCACCATGATCGACCGAGTATTGATGTTCTACGTCAGCACCGCAGATCGCTTGCAGCGTACGTCGGTGTGGATGGAGAACATGGAGAACATGGAAGGGGGCTTAGATTACCTTAAAAAAGTGATTTTGGATGACTCTCTGAATCTATGTGATTCTTTGGATGAACAAATGGCGCGAGTCGTAGATACCTACCAATGTGAGTGGAAGAGTACGTTGGATAACCCTCAGAAACTGCAACGCTTCCGTCCTTTCTTGAACAGCACGTCGGGCAGTAAAGTCTTGCCGTACCAACGTGTGCGCGGTCAGCGTATTCCCGTGAAACAGGAGGTGTAAATGGCAGCTTTAACCAAAGTGAAATTGTGTCAGCTTGATGACTTAATGCCGTTTATCGGTGCCACGGTGTTGATTGAAGGCGAGCATGTCGCGTTATTCTACATTCCAGATAGCGGTGTTTACGCCGTTCAAGATTGGGATCCAATTGGTAAGGCTTATGTGATGAGTCGAGGGATTGTCGGTGATATCGATGGTGAGATGTGTGTTGCGTCACCACTGTACAAACAGCATTTCAGCCTAAAGAGCGGGCAGTGTTTGGAAGACGAAGCGCACTGTCTAAAAACGTGGCAAGTAACGGTCGACGATAATCAGGTTTGTTACTTAGTCGAAGAATGTTCCTCGAAATTAGCTTGCTCGATATGAATAAATTCTTGGCGTAAGAGACAAGCGAATAAAGCTCCAGAGGCAGCACAGTAAGGCTCTGGAGCTTTTTGCTATTTGGAAGGGTTCACTTGTAGTTCGGTATAGCCAGTCGAGTCGTCCATCGTTCTGGTGAACTCAAGTTCTGAGTAAGAATGGATGATCAATTCTGCGGTAGTATCAATCACTGTGCCTTCCAGCAAATGCCCACCCCAAACTAGTCCATCACGATCAGACACCGAGATATGAACGTGTTGATGTTCAGGCGTTAGGGTTCCCATCATAGAGACGATTTCAAATGGCTCTTGTTTGGTTAACGTACTCTCTGCACCTGCCAAACGAAGGTTGAGGTCAGAGATACAGCCAACGCATGAAGCAATTGAACCCGCTTTGATACCGTGCTGCTCGACCAATTTCGCTAGGCTCAGCTTTAAGTCCATGCCTTTGGTAAGACGTACTGCTATCACTTCAATCGACATGTCACTTCCTAATCAAAACCAGCAAGCAGGAAAGCGCCGTATCCAAGTCGGCATAACGTTTGGCTTTACCAAGTACGCGCATGCCTTGCATGTTGTTGAGAACAAAACGAGCAAGCTCTTCTGGTTTCAGCGTTTTTGGCACTAAGGTTTCTTTTTGCGCATTGGTCAGCGCATCTGCAATGATGTCGATAAGATGGTCAAACAAAAAATGCCCTTTACGCAGTACATCATCGTCTTCACCAGCGTGCTCAATCAACGCATTTTGGATAAAACACCCACAGCTGCGTTTGCGTTGGAGCTCAGCAAAAGATTTGAGGAACGATTCCAACTCAGGTAAGGACGCGTCGTCTTTTTCCAAATCATTCAGTGACGGTAGCGAGACCTTTTTCAAGTAGGTATCGAGCGCTTCGTAGTAGAGCTGTTGCTTGTCACCATAGGTGTTGTAAAGACTGAAGCGGTTGATGTTCAACTCGTCGGTGAGATCAGAAATGGATGTATTAGCGAAACCTTTGCGCCAAAAAACGTCCATAGCGACTAATAGTTTTTCTTCTCGATCGAAGTTGGCTTTTCTTGCCATATGCGTACCTACCTGAGCGGTTTTTCTCAAACCACTCCTAAACTTATTGAACAACTTTTGGGAAATGAAGTTCTTGACTGATCGTTTATAAACTGGCTACAGTATATCCTAACCAATCGGTTAGAAAAAGAAAAAAGGATATAAAATGAAGCTCTACGAAACCGCGATAACTCCAAGTTGTAAGCGAGTTAGCATTTTTTTAAAGGAAATTGGTGGCGATGTTGAACGCATCGCTTTAAATGTGCGTGACGGCGAAAATCTAGCGGAAGATTTCAAGCAAAAAAGCGTCAATGGAAAAGTGCCATTGCTTGAGCTTGAAGATGGCACGACGATTTGTGAGAGCGTAGCAATTTGCCGCTATCTCGATGAAGCGTTTGAAAACGATTTGGCGTTGTTTGGGGCAAACCAACTTGAGCGTGCGCAAGTGGAAATGTGGCATCGCGTGGTGGAGTTTCAAGGTCTGTATGCTGCTTTTCAAGCATTTAGAAACATCACAGCTATCTACGAAGATAGAGAGCGTTGCGTTAAAGAGTGGGGTGAAGAGTCCAAGCAACGCGTGCAAGAGTTTTTACCGTTGTTAGATAAGCGACTTGGTGAAAGCGAGTTCATTGCCGCTGACCATTTTACTATCGTCGATATTACAGGCTTTATTTTGATTGGTTTTGCAATTAAAGGCCTAGAAATCGATGTGTTTACTACTGCACCAAACATTGCGCGTTGGTATGAGCAAGTTTCAGCTCGGCCTGCATTTCTAAGTTGATGTACCAGCAGCGAGTAGATCATTGCTCGCTGCTATTGCCTTTCGAATTCACAAGGATATTCAAATTCTTCAGCTTTTTTCTTATTTTGTCTCCTATCGCCTATAATTGGAAAAACAACCTCAATGGGCTTCAATGCGTTTTAGAGCCTAGCGCTCTTAGTCTGTAGACGTTCTTTTCATAGTGGGAAGTCTATTAATAGACAAGGAGAGGTCATGCGTATTCAAGTTAAAACTATCAATAATGTTCTTATTGCTCTTTTAATGGTTTCGGTCTTTGGTCTCGTCGCGCTGTACCTCAATAACACACAGCAGAATGAACAGATTGAAAAACTGCAAAGTCAGTTAATAGAGAAAGAGCATCAGATATTAATCTCCAATGAGGCGCTGTCTTACACTCGATATCAACACCAGTTATTAGCTGAAGATTATAGTCGTTTTAGAAATGAGCAATCAGTGACTAGTGTTCTACGTTAGCGTGCCCGACTACCGTCTTAAGGAGGCGAATGAAATCCATTCTTTTGGTCGATGACAGTAAAACAGTACTACTTTATATCAGCAGTGCATTAGAAAAGCAGGGATATGAAGTTATTGCTGTTGAAGACGGACAATCCGCACTTGAAGTGCTGACTTATCGCAAAGATATTCAGTTTGTACTTAGTGACTTAATGATGCCTGGCATTAATGGTATTGAGCTGTGTCGGCAATTAAAATCACAAGTTAGCGAACGTTACATTTTCTTTGTTTTATTGTCCTCTAGAAATGACCAAAGCTCGATCGTGAAAGGCATCGATGCTGGCGCAGATGACTTTGTGGATAAGAAGACGTCTGTAGAGGAACTTCAGGCCAGAATCCGCGCGGGGTTTCGTACTTTAGAACTGCACAACAAACTCGTTGAGAGAAATAAAGAGTTAGATGCAGCCTATCGAATGATCCATCAAGATTTACAGTCTGCTAGTCACCTGATGGAGCAACTACTCCCAGCGGAGTCGTCGATCCAGAACATGCAATTTAGTTACGCCTACAAACCGTGCTCCCAGATTGGTGGTGACATGTTGGGGTATTTTGAGCTTGATGAACAACATGTCGCATTTTATGTTTTCGATGTTTCAGGTCATGGTGTTTCGTCTGCTTTGATGGCTTTTTCTATCCAACAGACGTTATCTCAAAATCTGGGACCTGATTCGATAACCATGGAGCTAAGAGATGGCGACTACTGTATCAGTGAACCAGCAGCCGTTATTGATCGGCTAAACCGACGGTATCAGCAAACTAGGAACAGTCAGCTTTATTTCACCATGGTTTATGCCATTCTTAATACAGAATCAGGACAACTTCGCTATTGTACTGCTGGTCATCCTAAGTTCCTTGTTTGGCGAGCGAGCACCGAAACTACAGAGCTGGCGGGTGAAGACAACTTTATGATTGGCGCTTTGCAGCCGATGGAGTACGTTGGTAATCAAATTATTCTGAGTGAGGGAGATGTAGTATGGCTTTATTCGGATGGTTTGATAGAAGCAAGGAGAGGTGAGGAGATGTTTTCAGTACAAAGGTTGGCATCAAGTATAAAAGCTGTTTGTTCTTCGCAATTAGAAGTAGAAGTGCAGGCTAGATGTGTCTTTGAACAAGTACAATCTTGGCAGAACAAAGATGAGTTTGATGATGATGCGAGTCTTTTACAAGTAAGGTGGCGTGGCTGATAGCCTAGGGATAAAGGAAAAGAATGTTCCAGAGCGAGTTTAAACGAACTTACGGTGGATCCCTTACTCACTCTCGAAGTGCGAGCAAAGAGGTTGCTAAGTTTTTAATGGATAATCAAGTATCGTTAAGTACGGTTCAGTCGTTGGAGCTTTGTGTTGTTGAGCTTATGAACAATGCTTACATCCATTCTTACAGTGAAATTGAAGGCAAGCCGATAGACGTGGAGTGTAGGATTAGATGTGACCCAATGTCAGATTTCATTGAACTTAGGGTTTCTGACTACGGAGCGTCAATCAATGAAATGACATTCAACCAACATAAAAATAAACAGATTGAGGCTCCTAACTTAATGGATGATGATAGTTGGTCTGCTTCAGGTCGTGGACTGATGTTAGTCGCTCAATTATCTGATCAGTTCAAGTTAGAAAAAGAGATTGGAAAAAACACGTTTGTTTTAGTGAAGAGGAACGGCGAAAAACTAACAACCAAGCAAGATCTATTCACCCCACCTGGTCCCTAGCGTTAATCTGACGGTTACGTTGTATGTTATTGTTACGTTGTATGTTATTGTTATTTTGTATTTGTGGTTGGTGCAGGCGACAATAATGCTTCCAACTCTTCTGGTGTCAGTATATCACTGATGTTTAGCATATTGCTCTCATCATCTAACGCCATCTTTGTACGACTAAGCAAGTACCTCTTTTGAGTTGGCGTTAAGTCTTTGAGAGACTCAATCAGCTCCTTGAAATTGCTATTGTTCATTGCCATATTTCCCCCAGTTAAGCCTTAATTTGTTTTATTGCATATTCTTCAAGTAAGCAAAGATTTGTTGATTAATGGCAGCTAGCTCTTTAGTAACTATAGCTATATCTGAGCTATCTGGCTCGTTATCGTTTCTTGTTTCTGCTTCTATTTTTGTGAAAACAATGACAGCGGTTTCTTCCCCAAAGCTTTCTAGAATGCCCTTTAGACTGTGAGCCAATAAGTAGAGTTCCGGCCAACATTTGTTTGCGTACAACTCATTGATACGCTGTATGTCATTGGCGTGGTCTTCTAAGTATGTGGAAAAAACGGTGACGATAAGATCTACGTCGTTCTCCATGTATTTATTGAGAACATCAAAATTAATCATGTTTACCTCTGACTAACCGCGAGGTAGAAAAATGTATCGGATAGGAACGTTGAAGTGGGGGGAGTTGAGCGCTGAACAGTGTGCTTATCACTTGAGCTAGACTCATAAAAACAAAGTTATTGTTCGGTACACTTTGACTTATATACAAGTGTCTATGATCTAATCTTTTGTGCAAAGCATTTTGCACTCGTGTCGTGGCAACACAAGTTACGTGATAGTGGGTTACAAATAAAATGCTGGGTTGGGAACAGTCTTGTCTACCTAGTTTAAAGCAATCATCAAACAAGTAAGCCAAGCGCTCGCCAACTTTGACTATTCCTTCAGTCAAGGTTAACTCTCCTAATCGAGTACAAATACAAGTTAGCAACCTAGTTGCATAATGGCAAGTAGCTTGACGCAAAAAAGGGGCCTTGCGCCCCTTTTGTACAATTAGCTTTGCTTGGAGTCCTGTTCTACCTGCCTCATTAACTCGTTCGCTTTCTTCATTGCGCGCCTTGCGCTTGTGGTCCTTCTCTTATTGAGCAGTATGTCGGAGAAGCGCAGGTATTTATCTGCAGTTTTGAATCTCAAATCGTTAATATCTTGAAAACCGATAGGAAAGTTCTTCGAAAACTGATCAACATCTTTCACTAAGTTATCGAGGTGAGTTGTTGTTCTTGCCTTTTCTAGGCGGTAATAGAAGTTTTCAAATTCCTCTTGGAACAAAATTCGAGCAGCCTCGTCCGGAAATGGTAGAGGATCCTTAGAGTCTAGCGCGGTCTCATACAGTTTCATTTCGAGAACTGCATCTTTCATCGCGTTGCTTATTTTTAAGTTGTTTTGATGCTCTTCAACGTTTGAGAAGAAAGTATTCCCAACCTTAATTAGCGCAACAAGTGCTGCAGCATCTTTATTTTTGAGTGCTTCAGTTAGGTGTTTACCAAAAATATCGCTAGATAATGAGCTTGGTGTAAATGGGTAATCCTGATGAATTTGATTTAACTCATCTTTCAGTTCATAGATGGACTTACTGTCTTCTTCTTTACTGTATCGAGACTTTTCCAGTTGGCTATTGATTTGTCTGGCTATCGAAAGCAATGTGGAGTGCTTGCTTGATTGAATATCTAACGCCAGAACTTCAATTTTATGTGAGTCAGGGTAGTAGGCTTTTGCTTTGTTTAGTACAGACTCGATTTCATCATAATTTGGATAGTTGTTAGCATCAGAATTCAGAACCTGATCAATTTCAGATTCAAACTCACTTAGAAGGTAGCTCTTGTGCTGACGTAGTAAGCCAGCTTTAATCACCGGGTGTAAGTTTTTCTCACTATTAATCAGTGACAAGCTTTTTTCTGGCGGTGTATCAAGCAACCATTCCTGCCCATTAATCTGATCATTTTGCTTGTTAATCGCTATTTCTAAATCAGAGATGGTTTCTTGTTGTTGTTGATAGCCAAATACGATTCCGGTAACCAATAGTACGCTTGCAGCTACACCGCTAACGATAGGCCAATATCGCATGTTCAACTTTTGTTTTAACTGCTCTGGGGTAAGGTCTTTGGGGATGATGCCAGTTGAAAACACGCGTGCAAAGATAGGCCACTTAGATGCTGGCATATTAGCAGGTTTCGAGACCTTCATTTTCTTTTTGAGAGCTTCATTAACAGGAGTTCTTGAATAAGGATGCTTGCAACTCAATAACTCGTAAGCAATACAAAATAGCGCAAACATATCGTCGCTTAAGTTTGGTTCTTTACCCGACAACAAGTTGAGCGATGCGTAGTTTGGAGTATAACCAAGAGTCTCCACATTTTCGGATTTACGTTTAGCTGCGTATTGATCTTGCTTTAATTGATGAGTTTTAGATACACCAAAGTCGAGTAATTTAACATTACCTTCAGACGTTAAAATGACGTTAGCGGGCTTTAAATCGGCATGCACGACACCAAGTGAATGGGCGTAAGACAGCGCGTCAAATACCTGATTTAGAATCGATAAAGTTGCATTAAACTTCAGCCCATGCGGCCTAGAGCGTTGTATTAAATTCTCTAATGTTTCCCCATTAATATATTCCATCACTAAGAAATATATTTCGCCATCGACACCAAAATCAAAAACCCTAATAATATTAGGGTGACTTAATCTTTGTGTTTGCTGAGCTTCACGTATCAACATGCGTGCAGTCTCTGGTTGAGATGCAAACTCTTTTTGTAAAATCTTTAATGCTACGTAAGGGGTTTCTGAACCTGAAGATTCTAATATCTTATCTTTTGCCAAATAAACATCACAAAGTCCGCCATGGCCAAGAACCGACTCGATTTCATATCGATTTTTGACAGTTGTGCCTATTAAATTCTCATTAATAACATCTTTGTCATTATTTGATGTGTTATTTTTATTGTTTATTTTCTTATTAACTAACGGAGTGTTTTCTTTTTGAGACAGTTTTGTATTTGTTTCATTTTTATTTTGAACGGAGCCTTCATTGCTAGCAACTTTATTTGATTGAATTGCATTGTCTCGTTTTTGAGTCTTTACAATTTTAGTTTTGTCTCCGCTATCTTTATTATTTATAGAATTGTTTTTATTGCTGTCTTCCATCACAAGAACTCCGTATAAATGATGGGGGAATATATACCTTTCTGCTCAATGAAAAGTCATTATGTTAGAATTTCGCGGCCAAACTAACATTCGTTTTTTTATTGATGAAAGTCTAAGTGTCAAAAATTTGAACTTGGTTGGATAATTAAAATTGTTGAACATTACGTGATTGCTTTGATAAAAAAATGATTCATTATTCCGTGCATGATTTTCAATGGCAGGTTTAAGGTTTTTATTAATCTTACTGTTAATAAGAAAGTGACTAATAATAAAATTAAAAATAATATTTAGCAGGTCTTTGGCGAGGTTTACATGAAGTTGGTTTTAACCATAACAAGTTTTCACAAATTTACTCCAGAGATTGAGAGTGAGTTTGTGTTTGAATCAAGTGATGAGCATGCCAAAGTTACGTTTGGTCGGTCTGAGCAATGTGATTGGACACTGCCAGACCCTGAAAGAGTAGTATCCGGAACTCACGGAGAGCTCATCAAGTTTGGTGATAAATACTTGATAAAAGACTTATCAACTAATGGCACGTTTGTTAATAACGCTGTGACACCTGTGGGCCAAGGAAATGAGATTGCACTAAGTGACGACGATACGGTTAGTTTAGGGGATTACCAAATTTCAGTAAGTATTCAAACTAGCACTGAGGCATTCAATAATCAGGAAAGTAACTTTCGTTCCAGTTCAGAACCTGAAGCATTCTCGAGTTCATCTGAAGCAGAGTTTGTAGACCTCGGCCTTAGTGCCAGTGAGCTTTTGAATGAGAGTGTTCCTTCTGACTTTCAATTAGATATTGGATTAGTCGATGATTTTATTGATATCCCCAAACCAGAAAAACAGAGTGTAGATTCTACACCTGTACCGGAAACCCCACGACAGCTAGAACGTCAACCAACTCCCAAATTTGATAGTAAAGGGAGCGAGCTTACGGCGTTCATTAAAGGAGCTGGTATTGATCCAACGATGATTCCCAGCGATAACAGAGAGCAATGGTTTGAACAGCTGGGGGAATCATTTTCTTTGATGTTAGTTGGTTTAATGGAAACGCTGCACAATCGCGCGGTATTTAAACAAACAAATCGACTTAGTCATACTGCGTTTCGGAAGTCAGAAAATAATCCTCTGAAGTTCTCTGCGAATTTAGAAGATGCAATTCATAACTTATATAACCGTCAAACTGCAAGTTTCCTAAAGCCAAGTGCAGCCATTAAAGAAGCGTTTAGTGATATAAAAAGTCATGAACAAGCGTTAATGAAAGGTGTTGAGGGTACGGTTTCAAGTGTTATGTCGCTTGTTGAACCTACGTCGATATACTCAGAAGCTTTAGCTAAAGACACGGTTATTAATAAGGTTATTCCAGCAAGGAAATATGCTCAAAGTTGGAAGCGGTTTGAGGATATTCATGAAAAGCTATCCGATGACATTGTCAATAAAGAATCTCCATTTTATTTAGAAGATTTCGCTAAACACTATGAGTTAGCATTAAAAAATAAAAGCTAGGAAATAGGGTGATGAAAAGAGTTTATCAGTACATTTTGTTATTAATTTCAATGGTTTTATTTGGATGCTCAGCAGCCAATTTAGTTGTTGACCCATATTCAGATTTAGAAATAACAGCAAATCACAATATTAACCCTGACTCCAATGGTAGGCCATCCCCTGTAGTAGTGTATGTTTTTGAGTTAACATCAAATACCCTTTTTGAAAGTCAGGATTTTTTTTCAATTTATGAAGAAAGTGAAAAAGTATTAGGCCCTGATTTAGTGAATAAATATGAAATATCATTAACTCCAGGTCAGAAAGAAACATATCAGGCAAGTATGTCTCCAAAGACTGAATACTTAGGCATTGTGGCAGCGTTTCGAGATATTGAAAATTCAAATTGGCGACAAGTCATTGAAGTGGATAAGACCGGTTACAACACCTATCAAATTCTGTTAGAAGATCTGTCTTTGGTCGTAAAATAACGTTTAGTTGGCTAATTATAAATGACGCAATACTCCAAGACGGCTTGGTGCGAAGGGATGTTTTTACGTCCCCAGCACTTTCAACAACATGAACGCGCAACCTCTCTAGAATTCAAAGGCTTACATCAGTTTGGTGGGGCTTATAATTGGGGGGTTTGGAAATGTCGAGTAAAAGAACATGCATTAAAAGATGGTCTGATTGAATTAGATCACTTTGAGGCAGTTTTGCCAGATATGACTCTGGTTAATACCTTAACAGCCAGCGATTCGGTTGTGCCTTTATTTATTGATAAAGACGTAGAAAATACGTTAGTAAAAATCACTCTTCCCCTTTCAAATGTCAAAGGTAAAAATGTATCTGATGTAAGTGAGGCGATCGTTTCTCGTTATGTACTTAAAGACGTTGACGTTATAGATAATCTCACTGGGCAGGATGAAGAAACGATTCAAGTCGCAGCCCTAAACCTGGAACTGAAAGCCAGCAATGACAAATTAGCGGGTTATGTTGAGTTACCGATTTTGAAAATAAAAGAGGTAACGGCAGAAGGCGAAGTAATACTAGACGATTCGTATGTTCCACCGCTTATCAATTTACTTAGCGACAAAGTTATGTCGGCTTACTTGCGTAACGTTATTGCGATGACAAAGATGCGTGCCGACGTTATTGCGCAGCGATTGATTAAGGGCAAAGCCGCATCTGCATCTGCTGTTGATTTCATCATGCTACAAATGTTGAACAGGTATGAGGCGATGTTAAAGCACTTTAGTGACCTAGACAGGCTACATCCATTGGAATTAGCTACGACCCTGAAAGGTTATATTGGTGAATTAGCTACGTTTTCTGACAAAACCAAGAGGATGCCAAGCTTACTTACATACGATCACTTAGATGTATCAAGTGTTTATAGCGAATTGAATCAAGTTCTGAGTCAATATCTGAGCGTTGTCCTTGATCAAACAGCAAGCAAACTTCCTTTGGAGCCACGACAATATGGAATTCAAGTGACGCCACTTCCAGATAAGCGTTTACTTGAATCATGCCAGTTTGTGCTTGCGGTCAAAGCTGATACGACAACAGATGAAATCAGACGTTTAGTCCCGGCGCAGCTCAAGTTTGGACCAGCGGAGCAGATTCGTGATCTGATCAACAATCAGATTAATGGCATAAACGTAGCGCCATTGAGTGTAGTACCGAGGCAGATCCCTTACCAAACGGGTTATGTCTACTTCGAAGTAGTCAAGAAAGGCCCGTTTTGGATGAGGCTGAAAGACAGTGGTGGTATTGCGCTGCATTTATCGGGGCATTTTCCGAATGCTGACCTTGAGCTGTGGAGTATTAGTCAATAGGTGTGCTCAGTATGGAACAAACGATCATAAAACCAACACCGGGTGGAAGAGCACCCGCACCGAAACCACAATCAGAAAAGTCAGCAGATAATACGGTAGTTATCTCAAAAAGTCCTGAATTGGTGAATAACGATTCAGTGGTTGCTTATGGGAACAACCCTTTATTGGCAGAAGCGAATGGTCTTTTATCCATTATTGGTCAAATTCGAGCGACAGCGACTCATTCTGACCCGTTGTTTCTAAAAGAGACGTTGGCACAAAAACTTAGAGATTATGAGAACCGACTACGCCACCACGACGTTGATTTGGACACTATTGATACGGCTCGTTACTGTTTGTGTTGCTCGTTAGATGAAGCGGTGCTCAATACTAATTGGGGGGGGCATTCATTTTGGAGCCATGACTCATTGCTTAGTTCTTTCTATGCCAGCAGCCAGGGTGGGGAAGCGTTCTTTAAGTACCTTGATAAGTGCATGGCACAACCAGATACAAATTTAGATTTGCTTGAATTGATGTACGTGTGCCTATCGCTTGGGTTTCTCGGCCAATATCGTTTGGAAAAAAACGGACTGGAGTCTCACCGAAAACTGAGAAGGCAGATTATCGCTATTCTTAAGTCTTACGGAAGAGGGATACCTCAAGAGCTAAGCAATAGTATCGAACAACACATTTTGAATGGCTCTAAGGCTTCCGACAGAGCTCCTCTCTGGGTTGTGTGCTCCGTAACGGCTGCATTATTGGTTTGTATATTTATGTATTTTAGCTATGAGCTAAACAAGGCTTCCAACCGCACCTTTTCTCAATTAGTCAATTTGGTTCAACCGCAACAGCTTAACCAAGATACAACGTCAGAATCAAAATCAGCGCCAATTGCAGAAAGGATCTCTATGTATCTGGCAACCGAGATCGGGAAGGGGCTAATTAACGTCGAGCCGTTGCAAGACAGGGTAAGAATTTCGTTAAAGTCGCAAGATCTATTTGAATCAGGTAGTGCTGATGTTGTTGCGTATATCCAACCCGTAATTTCTAAACTCGCTAGAACGTTGGAGTCGACCCAAGGCAAGATCATTGTGACAGGTCATACCGATGATAGGCCAATTTTCACGAGTAAATATCCTTCGAACTGGCATCTATCACTAGCTCGAGCTACTGCTATGTCTGAACAACTTATCTCGAATAGCGCACTAGAAGGTCGAGTCATACCAGAAGGTCTGGGTGATGCAAGACCATTGGTTGAAAACAATAGTGACGAAAACCGAGCTATTAACCGTCGAATTGAAATCGACCTCCTTGTCGCGAATTAATAACAGGTAGATAGAGATGCGTATTAAAGAAATTGGCAGAATATTTACTCAAAGGTGGTTTCTCGGTCTTATCGGTGTCGCTGCTTGTTCAATTTTTATTTGGGTTGTTGGTCCACTTATCACGATAGCGGGATATGAGCCACTAAAGAGCGACTTCCAACGACTCGTCACGATTTTGGTGCTGGTGTTTGTGTGGGCTTTATTCAACGTGACTAAGCAGCACAAGCAAAAAGTTAAAGAAGACGAAAGTATTCAAACGTTACTTGAGGTTGATAGTCAGTCAGATAAAGAAGCGGCGAGTGAAATTGACTTAATGCGCGAGCGTATTGAGCAAGCTGTCAAAGTAGTAACGAAAACACATAAAGGAAAGCGAAGCTTATATGACTTGCCTTGGTATGTGTTGATCGGCCCTCCAGGGACAGGGAAAACAACAGTGCTAAAGCAGTCAGGGCTGGAGTTTCCGTTAGTGGATAGCCTTGGTTCTGACTCTATTGCTGGTGTCGGTGGAACTCGTCATTGTGATTGGTGGTTTGCAAATAAAGCCGTTCTGATTGATACGGCCGGTCGATACACGACACAAGACAGTCAAGAAAAAGTCGACTCTAAAGCATGGCACGGTTTCTTAGGGTTGTTGAAAAAATATAGAACGCAAAGGCCAATTAATGGTGCAATTGTCACGATCAGTTTAGCCAGTGTGATGTCGCAGACAAGAACCGAGCGAAGCCTTCATGCCCGAGCTATCAAGTCGCGCCTTCAAGAACTGAAGAATCAGTTAGGGATGCAATTTCCTATTTACGTACTACTGACCAAAATGGATTTAGTTGCGGGTTTCAATGAGTTCTTCTCTGATCTAAGTAAGGAAGAGCGTGAGGAATTGTTCGGTTTCATGTTTCCGCGTGAAGTGGCTGATGAAAGAGGGGTTATTTCTTTATTCAATAAAGAATTTCATGGCATGTTGGAGCGCCTTGATGCTCGAATGCTGAGAATCCTTGAAACTGAAGATGATTTAGAGAAGCGAGCACTTATTTTTGAATTTCCTAAACAGCTAAGGGTATTGCAAGCTAACCTTGATGAATTTTTAGCGGAAATATTTGCACAAAATAGTTTTGAAGAGCCAGCCTTGATTCGTGGTGTGTTTATGTTGAGCTCGGTCCAAGAAGGCTTACCAGTCGATAAGTTAATGAATGAATCGACCAATGGACTTGGACTAAATCGCCTCGCTCTAGCAAAGAGCCCAACAGGGTCTCATAGTTATTTCGTGAAGAACTTGTTTGATAAGGTTATTTTCAAGGAACAACTGTTAGGAACGGTTAATCGTCACTATCAAAAGCAGTCAGGGTGGATGCGCCGAGGTGTTTACATTGGCTGTACTTCTCTACTGCTAGGTGCGTCTGCACTTTGGCTTATGAGCTACAAGTGGAATTCTCAGTTGATTGTCGATACCAATGAGCAAGCCGGCCATATTGAAGCAATGATTGGTGCTGAGAGCCTAGATTTTGAGGCGGATATTATTTCAGCCGTAGAGACATTAGATCGATTGATGACGCTTCCTCTAGGAAAGCAAAGCAACTACGGCGATGCTGATTCCGTAAAAAGGTTTGGTCTCTATCAAGGAGATAAAGTCTCACAGGCGGCAAACAATGCATATTCTGATGCGTTGACCCAATATTACGCTCCCTTGCTTCTTGATAGCTTGGTGACGGAAATGGAAAGTAATCAACAGCATCGAGAGTATTTGTATGAAACGTTGAAAACTTATTTGATGTTATTTAATCCAGACAAATACCAACAAGATGAAGTGTTGGCTTGGTTTAACTTCTATTTTGAACGTCAATATCCGGGTGAACTAAATATAGACTTAAGAAAAGGTCTGTTACAGCACACTCAAAATTTATTAGAGAATGATGGACAAGGCTTTTCTTATAATACTGCTGCCGTGACTAATGCTCGCGAGGTTTTGACACAAATGTCTCTACCAGAACGTGCTTACCAGCGAATGAAGATACAATTTTCGAAGAGTCATGTTCCTTCATTTCGTTTGACTGATGTCTTGGGACCTAAAGGGCTTGAGCAGTTTGAACGAGCGAGTGGAAAGCCGTTATCACAAGGCATTTCGGGCTTTTATACGTACAATGGCTTTCATAGCATTTTTCAGATTCAGATCAACCGTACAGTAAAAAGCCTAATGGAAGAGAACTGGGTTTATGGTGACGATCTTAAGGCTCATGAAATTGATCAAGATAGCGCTATTCAAGGAGTCCAATCTCGATACTATCAAGATTATGTGAATGAATGGAAAACTCTGATCGAAGATATTCAACTTAAGCAGGCTCCGAGCCTAGAGCTTGCAACAGAACAAGCTAGAGTTCTATCTGGAGTTGAAAGGCCAATCGAATCGTTGTTGAAGGCAATCCAAAAAGAAGTTGGTTTGTCGAAAGTATCATTGTCAGAAAATCAGAAGGCCACTTCTGAAGTCGCAGGTAAGGTTGCCAAAGTTAAATTTTCGAATACGGCAGATAGACTAGACATGTACTTGCCTGAAGAAAATGGTTTCAATGTTGCACTGCCAGGTAAAGAAGTCGAATCTCATTTTTCGGAGATCTTACGTCTCGGCGAACAAGACTTTGATGATATTCAACAAGCTATGGTTAACTTGCGCTCGTATTTAAGCGATTTATCAAGCTCAGGTAATAATCAGAAAATTGCTTACAAAAGTATTTTAGATGGGACCGTTACACAAGATGTGGCTGCTTCCTTTGCTCGCGCTAAAGAACTTTTGCCTAGGCCATTTAATCAATGGCTAGGTGAACTTTCTCAAGAGTCAGTTAAGTTTGCGGAGAGCGGGTCGAAAGATCATCTAAATCAGCTTTGGGTAACGCAAGTGGTGCGCCCTTATCAGCGGACGATTGCGGGTAGATACCCATTCGAGCCAAATGCGAGCAGAGAAGTAAGGCTGAAGGACTTCAAACGTTTCTTTGGTTATGGAGGTACGCTTGACTCATTCTTCCAAGAGTATCTTGAACCGTTTGTCGATACGTCGAAAAGTCGTTGGCGATTAGAAAAGGAAATTGGAGTTCGTCCAGAAACGCTGATGGTCTTTCAAAGAGCGAAGCGTATCAGGCAGTCTTTCTTTGAATCTGATAATTCATTGCGCGTAGAGTTCGGTATGAAACCAGTGTATCTGGATCAGCACATTACTCGGTTTGTTCTAGAGTTAGGTAAGCAAGATTTGGTTTATAAGCATGGACCAGCACGAGCTAAATCCTTGACCTGGCCTGCGGGTCAAGACCAGACTCGAATAGTGTTCACACCACCTGAATCTAAACGAGAGATTGCCCATACTTATGAAGGTGAGTGGGGCATATTCAAACTGCTAGATCAATCACTTAAAGCAAGACCAGAATCACGTAAAGACAACATAGTTATGATTGATTTAAAGGGAAATAAGGTGCAACTAGAGCTTATTCCGTCTAGTGCTATTAATCCGTTTTGGTCAAATGAAATGGAGAGGTTCAGATGTCCACGAACCTTGTAACATCAGCCTGGGGTTATATCGGTAAAATGCCTGCAAAAGGCGACTTTGTGAAAGATGGCTTATCACAAGACTTTTCAGAGCGCTGGCATGACTGGCTGCAGGCTGTTATTGCAGTCAGCAGAGAACAATTGGGTGAAAGTTGGAATGAGCACTTTTTAACCGCGCCTGTGTGGCACTTTGCTCTGGATGTTAGTTACTTAGAAGACTCGACATACATTGGTAGCATGATTCCTAGTGTAGATGCATGCGGTAGATACTTTTTCTTTACTATAGCTCGTGCCGTAAAAGGTGAAGCTGCGCAATATTGGGAGGACAAAGCTTGGACCGAGGACAGTGCATCTCTTGCCCTAGCAGTACTTGAGGACGACTTTGTATTTGATGTTTGGCATAAGAGCATGCAAGAAAAAAACGATTTAGTGGCGAATGTAAAAAGTGAAGTGCGGCCTCTTAAGTTTCTTTATCAAAGCCAAATATCTACGATTTTTCATGATCAAGGTGGAGCAGATCAAAGCGCACTTTTGAATTACCTCATTAAAGAAAAATTGAGTAAGCCATGCTTTTGGTGGACTGAAGGCTCTACTCTAGTTGAACCATGTATGTTTATGACCAGCGGTTTCCCTTCTATTGGTCAATTTTCTGCCATGCTTGATGGCGGTTGGAAAAAGTGGAATTGGTAGGATAGAAGAATGAATTGGAACTATTTTACCTTTGCTAAATCGCACGCAGGAAAAGTACGCCCTTATAACGAGGATGCTCTTTTAGATATGACAGAGCAGCATATTTGGGTTGTAGCCGATGGAATGGGTGGGCATAGTGCTGGCGACATAGCAAGCCAGATGCTAGTGGATAGAATCGCGCGCCATATGCAGGATGTCCCAAATACCAATATCGATGATATCCGGAGTGTGGTTCAAGCCGCGAATTTAGAAATTTATCAATACGCACAAAATCACTTAGACGGTAAAACGATGGGAACAACTCTCGTTTTGTTGTTTATCCAGGACGGGTATTACCACTGTCTTTGGGTCGGTGATAGCCGAATTTACCAGCTTAGAAATGGTCATTTTTCTCAAAAAACACGCGATCATAGTCAAGTTATGGATTTAGTCGATCAAGGGTTATTGGCATTTGAAGATGCTGAGTCACATCCTCTCGCAAATGTTATTACCAGAGCTGTTGGGGTAGATGAGAGTATCACTATTGATCAAGTTTCGGGGCAGTTGGCTGACGGAGATCAATTTCTTCTGTGTAGTGATGGGCTTTCTAAAGAATTAACGAGTGATGAAATTCACCGGACATTGTATGCGGACTCAGTAAATCAAGCAGGATTAGCGCTCATGCATTCGGCGTTAGTGAGAGGTGCAAGTGATAACGTTACTTGTGCGTTAGTCAAAGTTCGCCAAGCGCAGACAGAATTTGAAGCAGTAACGAGAGAAGACGCGACGATCCCCGTTTTTCTTAGAGGGAGGTCTTATGAATAGTGAGATGTTCGATTGGTATGAACAAGCGTTGGCTCCGATATCTCAAGAGAATCCCACAGGTGTTGACCCTAGAGAGGATGTATCGCCACAGTCTGCTTATTACCGATTAAAAGATCAGCGTATGGCTGCGCGAAATGCAGAGCGCAATGCACTTATAGAAGAAGAAAGTATTTATACCCACAGTAACTTATGGCGGGTATTTATAGAAGAAGTACCAGAGATACTTACGAATCAATCTAAAGATTTAGAGTTTGTTGCTTGGCTTATAGAGGCTCTAACTCGATTGTATGGTTTTCGCGGTATGGGCGTTGGGTACAAACTCGCTACTGAGTTCATCGAGAAGTTTTGGGATGATCTCTATCCAATGCCTGATGAGGATGGCATTGAAACAAGAATATCGGCGATTACTGGCCTCAATGGTATCGATAGCGAAGGAACACTTATTTTCCCTATTGCTTGTATCCCGCTTACTGACGTAGGCGTTGAGCAAGCGTATGCCTACTGGGAATATCAGCAAGCTATTGAGTTGGAGCGTTTAGATGAAGATAAGCGCCGAAATCGAGTCGATCTTGGCGCTACAGAGTTATCTGATATTACAACTACAGTTAAATCTACCTCTGATGCTTTTTATCGTGAGCTAATCGCTGATCTGGAGTTCGCCACAGAGTCATTTAATGAATTCAGTCAGCGATTAGATGAAGCGGTAGGTGATGTTACTCCTAGCTCTTATATATCAAAAAGGCTTGAATCAATACACTCGGCATTAAAGCATCTCCTTGGAGAGCGTTTTAATCAACCACAAGCTGTGTTTGAAGAACTGGAGGAGGTGGATGAATCTACTTCTTCGGAACAACAAGTGAGTTCACAAAGTTCTGATGCACTATTAGCGACAAACATGAAATCACGAGAGCAGGCGATTAGACAATTGCAGCAAGTGGCTGATTTCTTCAGAGAGAGTGAGCCTCACTCACCAGTTTCTTACTCCATCGAACAGATCATTCGTTGGTGTGGAATGCCTCTGCCGGAGTTACTGGCGGAACTTATCTCCGACGGAGATGCAAAGAAAAGCTACTTCCGTTTGGTTGGCATAGCAGAACAAAATGAAAATTAATAAAGGGAGAATGGTATGACGAGTATCCACTCGAAACTGTCACGAGTACGGAAGCCTCGTGTCCACATTACCTATGATGTTGAAACTGAAGGTACAACTCTTAAGAAAGAGCTACCTTTTGTTGTAGGTGTAATGGGTGACTTCGCTGGTCAAAACACTGAAGCGTTGAAGCCTTTGAAAGACCGCCGTTTTATTCAGATCGATCGAGACAACTTCGATGATGTGCTCAAAAAGATGAACCCATCGGTTAAGTTCAAAGTTGCGAACAAGCTTGCGAACGACGATTCACAGTTTGAGGTGGATTTGAACTTTAAATCAATGCAAGACTTTGAGCCCGCTGCGATCGTAAATCAAGTTGATCCACTGCGCCAACTGATGGAAACGCGTAATAAACTGCGTGATTTGATGACAAAAGTTGACCGTTCTGAAGAGCTTGAAAACATCTTAGAGGATGTTTTGAACAACACGGACAATCTGGCAAAACTTGCGGGCGAGTTAGATCTTGGCAAGAAAGCGAAGTCAGACAGTACTGAAGGAGCGGAATAATGACGACTGAAGCTGAAAAGCAGTTAGATCCAACTGTTAATGAACAAACAACTTCATTTTTAGATCAAGCTATTGGTGCAACTAAGCAGACAGAAGCCTCTCGTGCTGAAGAGCTAATTAAAACGCTCACTGAAGAAGCGATGAAAGGGACGGTTACTTGGAACAAAAACCTAACGGTAACTTTTCGTGAAGCGATTAATTTACTTGATAAACAGATTTCTGATCAGTTGTCTGAAGTAATGCATCATCCTGAATTACAGAAACTTGAAGGTTCTTGGCGTGGTTTAAATTATCTAGTGATGAACTCAGAGACGAGCTCTACTCTGAAAATTCGCATGATGAGTATGACCAAGAAAGAGTTACATAAAGACTTGAGTAAAGCGGTTGAATTTGACCAAAGCCAGATCTTTAAGAAAGTTTACGAGTCTGAGTTTGGCAGTGCAGGTGGTGAACCTTATGGTGCATTAATTGGTGACTATGAGTTTACCAACCACCCAGAGGATATTGAGTCGCTGCGCCTAATGTCAAATGTAGCCGCTTCAGGCTTCTCCCCATTCTTGTCCGCGGCCTCACCAGCACTATTTGGTTTTGATGAGTGGACTGAACTGTCAAAACCACGCGATCTAGACAAGGTCTTTGAGTCTTTAGAATACGCTCAATGGCGTTCGTTCCGTGAGAGTGCTGATTCACGTTTTGTTAGCCTGACTATGCCGAAAGTTCTGGCTCGTTTGCCATACGGACAAGCCACTGCTCCAGTTGAGGAATTTGGATTTGAAGAGTTCGAAGTAGATCCAGTGTCAGGTATTGCTGTCAATGCTGAGCATAATGACTACTGTTGGATGAACTCTTCGTATGTTCTTGGTGTTAAGTTAACAGACGCCTTCTCAAAATATGGATTCTGTACAGCTATCCGTGGTGCAGAAGGTGGTGGTCGAGTGGATAATTTGCCAACACATTTCTTCATGAGTGATGATGGCGATCCTGATATGAAGTGTCCAACAGAGATTGGTATTACCGACCGACGTGAGGCAGAGCTGGGTAAACTTGGTTTCTTACCGCTTTGTCACTACAAAAACACAAACTATGCGGTGTTCTTTGGTGCGCAAACCTGTCAAAAACCGGCGAACCACGAATCTCCAGAAGCAACGGCTAATGCGGCGATTTCAGCACGTCTACCTTACATGATGGCGACATCTCGTTTTGCGCATTATTTGAAGGTAATGGCTCGAGATAAAATCGGTAGCTTTATGGAAGCAGAAGACGTTGAGTCTTGGTTGAACCGCTGGATTCTAGGCTATGTAAATGCTTCAGAGGGTGGTGGTCAAGAGATCCGAGCGAAATACCCTCTAGCAGATGCTCGTGTCCAGGTTAAGGAAATCCCTGGCGCACCAGGTTCTTACAATGCTGTAGCATGGCTTAAGCCTTGGCTGCAAATGGAAGAATTGACGACATCTTTGCGACTTGTTGCAAAGATCCCTCAGTCGGGTGGATAAGAAATGAATTGGCTGGTCGTAGGGCCAGCCATACCAAATCGTTATGTTCTAGATGGAAATAGCAGTGTCACTTAACTTTCGCGATCCCAGTAAGCTAAAGCATGAATTCAGCACAGGAGGCTATGCTGAGCTTGATAGCCCGTGGTTGACTCGATTCAATGAATCTTCTGATCTTTTAGAGTCAGCTCGAATTTGGCTAGAAGGTACGCGTTCAAGAGATTTGGACAGTTTTCGTCATAGTGTGATGAACACGATAAACCGAATTGATGAGCTATTAGAATCTCAATTAAACGAAATAATACATCATCCTGAGTTTCAACAACTCGAAAGAGGTTGGATCGGCGTGAGGTATTTATGCGAACAGGTCGACACTCGCTCATCAGACTCCGTCAAAGTCAAGGTGTTGGCGGCAACATGGAATGAAGTCAGTAAAGATGCACTAAAAGCCATCGAGTTTGACCAATCAGCACTATTTAAGCTGCTCTATCAAAATGAATATGGCATGGCCGGGGGAGAACCCTTTGGCGTGGTAGTTGGCGATTATCAACTTCGTTGTGATGCGAGTAAAAATTATTTTGATAGAGATCTGTCTGTGCTCAGCAAGATCTCTCAGTCTGCAGCGGCAGCATTCAGCCCGTTCATTATGTCAGCATCGCCGGAGATGTTTGGTGTTGACAGTTTTTCACAGCTTTCTGCGATAAGAGATATTGCGGCCCAATTTGAACAGGCAGATTACGCAAAATGGCGCAGTTTGAGAGACAACGATGATACCAAATTTATTGGCCTGACTGCGCCGAATGTTTTATTCCGTCAGCCATATAAAAGTGATGGTTCACGCAACGATCAGTTCGACTTTCAAGAGCATGTCTACGACTCTAATCGCGATTTGCTATGGGGGAGTAGCGCGTATTGTTTTGCGGCCGTATCAATTAGAGCGTTTCAGGAGCATGGGTGGTTTACGCACATGCGAGGCATTAAGCAAGGGGATTATAGTCAGGGTATTATCGTTGCTCCTACTAGGAACAAAATGCGTGTTAATGGCAAGAATGACCGTGAAAGATGTCCTTTAAACTTAAAGATCTCTGAGAGAAAAGAACAAGAGTTGTCTGAATGCGGTTTCATTTCTATTTCTCCTGTACCTGAAACCGATATGGTAGGGATGACCTCGAATGTATCTCTCTACAAGCCTAAGCAATATGCAGAAAAACACATTTCAACGAATGCAAAGCTCACGTCGATGTTGCAATACACGTTGTGTGTGTCGCGAGTCGCACATTATCTCAAGGTTATGGGGCGTGACAAGATTGGTGGATATCAAGATGCAGAAAGCCTTGAGCGAGACTTTCAACGATGGTTGCATCAGTACACTACCGCGTCGGATGAAGCATCTGATGAACTTAGGGCGAAGTACCCCTTAAATGAAGCGAAAATTACGGTTCGAGAGAAAAGAGAAACTCCAGGACACTATTACTCTGTTATCCATTTGCGACCGCACTTCCAGCTCGATCAAATGGTATCTAGCATTAAATTAATTACTGAATTATCACCAGAGCACTTGGTGTAAGGAAATAACAATGACCCAATGGAAAAATGCTTTGTCCCAAGGCCAATTGCAACAAGCTCTAGAGCTATTAATTGATGAAATTAAAGCGGCGCCTAAAGATGCAAGCTTGAGAAGCTCGTTCATTGAGCTGCTTTGCATTGATGGAGACTTCGAGCGTGCGGATGAGCAACTTATGCAATCGATCAAATTGTTTCCTGAGTATCTACCTGGTGCAAGTCAGTTGCGACATTTAGTGAAAGCGGCCCAGGCTAGAAAAGATTTTATCGACGGTGCGGCTAGTGCCAAGGTATTAGGTGACGAGGAATTCACTAAAGAGCTTGTTCGCTTTAACCTCGCTCTCAAAAATCAAGACTATGCAGAAGCGTCACACCTAGCGCATAGCATTGAAGAGCATCGTACTATTAAAGGCTTTTACATAAACGGTACAAACTATGAAGATGCTAGGGATATTGATGATCGTTTAGGTGGTTACATTGAACTGTTTTCCACCGCGGGTAACTATTTTCTTGTTCCAATTTCTAGCATTCAAGCGCTAGAAATAAAAGCACCTACCTCTTTATTAGAAAGTATTTGGCGACCTGTAGAGTTTGATATTGACGGACTTGGCGAAGGAGAAGGCCATATGCCATTGACCTATGTTGACTCAGAAACTGACGCACAAAAGCTAGGTCGAGAAACAGATTGGAAACAGCTTGGTGAGCAAGAATCCTTCGTGGGTTTAGGCCAAAAATGTTGGCTAGTTGGTGATTCAGCCCTCCCAATCTGTGACTTGATTACATTGTTAGAGTCGAAACAAATAGCGTAACAATAACATGTCTTTAACCGTTTCTCTGCTCGACAAATTGATGGATAGTGATCCTTCAACTAGAGATGAAAAAGACTTCCCTACGAGCCAACAACAGATGTTGAACAGCTTGCTTAGAGATCTGGAGTCTATGTTAAATAGTCGTATCGGATGGAAAAACATTCCTGATGACCTTTTAGAGGTTCGCTATTCAATATTGAATTATGGTCTGCCAGATTTTTCCTCGATGCCTTATAGCAGCCAAGAGGGGCAGAATCAGCTTTGTGACATTGTTCATGATGCAATTAAAGAGTTCGAGCCTAGGTTAAGGAATCCTTATGTCCAGATTTCGGACGAGAAAAACGCTATTGATAGGGTGTTGAGGTTACAAATTAGCGCCACTTGCTTAATCGATAACAGCATTCATGAAGTGCGATTCAATTCTGAAGTAGAGCCGGTAAATTTAGGTATGAAACTGAGTAGAGCGAAATGAGTGAAGAGTTTCTCAAATACTATAATCGCGAGTTAGCTTATTTACGTCACAAAGGACAAGAGTTTGGGGAGCAGTATCCTAAGATCGCTGCGAGACTCCGTATCAGTGAGGAGCAGGTTGACGATCCACATGTAGAAAGATTGCTAGAAGGCTGTGCATTTCTAACGGCAAGGATTAGACAAAGTTTAGACAATAGTTATCCTCAGTTCACTGAATCTTTGATGGGGCAATTATATCCGGATTTTCACGCACCAATTCCATCAATGTCCGTCATTAAGATGAACTGCTCTAGCTCCACTTCCTCTTTTTTTGACGTAGAAGAAGGTGAGCGAGTCGTTATCGGTGCTCCTGGATACCACGAATGCGAGTTTAGAACCTGTTATCCGGTCAGAATGTACCCTGTTGATGTGACCTCTGGCGCTTTCAAAAACGCACCGCTTAAATCGGTGGGCTCCCAATGGGAAAGCCATGCTCATTCAGTTTTGAAAATCCAGCTCACCGCCCAAGATGAAGAGACATCTCTGAGTGACATGGGATTAGAACGGTTGCGCTTTTATTTAAACGGGCACTCTCAGTTGACGTTTAAACTTTACCAAATGCTATTTCAAAATCTAATTGGTTTATCTGTCGTTGCGGGTGGCAAAGAAGTTCGTTCTTTAACGAAAAGGCATCTTATTGAAGTGGGATTTTCAGAAGATGAGAAGGTTGTTCCATACAGTAAGAGAAGCTTTTCGGGAGCAAGATTACTTGTTGAGTATCTGCACTTTCCTGAGAAGTTCATGTTCTTTGATATCACTGAACTCGGATTATCAGAACTAGCTCTTGGAGAGCAAGCTGAACTGTATTTTTACTTTGATACCAATGATGATTGGCTTCCTAAGCAAGTGGATGAAGAGAGCTTGATGGTTGGTTGTGTACCAGTGGTCAACTTATTTAAAAGTGTTATGGAGCCCAAGCGTATTCTACCAACCGAGTACGATTACCACTTATCACCGCAATACCAGGAAGCCGAGAGTAACGAGGTTGTCTCTATTTCTGACGTAACATTGAGAAACTGGAACAAAACGTATCACAACCTGCCATGTTATCACGCTGGTGAGCACACGCATTATATGAACGCCAGTGAAATTTATTGGTTGATGAGACGTGAGGATAAAAACTGGGCTGGTGGATACGATGAGCCGGGCAGGGAAACTTACATTTCTTTTGTTGATAAAAGGCATCAATTGTTCAGTCCAGAGAGCCGAGAAAACTGGTTAATGTACGTTGAAGCTGAGTGCTGCAATCGTAATTTAGCGCAGAAGCTTCCATTTGGAGGCGGTCTTCCAAAAGTCTCTTTGCCGGAAGTAAATGACAACTTCGAGTCAGTTCGTTGTTTAGTTTCTATATCAGAAACCCTCCGGCCAGAAATGGATGAAAGTACACGATGGCAGCTAACTAAGCTTCTAACTTTAAACCACTTTACCGAAGAAGATGGATTAACAACTTTGAAGCAAACTCTGAATCTCTACGCGTTTTCTGGGACCGCAGAAACGAAAGCGGTAATTGATGCTTTAGCGAAGCTAGAGTTCGAGCCGACTACAGGTAGAGTCAGTCAGAAAGGTAAAGTTGGTTTTGCGCACGGTATAAAAATCATTTTGACGGTTTCTGATCAAATTTTACCTAAAGAGCAAATCTTCCTCCTAGGTAGTGTGCTATCCGTTTACTTTGCACAATATGCTGAAATTAACATTTTTACGCAGCTAGAAATAAGACTTAAGTCAACGGGAAAGCCCTTCCACTTATGGCCTGCATTAACTGGCGATAAGGTGTTGCTATGAGCGCGGAGCAATTTTATCGAGATCTAAAGCAACATCCGTTGTTTGAAGCAATTCACCTTATCGAACACGAGATCTTGCAAGCCGAGGCACAAATAGGGACAGATGCTCTACCGAAGCATGAAAAACTAAACTTAAAGGTCAATCCATCGTTAGGTTTTGAAAATGCGCAGCTTTGCGATCTAAAACATATTGATAGCCACAAGCTAGCACTTGAAACCAATTTAATAGGCCTAACGGGTGAGCAGGGGGTGCTTCCTCAGCACTACAGCGAGTTAGCTTTGCATCGTCAAAAAGAAGGCGATACGGCAATGGTGGACTTCTACGATATTTTTAACCATCGTTTACTGTCTCTTTACTATCGATGCTGGCAACTGAGTCAATTGACCGTTCAGTCTCGTGCTCATGCACAGGGATTACGTTCACCTTTAGAAGATTGTAAGTCGGCATTAACTGGCCAGGGTAGTTCGTTGTCCCTGCACTATGGTGGTGTTTTTGCTTCACCGACGAGAAGCAAAGCTGGACTAAAAAGTGTTCTTGAATGTTTATCTGGATGCCAAGTAAAGATTCATGAGTTTCAAGGGCAGTGGCTACATCTTGCAAAAGAAGAGCAAACACGTCTTTCATCTCGAACTATGCCTGAAGGGCAGTTTGCTCAACTTGGTTCCGGAGCATCCTTAGGCTCGAAAGCTTGGAATATAAACGCAGGAACAACGATCGAGTTTCTGCCAAAGCACAAAGATCTGGTTAGTAAATTACTGCCTAACCATCCAAATGTAGAAATTATTAAACGTGCGGCTTATGAATTTATTGGTAAGCATAAGCAAGTGAAATGGCAGCTCACCACCAAACATAGTTTATTACCTCAAGTTTGTTTATCAAAAAAACATGGTCAGTTAGGTGTTGGTTCTGTACTTAAAAAACATAAACGCACAAAAGATCGAACCATAACAATTACTATTTAAAGGAAACATAATGGCTTCACTCTCACTTTCAGCGTTGGTCGAAAGATTGTCTCCTCAGGCTAAGGAAACACTTGAACAAGCAGCTGCGATGGCAAGCTCTCGAACCCATCACAGTATTGAAATGTCTCACTGGTTAATGACGATTATTCAACATCCTGCCGATATTTATTCAGAAGTTTTCGACGAATTTGATGTCGATAAAATCAAGGTTGAAACTGATCTTCAAAAGACACTTGAAAAATACAAAACGGGATGTCAATCGGTCCCAGGTCTTTCAGCTCACACAGTGACTGTGATGCAAAATGCTTTGCTATCGGCAACGATTGAATTCAATCAGGAGCAGTTGAATTGCATTCATCTTTTATTTGCCTACTTGTCCGATGATACGTTAGTCAACATGGCTGGTTCGATTAGCCCTGAGCTAAACAAGATAGAACCATCTCGGTTATTGAACTTTAAAGAAAGTAATACGCGTCAATCAGGATCGAATGATCTAGGGAAATCAAACGCGAACTCTGCGCTGAATCAATTTACAACAGATCTTACTGAGCAGGCTAGGGAAGGTAAGATAGATCCGGTTATTGGTAGAGACAATGAAATCCGCTTAATGATCGACATCTTATTAAGACGTCGACAAAACAACCCGATTTTAACTGGTGAAGCTGGCGTTGGAAAAACAGCCGTTGTTGAAGGCTTGGCGCAAAAGATTATTGATGGCGATGTACCTCCTGCTCTACAAAATGTAGCGATTAAGTCTTTGGATCTGGCGTTATTGCAAGCTGGTGCTGGCATGAAAGGTGAGTTTGAAAACAGACTTAAAAACCTTGTGAAAGAAGTTAACGACGCACCACAACCCATTATTTTGTTTATCGATGAAGCACATGGTCTGATTGGTGGTGGGGGACAAGCTGGACAAGGTGATGCAGCGAATATTCTAAAGCCAGCGTTAGCGAGAGGTGAACTCAGAACGATCGCAGCAACAACTTGGGCAGAATATAAAAAGTATTTTGAAAAAGACGCGGCTCTTACCAGACGCTTTCAAGTAGTGAAGGTCGACGAGCCAGCGCCGGATCTAGCGATCGAGATGTTACGTGGTTTACTTGACGTAATGGCACAACACCATGACGTCCACATCACTAGCCAGGCCCTCAATGCTGCCGTTCAACTCTCAGCTCGATACATTAATGGCCGACAACTGCCAGATAAGGCTGTGTCTGTTTTAGACACAGCCTGCTCGCGAGTCGCGTTAAGTCAATCGTCTACACCGGGAGGTCTAGATGCGAAAAGGAATAAACTAAAAGCCAAGCAAGCTGAATATGAGCACCTAAGCCAAGAAAGTCAGCTAGGTGCACCTCTTGATATGCAGTTGCAAGATGTCAGAAAAGAGATTGATGTTCTATCTAGTGAAATAGTTGAACTAGAGACGCTGTGGGAGAAAGAAAAAGAGTGGGTAAGTGAAGCTAAGTCACTTAGAGCTCAAATAATCAAGGAGGGTTCTGAGACTGCTAGGGACAAGTTACAGGAGCTCGAAAGTAGCCTCTCCGCTAACTCGCAGCCATTAGTATTTTCGCATGTCAATGAAGCGCTTATTGCAGAAGTAATTTCAGATTGGACCGGGATACCACTGGGCAAACTCCAGGATGATGAAATCCAAGCAGTACTGAGTTTGAAAGAGAGTTTGTGTAAACGAGTTGTCGGACAGGAGCACGCTTTGGAAGTCATGTCTGAAGTGATAAAAACTGCCAGTGCACAGCTCACGGATGAGACACGACCAAATGGTGTATTTCTTCTCACGGGACCAAGTGGAGTGGGTAAAACTGAATCTGCTTTAGCTATTGCAGAGAAAGTGTACGGCAGTGAAGAGAATGTCACAACTATCAATATGTCCGAGTTTAAAGAAGAGCACAAAGTTTCCTTATTATTAGGCTCGCCTCCAGGTTATGTTGGGTATGGCGAAGGTGGTGTACTTACTGAAGCCGTCAGACGCAAACCTTATAGTGTGATTCTCTTGGATGAAATGGAAAAAGCACACCCTGGAGTTCAAGATATTTTTTATCAGGTATTCGATAAAGGCTCAATTAAAGATGGTGAAGGTCGCGATATAGATTTTAAAAACACTATTATTATTATGACCGCGAATACAGGGACCGAAACGACGATGTCGTTGTATTCTGATCCTGATTTATCTCCAGAACCTTCAGCACTAAAAGATGCTTTGCGTGACGATTTGTTGGTTGACTTTAAACCTGCATTTTTAGGACGTGTTAATGTATTACCTTATTTGCCTCTATCAAGAGAAGTATTGATAGAAATAACAAAATTAAAATTAGCCAAAGTTACGAATCGCATTCGTAAAAATTACGGCGCTGACCTATTTTTTGATGAAGAACTAATTAATGATATTGTAGACAATAGTAATGAGTCGGGGAGCGGTGCACGTGTGGTACAGACAACCATAGAAAACACATTACTTCCTAAGATTTCTCATGAAATATTGCATGCAATTCTTAATGATAAGACGTTTGATGAAATTATTGTTAAAGGTACAACTAGTGGACTTGATGTCTCAATAGTTTAACATCCTTTACACTCTCAATAATAATTGGGAGTTGGTTCATATTAACTATTATTTTTTATAAAAAACGCTTAAATTAAGTCTTATTTAAAGATATAACAGGGCGTATTTAAAATGAAGTTTTTGATACATTAATCACTAATTATCATCAAACGTCAGATAATTAAATTACTACGATATATGTCAATTAATAATGCTATAGGAGATTAGCATGCAGTCTAATACGTATCTTAAATACGCAGATATTAAGGGTGAGGCAACTGCCGAGCAATATAAAGATTTGATTACACTACTATCTGTAGATTGGAGTGTAGGTCGTGAGATCTCATCATACACTGGTACAGCGATGGACCGTGAAGCGAGCGCTACTCGTCTATATGATTTGACTATCACTAAACTTCAAGACCGTTCTTCTCCTGACTTATTTAAAGAAGCGACAATTGGTAAAGGTAAACCTGCGGTTTTCCATATTACTAAGCAGGGTGAGAAAGTTGAAGAAATCATGAAGATCGAACTGACTGATGCGATGATTTCTAACTACTCAGTTTCTATCCAGGATGATCGTCCAGTTGAAACCATCACTATTTCTTACACTGAAATGATGATGACAGTGACTCCTACTGACGATAAAAACAACACTTCTGCGCCATTGGTATACGGCTACAGCGGTGTTAAAGGTCAACAAATGTAATTTTTATGCGGGGGAATATTCCCCCGCATTTTTTGAAAGAAGTATTTAATGAAAAGAGCAACTCAAGATAACAATTTCATCCGAATTTCCTCTCCATTCGGAAAAGATGCCATCATACTAAACTCATTTGAGTATAGAGAAGAGATCTCAGAACTTTTTTCATTGCGTGCTAAAGCTTACTTTAATGATCAACGAAGTGAGTTAAACGAAATAATTGGTAAAGAAGTAACAATTACCCTTGAAAATAGTGAGGATGTTTCTTCAAAACCTCGTTATATACATGGTTATGTATCTGCTGCAAGATTAGAAGGGCAACGAGTTTCTAATACTCATAATGGTGAGAATTATAAAAATATAGAGTTATTAATAGAGCCTAAATTACGTTTCGCCGATTACAGAAAAAATTGCAGAATATTTCAGCATAAAGATATAAAAGAAATTATCTCCGAAGTACTCTCGGAGCATAGTGTCGCCTTTAGTTTTGAGTTAACTAAGTCGTACCCTAAATACACATACAAAGTGCAATATGAAGAGTCAGACCTTGAATTTGTCCGACGCTTATTGTCAGAAGAAGGGCTATCGTTCTGTTTCACACACACTAAGTCTGTCCACACGCTTAAGATTTTTGACGACATCAGTTTCTATAAGCCGGGTACAGAGTTTTTAGTCGATTTTGATACAGGTACAGCTAAGTCTAGCCATATTTCTTCTTGGCATGAAACCCAAGTTTTGACGACTAAAGCAAGCCAAAAGTCTGGCTATAACATGCTTAAGCCTTCGTCTAATCCTAAAAATACTGCCAAGGGTGAAAGTGATTTTTTTACCGTGCCTGAAAGCGAGTATTTTGAATACATGGGTGAAACGGAAAGTGATGACCAATACGCACTTAGAAACACGCACGCTATAGAAGCACTACAGCAAAACGCATATCTGTGCCGTGGCGAGGCAACGTGTCGAACGTTCAGTGTGGGAAAGTGCTTTAAGTTTAAAAAGCATGAAGATAAGTCTCGAGTCGGCAAAGAATACGTACTGTCCTCCGTTTTTTTATCTGCGGCTGTTTATAATCAGACTGGTCAAGGTGGCACTGCTGCGCAAGGTGTTAAAGTATCATTTAGTTGTGTTGACTCAAAAACAATCCTTCGCCCTTCAGTGAACTATCCGAAACCTCAGATGAAAGGTTTGCAAACCGCAGTGGTAACGGGAAACAAAGATGGCGAAATTTACATAGACAAACACGGTCGTATTAAAGTTCAGTTTCACTGGGATCGTGTTGGTAAATACGATGTAAACAGCTCATGTTGGATTCGTGTTGCGCAAAATATCGCGGGTAACGGATGGGGCTCGGTGTTTCATCCTAGAGTAGGACAAGAGGTCATCGTCGAGTTTGTCAATGGCGATCCTGACCAGCCAATTGTTACGGGGTCACTGTACAATGGTAGTCAACTCCCTCCCTACACGTTACCAGAGCAAAGCTCTCAAAGTGGTTATAAATCGCGTTCTGTACAAAAAGGCACATCTAATTTTAATGAGTTGCGCTTTGATGACAAACCCGGTGAAGAACACATCTATCTTCATGCTGAAAAACTTTTCCAAATGCTAGTTGAAGACTGTGTTGATATTGCCGTTGAAAACAGTAAAACCGAAAAAGTGACGAATGATGTCAATCAAGAGATTGGCAAGAATGCGACCTTGAAAGTAGGTAAAAACTTTTCTAATGAAACGGGTGAAGTGTTGTCTTTTAATGCAGGAAAGAGTATCGAGATCAAAGTCGGTGGCGCTTCGATTCAGATGTCTAGTTCCGGAGAAATCAACATCAAAGGCAATAAAATATCTATTAACGGCTCTGCTATCGCTCTTAAAGCTGGGCAAATTTCATTGAACTAAGGTGATTTAAAGTGGGTAAACCAGCCGCGATATTGGGCAGCTTTCATCTTTGTCCTAAAAAAACAGGAAAAATTCCTCATGTAGGTGGCCCCGTCGTAGTTGGCTCGCCAAACGTGACAATTGGCGGCATTCCAGCGGCTAGGCAGGGAGATAAGCTTATATGTATAGGTCCTCCGGATAGCATCTCAGCAGGCTCTTCTAGCGTTACAATCAACGGTAAGCCAGCTGCAAGGGTCGGGGATTCAACGTCTCATGGTGGTAAAATTCTGTCTGGCATGCCTACGGTTTTAATCGGAGGCTAGATGCCACTCGCATTTCAAACTCATCTTCTTGCTATTAATGGCAGGCCATACACTGTTCGTGAGATAGCTAACGAATGTTTTAGATTGCCCGCAGAAACACCAAGATCCTATCCTGATCAATCACTGTATGAGCAGATATTAAATCTTGTGCGCTCTAAGCGCGAGATACTGGAGCAAAGTGATATCAAAGGGAATATCTGCGTTCTTTTACCGTCTTCGGTAGATAAAAGCTTGCTTAAGGCATTGATAAACGAGTTTTCTCTTATCCTTGGTAACTCTGCCAATAGAGAAATTTATTTTTATCCTTATGGTCAAGCGGCTTTCTTGATGGCGCTAAACCGGATAAACCGTGAAGTTAACGAAACACAAGCAACTTGGATACTGGCTATAGAAATTGCTCGCGATGCAGAAGAGCATGCCAAATCTCAAAACTCGATCATTTTGACGAAGTGCTTTTTTCAACAGTCCGGCCTTGTTACTGATGATGTTAGAATTGATTTAGATACCAAACAACAAAGCATTGCTGTCGATAAAGTGTTTAAACAACTTGGAGTAGGGTGTGATCACTCACTTAGTGAGTTGCATTTATCCATTGATGGAGATGAGCCTCGATGGTTAAATGCTATGCAACTCTTGTCTCCCTGGGTGACCGATCAAACTCAGTATCAATTTATTGATGTTAAACTAGGAGGGCTGGGCGCATGCGGAGGTGTTTTAAAAGTGTTAATGATTGAGGAGCATCAAAGAAGTAGCCTCAACTCAGACTTCCACGTTTTGCAAGCTGATATCGAGCCAGATGGTTATACGGTGGGAGTTCTATACAATTGGCATAACGAGTAGTTCTGGATCTAGTTTGTCCCTTCTAAACGTTGGCTTTTAATGGTTTAAATGTGACGGTTATGTTTACTCGAGACCATCACTTAATGTTGCTTAAAAGGTGTTTATACAACGTTCTTCTCGCTTTCCGGTGAAATAATGAACCATAGAACATAAACTACATGAAAAGCTGTTCGACTCAAGATATCCTAACCCAAATTAAATAAATTGAGCTTTGGTTTGTGCCAGATTCAGCCAGTCACGTAATACTCTGATGTTTACACGGCTGAAATTCGGATTATTGCAGGAGCAAACCTTGCTTAAAGATTTGGCGGAAAGTGAATTCGAATGAAGTTTATCCACACCTCAGATTGGCATCTTGGTCGACAATTCCACAATGTATCACTACTCGAAGATCAACAAGCAGTACTCGAACAACTGATTAACTATATTGAACACAACCCCGTCGATGCCGTTGTAGTGGCGGGAGATATTTATGACCGTTCGGTGCCACCAACGGTTGCAATAGAACTGCTAAATCGAGTCGTGAAGCGTATTTGTACTGAACTGAAAACACCGATGATATTGATATCTGGCAACCATGATGGTGCAGAACGATTAGGTTTTGGCTCAGAGCAAATGAAGAATGCAGGCCTTCATATTGTTAGTAACTTTGAAGATATGCTAACTCCCATCATCATAAAAACGGACTCTGCGGGTGAGGTAGCGTTTTATGGCATGCCTTATAACGACCCTGAACAGGTCAGATTTGCCTACAAAACCTCGGTATCAACTCATGATGAGGCACATCAACTGCTTGTAGAGCAAATAAGAGAGCATTTCATTTCAGAGCAAAGGCGTGTTCTCGTTAGCCACTGTTTTGTTGATGGTGCTATTGAGTCTGACTCTGAACGACCACTATCTATTGGTGGCTCTGATCGCGTAAGTCATGAGCATTTCTTAGATTTCGACTACGTCGCACTTGGTCATTTACATCAGCCTCAGAAGAAAGGCGCAGAGCATATCCGTTATTCTGGTTCACTTATGAAGTACAGTTTTGGTGAACAGAACCAGAAGAAAGGCTTCACGTTAGTCGAACTAGACAAGAAAGGATTTGTCTCTGCTAAACATATTGAGCTAATTGCCCCTCATGAAATGCGCATTGTTGAGGGAGAGCTAGATAAAGTCATAGAGCAGGGCAAGACTGACCCTAAAAATGAAGATTATTTGTTAGTTCGTTTGATGGATAAACATGCGATTTTAAATCCAATGGAAAAGCTTCGTTCGGTGTATCCAAACGTTTTACATCTTGAGAAACCGGGTATGTTAATTGGGGTAGAGCAGGAAATGGCGCAAGCAAAGTTGGCCCGAAGCGAAATTGATATGTTCCGAGACTTTTTTATTGAGGCACAAGATAGTCAATTATCCCAAGAGCAAGAACAAGCCGTTACTGACATTATTAAGCAATTATCACAGCAATAGGGACCAAAGATGAAACCAATTAAACTTACCATGCAAGCCTTTGGTCCGTTTGCAAAAACAGAAGTCATTGACTTTGAAAAGCTTGGCCGTAACCCTCTGTTTTTGATTAATGGTCCTACAGGCTCAGGTAAAACGTCGATCTTAGATGCCATTTGCTTTGCCCTTTACGGTGAAACTACCGGTAATGAGCGGCAAGGCATCCAGATGCGATGTGACTTATCGGCGCAAGACTTACCAACCGAAGTCGCTCTAGAGTTTTCGTTACATGGCAAACAATACCGAGTTGTGCGATCTCCAGAGCAGGAAGCGCCCAAAGCGCGTGGTGAAGGGATGACGGTAAAAAAGCACACTGCGGCTCTTTATGAACTCGGCGAGACCGAAAAGCTCATCACTAGCAAGACGACTCAGGTTAAAACTGAAGTGAGCAATATTATTGGTTTGAATGAAACGCAATTTCGCCAAGTAATGGTATTGCCTCAAGGAAAGTTCCGAGAGCTGTTGCTTGCTAGTTCTAAAGAGCGCGAAGAAATTTTTGGTCAGCTCTTTCAAACGGACATATATAAAAAAATTGAGTACGCGCTCAAGGATAAAGCGAGCGCAATCAGTAAAGCGAAAGATGAATTTGATAATCAAATTCGAGGCGCTTTACAAGTTGCAGGAGTGAGTTCAGAGCAGGAATTATTACACCAGCTTGAACAAGCAGCTGAGCAGCTAGAGGTCGATAGAAAGAATGAACAATCTTCGTTAGATAAGCTAAATGTTGCTAAATCTGAATTACAAAAAGCGGAAACTATTAATGGAGAGTTTTCGAAACGAGAGCAAGCAGAAAACGCACTCAAGCTGCATCTAGAACATTCAGACTCGATAAAAGTTCGTCAACAGCAATTAGAAAACGCTAAAAATGCCAATAAGATAGAATTACCCTACGTTTCATTACAAAATGCAAAAGCTCAAACTCAAGAGCTCAGACAAAAAATAGTTGCTTTGAAAGAGAGCCTTGATAAAGCCAATGCTGTTACGAAAGAAAAAGAAAACTTGCAGCAAAGTGCAAAAGAAGCTGCGGCAAAAGTCCCACAGTTAACGCAGCTGCAGTATAAACTTGAAAGCATGAAAGACAAGTTGGTTGAAAAAGCCAACTTGGAAAGCAAAATAACGGCAGGTCATCAACAAAAACAACAATTTGAAGCAACGTTAAAACAGTACATAGAGCTGAAAGACAAGTTAGCGTTTCAGGCGCAACAGGGCCAGAAAGAGCTAGAGCAAGCCCGAGTAGATGTTGCGCTTGTTGGCAGCATCGATGCGGAAATAAAACAAAAACAACGACTACTACAGGATCTACAAAAGCTGCATGGTCTTACTTTGGAGCTCTCTAAACTTACGGCGTTAACCGTAAGCAAGCAGCAGTCATTACAGGAAGCTAGTCAGCGCTATATGCAGTGTCAACAAGCCGCTGATACGATAGAGCTTAAGTGGCACAACGCTCAAGCGGCAGTATTAGCGCAGCGACTAAAGTCAGGGGAAGCATGTCCGGTATGTGGTAGCCAAGCGCATCCTAACCTTGCAACGTTTGTTGAAGAAATCGTTACAAAAGAGCAAGTTCAGGCGGCTAGAGCGAAAGAAAGAGAAGCTCAAACCTCACTGAACCAGCTAAGTAATCAGCTAGAGCAACATAACGTTGTCATTAGTCAGTATCAGAATCAATGTAACCAGTTGAAAGAAGAGCTTGGTGAGCATGCAGCATCTGAGATCTCGACGGCTCAAACTGAGTTGCAGGCGCTTAATGATCAACTTCTACGTCTACAATCTATTGATATTGAAAAGCTAGAAAAGAACGTTGAACAGCTTAATCAACGCTGCTTAGTGGGTGAAAATAAAATTCATGAGCTGCAGAATCAAATGGCGGCAAATGAATCAACCGTTCAAGCAAACCAAGAACAATTGAATCAATTACAAGCTTCCATTGATCCGAAATACAGTTCCGTTGATGCGCTTGAGCGTGACATTTCGCTCACAAGAGAGCAAATTCTGACCTTGAATACAGGTTTAGAAAAGGCGCAAAACGCTTTGCAGCAAGCGGTAATAGCGCAATCGAATGCTGAAAGTCAGTTAGTGACGAACAAGCAGTGGCTATCTGAGTCAGAACAAAAGCTTAGCCAAGCAGAATTAGCGTGGAATGAGGCATTACAGGCGAGTAAATTTGAGGATGAAAGCAGTTATCTAAATAGCAGAGTGACAGATGATGAGCTTCAAGCGTGGCAGAAAGAAATAGACAACTTCAAACAGACACAAACCAAGCTGGAACAAACACTACATGATTTAAACCATGCATTGAAAGCGCTTGAAAGACCGGACTTGGATTTGCTTAACGACAGCTTAACCACTCTGCAAGCGCAGTATATTGAAGTAAGGAATCAGCTCGATACCACGCGCTCAACCTTTGAGCGAATTGAAAAAGTTCGTAAAGATATTGCTACGCTGCATGAGAAAAATAGCAAGTTAGAAGAAGAGTACAAAGTGTTTGGTACGTTATACGATGTTGCCAGCGGTAAAACAGGCAGCAGGGTTAGCCTGCATCGCTTTGTTCTTGGTGTACTGTTGGATGATGTTTTAATTCAGGCCTCTCAACGTTTAAGCCTCATGAGTAAAGGGCGCTATATTCTTGCTCGAAAAACAGAGGGCTTCAAAGGCGCTGCGGGTCGCGGCTTAGATTTAATGGTTGAAGATGGCTACACAGGAAAAACACGTGATGTTGCGACACTTTCCGGTGGTGAATCATTTATGGCAGCGCTTGCTTTGGCGCTTGGCTTGTCGGATGTTGTGCAATCCTATAGTGGTGGTATCCGTTTAGACACTTTATTCATTGATGAGGGGTTCGGTAGTTTAGACCCAGAATCTTTGGATCTCGCCATTCAAACGCTAGTGGATTTACAACAGACTGGACGCATGATCGGTGTTATTTCTCACGTTTCTGAGTTAAAAGAACAAATGGCGCAGAGGATTGATGTTGAACCATCAAGAGTCGGTTCGACAGTATCGGTCAAATCTCAATGTAGCTTCGCTGTCTAATTCAGTTGCTATCACAAAACCCAAAGCCCCTATCTAGGGGCTTTCTTACTTAATCGCTACTGTTCGCAAAAGTGGCCTTCTTTTGGCGACTGGGTAATCGCATACTCACCATCTAGGTTGCGATAAACAACTGTATTCCAAATAGAGCCATCATCCAATTCAAACTCAATGGCATAGTTGACGCCGCTAACGATTTGCGCGTGAACGTTCAGTATTTGTTTGAACGACGCTATTGTGTCCATTCTTTTCAAAACAAAAGCCATTGCCTTTTGTGCATCAGGGGTAGCATTAAACTCATTCCACCCACCTGGCATGTTTCCTTGTGTATTACATACATCTGCCGAGGTTGTTAATTGTGTCGCTTGGCTTGGGTTTTCCTGCTGGCAACCTGCAAGCAATACCAAAAGTGCACAAACTGACACTGTTTTTAATTTCATAACAATAACCTCTGTCTATATCGCGACGTATTATAGGAGGGTGATATGACAGCGTATGTCTATATTGTGCAAAGTTTCTATATGCATACGGTTAAGTGCTGACAAAATATACAAGTATGACCAACTTGTAAGTAAAACATAGAACAATATTGTTAGGGAATTGCTGACATAACGAGGTTTTGGTGTTCAGCAATGCTATTGATAATGAAGAACTGTGATGTGTAGCTACGTACCTTTGGGACAGTAGTGCGACTTAGTGATCGATTTGCTACCTTCTACAGTAAAATCAATCACTAAATCAAATTTAGGTGTTGTATGAAATCGCTAAAAACATTATTACTTTTATCACTTGTTACTTTATTTGGCTGTACCTCTAAACCTGATGGGGTGGAGCCAGTTAACAATTTTGATTTAGAGCCTTATCTAGGCAAGTGGTACGAAATCGCACGGCTCGATCATTCGTTTGAGCGTGGTCTATCCAACGTTACGGCCGAGTATCGGCTTCGCGAGGATGGTGGGGTTAAGGTGACAAACCGCGGATATTCAGAAGAAGATCAACAGTGGTCCGAAGCTGAAGGTAAAGCTTATTTTGTTGAAGACGAAACGGTTGGGCACTTAAAAGTCTCCTTTTTTGGGCCAATCTATTCTTCTTACATTGTGTTTGAGCTAGGTGAAAACTACGACTATGCGTTTGTCTCCGGTTACAACCACGACTACTTGTGGCTATTGTCTAGAACACCCAACGTTGATGAGAAAATCCTGGAGCGTTTTAAGCAGGTTGCTAAAGAGAAAGGTTTCGCGTTAGATAAGCTAATTCTCGTTGATCAAGAGAGTGGACGACAGTTTTAAGTTCATCAATGTGACTTCTAAAATCAACAGAAGCGAAGTTTCTGTATAGCGGTTTTGAGTTTTGCTTGGAATATTTTTGTTACCTTGTAACCTCATGTAAAAAAATATAGCCCCATCATTTGTGATTACTCGTGATGGGGCCTATATAAATTTGAGTGAGCATCGAAAGGTAGATCTATCGACAAACGGTTATGGTTTACTTAATCAAACGAACGATCAGAGAGCCAGGCGCCCGAATAGATTCGACATTGTGGCTGAGCACTGTACCACTTGTAGGGGCGGTGTAGCGCTCAACTTCAGTGCCAAAGCTGTCGTATTGAATCGCAACCAGTTGGCCTTGCTCGACAAAATCCATCAAACCAACATGAGGTAGTACAAAGCCGCCATGTGTCGCTTTCATACTGACTATCTCGTTTCCTTCCAAGCATGAAGTGATAGGCTCTATCTCACCTTCTACGACGTTATGCTGCTTCAACACATTAAAAATGCCTGATACGGTTCGACTAATGAGTTTTTGCTCTGTGTAGCGCCCCATACCCACTTCAACCGTAATGCTTGGGACACCATGGTTATTCCAAACTGTTTCAAGGACGCCAGCATCTCCAGGATCATTTAAAATCGCATCAGGATTAATGAGACGAGCCATTTCTAATGATTGCTCAATTCGGAAGTCTGCAAACACGTATAGTGGATAGGCCGCACCACTGGTTTGAGTGTGAAGGTCAATGGCTAAATCAGCATTTGGCTTGAGCAGATCATTCCACAATGCATATAAGTAGCGTTGTGCCTCATTGCCGTTTTGGTCACCAGGGAAAAAACGGTTTAAGTTTGCAGGAGACGCATCCGGGTCTGCGGAATAGAAATCGCGGCTGTGGTTTAGCATACCTGGCATGTTAATGGTTGGAACAATAGTGACAGTACCAGCGACTTCAGTGCCAATGAGTTCTCTAGCGGTCTTCTGCGCTGCTAACACACCATTATATTCATCACCATGAACCCCTGCGGTGATCATGATTTTCTTGCCAGGTTTTTCACCTTTGAATACTAAAACAGGAAGATATTGCCACTGAGAGAGCGCGTTGGTTGCGATGCGGAACCAAAACTTATGCTCACCCGGACCTAGGTCTGCTACATTGAGAGATTGAATCACTTGATGACCTTGAATCATGTCATCGAGAAGTTGTGTTGCCATTAAAGTTACCACTCCAAAACCATAAGCCAATCTAAAACCTTAACGTCGCCATACGAAGAGTATTAATAAGGCGAGAACGTGTCTCGCCTTGTGCCAATTGATTTCGTTTTACGCAAACCCCATTATGTGAGCTGCGATAACGACGACACTCGACAGGGTAAAGAGTAATAGGATAAATCGCCAGCAGAATTTTGCCCAGTCACCCCAGTCGATGCGGCAGACACCAAGTGTTGCCATCAAGGATGCTGAAGTAGGGACGATAACGTTGGTAAAACCATCTCCAAGTTGGAATGACAAAACGGCAACTTGGCGCGTGACACCTGCAATATCCGCCAATGGCGCTAATAAAGGCATCGTCAGTGCCGCTTGTCCAGATCCGGAAGTAACGAAGAAGTTGAAGATAGATTGGAATACATACATTAACCATGCCGCAGCTACGTCAGGAAGCCCACTGATCACGCCGCCAGCACTGTTCAGAATAGAATTCAGTACACTCGCTTCATCGGTCGTACCGCCACCTAGGATAAGTAACACACCTTTCGCACAACCAACCAATAGAGCAGGAGCAAGCATAATAGCCGCCCCCTCTTTAAACGCATCGGCTGCGCAGTTGAGCGTCATACCGTTTAAGCGAAAAATCGTACCGATGATCGCGACAACAAAGCCCATAGTGAAAAATTGAGAAGCGATTTCTGGGATGTACCATGCGTTAGCGACTACGCCCCAAACAACCCATACTGTGGTCGCGATGACCGTAAGAATGACGAGTGTATCGCCGATATTCCAACGAGAATCTTGATTGCCAAGCTCTTGCTGACGGAAGTATTTGTCTGTGCGGTGACTGTAAGAAAGTTCTGGGTTTGACTTCACTCGAGCGGCGTAGAGCATTGTGAAAGCGATACCGATTAACGTAAAGCCAACCCATAACCCCATGCGCACAGTCATGCCGGATAAAACAGGTACACCTGCAATGCCTTGTGCAATAGCGACGGAGAAAGGGTTCATCCAAGAAGTAGCGAAGCCAATTTGAGTCGCAACATAGGTCACCATTACCGTAGTGATACCATCATAACCAAGGCGAACCATAAGCGGAGCGATAATAATCGCAAATGCTACGGCTTCTTCACCCATACCAAATACCGCACCGCCCAGAGAGAACAGCAAAAATAGCACTGGAATGAATAGCGCTTCGTTACCTTTGGTCTTATCGATAAGGCGCAAGATACCGTTGTCGATGGTGCCTGTTCGCATTACAACGCCGAAAGCACCACCGATAACCAACATGAACATAATCACGCCGATCGCGCTGCCCCATTTAGAGCCTGAAACTAGCCCTTCGAAAGGGAAGTTCATGAGACCAATGCCACCACCAGAAGCAAACAGGCCAACCTTGTTGTAAACCAATTCACCGTTTTCGTCGGTTGCATAAGAGAAAGAAGATGGATCGATAACCGTGCGAGTTTTTTCTGCACCATCGACCATATAAGTCACTTGCTGACTGTCAAAATGGCCAGCAGGAATTAAGTAGGTAAGAATCGCAGCGAGAATACCAACAATGAAGATCAAAATGAGGGTATCTGGCATCTGCCATGATTTGGGTGTAGCAACCGAGTCCGTTGGTTGCGCATGTGTGTGAGACATAACTTACTTCACGTTAAATTCAATGAAGCATGAAATATCAATAAACCAGAATAAAAAGTCAATATTAATGGGAATATTGAACTATAAATTCATCAAATATTTGAAGTGAAGTCATTGTGATTATTTTACAAGCAAAGTTTGGTTAAATGTTTTGGCTCGGGTCGAGGGCTCACAAGCTCTTGTTGTGAGCCGAGATAAATAAATCATTTGTCTTGCGTCTGTTCTGCATAAAATGCAGCGACATCACGAAGATCCTCATCATTTAACATTCTTAATTGTGCGCCCATCATTTCGGCAAGCGGCCCTTTACGTTCGCCTGCTTGGTAAGACTTCATCGCATCGTATAGATACTGGGCATTTTGACCTGCAAGATTTGGATAGGCATCATTACCTGCGACGCCTGTTGCACCATGACAATAGACGCAGCTAGGGGATTTGATTTTACCTTTATCAGCATCACCAAAAGGCGCGGCATGGCTAGCGGAAGAGAAAATAAGAGAGGTTAGAAGTACAAATCTGAACATGAAGATTGTCTATTCGCTAAAAAGTCATATCGATACAATAAAGCTTCCCCTTAGGGGAAGCTCAATGATCAAAATCAAACTAAAGCAGAGATTTAATGCTTGATAAGAAATTGTCGATATCTTGCACTGAAATGTCTTTATGAGTCACGAAACGAATGGGGTTTCCAGGTGTTATCGTAATATTTTGTTCCTTCAGTTTCGCAGCGATACTTACTATGTCCACTTGAGGATCAAGCTTCGCGAACACGATGTTCGTTTGAATAAAATCAGGGTTGACTGAAAAACCAGGCAGTTCTGCTAAACCTTCTGCTAAATTTTTTGCGTTGATATGATCTTGTTTTAGCTGTTCCACTTGTTCGGTAAGGGCAAGTTTGCCTGCTGCGGCAAGAATACCCGCTTGACGCATACCACCGCCGACCATCTTTCTTAAGCGACGTGCTTTTGCGATGTACTCTTTGCTACCAAGCAGTAACGAACCAACAGGGGCAGCCAAACCTTTCGACAGACAAATCGTCATTGAATCAAAATACTGACCGATTTCTTTTACCGGAACATCTAAAGCAACCGCTGCATTGAATACTCTTGCGCCATCTAGATGCATCTGCAAGTTATGTTTATTCACGAAGTCACGAGTTTCTGCTAAGTAAGACAGAGGCAGCACTTTGCCATTAATAGTGTTTTCTAAGCTGAGCAGCTTGGTACGAGCAAAGTGACAATCATCTGGCTTAATCGCCGCTGCCAGTTTATCAAATGGGAGTGTGCCATCTGGGTTATTTTCGACTGGTTGAGGTTGAATTGACCCAAGTACTGCTGCGCCGCCAGCTTCGTACTTGTAGTTATGTGCTTGCTGCCCACACAGATATTCATCTCCGCGTTCACAATGCGCCATTAGGCCGAGCAGATTGGCTTGCGTGCCTGAAGTAGTAAACAAAGCCGCTTCGAATCCTGCAAGCTCTGCGGCAAACTCCTCAAGCTCATTGACCGTAGGGTCATCACCATAAACATCATCCCCAACGGGGGCCTTAAACATGGCCTCTCGCATGGCTTGGGTAGGCTGTGTAACGGTATCTGATCGAAAATCCATGAATGTCTCCTTGGTCAAAGTCCTAAATATATCCGCAAAGGCGCGCTTTGCTTAAACAAGCGATCGTTTTGGCATCGGTAATTGTGTCATCAATAATCTTGTCTTCGAGTTGTTGGAGTGACAAGGTAACAACCTCAATCACTTCATCTTCATCACATTCGTAACGGTTGGTTTGGCTGAGCTTCTCAGCAACAAATAGGTACTGTATCTCATCACAAAATCCGGCAAGGGGAGTGACTTGGCCGAGAGAAGTGAATTTTTCTGCACTATAGCCCGTTTCTTCCTCTAGCTCTCTTTTCGCGCAGCAGAGAGGGTCTTCATTGCCTTCTCTTGTACCAGCAGGAAGCTCCAAAAGCCATTTATTAAGTGAAGGGCGAAATTGATGGACAAGGACTATCTCTCCTTCCGTTGTAATAGGGAGAATCACCGCAGCGCCCGGATGATGGATTGTGGTGTGCGTAATTGCCTGTCCTGTAGGAAGCATAACCTCTTCTTCAATCAGAGAAATTTGCTTCCATTTATGAATTATTTTGCTCATGCAGTTATTAACCCTAGCTGTTACCGCATTTTGACGTTTTTCGACATTAACCACAAATGGTGGGAAACAAAAGCAAAAAATGTTGCAACACAACGAAAGCGTTTGCACTTTCAGTGAGCTGTATCTCATAAATGGAAACTTTGATTGCTGGCTAAAGAAGGGGGTAAGCATCTGCTATAAGGGGAATTCAACAAAATACATTTGTAACAAAGTTATAACAAGTGTATAAAAATGTTAACGCAATACCAGTTCAGCAGCCGGAGAACGTATGACACAAACCTTATTTGCCTCAAATGCCGAAAAAGCGCTTCTCTCAGAACGCATCAACAAGTTGGCTAAAGCGTTAACGGATGGCGTTTATGAACGCGAACATACCATCAAGCTCTGCCTCCTTGCGGCACTTGCTGGTGAAAGTGTTTTTCTTTTAGGCCCACCTGGCATTGCAAAAAGCTTAATTGCCAAGCGACTTATCCAAGCGTTCGATAATAGCAGTTACTTTGAATACCTGATGACGCGATTCTCAACACCTGAAGAAGTTTTTGGGCCACTGAGTATTCAAGAACTCAAAGATAACGGTCGTTATGTTCGCTTAACTAAAGGGTATTTGCCAACCGCACAAGTCGTATTTTTAGATGAAATCTGGAAGGCGGGCCCCGCCATTCTGAATACATTGCTGACAGTGGTCAATGAGAAAACGTTCAAAAATGGCAGCGATATTGAGCGTGTGCCAATGCGTTTGTTGGTATCGGCGTCCAATGAACTGCCAGATGAAGACAGCGGTTTGGATGCACTCTATGACCGCATGTTGGTGCGCGTGTTTGTGAATCGAATTCAGAATAAACAAAACTTTAAGTCGATGTTGACGGTAGGCACGTCACAAGAGGCACAAGTGCCAGAAGGGCTAGCAATAACAGATGAAGAATATCATCAATGGCAACAGCAGCTCGACAAGCTGACGTTAACCGATAATGCATTCGATAAGCTTTTCCAGCTTAAAACGATGTTAGAAAGCAAAGTCGAAGCTCAGTTTGGCGATGTCGCTAATACCGACATGTATGTGTCTGACCGCCGCTGGAAGAAAGCCGTGAAATTGCTAAAAGCGAGCGCGTTTTTTAATGGACGCGATGAAATCAACCCACTTGATCTACTGTTGCTGCAAGATTGTTTATGGAACAGCCCTGAATCGCGAGATGTGGTACGTGAAGTGGTACAAGAGTTCGCCCTAAAACATGCATTTGACCAACAAGACGCCGAACAGGAAATTGAATACTGTCGCGAGTCTTTGGTCGATGTTCAGCATGAGCTTGAAGATGCCTACCGCATGACGTTAACGTCTGAAGCGGCAACGGGTATTCTGCGCAAAGAAACCATGCGTTTTGATACCTCTAAAGCTAAGACCTACAAAGTTGGCGCAGCCGTTAACTTAGTTAAACTGGTTATTTTGCAAAGCAACATGTCGGTTTCAGAATCAGAGAAAGGCGATAGCCGCTGGGTTTACGTGCCAAAAGATGAACTAGACCGAGTCATCAAAGAAGGACACGGTGATGTGTATGGCTACGTCAATCAAAACACCAACATGTGCCGTTTACGATTTGATGTTGATGCTGCAAATAACCTAGTTATCCGTGATATCGCAAACCGAGGCATTCTGGTGAGCTTAGTGACTCAAGAGGGCTTGGATGTAGAGCTTTACCAAAAATGGTTAACGCAGAGTGAAAAAGCCGTAAATCAACTCAGTGAAGCAGAACACCATATGCGCAAGGTAAAAGCGAATTTCCATGATGCGCTTCCGCATAGCTTTGTTGATCCTGAATTACCACGCCTAATGGAGTCGAGTCTGCAGCAGGTCAGTCAGAGACTTGAGTCTATCCAAGCTGAAAGCGAGAAAGTTATCCAACGCTTTAAAAACTTACATCAGTTTTTCTCATAAGGAGACGACATGCTAGGTGCAGACGGACTTAACCTTGCGCTGATGGTAGCCGACTCTGGCATCATCGATAGCGCAGTTAATGATTTAATGGCGCGTTCACAAGTCATGATGATGGCAGAAAACCGAGGCGTTAAATCTTCGGTCAAAGGCCACTTATTAAAGTGGCGAGGCAGTGTTAAAAAACGGATTACCAAGGTATGTGAGACAGAGCGTTTCCAACAAGAGCTGTCTTTATATCAAGAAGTCATTCACTGGGATGAAGAGGCGTTTTTCGAAAACATCGAAGATGTGATTAAAAAGCTTGAGTGGCACTCCGCTTTTTATATGCAGGCTCGCCGAATGATGGAGAAGAACAAGGGGATGAATAATCCCATGTTCCCACATTACTTCTGTGATCAATGGTACCAAAGTCTAGCCGATGCGATTAAGCAAGCGCAAGTAAGCGAGCTTGAGGCCAATAAAGAGAAAGTGCTGAATGACCTGTATCAGCGTATGGAGACCATGCGTAATATGGATAAGGTCACGGAGTCGGGTGATGCTGAAAGTGTAGGGCGCTTATGGGATATGGCATCTGCCAAGTTGAGCAAAACTGACTTAACAGTGATGAAACGCCATGCGGAGTTTCTGAAGAAGCACCAAGGCTTGCAAGAAATAGCCGAGCAACTTGGCCGTATGGCGGGGCAAGTGAATGATCCCGAACTTAACCGCGCGCCTACTGAAGAGCTACAAATGATCGAAGAGAAGAGTGATGAAGCGACAGATGATATTGTCGGCATTCACGAAAGCGATGATTTAAATAAGCTACTTCCCAACGAAACGATGTTTTTGGCGTATCCTGAACTCGAGGTCGTGTTCTATAAACACTTAGTCGATAAACGACTTATGAACTACCGTACACAGGGCAAATCGCGCACGTTACGTAAAGTTAAAGCTCACCGACCTGACAACAAAGCGGTAGATATCGAAAAAGGACCGTTTATTGTGTGTGTGGACGCGTCCGGCTCAATGAGCGGGTTTCCTGAACAATGCGCCAAAGCCATGGCTTATGCGCTGATGCAAATTGCATTAGCGGAGCAACGTGATTGCTATGTCATTATTTTTTCGACGGAACACATTACGTATGAGCTAACCAAACAAGATGGTCTGCGCGAGGCGGCGGACTTTTTAACTTATAGCTTCCATGGTGGTACAGACTTAGAGCCAACTTTGATCAAATCTATCGACTTGATGAGCGGTGATAAGTACAAAAATGCCGATATGGTGGTCATTTCCGACTTTATCGCGCCAAAACAACAAGACGAGTTGCTTGCCAAAGTGGATGCGCTTAAAGCGAAGAAAAACCGTTTTCACGCGATCAGCCTATCTAAATACGGAAACCCGGCATTAATGTCGATGTTTGATCACACGTGGTCTTATTATCCTAATGTTGTGGGCAGGTTGCTTAAACGGGTCGGTAATTACTAAGTGGCATTGAAATTCTATTGAGTAAAACGTACAGAAAGCTAGATTTATATTGCTTCGTTTTAAGCCGATAAGATCGAACTTTGGTCTAATTGGCTTAAAAGAAATCAAACAAACAGAAAATGAAAGATTTTTGTTTGACTATCTTCTCTCAATCCGTAAAGTAGCCACCAACGCAACGGGGAAGAGCCCTGAAGCGAAGTAAAAAAGGCGCCTTGGCAGAGTGGCTATGCAGCGGATTGCAAATCCGTGGACCTCGGTTCGACTCCGGGAGGCGCCTCCATTATTCTTTTGAGAGTGAATGGCTTTCGAGAATCAATGCGACACTAGCTCAGTTGGTAGAGCGCAACCTTGCCAAGGTTGAGGTCACGAGTTCGAACCTCGTGTGTCGCTCCAAATTATTCAGATATGGCAATTGCGATATCTCGATGCCAAGCGCATCAACTTAAAACCAGCGAAAGCTGGTTTTTTTGTATCTGAATATTGATAAATTTACGCCATCTCAATTTCTTGAACTGTTGGTATAACCCTTGTTTCTTTCGCGAGTTATGCTGTTAAGTGTGATCCGATATTTCGTAGATTGACCAATATCCGTTTACAATATCGGTCTACAAAGGATTTGACGAAGACGCATGAGAAATACCGACGATTACATCATTTTCTATCACCTGATCGAGCAAGGCTCATTCAGTGCTGCTGCAAGACACATGTCATTGACCAAATCGGTTGTCAGTAAACGCATCGCGAAGCTTGAGCAAGAGCTTGGTGTACAGCTTCTTTACCGAACAACGCGAACGTTAACGTTGACGGAGGCAGGGCGAGCGTTCTTTACTCATGCAAAAGCCGTTTATCAAGCGGTGGCAACGGCAGAAGAATCCATTGTGGGGTTAGGTAAGAATTTATCTGGAAACATTAAAGTTTCTGTACCCACTATCTCTGGTGAGTTAATTCTTCCTCAAGTGATCAATGAGTTTAATCAGAAATACCCTGACATCAATATCGATATGGATCTAGATAATCGTTTCGTCGATATCGTGAATGAACGTTTTGATCTGGCAATTAGAACGGGTGTGTTGCCAGATTCTAGTCTGATTGCAAGAAAGCTGGTGGATGCGAATTGGATTGTTTGTGCGTCACCTCAATACCTTGCTAAACATGGCATTCCTAAGCAACCTCAAGCCTTGGATAAGCACAATTGTTTGGTTTATTCCTACCAAGAAACCGGGGCGCGTGAGTGGGCGTTTAAAGACGGAGACGAGGTGTATCAAATTACAGTCGACGGTAACCTCTGTACCAACAACTCTTCGGTATTGAGAAACGTCGCACTGTTGGGGCAGGGAATCATCTATGTGCCACGTGTCTTGGTTTATGAAGACTTAAAGCAAGGCCGCCTGATTCAATTGTTCAAAGACGAAACCGCCAAATGTTTGGGTATTTATGCAGTGTATCCTTACACTCGTCAACAGCCAGAAAAAATTAAGATCTTCATTGATCATCTATACATCAGCTTTCAAAGTCAAAATCATCGATTTTAAGACAATAACTCAACACCAATCGTTATGTTGGTGTTGAGTTATTGTTTCCATCTTCATTTCTAATAATTCTTATAAATTTAGAAGCTTAAGCTTTCTCCTTGTTTTATCACTAATATTGATAACAAGATGCTGCGCACAACTGTTAACAAATGGTTTTGCTATTGTTTCTTTTAAGAAACGGTCTGTTTCTTGCGTTAAATTTTCTGAATGTGAAAGATAAGTGACAGAAAAATAAAAGAATTATTTTGTTTGTTGTCTGTGGGTTAAGTGTTGCTCGCCTGCCTGACATAGACGCCGAGAAATGGACTGCTTATAGTGGCTCAAACGCCCATTACCGTCACTAAACGGTGATGTGAGCGAAGTACAATAACTAGAGATGCAGATATGAAACAAAAGCAGCTGATTGACGAATTTAAAACTATCGTTGGGGAAGAAAATGTCCTAACCGACGAGGTTAAAACAAAATACTACCGCTCGGGTTTTCGCTCAGGTAGTGGCACTGCGCTTGCTATCGTGTTTCCTAATACTCTTGTAGAACAATGGAAGATCATTAAACAGTGCGTTGAAGCAAACTGCATTATTATTATGCAGGCTGCCAAAACAGGTTTAACAGAAGGCTCAGCTCCAAGTGGTAATGATTATGACCGTGATGTGGTCGTGATCAATATTACCAAAATCAAGAAGATTCACTTATTAGATGGCGGTAAGCAGGCGGTATGCTTGCCAGGTGCAAGTTTGCACTCATTGGAAAAAGAATTGAAGGCGGTGAACCGAGCGCCGCACTCTATCATCGGTTCTTCATCATTAGGTGCCACTGTGGTTGGTGGTATCGCCAATAACTCAGGCGGTGCGTTAGTCAAGCGTGGTCCTGCTTACACGGAGCTGGCGATTTATGCGCAGGTCGATAAACAAGGCCAGTTACACCTGGTTAATCACCTTGGTATTGAAGGGTTAGGTGAAACGCCAGAAGAAATTCTGACAAACCTGCAAGAAGGAAACTTTGACCCAGCGAAGATCATTCATGACGAGCGAATGGCATCAGACAAAGAATACGATGAACGTGTTCGAGACGTGACTTCTGACATTCCTTCTCGCTTTAATGCCGATGAACGTCGATTATTTGAAGCCAGTGGCTGCGCTGGTAAATTGGGTGTTTTCGCCGTTCGAGTTGATAGCTACCCAGTACCCGAAAAAGAGCAGGTTTTTTACCTTGGCACCAATGATCCTGCGAAACTGACGAAGCTGCGAAAAGATTTCTTATCTACGTTTGAGAACTTGCCTGAGATGGGAGAATACTTGCATCGAGATATCTTCAACATGGCAGAGAAGTACGGCAAAGACGTCTTTTTATCCATCGACTTGCTAGGCACAGATAAGCTGCCAAAAATGTTTGCACTTAAAGCTAAAGTAGAAAATGTCTTAGAGCGCGTCCCGTTTGTTAGTAAATACCTGCCAGACACCATTTTGTACTACGCGAGTAAGTTGTTCCCACAACATTTACCAGAACGAATGCTGGATTTCCGCGACAAGTATGAGCATCACCTGGTATTAAAAATGAGTGATAGTGGTATTGCTGAGGCGCAAAAATACCTCAATGAAGTTTGGGCTGTTGAAGATGACTGTGATTTCTTCGAGTGTACGCCGGAAGAGGGTAAAAAAGCTTATTTACATCGCTTTGCAGCAGCAGGTGCAGCAATTCGTTACGAGACGATTCACCGAAAAGACGTAGAAGACATCGTTGCACTTGATATCGCTTTGCGACGTAATGATGAAGAGTGGCTAGAAACTTTACCGGAAGAGGTGAGTAAGAACCTTGTTCAAGCGCTCTATTATGGTCACTTTATGTGTTATGTATTCCATCAAGATTACATTTTCAAAAAAGGGACCGACACGAAGTTGATGAAAAAGCTGATGCTAGAACACCTCAATAGCCGTGGTGCTAAATACCCAGCAGAACATAATGTGGGTCACTTGTACGAAGCTGAAAATTCGCTGCAGAAGTTTTACCACGAGCTAGATCCAACCAACACCTTTAACCCTGGTATTGGCAAAATGGACAAATACAAGCGCAATTGTAACTGCTGTGCGTAAACATTGAATATTCATCAAGTCAACCTGGTGGAACACTATATGGCCGACCAGGTTGGCTTTTTACTCTTTGACGCTAAAAATCAACTCTATTTCATCATCAAGTCTTCTTCCTGTTGGGGTAAAACCAAGCTTTTGGTAAATATGGAGAGCATTCCCTTCCTCTTTATCCATTGTGGTTAGGGACACGCCTTGTAAACCGATAATGGAAGCGTATCGCTTGCTAAAGTTAATCGCTTGATTTCCCAATCCCTTTCCTTGAAAACGATGGTCAATCATGACGCGCCACACGTACAAATGATCCTTTTGAAAGTGATCATCGAACTTGTCGAGTAGTCTTGGATCGATAAGAGAGATGAGCCCTGCTGGCTTGTCGTCTAAATAAATGCCGTAACTGACGCTATCGTCGTTGAAACTCGCCTCTGCAAGCCATTCTGCATTATTAGCAATGAGATGTTTTTGGGACTCTTCCACGGAGAGGTCGATAATGTCATCGATGGTGTTACCGTTTATTTTTAAAAAGCTAACGTTATTCATGGTAATCTTCCTTGGATAGGTATTTATCTAAAACCATTTGCGCAACATAAAGATCTTGATAGGCAATTCCTGAGCTATCAAAAATAGTAATGTCGTTTTTGTTCCTTTCTTTTAATTGAAGCTTGTCACCGATCTGATAGATCTCTTTATCTGGCGCATGCTGGAACTCACCAATCGTTTTGGACTGAGATAAATAGTCACAGTAGAGGGTGGCGTTCTCAAATAGCGATGGTGGAAGTTCCTGTTTTCCTATTTTATCTGCTCCCATTGCAGAAATATGAGTTCCAGGTTTTACCCATGAAGATTCAAACAAAGGAGCGGTGGACGCTGTAACGGTAACAATAATATCTGCGCTTTCACAGGCTTCTTGAGCGGATTTGATGTCTGTTGTTAACCCTTCTTTGCTTAGCTCTTGCGCTAATTGGTTGGCGTTAGTCTGATTTCTACCAACAATCAGGACTTTAGATAGATTCCTAACTTTTGAAATGGCAAGCGCTTCGTATTTAGCTTGATGACCTGTGCCAAATAACGCGAGTACAGATGAATCTTGTCTCGCCAGTAGATCAACAGCGATGGCATCAGCTGCTGCAGTTCGGTAGGCATTGACCAAACTTGCTGACAAAATGGCTTTCATTTCCCCCGTATCCGGTGAAAGAAGAAAGATATGAGTGCCATGGTTTGGTCGCCCAAACTGATTATTACAAGGCCAATAGCTTCCCATTTTCCAACCAAGTAATTGATTTGTGCATGCTGATTTGAGTGAAAACATTGAGCCTTCGATCGGGCCTGATGCGTTAACGACCGGAAATATTGATGAGTGCTGATCTTGTACTGAAGAAAATGCCGCTTTGACCGCTTTGTATGCCAGTTCGTGAGAAATCAACGCTGCAGTCGTTTTTTCATCTAGATAAATCATGCTTACCACCCTGAAACACGTTTCCATTGCTCAATTTGACCCTCTACCAAGTCAAAGACATAGTATTTACTGTGCATCGCGCTTGTAGAACATGCATGATTTGGGACGATGTGTACTCTAGAACCAATGGGAAAACATTCGAAGTCGATCTCGCTTCCAGAAGCCGCTTCGAGTATGCCGTGCTCTTGATTTACCTGCACGACTTTCAGTATTTGATTCTCTTGGCCGTTCGGTTGGAGAACCACGCCATAACATTGTTCGTCATGGCCTTTATCTAAAGAAAGAGCCATCCAACCAGCATCAACAAATATTTGCCCCCTCGATTTGTTGTGTCCAATAACACTACTTACTACTGAGATTGCGATATCGTTTAAGGTACACACTCCGAGCCGATGCATCACTAAGTCAAACAATGAATAGACGCCAGCTCTGACTTCTGTGATTCCACTTGTGTTTGTGTATGAGCATGCCGTCGGGGTAGACCCCACGCTGACTATTTCGCAGTAAATCCCAACCGACTCGAGGCGTTTCGCTGCAAGTTGTGCAGTCGCTACTTCATTACTGGCGGATTGGTTTAATGCTTCTCGAGACTTACAGTGGTAAGACTCACCTGCGTGGAGCATCACCCCTTTAAAATCGGCCAAACCCATATCTAAGCTCTTAGCCATTGCAATTAGGGCTTCGGAATCTGCACTTACACCACCTCGGTGTCCGTCGCAATCAATCTCTATCAGGCAGCTAATGACACACCCACGTTCTTGACAGTAGGTGTTAACGAAATCGATTTGTTCCATGCTATCAAGTAAAACCACAATACTCATACCGCGTTTCAGTAGCAGTTCGACTCGCAATAGCTTTTCTTTTGATATGCCAACAGCATAGAGAATGTTTTTACAACCATAACTGGCAAGCTGTTCTGCTTCCTCAAGGGTGGATACAGTGATTGGGTCCTCTATAGAGTCAATTAAGTAAGGAAGCGCATCTAACGATTTTACTGTCTTAAAGTGGGGCCTTAGTGGTGTGCCTAGTTTCGACATATGGCTGCGCATTTGAGTAAGGTTGCTCAAAAATTTTTGTTTGTCCAAATAGAGAAATGGTGTGCCAATAGCATTGTATTGTTTTTCTAAATTAGGGTGTTCTGTATGCTTAATCATTTCATTTACCTAAGCTTGCAAAGTGAAATTAACTATTGATGAAATGATTATGAAGTAGGAAGAAGTTGAATTATATTAACAAAAATCTACTTATACATTAGGTTGAAAGTTAATGTTAACGACAGAAGATATTCGATTTCTTGTGGTTGTTTCTAACCATAGAACATTGGCAGATGCGGCTCGTGCGCTCAATATAACGCCTCCATCAGTCACTCAGCGTATTCAACATATCGAAAAGAAGCTATCGCTTAAGTTACTTCAACGGCCTTCGCGCATAGTTAGCTTAACAGAAGAAGGGCGCGTTTTAGTCGATACAGGTAGTTCTATCCTTGAGGATTTGGATGAACTCACCGATAAACTCAATGAAAGCAGAGGGGATGTCAGTGGTCGTCTAAGAGTATTGGCGCCCCTTGGCTTTGGCAACGATGTGATAGCACCTTTATTAGGTGAGTATAAAAAAGCTCATCCGCGCCTAGAAGTGGAGCTAGAGTTATCAGATAAGCCAAACTGGGCCAACCATCATAAATGGGACATTATCATCTACATTGGTCACCTGGCGGATTCCAGCCTTAAGATGGTGAGTTTAGCCCCAAACAAGCGCTTTGTTTGCGCTTCGCCGGAGTATTTATCACGTTATGGACAGCCTGAAACTCCGCAAGATCTTAAGAGGCATCAATGTATTGCGTTGAGAGAAAATAATGAAGATGTCACGTTGTGGAGCTTTACTCATACAGTCTCAGGAGCCATAGAAAATGTTCGAATTCGTCCTTCACTTGCAGGTAATGAGGGCAGAGTGATTAAAGACTGGGCCTTAAGAGACTTAGGGGTCATCATGCGATCTGAATGGGATATTCAGTCACAGATTGATAGTGGTAAATTAGTGCGATTATTACCAGATTACGAGCTTCCAAATGCCGATATTGTTGCCCTCGTGAGTTCTGCTGCGCATGAGAGGTCAGCGCGAGTCACTGGCTTTTTATCTCTACTAAAAGAGCAATGCCAAAAAGCACCGTGGTTAAGTTGAGACTAAGTTGTTATGGTTAGTTTATAAGGCTCGGTTAAGCTCACAATCGAAGAATGTGAGCTTAAGTAATTATCTAGCTGAGGACGGTTAAAGAGCACGTACCGCGGCGGCTGCGATGATGCCAGCTGCAATTGCGGGCAGAGGCTTTTTCACGATGAACATAACGACGGCAGTAGAAAACAGTGCTGCTCTAGCACCGTTATCACCTTCAACCGCTAGTGGGGCTAAAAGGGCAACTAATACGGAACCTGACATCGCAGTGATGAAACGTTGAACCCGTTCGCTAATTGGAATAAATGACATAACATACACTCCGCCCCAGCGGGTTATGAGCGTGACTAACGCCATAGCGATGATGATAAGCAGTGTGCCACCTACGCTCGTTTCGATGTTCATGCTTTTTTCTCCTTCCAACAAGCACCTAAGACTCCACCAGTAATGGCGCCAACCACTACGTGGCTATTCTCTGGTAAATACCAATACGCCAACATAGAAGAGGCTGCTGCTGTGGCCCAAATCGCAAAGATCCTTAAGTCTTTCGGCCCTGCCACCACCATAGACAGCAGGAAGCACCCCATAACCATATCGAGTCCGAGGCTCACCGGATCTTTGATTGCGTTACCAAAATAAATGCCGAACCAGGTGCCAACAATCCAAAACGACCACATCGCTAAGCCGCCACCAACAAGCAAACCAAAACCTGGTTCTTTTCTACCAAATGCATTGAGTGCCATTGCCCAGTTTGCGTCTGATGCTACCAGCATTACGCCGTAACGTTTTGTCGGTGGGAGTTGTCGTAACCATGGATAAAGCGTAGCGCCCATCAAGAGGTGACGAGCATTAATAGCAAATACAGTAATAAGCACTGGAATCAGAGGTACTTCTGCTCCCCACATTTCTAGCGTGGCAAATTGTGAAGCACCGGCGAAGACCAGTGTGCTCATCAACATAGTGGGAAATACATCTAGTCCAGTTTGTACGGCGGCAACACCGAATGCGAGGCCAAATATGACCACAAACATGGACAGAGGTAAAAGTTGGGTGAAACCGTTCCACACGTCGATCCGAGTAAATTCGTGCAACTCAGATGAGGAACGCTGAAGATGTTGAGTATTTTCTGTCATAGAGATACCTAGCCAGCAGGCAAAAAGGGCAGTGCCATATGAATGCGTTTGTTATTCTTTTGTAAACTTCATGTTTAACATCAATTGAAAGGGCTTTCAAACACTAAGTGCTATATAAAAAAACAAGTATACCTGAACGATTTTAAGATGAAGGGGTTAGAGGATTTGTCACTTGCCAGGGCTCAAGGAAAGTAACGCAACGCAAATAGCAAGCTCTGCTCAATTGAGAAGAGCACGGATTGTTACAGATTAGTATATGAGTAGGAAAGCGAGCACGAGGCTCGCTTTTTCGTTCTGTTACGAATAACTGAAAGGGTTTATTTTACGTAGACACGAGGGTTCGCAGTACCCCAAACCGTGTATAGTTCTGGGAAGATGACCTCTGCATGTTTTTCCATTTCTGCTGCCGAAATCGTTTTGCCTTGCTGAGAGCCAAACAGTACAACTTCAGAACCAGGCTCAACATCTTTGATACCTGTAATATCAACCATGGTGGTGTTCATTGAAGCCACACCTGCCACTTTTGCTCGTTGGCCCTTGATCAGTACTTCTGCCGTATTGCCCATTTTTCGTGGGTAGCCATCAGAGTAACCAACAGGAATGTTCGCCATTAGGCTTTCTTTGCTCGTTTTGTAGCTGCTGTCGTAACCGACAGTGCTATTTTTTGGCAGGTGGTGAACGGATGCCACGCGTGTTTTGAAAGACACGATAGAAGGGTACTCAGGGTTGGTTGGCAGATCACCATATAAAACGCCACCAGGACGAACCATATCAAGCTGTGCTTCAGGAACATTAAGTGCAGTGTAAGAGTTTGCCACGTGCAGCAAAATATCTTCGCGTTTTAGGCCCGCTTCTTTAATCAGCCATGCAGAGCTGTCTTTGAACGAAGATAACTTTTGACGAACTTCGTCTGCATTGTAGTTAGGGAAATGAGTCATGATGCCAACAATATTAACGCCAGCTTGTTGAGCGATTTCTAGCGCTTCTTGCTTGCCCGCTTTTGTTGTCATATCAACGCCATTTCGTCCCATACCACCATCGTTAAGAGCAAGGTGAACTTTGATTTCTTTATCCACTTTCTCTGCTAGCTTAGACAGTGCTTTGGCTTGCTCTGCAGTACCAATCAGCTCTTCGATATTTAGGCCGATTGCGGCTTCGATCTCGCCAATATCCGCCGAGCGTACACGCATAAGTTGACCTTTAAAGCCACTGTCGCGAACGGTCTGTGCTTCGGCGTTACTTGCAACGGCAACGCAAGGGATTTGTTGTTCGATAATAGTCGGCATCAGGCCCGCGATGCCATTACCGTATGCGTCGGCTTTCATCACGGCGCAGATTTTCGTTTTGCCATCCATGTGCGATTTAAACTGCTCAATATTATCGCGGAATTGACCTAAGTTTATTTCCAGCCAAGCGTTAGCGCCTTGAACTTGTTCTGCTTTTACTACAGTGTTGCTAATTTGAAGAGGGGCAGCAGTAGCTTGCATCGCAGGAGCAACGGTTGCAGCAGCGATAGTCAGTGATAGTAAGGTTTTATTTAAGCGCATAAAGTCTCCGTACGCGTTTTTTGTATTGGTTATGTTATTGAGTACTTGGGGAAAGTACCTGACGAAGTAAAACGCTCCAAGTAGTGCTTTGGAGCGTTTTTGAAGATCATGATTCAATATACCTAAATATATCTCAGTGATTGCACTCAATTTGCGCAAATCGAGTTTGATTCAATATCAACTAAGGTATCAACTGAGTTTAACTCAGTTTAAAGCGGCTCATTACATCTTTAAGAGAAATTGACAGCTGGCTTAGCTCACGACAAGCCTGTGCGGTTTGCTCTGAGCCCTGTGATACTTCTTGAGATGCCAAGTGTATGTTTTCAATGCTGCGGTTAAGCTCTTCTGCAACAGAGTCTTGCTGGTTACAAGCCGTGGCGATTTGGGTGCCCATGTCTGAGATATCAGAAATCGAGTGTTCAATGTCGCTCATCAGCTGTTTTGATTGAATGCCTTGCTCTGCACATTCTGAGATACTGGTTCTAGAAAGTTCTGTCGCAGATTTCGCGTCTTTTGCAAGCGATTGTAGCTGTTCAATGATCGACGTAATTTCGCTGGTTGAATCTTGCGTACGGCCTGCAAGCGTTCGAACCTCGTCCGCAACCACGGCAAAACCGCGACCAGACTCACCAGCACGCGCAGCTTCAATGGCTGCATTAAGCGCAAGTAGGTTGGTTTGATCGGCAATGTCGCGGATAACATCAACAATAACGTTAATTTTATTCGATTGCTGTTCAAGCTCTGCCACAGTATCGCCCGCAGCACCAATTACGTTTGAAACTTCATGAATCGCGTCAACCATGCCTTGCGTTTCACGAACACCGTGTTGTGTACGACGGTTTGCTTCGTTAGCTTGGTTCGCTGAATCTTCAGTATTACGTGCAACATCGGCTACTGCTGCTTTCATTTCTGTCATTGCTGTAGCAATGTGTGTAATTTGCAGTTGTTGATCCTTCATACCAGATGCAGAAATGTCGGAGATTTGATTCATCTCTTCTACTGCACTGCTTAACTGTGTGACCGCAGCAATCACGTTGTCGATAACTTGGCGCAAGTCATCTTGCATCTTAGTGGTCGCATCTGCCAGCTCACCTAGCTCGTCATTGCCGATGGCTTTACGATCGATGTCGTTTGATAGGTCACCTGTTGCGATGGCATTTGCTTGCTCGACAACAAGTTTTAGTGGGCCACAAATAAGGCGTGTCAGCACGCACGTCATGCCTACCATGATAAGCAGAATAATCACGTTGCTTGCAATTGACGAGTTACTCAATCCATTTACAGAAGAAAGAATATGAGTTTTGTTACTGTCCATAGCATTTTTAAGTAGACGGATCAGTTCACCGAGCTCAGAGTCAACCGCTTCGAAAGCAGGTAAAGAGTTCGCCAAAATAGGGTGGGCTTTGCTTTTGTCGTTGGCTAGCATCGCTTCGTTGTACTGATCCATAGTAACCAAGTACTTTTTCCACTGACGCATAAGGCGCTGGTAAGTTTGTTGCTCTTCACCTGGCCAAATCGTTTCACCGTAAGAATCGAGCTCTTTGCTGATCTTTTCACGTTCGCGAATGTTGCTGGCAATTTTGTTTCTGATTTGGTCTGCGTCTTCATAAGTGTATGTCGCAAACTGAGCACGGCGCCAGCGAGACAAGTGATCTCGGATCGAATCTACTCTTTCCATAGCAGGAAGCGTATCATCGGTATAGTTTAAAAGCTCAGATTTAATGCTTTTGAGCTCTGTAGATAAAAATACGCCAAACGCAATGTTGACGATGGCAATGAGTAAAAACGATAGCGATATCTTTTTCGCTATAGAAAGATTCTTGATAGACATTAGTGATATACCTTGTTTTTCTTATGGTGTGTCGCCAAAGTAAACCACGTCCTTATATGTGATATATGTCCATTAAATTACTGCAACGAGTGTAAGCTATCATTGTTTATTGATATTTTCGATAATGAATTGAGCTTTTTTTGAAAATAAAAAATGTCAATGATTTTATAAAGGTACGACCACATTCGATGCAAAGTTATCGGTAACAAAATATGATATTTCGTGTGAAACAGTGCCAAGAGTAGGGACTCCAATTGTTACGGATGTTACAGATGTTACAGAGCTGAAGAGAGTGGTGACTACGATCCGCGTTAGTCAGGCGTTTACAAGCTAAGCTGTTACGGGCATCAACATGTGTGTGACTTAGAGTTGATGAAAGCTAACGAGTGTTTCTTGGCCTAATTGAATGCCAATTGTACCGTCTGGATCGCTTTTTAAGCACTTAAATCAAAAAGATAAAATTTATTGTTGACCAGATAAATTAATCCGTTAAAGTACGCCTCGTTCTCACGGCAAAGGTCGCTGAGACAGATGGTGTCTAACCCATCGCATGATTGCGTTGCCCTGGTGGTGGAATTGGTAGACACAAGGGATTTAAAATCCCTCGGCGTTCGCGCTGTGCCGGTTCAAGTCCGGCCCGGGGCACCATCAAAATATTTGGTAACAGAGATATAAAAATCAGAAAGGCGCCTTGGCAGAGTGGCTATGCAGCGGATTGCAAATCCGTGGACCTCGGTTCGACTCCGGGAGGCGCCTCCACTATTTCGAAAGCCAGTCTTAAATGACTGGCTTTCTTCGTTTTAAATCCATCATTCTATACTTGTCCACGCTTCTCTAAATTCCTCCCATGTTTTGATCACCATTCAATATTTTCAATGCACTAGTCATTGATTTTATAAATGTTAAATAACTCAATAATTGTATAGGGTGATTGGTGCTAATTTCTCTTCGATTGTAATCCGAACTTTTTGTATCACAGGCAGCAACTTGGCTAGCGTGACCGTTGGCAATGCTTGGTGTGTATGAGCAGAAAGGAGGATTTTAGTCCTTAACGTGAGAGAAAAATAATGAAAACATTTAAATTAAAACGCACTATTTTACCTTTAACCTTGTTGCTAAGTTCATCTGCATTGGCTGCTGGGAATGGCACAATGATGCAGTATTTCCATTGGTATGTGCCTAACGATGGCACACTGTGGACTCAAGTGGAAAATAACGCTCCAACGCTAGCAGAAAACGGATTCACAGCGCTCTGGCTACCACCTGCATACAAAGGAGCGGGTGGCAGTAATGATGTCGGCTACGGCGTTTATGACATGTACGACTTGGGGGAGTTTGATCAAAAAGGATCAGTGCGCACCAAATACGGCACGAAAGATCAGTATCTTAGTGCTATCAATGCCGCTCACAATAACAATATCCAGGTTTATGGTGACGTGGTGTTTAACCACCGTGGTGGTGCAGATGGGAAATCTTGGGTTGATACTAAGCGGGTAGATTGGAACAACCGCAACATTGAACTTGGTGATAAATGGATTGAAGCGTGGGTGGAGTTTGATTTCCCTGGACGCAACGACAAGTACTCTAACTTCCATTGGACTTGGTACCATTTTGATGGCGTGGACTGGGACGATGCAGGTAAAGAAAAAGCCATTTTTAAATTCAAAGGTGAAGGTAAGGCATGGGATTGGGAAGTCAGTTCTGAAAAGGGGAATTACGACTACCTTATGTATGCTGACTTGGACATGGATCATCCTGAAGTTAAACAAGAACTGAAAGATTGGGGTGAGTGGTACATCAACATGACTGGTGTTGATGGCTTTAGAATGGATGCGGTGAAGCACATCAAATATCAATATCTTCAAGAATGGATTGATCACCTACGTTGGAAAACAGGGAAAGAACTATTCACGGTCGGAGAGTACTGGAACTACGATGTGAATCAGCTGCATAACTTTATCACCAAAACTTCTGGCAGCATGTCTCTATTCGACGCACCGTTACATATGAACTTCTACAATGCGTCTAAATCGGGTGGTAGCTACGATATGCGTCAAATCATGGATGGTACGCTGATGAAGGACAATCCGGTCAAAGCGGTAACCTTAGTAGAAAACCATGATACTCAACCTTTGCAGGCGTTGGAGTCGACGGTCGATTGGTGGTTTAAGCCGCTCGCTTACGCGTTTATCTTATTGCGTGAAGAAGGTTATCCATCTGTGTTTTATGCAGATTACTACGGCGCGCAGTACAGTGATAAAGGGCATGACATCAATATGGTCAAAGTGCCTTACATCGAAGAGCTCGTAACACTGCGTAAAGACTATGCGTATGGTAAACAACATTCTTATCTCGACCATTGGGATGTAATTGGCTGGACTCGCGAGGGCGATGCAGAACATCCACATTCAATGGCAGTGATCATGAGCGATGGAGCAGGTGGCTCGAAGTGGATGTATACGGGCAAGCCAAGTACACGCTATGTCGACAAGTTGGGCATCCGAACTGAAGACATTTGGACAGATGCGAACGGGTGGGCTGAGTTCCCTGTAAATGGTGGATCTGTCTCGGTTTGGGTTAGCGTTGAGTAAGTCATTCTTGTGATTTTGATACAGAACAGGCAAATTTTGATGAAACTTTGCAGTGAATCAATACGTTATTTGATATTCATATAACAAATGAGTAACTTATATTTGAGCATTATCTAGAGGAAGATGAAGAATGGAATCTATTGCTGATGTATTGGTTGTGGCTATTGTGTTCGGTGCCATATTTGGGGGCGGGATAATTAAGTTAATCTTGAATCATCGTAAAGAAGTAAGAGCCTTGGAGATATCTGAACGTAATACAATGAGCCAAGAAGAACAAGATAACCTTAACAAGCAAATTGGTGACTTGAAGCGACGCGTTGAAGTGTTAGAGCGCATAGTCACAGATAGCAAATATCAACTTGAAAAAGAAATTGCCTCTCTGTAATTCACTACAAAAACGTAAAGCCGGCTGAGTCCGGCTTTTTAGTGCCTGTACATCATAGTTTTAGGGTACTTAGCTCAGCGTTCGTCAAAGAAGTCTTTATCGCGGATGTATTTACTCATAAAGTGATAAGAGAATGGTCGCATCAACCAACTAAATAGAGAACGTCCAAGTCGAATGAACGTTGGCGTATTCTCGTATATTCTCCCGTTATACAACCATAACATTTTGCCTACATGCCAATAGAGAAAAGGCACTGGCGGCATGAATGTCACGATGTCGATGTCGCAACAAATCCGGTAAGTTTTGTGCCCCAAACGGTAGCGTTTTTTAAAGGTCCAATCTCCAACTGCGGGCTGACCGAAAGTCACGACGCGTTTAATGCTCTTTGGGTATTTTTTCTCAATATAGTCGGCAAAAACACTGCCAATCGCGCCACCTGAAGAGTGACCAGTAATGGTGATTCTTTTTCCCCTAAGAATGAGCGGTACAACGATACCTTCGAGGCGTTCGATCACGGTCAACCCCAACCGATCTTCATTTCGGCTCGGTAAACTTTCTTGAAACAGAAGATGATAGAAACCCGCGTGAATGCGGTAATTTAGTCCCAACCTTCGACAGCTTCTCGTCCACATCGCGAAGTTTAACAACCAATCACTGATACTGTGTGAGCCTTTAATCACTACGACCACTTCACTCTGTTTTTTACTCCAGAGCACACGAATCATAATCTTACCGTGTTCATTTCTAATGACTCGTTGCCCATTAGGATCGAATCCGTATTGAGTTTGTCTGAAGACGCGAGGATAGGCGAGATTACAGAGTACGGCATAGCGCTCATATTGGTATCGTTTTAATGGTTTCACGTTATCTTTCTTTATGGAGCCTAACGACTGACTGTAATTAATGAATATTAAAAATACGTGAACCTAGGTTAGTGCTGGTAGAGACTTTGTGTATTGGTATCGTGGATGAAAGCCTCAAATTGGTCTAAGTGCGTTAAGATGGTCTGGCGCGAAGTATCGTGATGTTCACTAAGCACGTTAAGCAGCTTTTTCAGGGTCTTACGATCTTTTTTATTGAGGTTTACTGCCTCTTTGAGCTGTGTGAAAAATTCAATTTGACTTGAAGTGTCGTTAAAATCACCGAGCTTGTCTTGTAATAGTTTTAATTGTTTCACGTTGTTTTTGTGCTGTGGGGAAGGGTAGAGTGCGGAAAACCCTTCTAACAAATAACGCAGCGCTTTGCACTTTATCCTCATTGAGTGGATCACGCTGTCACGACTTTTGTCCGAGATCTTGCTCCGTGCTTTGCCGACCTTTTTAAGTTGCTCAGAGACTTTTTGGCTTGCGAAGAGTAACGCAGGTACGTTGTTATCCACTCGTTCGTGTTGTGTACTTCGCAGCAGACTATTCCTGACCAAAGTGCAGTGCATAGTGTATTCTTTTGTCGCTAGCCAACGCGCAACTTTTGCCTGTTCGTAAGCACGTTCGGATTCTATAAAGCCAAAAAGCGGCTCAAGAGAGGGTTTGTGGTTTGGGAGCATTTCAATGTATTGGCTTTTGTCCAAGATAAATACGTCCAAATCACGCAGCTTATTTGTTTTCTTCATCATTATTTTTAAATGAGGTTTCAAAATACGCTGTTCAAAAGGAGGTATCAGTTCGCGAAGTAGTACGCATAGTGAGCGTATGCGCCTCAGTGTGACGCGATACTGGTGTGTATATTCAGGATCCAAGTCTTGGACGATCCCCTGTTCCAGAGAGCGTGCGTAATCAAATTCAGTAAGTAAGAAGTGGGGCACTACGAAGTCGAGTTCGGAATCAGTATGTAGCGGTAATTGAAATGATGATTTTCGAAACATGATGAGCGCTTATTTGTCCCCTGCAGTACGAGTTAAGTTTATACCCATATTGTCTATTTGTGCGACTTGTCGATTCCTCGTTGACATGAAGTGATGAAGCAAAGCAAACGAGAGCAAAGCATGCTGATGTTCTTGTGAGCAAAATGATCGCCCTTTGTTCGTTTGAGTTGGCTTTTTAACCATTTGAATAAAAAAGACTAATTTTTTGTTGACCAGATAAATTAATCCGTTAAAGTACGCCTCGTTCTCACGGCAAAGGCCGCTGAGACAGATGGTGTCTAACCCATCGCATGATTGCGTTGCCCTGGTGGTGGAATTGGTAGACACAAGGGATTTAAAATCCCTCGGCGTTCGCGCTGTGCCGGTTCAAGTCCGGCCCGGGGCACCATCAAAATCTTTGGTATCAGAGATACAAAATCAGAAAGGCGCCTTGGCAGAGTGGCTATGCAGCGGATTGCAAATCCGTGGACCTCGGTTCGACTCCGGGAGGCGCCTCCACTATTTCTAAAAACCGGCCTAGTGCCGGTTTTTTAGTATCTGGTATTGTCAAACTATTCTAATACACATTTTTTATTGAATAATTAATTTTTGTACAAATACCAACCTCAATTATCAGTTAATCACCCTTTAACTAGTTTTCCCGAATTGCTATCTATAGCGTCATATTGTCACGTGATTTTAGTTCAATACTGAAAATAAAGTTGCACATATATCCTGCTTGTTTCTCTATATGTCTCTAGTTGATATTGCACTGTATCGCTCAGTCTGTCTTTTAATCGAGTATAAAACTAGGTGAGCAAAAAAATTTTCCACCACTTTAATTTAACGTAAATTTAACAATTAAAGATGGATAATATTACTCATGAGTTGTTGAGGTATATTATTCGAATGACTCGTTATTAAGTTAATGAATTTAAAAGTTATAACTTTATGCGATGAAATTGAGGTTGTTTTAGTTAAATTTCTAATTGTTTGATTTTTAATGATTTAAATTGGCTGTAGTGCAAGTGATTTATTAAAGTCATTGTTGAATACAAAGGTTGTTCATATAAAACAATCATAAGGTTATTTTAAGTAACTGACAAAAATGGATAAATTTATTATTACACAAACTTAACCTAAATTACTTATCGCTCTGGTTGAATTTTGACCGGTTGCTTTGCTATGATTCCGGCTCTTATATTTTTGGTGGTTATATTTTTATAACCATGTTGATGTATATAGGAATATATTTGGCTTTATAGGCTAGGGCATTTTATTGCCTAAAATTTATATTATTTTACCCTACCATTTCTGCTTATATTGGCGGGAAGGTGAACTAGTTATTAATTTAAAATTAGGTGAAGCAGTGATAAAAAATATTAAAATAAATAGAACAATCCTAAATAAAGGGTTGTCATTTTTATTAGTAATATTCGCTTGTTTACAGAGCATCCATTACGCCAGTGCAGCAGGAAGTACGACGGGACAGCAAAATACATTGGTTATCCTGCTGAACTTCAAAGAAAACCCAAATGAGCAGCCATTAACTTTGTCAGAGGCAAATAATCTAATTTTTGGCACAGTAAATGACTTCTACCGTGAAAGCTCTTTTGAGCAAATGTGGCTATCTGGGAAAGTCGTGGGTTGGTTTAATCTACCGTTGTCTAATCAGGTTTGTGATTTTACCGCTGTTCAAGATGCAGCGGATCAAGAAGCCATCGCTGCGGGAGTGAAGCTTGAAGAGTACGATCGTATTGTTTACTTGATGACAAAAACGGCATGTGGTGTCGCTGGATCGGCAACTATTGATGGCATGCCTTCACGCGCGCACATCAATGGTGATTTTTCTCCGATGAACATCGCTCATGAGCTTGGACATAACTTTGGTTTGCATCACTCTCGTGCACTTGATTGCGGCGAACATACGCTTTCAGACAACTGTACGTTGCGTGAATACGGTGATACCTATGATGTAATGGGTGGTCCAGACATCGGCTATTTGAATACTTTCCAGCGCGAGCGACTAGGATGGCTAGAGGGAGAGCACGCTTCAAAGACACTGGAAGTTACTCAAAATGGTACTTACTCCATCGCGAATTACGAGACGACTAGTGATCAGCCAGTTACGATAAAAGTACCTCGTGGTACTGATCCTTCTACAGGTGCAAAAAAATGGTTTTACATTGAATACCGCCAGTCTATTGGGTTTGACGACTTTTTAGATGCTCGTTCTTACTCGTTCTATCGTGGGGACGTTACGGATGGCATCATCATTCGAAGTGCTGTAGAAGGCGATGGGCGCAGCAGTAATTTGCTTCACTTTAAAACTGATTCTGAATATCGTGCGGTTTTTGGCCGAAATGACTGGTTTGACCCATCTATGCCGGTCGGTGGTAGCTATACTGACCCAGACTCAGGTGTAACATTGAGTTTGGTGAGTGCAGCGAACGGCATCGCCGAAGTAAGCGTTGTCTTTGACGGCTCTGACAACGGTAATATCGGGACTTGTACTGTTAATGCTCCATCAGTAACTGCGAAAGCTGCAACAAACAACTCGGTTGCAGCCGGCGATGAGGTTCAATATCAGGTCACTATTACTAACAAAGATAGTGCAGATTGTTCAGCGAGCAGTTTTTCTGTAAACGCGTCAGTGCCAACTGGTTGGAAAGCAAGCAGCAATGCAATCACGCTAGCAGCAGGTGAAACCGGACAAGTAATGATATCAGTCGTATCTTCGGTTGACGCTAGTGATAAAGACTATGCTTTGAATATGATCGTGACGCACGGAGAGGACTCAAGTCTGCAAACCGCAGCATCCGTGAATTACTCTGTAACCAATGAAATCTCACCATCACCAGAGCTCGTTGCTGTTGATGATCAGGTGACTATGTCTTCGAAACAGTCGGTGACTATCGATGTGATGGCAAACGATATTGTTGGAGAGCAAAACTCTGCAAGCGTGGTTTCTTTTACTAGACCAAGCAAGGGGCGACTAGAGCTGTTATCAGATGGCACCCTACGTTACACACCTGAAAAGAAATTCAAAAATAACGACAGCTTTACCTATACCATAGGTGATGGTCAAAGCAGCTCGACCGCTCAGGTCTCAGTGAAGTTAGAGTCCTCATCCGGTTTCGATTCTGGCAACTCTGGTAACAATGGGAAAGGTAAGAATAAATAGAACGATAACGATATAGTTCGAAAGAAAACGCCTGGCGAGTTAACGTCAGGCGTTGTTTTATTAAGTTGTAAGAGACTTTATTCAGGGCAGCTAACTGGCTCTGGACAAGTTGGACATAGCGTACATTCTGCAGACGCTGTTATCGCTTCTACGACAACATTACCGAAGATAGTTTCACCACTCGCATCCACAGTATCTGTAAACGCTCTGACTTCTTCACCCGGTAATGGAAGGCCTTCACCATCTCCTGGGATTGGCTCGTAGTTACCAGTAAAGTCGTAACACTCAGCAGGCGCAAGCATACCAACCTGGATTGGATTCGAGTCTTTGTTGTCGATTACGACAATGCCGTCAATGGTGACATTGGAGGTATTACATACACTACCACTGTAATTGACTTGAAGACCGTATTCATTAATACCAGTATCTTCAAATCGATTCACGACGACGACACTACAGTCTTTCTCTAGAGACAATGAACCAGGGATGTTTTGGCTTGGGCATTCCCAATCTGCGTTGTCAGAAACCGCAACACCACCACCAGTTTCAAGTGCTGCGCTTACTTCTACGTAGTTAGTGATACCGTTTTGGTCAATAATAAACGAACCATTAAACTCTTGCGTTTGTCCAACGGCGAGCATCGCTAAATTGAACACTTGGTCACCAGCAGCCATATCGTTGTCAACGGCTGTAGTGTCTGTTGCCACAACATCATACAATGCAAAGTCACCGGTGTTTTCTACAGTGAGTTTATAGTTGTATTTCAAAGTGTTACCATTGACAATATCACCAAATGTACAAGTTTTAGTGATTTTAATGTCTGGTACGCCTGGTGTGTAACAGAATGAAATATGACTTAAGCCATAGTATCTACCATTGTTACCCACAGGTGCATGTAGTAAGGCATCATCTTGATACAATAATCCATCTGTAAAGTAGTTATATAGGTTTCCGTCAGGACCACCTTTTACGAAGATAGCTTGCATAATCACAGGGCTATCACCTTGATCCCAACTGAAGGTTTTTTCCCCAGGTTGTTGATCAATAACCACTTCAAGCATGCCATCACCGAAAGTGTCGTCTGTAACTGGCTCAAGCTTGTATTCTATCAAACCATCGATCCCTGGAAGTAATTGTTGACAGGTGTTATTCCCTTCAACAAATATTGGTTGCACGCCTCGGCTTGAAGGGTCGCCAGCGGATGCGTAAACAATTTGAGAGCTCAGCACTAAGCTAACCGCTATGACCCAAGTAAACAGCTTAAACATGCTGCTGATATTGATCGCTGTAAGTATATTCTGGCTACATAAAGTGGAACAACGGTAACTCTTATTGCCCCACCAAGAGTTAAATATGGTTTTCATAAAACCTCCTTGTGTAAGTGGGCTCGCTACGTCCTTGAGCCCACATACGTGATAGTTTTCTCACAGAGTTAAACTGCGCCAGTTGACTAGCATAGAGTGTTCCATATTTAACCTTTTGTATTTGTTGATTATTTTTTATTTTTGTACAGAGGGGTGAACAGTTTGTTTATATTTTCATAAATGGTTGAGCTAAAACTTATTCGCTAAACGACTGAATATGTTTTAGTTAAATGAGTATTCAATTAGATGTGTAAAGGATGTAACACTATGCAAACAGGTGTTACACATCACCTTCACATTATTGGGAGTAGGTGAGTAAGCGTCTATTTCATATTCATAGTGGACAGTTTCAATACTGTCGCTTTTGCGCATCTGTCACAGGTGTAAACAATAAAGTGTCAATCTGTAACATTATCCTAGAACACGTATATATCTTTGTTATCGTAGGTTTTTTTGTCTCTTTTGTTTTCTTTCTCTTTCTTTAAAATTGAACACTCTGTTCATTCTCTTCGCTGTTGAAAATATTTAGTTTAATAAAATCATAACCTTAAGTAGTGGCATGCTCTATGCGTTATAGGAGCTCGAAACGAAAGTTGTATCTCGCTTTCACTCTTTCTTAAAAGGCAATTAATGACATAGGGACCTTCGTCTAGCTTTAGAAGCGTTCTAAGGAGTAGGTTATGAATTCTTGTAAGTCAGGTATCTGGCATACGATGAAGAGCTTTCTTTATGCAATATTTACAAGCTTGCTAATAGGTAGCTCTGCATTTGCAACACCAACAGATGGCGTATTTGAGTTAGAAGCAAATGCTAATGCGATAGATGACTCTGGAGTAGGTGCTCCAGATGACTGGTCAACGCCGCCAAACAGTGGTGGAGCATTAGTATTTAGCTTTGAGAATGACACGGCAACACCGGATACAATCTTTACTGGTGGTAATAAAGACATCAAAGACATACCGGAACTTGGTTGGAAGACTGGTACGGTACTTGATAAAGGGGACATTCTTCATGCGTATGCAGCGGCATACAACATTAATAATGACCTTGTACTCACCTTTGGTGCAGACCGTTTTGGTAACAGCGGTGATGCCTTCTTAGGTTTTTGGTTTTATCAAGACTCAGTCAGTACAAGCCCAGACGGTACATTCACTGGTCAACATATTGCTGGTGACCTTTTGATTCAGGTGAATTATTTGCAAGGGGCAAATGAGGGGCCAGAAATTTTGGTTCTTGAATGGGACACAACTTGTGCGAAAGCTGATAACAATAATCCACAAGATGGTCAGTGTGCTGCGACAAACTTACGTTTGAAAGTTAAGACAAATGCACTGTGTTCACCAGGCGCGCAAGATGTGTGTGCTTCAACCAATACAACTGACTCACCTGCACCATGGGCGTATACGCCAAAAAGTGGTGTCGAAAATGTCTTCCCTCCAGAAACCTTCTTTGAAGGTGGTGTAAACCTTACTGAACTTCTACAAACAGACACCTGTTTTAGCTCGTTTGCAGCCGAAACAAGAGCATCAAGCAGTATTACCGCTCAGTTGAAAGACTTTGTGGTTGGTGACTTTGAGTTGTGTAGTGTTGATATCACCAAAACATGTAATCAAGCGGTTGTGAATGAAACAGAAGATGGTTACGTTTACTCATACAGCGGCGACGTGATTAATGATGGTGTCGGTACGCTCTACGATGTTGTTGTAGAGGATTTAGAAGCAGGTACTACACATAGCCTAGGTGCCATTGCTTCAGGTGATAGTGCTTCATACAGCGGCAGTTTTGAAAGTACAAGCAATGGTCTAACTAATACGGTGAAAGTCACAGCAGCTGCGACTCCGGGTGGCCAAGCGACCATTAGTGATACCGCAAGTGATCCATGTGAGTCATTGAGCTTGTCTCCAATGATTAGTGTAACGAAATCATGTGAAAGCGGCTTCAAGCTTACTGAAAATGGTATCATTGCTGAAGTGAGCTTCTCGGGAATGGTATGTAACACAACGCCTGGACTTACTTTAGTGAATGTTTCTGTTGTGGATGACTCAGGTACGCCTGAGGATGCTTCTGATGACGTGACAGTAGTGGATAATATCGAACTCGCTTCGGATCAATGTCAGTCTTATACTGGTAGTTATATCCCAACGGCATTTAGCAATGCAGAAACACAATCTTTCCGTGATACTGTGACGGCGGTTGGTTTCTTGAAAATCGATAATACTCAAGCGACGAATACAGCTTCTGCAGACTGTGATATTTGTCCTGCACCAAGCAACTAATTGACGTCTTGTGAATAAAAAGCCTGGAGTATTCTCCAGGCTTTTTCATATTGAATTGCGTGATTTAGTTCGGTTTCCCTTTACCGTTTCCACCACCATTCCCACCAGAAGTCGATTGTAAGGTGATACTAATCGTCGCGGTTGAAGAAGATTGACCGTCACTGATCGTATAAGTAAATGAATCATTATTCTTAAACTTCTTCGAAGGTGTGTATTCAATGGAGCCATCACTCAGTACACGGGCGCTGCCTTTGTTTGGCTTAGCGACCGTAATCGCAAGAGAGGTCGATTGTTCAAACGAGTCATTATTTAACTGTTGGATGCGAACGACGGATTTATCGCTGATCGTTACGCTATCATTCACCGCTTCAAGTGGTGACGTTGACTCAGACAACACTGTGTAAGATAGCTCGGTTTTGGCTGATTGTTCATTTTCAGCATCTATAACGTCAACGGTTATGCTGTAAGAGTTCGGCTGAGCATCGCTGTTTGACGTAACCATGACCGTCGTTTCTGCACTCATGCCGGAAGGAACCGTCAACGCGCTTGCGTCATAATTCCATTCGTCAGGAACGCTTAAAGCCGTTGTATAAGTCGCGTCTGCACATTCTGTATTGTTCTGGTTCGTCACTTTAAGATTATACGCTAACGTTTCTCCAGCATTTGCATCAGAACCTGATAGTGGGGTTAGAGAGAGTAGAGGCGATGTCGCAACGCATTGCCCGGATTCACCACCAAATATGACACTGACCTGTGCGTTTTGACCATTAGCACTTTCCAAAGTAATCGACACGCCTGTTTTTGTATCGGTGAATGTTCCACCAATTGGAAGAGCAGGGTCTTCCCAGTCATTACTCCCAAATAATTGTTTGAAAGTGGAGTCAGGCTTCATGTGTAGCAAGCGGCTACTTTTAAGATCACCGTCTGTCGCTAGGCGCACAACCACACCTTCTGTCACATCTTGGCGGTATACGATGTACGAACGGTCACGTAAAAAGCTGTCGTAGCCAAGAGCTTGTCGATATTCAACGTAAAACCATTGGCGCTGACCTGTAATTGGATCGGTACCTCTTGGGATTTTTAAAACTTTTGATGAAGTACTTTCAAAGTCTTCATAGGCATCAATAGAGTAAACACCATCACTAGAAATGATTTGAGCAGGGGAGGTCTGCCACCCTAAGTTTTCCAATTGGAAGGCGCTAAAGTAACCCATATCGTAGTTACCCATTGTATCGTAGCTATCACCGTACTCTATGACACGGCAATCACCAGCTAAAGTACCGTCTTTACAGTTGAGTGCGGAAGCGTGATGCAATCCAAAATTATGTCCTAATTCATGGGCGATAACTCGAGGCTCGAAAACCGCATTTATTGACGCTCTAGAGGGAGTTACTCCTTGACTACCAGAGCCTTCTGATGCACATCCAGTTTTGGTTGTTAAGTAGATAAAACGGTCATAGTTTGATAGTTGATATCCCGCAGTTTCAGCCATTTTGTTGGCTTCCGCTGCTACAGCATCATCATCGCAAATTTGGTTTGATATCGGTAAGGTGAATGTTCCAGCAACATCACCAGATAGCCAAAGTTGCCCCTGGGACATTTGCGAATAGAAGTCGCTAACGGTATTAAAAACAACATGATGGGCGTCTTCTTTAGAGATCGGGATCTCTTGAGGGTTTTCTTGGAAATTGACGAGTACAACTAATGTTTTTTGTTCACCACTAGCCACTTGCTCAGCATAAACCTCTGATGAAAAAGAATATGCTGACACGAGGGTTACAAAGCCAAGAGCTAGCAAGCGTAAATTTGACGCAACAAAGCCCAATTGAGGGAGGATAACCTTCTTCAATTTATATACCTACTTAATATTTTGATATTAAATGAAATTACAAATTCATAATGTTTTAAATAAAATAAATACCGAGCTCTACCCAAATAGAACCAGTAATTATCAAGTGTGCATTATGTTTTATAAAGTTTGTTTTATATTTGTGTGTGTTTATTACTTTTAAACACGAGGCGAGATATTAGTAGAAGGGGTGGTTAAAATTCAACCATGCATTTCGGTTTTTATAAGTTTATGAATTATAATGTTTAACTACTTTTTACTAGTGGTTTTTATAAAAATAATAAGAAATAATATTGTATGCAACAAAAGCAGTCACAAAGACAGTAATAATATTACACCGTGTAGTATGCAACTCTCTTAATTGTTTGTTATTTCTTTTGTTTCCTATATGAATGACTTATTAAAAATAAGACGCTATCAATTCCATAGAGAACATTGTCAAATTAAAGAAATATTAATTTCAAAAAACAAGAGACTTATTATATCTGGATATAGGCAACGCCATTTTTGCCATTTTTCTTTATCTCATACATTGCATGATCGGCTTTTTGATAAACTTCATTAAACTGTTGTTTTCCTTTATCAAATAGACAAACACCGATGCTCATTCCAATCGTTACTTTATTTAAGTCCTGATTTATCGCAGGAATGATGGAACTTAAGAGTCGATCACAAAGTTGAGATATTTCTTCTTGATTTGAATAAGAGCTTAAAACGACAAACTCATCTCCTCCTATGCGTCCGACTTGAGACTTGCTTGGCGCAAGCTCTGTTAAGCTATTGGCGATATTAATGAGGAGAGTATCACCAGTATGATGGCCTAGCTGGTCGTTAACTGCTTTAAAATTATCTATATCAACAAACACTAAGGCAGACTGCTGAGACGGCTTGGTTTGAGGTTGATGATTAAAGTTTTCCTCAATTGCTTTTCTATTTAACAGTCCGGTCAATGGATCACTCGAAGCTAACTTAGCCAGTTGCTGCTCATATCGCTTTTCTTTTGTAATATCGATATGAGTGCCCATCATGCGTAGTGGTTCGCCATCAGAACCATACTCGACGATGCGCCCTCGATCGTAGACCCAACTATCACTGCCGTCTTTATGAATCATGCGATGAACTACCTCATAAAGGTCGGTTTTGCCAGCTAGGTGATCTTCAAATGCACCCACCGCAAGATCATAATCTTCAGGGTGGAGATTGTTTTTCCACGTTTCAACCGTCGCGGTTAACTCATGGGGCTGATAACCTAGCATTTTGCCCCACTGCATATTGAATATCGTCAAAGTACCTGAAGGAATATGCTGCTCCCACAAACACAGTCCATTACTGTCGAGTGCAGCATTCAACTTTTCTTGTAGTCGCGCATTCTTCCGCTTCAGCTCTTCATTTTCTTTTTCTAAGACGGCAATTCGAGTTAGATATTCTTCCATTTTGCGCATAATTTACGTCGTTTTCGGAGCGACAATATACGAAAAATACTTTGCAATTTCTATGATTGAGCTTGGAGATATAGGCATTGAATATGCGGTAAATAATAAAGAATCGGTGATGTTACTTAAGAGCAGCAAAGTAAATGCTTGGAAAAACAAAGAAGGAAATAGGGGACAAGCGAGGGGCTCTCCTGGTGCAAAGTCATAAATGAGGCCTTTGCACCGGGACTACTGAGGGTTAGCGGTTTAGTGCACCACAACGCTCAGGCTGGTAGGTGATATCGACAATTTCAATTGTCTTCACTTGATTATTTGGCATTGGCCATTCAAGCTTTTGACCAACAGACAAACCGATCAGTGCGCTGCCTACGGGCGCAAAAATGGAAATATCATCACTGCTTTTCAGCTCAGATGGGTAAACCAGTGTCTTTGTCATGGTTCTATCTTCACCTGCAAATTTAAACTCTACAGTTGAGTTCATCGTGACCACATTATCTGGCATTTGTTCTGGCTCAAGAACCGTCGCACGGTCTAGCTCTGCTTCTAGCTCAACAAGCTCCGCCGCGATGTTTGGCATTTTATCCAACAAAGCCGTGATTCGGTTCATATCTAAGCTTGAAATGTAGATAGAATTGTTTTCTGACATTTTATGACTCCCAAATAAAAGGCCGCCTCACAAACATGGGACGGCACTCTATATGTCAATTACGGTATCAATCATATGGATTTTATTCCATATGAACTAAATCAGATTCTAGTCTTTATAGTGCGACTTAGCTAGTAAAAGATTTTTGTTGTGAGACTTGATTTTTCTAAAACTTTCAGTCACTTCAGTTGTTCACCTTTAATAGCCTTGAAACGGCTAGGTTAAAACGAATGCTTTGTTTTTAAACAAAGCAGGGTTTATCGTTAGCGTGGTTTAACTCGACAATCATTGCCATTCTGTAAAAGCCAAAACTGTATAGCCCTTTGTGAGCATGACTGCGGTTATCTCATTTTTTAAAAACTACCAACATCCGTTAATAAATTACCTTTTATTCTTCAATATCAAGATAAAAACGTTCATCTACCCCTTTAGGGTAGTTTGAAATTGTAATTGATTTACATCATGTATTAATTTTCTTTCACAATTAACAATGAGCTCAGTGATAAGAACCTAACCCTTAGGAATTATAATGAGCAAGTTGAAGCTAGTAGTCATCGGTAACGGTATGGTAGGGCACCGTTATATTGAAGACTTAGTCGAGAAAGCTGATATCTCTAATATGGAGATTACCGTTTTCTGTGAAGAACCTCGTGTCGCATACGACCGTGTGCACCTTTCCTCTTACTTTTCTCACCACACTGCAGATGAACTTTCTTTAGTGAAAGAAGGCTTCTACGAGAAACACGGCATCAATATGTTGATCGGTGAACGTGCGATTAACATTAACCGTGAAAACCGCATTGTTTACTCAAGCACTGGCCGTGAAGTTCAATACGACAAGCTGATTCTTGCTACAGGCTCATTCCCATTTGTCCCGCCTATCAAAGGTCATGAAAGCAAAGACTGTTTTGTTTACCGCACGATCGAAGATCTAAAAGCGATTGAAGCGTGTGCGAAAAACAGCAAATCAGGCGTGGTTATCGGTGGTGGTCTACTCGGTCTTGAAGCGGCAGGCGCACTAAAAGCATTGGGTGTAGAAACACACGTTGTTGAGTTCGCACCAAAGCTGATGGCTGAGCAACTTGACCTTGCTGGTGGTAACCAACTTCGTCAAAAGATCGAGCGTATGGGCGTGAACGTTCACACTAGCAAAAATACGCTTGAGATTGCAGCAGAAGGTAAAAATGCTCGTAACGTCATGCGTTTCGCTGACGGCACTGAGTTAGAGACAGACTTCATTGTATTTTCAGCGGGTATTCGTCCACAAGACAAACTGGCTCGCCAAATGGAGCTAGAACTTGGCCCTCGTGGCGGTGTTGCTATCAACGACCATTGTCAGACTTCTGATGAGAACATCTACGCTATCGGTGAGTGTGCGTCTTGGAACGAAATGTTCTACGGTCTTGTTGCTCCGGGTTACAAGATGGCGACGGTTGCCGTTGATCACCTACTGGGTAACACAGAAAGCAAATTCGAAGGCGCTGACATGTCTGCGAAGCTGAAATTGTTGGGCGTGAAAGTAGGTTCTATCGGTGATGCGAACGGTCGTACTGAAGGCTGTAAGAGTTACGTTTACCAGAACGAAGAGCAAGAAGTTTACAAACGTCTTATCGTTTCTGAAGACAACAAGAAGCTGCTAGGTGCAGTACTCGTGGGTGATACGTCTGACTACGGCGATCTGCTTCAATTGATGTTGAACGAAATCGACCTACCAGAACACCCAGACGCATTGATCCTTCCTGCACACGCAGGCGCTGAGAAACCAGCACTAGGTGCAGACGCTCTACCAGAAAGCGCAGTGATCTGTTCATGTTTCGATGTAACCAAAGGCAAGATCGCACAAGCGGTTGCTGATGGCCACCATACATTGGGCGACATCAAAGCAGTGACTGGCGCTGGCACAGGCTGTGGTGGTTGTATTCCTCTAGTCACTTCTGTTCTAAACGCAGAGCTTGCTAAATCTGGTATTGAAGTGAAGAACGACGTTTGTGAGCACTTTGCTTACTCACGCCAAGAGTTGTTCCACCTAATCCGTATCGAAGAGATCAAAACGTTTGATGAGCTTTTAGAGAAATACGGTAAAGGTTACGGCTGTGAAGTTTGTAAACCACTGGCTGGTTCTATCTTGGCTTCTTGCTGGGGTGAGCACATTCTTAAGCCACAACTGGTTAAGCTGCACGACACCAACGATAACTTCCTAGGTAACATTCAAAAAGATGGTACTTACTCCGTAATCCCACGTATGGCGGGTGGTGAAGTTACACCTCAAGCACTGGGTGCACTAGCGAACGTTGCTGCAGAATACAACCTATACACCAAAGTAACCGGTGCTCAACGTATTGGTCTGTTCGGTGCTCAAAAAGACGATCTTCCAGAGATCTGGCGCAAGCTTATCGACGCTGGCTTCGAAACAGGTCAAGCGTACGCAAAAGCACTTCGTATGGCGAAGACATGTGTTGGCTCAACGTGGTGTCGTTACGGCGTTCAAGATTCTGTTGGTTTAGGCTCTTATATTGAGAACCGTTACAAAGGCATTCGTACACCTCATAAGATGAAGTTCGGTGTTTCTGGCTGTACTCGTGAGTGTGCGGAAGCACAAGGTAAAGACCTTGGTATCATCGCGACTGACGCAGGTTGGAACATGTACGTATGTGGTAACGGCGGCATGAAACCTCGTCACGCAGACCTACTTGCAAGTGACCTAGATAAAGAAACGCTAATCAAGTATATCGACCGCTTCATGATGTTCTACATCCGTACTGCTGCACCACTACAACGTACATCGGTTTGGATGGAAAACATGGAAGGTGGCGTTGACTACCTACGCGAAGTGATTGTTGAAGACAAACTTGGCATTAACGCTCAACTAGAAGCAGACGTAGCGAAGCTTGTAGATGAGTACGAATGTGAGTGGACTGCAACCATCAATGACGAATCACAACTGACTCGTTTCGCACACTTCATCAACTCTGACAAGCGCGATGACAATGTTGTGTTTGTTCAAGAGCGCGAACAGCACCGTCCAGCGACCTTCACGGAGAAACATCCTGAAGCGAAAGGCGACATCCTACACGTAGCGATCACTGAAGCATAAGGGAAGGTTGAACATGTCATTTGAAAAGATTTGCCAAATCAACGACATCGTACCGGGCACTGGCGTTTGTGCACTGGTTGATGGTCAGCAAGTTGCGGTATTCCGCCCAACACAAGCAGAAGAAGTGCTGGCGATCAGCAACACAGACCCGTTCTTCCAATCAAACGTGCTTTCTCGCGGTTTGATTTGTGAGCACCAAGGCGAACTTTGGGTAGCAAGCCCACTTAAAAAGCAACGCTTTAACCTGACAACAGGTGCGTGCATGGAAGACGAGCGTTTTAACGTGAAAGCGTATAAAACGCGCGTAACCAACGGTGAAGTAGAAATTTCTGCATAAGCTTGGTTTGCATTCCCTCCTCCTTAAGGGGAGGGAATGCACCGAGTACTTAGATTCAATAGACAAAGGCTTTCCAAGCGTCATCTTGGGGGAACAGGGAAGCGAGATGATGTCGACAGCAGTGGGTGTCAACGGGAAGCCTTTCTCTATTCAATCTTTAACTTTTTAACTTTCAATTTTGAATAAGGACACATTCATGTCTACAGACTTTAAACCTGCTGAATTCGTGCAAACCATGATCAACGTGGGTGAAGCGAAAATTAATACCAGCACTCGAGATCTTCTGCTTCGCGGCACGATGGCAGGCGTTATTCTGTCTCTTGCAGTGGTGGTTGCTATTACCGCGATTGTACAAACAGGCATTGGCCTTGTGGGGGCGCTTGTTTTCCCTGTGGGCTTTGTGATTCTCAGTGTGATGGGTTACGACCTTGTCACAGGTGTTTTTGGTCTTGCTCCTTTGGCTAAGTTTGCTAACCGTCCGGGTATCACTTGGGGTCGTATTTTCCGTTGCTGGGGATTGGTAGGTTTGGGTAACCTGATTGGTTCTCTAATTGTGGCTTACCTAGTGGCAATCTCTCTAACCGGTAACTTCTCTCTAGAGCTCAACGCGGTAGCGAAGAAGTTTGTCGCTGTATCGACTGCCCGTAGCCTTGGTTTCGAAAACATGGGTATGGACGGATGGATCACGTGTTTTGTACGCGCTATCTTCTGTAACTTAATGGTGTGCCTAGGCGTGATCGGCAACATGACGGCACGTTCAGTGTCTGGTCGTGTAGCGATGATGTGGTTCCCAATCTTCATCTTCTTCGCGCTAGTATTCGAGCACACCGTGGTAAACATGTTCCTATTCCCACTGGGTATGATCTTAGGTGCGGATTTTGGTATCGCGACTTGGTTGAACTTCAACCTTATCCCAACCATTCTAGGTAACATTGTTGGTGGTCTCGTAATGACTTGTCTGCCACTGTACCTAACTCATGCGAAAACAGCGCCTTCTATCAACGTAGTTGAAGAAGAAGTAAAAGCAGAGCCTGCAATCGCAAAATAAACTGCTTTTATCTGGCCCTACCTGTGGTAGGTAGGGCTACTTAACTCATTTAACTTTCAATAGATATTGTATTGATTTGGCTATAAAAAGTAATAACTCCTTGGAGTAGTTTGAACCTTAAGTTAATAACGTGAGTGTTACTCTTTATATCCAAATTTCCGATAGGCGTTGATATGACTACTGCGAACTCATCTTTAAACAGCGGCTTTGTTTCTCTAGTTGGTGCGGGGCCGGGCGATCCAGACTTGCTGACGGTCAAAGGTTTGAAAGCCATTCAAGCGGCTGAAGTTGTGGTGTATGACCGATTGGTATCTAAAGAGATTCTAGAGTTAGCACACGTATCCGCCGAGATGATTTATGTCGGGAAAAAGCTCGATTTTCACTGCGTACCACAAGACCAGATCAACCAAATTTTGGTGGAAAAAGCACAAGAAGGGAAACGCGTTGTGCGCCTAAAAGGTGGAGATTCATTTATCTTTGGACGCGGCGGTGAAGAGTTGGAAGAGCTTGCAGAATACGGTATTCAATACGAAGTGGTGCCGGGGATCACCGCTGCGGCTGGCGCGACGGCTTACGCAGGTATTCCACTAACGCACCGTGATCATGCGCAAAGCGTTCAATTCATCACGGGTCACGTGCAAAAAGACGGTCGCGAAATTGAATGGCGCTCGTTAGCGCAATCAAACAACACGCTTGTGTTCTACATGGGGTTGAAGCAAAGCGGCCACATTATGGACAAGCTCATCACGCACGGCTTAGATCCAGAAATGTCATGCGCAATCATCGAAAATGGGACGCGAGCAGAGCAACGCGTGTTCCAAGGTAAACTAAATGAACTTTCTGAAATGGCTGAGAAAGCGATCAGTCCAGCATTGATCGTCGTTGGCAGCGTGACTCAGTTGCACAACAAACTAGACTGGTTTAGAAAATAAGTTCGTCTAATGGTTAGATTTTGCAGGGGCTGTGACGTCTCTGCATTTCTTGCTTACGCATTGGCATTTGATCAATCAAGTTGTTGATAAATGGCCAATCCGTTTCTGCGCCCCATCGGTATTTCTCTTGGCCATCTTTACCCAGTAAAATTGCGGTATGTGAACCTTTTTCAATTTCATACAGCTTGGCAAGCATTTTCAAATCAAATTCTTCTTTGAGCCAAGCTGGAGACGTATAGCCTTGTTCTGTAATGACTAATGTGACCACATCTCTGTCTTCCAACTCACACTCATTCATGAGTGTTTCTAGCAAGAATTGTTTGACGTATTCATCGTTTTCTGGAGCGAAGTAAAGCACACTCCGATGCGGCCAGTACTTTGAATGTGCTGGATAACCGAATGCTGTCGATGACAAGATACAAGAAAGTAGTATCACTAGTAACTTTCCGCCCATGACAGTTCCCCTAGAAACCCAAATACCGTTTATACGTTAAGTTTAGTGGAATTGGCTCATTGTGCTTTTTCCAAAACTGACTTAGGGTAGGCAGCAAATAAATCAAGCGTAGAAAAGATGAATTCAGAAAGAAAACAAAAGATCGCCATTTTGGTTGATGTACAGAATGTGTATTACACCTGTCGCGAAGCGTATCGCAGTAATTTTGATTACAACCAGTTTTGGTATGTTGCGACGCAAGGGAAAGAGGTGGTGAGTGCTCGTGCTTATGCCATCGCGAGTAACGATCCAAAACAGCGTCAGTTTCATCACATTTTACGCGGTGTTGGGTTCGAGGTAATGCTTAAACCCTATATTCAGCGTCGTGACGGCAGCTCGAAAGGCGACTGGGATGTCGGTATTACTCTTGATGCGATTGAAATTGCCCCTGAAGTTGAGGAAGTGATTCTCGTTTCTGGAGATGGGGACTTTAGTCTTCTGGTGGAACGAATTCAGCAGCGCTTCAATAAAACGGTGACTGTTTATGGTGTGCCTAAGCTAACATCCCAAACTCTGATTGATTGTGCCGATAACTTTGTCGCGATTGATGATGACTTCTTACTGTAATCACTAGCGTGACAAAGAAAAGGCGAGTCATTCAGGCTGTACGCTAACGTACAATGACTCGCCTCTAATTTATTGTTGATTTGGCTAATTATGAAGGAATGATCATTTGTCCTAACAAGTAGCCCAGACAGCAGGCACCAATCACACCAATCAAACCTACCGACATAAATGAATGGTTGAAGTACCACTTACCAATCTTAGTGGTACCTGACGTATCGAAGTTCACTGTCGCGATGTCTGAAGGGTAGTTCGGAATAAAGAAGTAACCGTATACCGCAGGCATTAGGCCGATAAGCAGTGCAGGATCTAGACCCAAGCCAAGACCGACAGGCAACATCATACGTGCAGTCGCTGCTTGAGAATTCACTACAACCGACACAATGAACAACGCAAGCGCGAACGTCCAAGGGTAGTTGGTTACCATCTCAACGATGCCAGATTTGAACTGAGGCATTGCGTATTGGAAGTAAGTATCTGACATCCAGGCGATACCGAAGATCGCAATGGCAGCCACCATACCTGATTTGAATACTACGCCGTTTGGTACGTCACGTGGGTCAGTTTTGGTTGCAAGCAAAATGATACCGCCGAAGCAGAGCATCATCATTTGAATCACAACGGCCATGCTGATTGGTTTCGCGCCATCCACTATGGTACGAATGTCCGGCCACATCGCGATAACGACGATAACCAAGATAGAAGCGATGAACAGCAACACAGAGTTACGAGCACTTGTTGGTAGCACTTCATCAAGAGACGTTGCAGTGGTGTTGAGGATCTTTTCACGCCACACCGGATCTTTTAAACGCTCTTGGTATTCTTCATCGTCTTCCAGTTCTTTACCGCGTTTTAGGCTGTAAAGTGACATCAGCAACGTACCGAATAGCGTCGCTGGAACAGTAACGAGCAGAATAGAAAGCAGAGTGATCTCGTGTTGAATATCGGACAGCTGGGCTAAGTAGTAAACCACTGCCGCTGAAATTGGAGAGGCCGTAATCGCGATTTGCGAAGCGACGGAAGCGGCTGCCATTGGACGTTCTGGACGAATGCCGTTTTTCAGTGCAACGTCGCCAATGATTGGCATGATGGAGTAAACCGCGTGACCTGTACCGAGCAAGAAGGTCATAAAGTAAGTAACAAAAGGAGCGATCAGGGTGACGCGTTTTGGGTTTTTACGAAGCACACGTTCGGCAACTTGCAGCATGTATTTCAAACCACCAGCCGCTTCAAGAATGGATGCACATGTTACCACCGCTAAGATGATCAACATAACGGTGACAGGAGGGGAGGTTGGTGGCATCTTAAAGATGAAGACTTCAATCACCAAACCAATACCAGATACGACCCCAAGGCCTATACCACCATAACGTGAGCCGATATACAGCATCACGAGCAAAAATAGAAACTCAAGATACAACATGATGTGGATTTCCTTATTCAAAACAGGGGGCTATATAGCCAAATTACTTAATTACATTGTCCCGATATTCAGAAAGAAAATACTTCATGTTGTTCACACTCCTTTGGATAAGAAACAGCAATATTCAATTATTGGCAATAACTCACGCTACACAGGGAAACTGTTAACACAGTTTTATCAGGGTGTTTTTATGCTGTGTATTTTTGCGATCATGTCAGCGCTAAATGCGAAGAGGTTTAAGAGTTTGTTGCTATTCATCGCATACGTAACCAGACCTTACGGGCGCAAAGAGCTTGAAAATAAAGACAGAGACCACAGATGAGAATAGGCTCTTGTTATGTGAACGCAAAGGATAATAGTTTGCATTGCGATTAGTGCTTGGGTATAAAGGTGTCAGAATGACTACACCAACAATAAAACATCATGTCTGAGCAATTTTTCCCGCAACTATTTCAAACTTCGAGTGAGATTACGCCTTACCTGCACGGTGATATTGGCGAAATAGGGCAAGAAGTTATTCATATCGAAAATGATATCAATCCGATCATTCAAGGCCTTTACCAACAGTTGTCTGAGGCTCATCCGGAAGCGGGAAAAGCGTATTGGTTGACGAGAACGTGGGATTTGTTGTGTTGGCAGCCTGTTTATGTTGCGTTCATTTCTATTTACGGTTTCCACACGTTGCCAAACATTCGTGAGATGGCGCAGCAACTCAAGCCTTGTTTTGTGTCTGGATATCGATTCGCTGACGAAACACATATACATGGTAAGCCAGAAGAATTAATAAAAGAGGCCGGACGTCAAATTCGAGAGTTGTTCGATTTCTACCAACAAGAAATGAGTCAATGGACGCGCATTCGCCCAGGCTTCACTCATCAATTGATGTCGGATGGGATCATGGCTTGTTTGATTCGTCTTCAACAGCGTTTTCCGCAAATGACCAACACGACATTGCGTGAGCATGCCATCTTGTGGTTACAGGCATTGGGTTTAGATGCCAACAATAGTCATTCACTTTATGAGACATCACTGGATCAGCCGCTAAAATTGGTCAGAAAAAGCTGTTGTTTAGTCTATAAGTGTGAAGGCAGAAAGCTTTGTGAAGATTGTCCTCGTTTAGAAAAAAATCGACAGCTTATGAGCAAGCATAATCCTAATTAACATTTGGTTAACTTATGTAACAGTGCTCGATTTGAGAGTGAGAATAAGTATCATTGCACGCTCTTGTTGACAACAAAAAGATAAATACAATGATAAAAAGGACGTTTTCTCTTAATCTCATCGTACTTGCGATGAGCAGTGGATACGCAGTTAGCTCAATAGCTGCGGAAGAACTTCAACAAACATCAACACCAAGTGATGAACAAATGGTGGTCGTGGGTAGTGTGATGCCGAAGTCGATCTCTGATATTCCAGGAACGGTTTGGTTTGTAGGGCAAGAGGAAATTGCTCAGCAATATCGCGCGGGCAAGACACTTGGTGACATTCTTTCTGCAACCATTCCTTCGTTAGACGTTGGTACGGGTGGTCGAACTAACTACGGCCAGAACCTGCGTGGCAGAGCGATGTTGGTGATGATTGATGGTGTCTCACTGCAGTCTTCTCGCCCAATTAGTCGTCAGCTTGATGCAATTGACCCATTCAACATCGAGCGAATTGAAGTACTATCTGGTGCAACCTCCATTTATGGTGCTGGCGCTACAGGTGGTGTTATCAACATTATCACCAAGAAAGCTTACTCCGATGACTTGTCATTTGAATCGTATGTCAGTGGGACTTCAGGCTTTAACAGCAGCGATGACTTTGATTACAAACTAGCTCAGTCTATCTCAGGTGGTAATGAGCGAATTGCCGCTAGGGGTTCGGTTGTGTACACCGAGACACAAGGTGCATTTGACACAAATGGCGACATTGTCACCCCAGATATTTCCCAAGGTTCTCTGCAATACAACTCGACGCTTGATGTGATGGGATCTACAGAGATTCAAATCTCCGATGCCAGCAAGTTAAACCTTGTCGCACAATACTATGACAGCCAGCAAGATTCGCCATACGGCTTGTACATTGTTAACAATAAATTTGTTGATGTACGAGAGGGATTCGATTCCGATCGTGAACACGGTACAGAGCGAGTTCTCTTAAGTGCGAACTACGCTCACGACAGCGTATTCGGCCATCAACTGATTGGCGAGTTGTCTTACCGAAGTGAAGACCAAACGTTTACTCCTTATTACCAAGGTGCTTCTCAGCAAAAGACAGAGGTTTTTGCTGGACGTTTGGCACTGGCAAAAAACTGGGAATCATTCAACCTTGTTTATGGTGTTGATGCGTATTTAGACCGTTTTGAGAGCAATCAAGCTCTATTCGATCCAAGCATTGCAAACAACTCTGGAAACTTGATTAATAAAACGTACGCCGAAGTTGGTCGTTACCCAGGTGTAGATGTAACGTCTTACGCAATGTTTGTTCAAGGTGACTATCAAATTAATCAAGATTGGTCCGTTCAAGCAGGTTACCGCTATCAATACATGGACAATAAGATTGATGACTTTGTTGCCTATAGCGTACAAAAGAAGATTGCCTCGGGTAAGGGGGTGTCAGCGGATGCGGTACCAGGTGGCAGCACCGACTACTCTGTAAGTCTGTTTAATTTGGGCACCATTTATCAGCTTAATGATGAATCTCAACTTTGGGCAAACTTCTCCCAAGGTTTCGAACTTGCTGACCCTGCGAAGTACTATGGTCAAGGCAGCTATGATGCTGTGGATGCAAACGGTCATTATGCGTTGAACAACAGCATTAATGTGTCTGACTCAAAAATGTCAGGTATTAAAACGGACAGCTATGAGATCGGTTACCGTCTTGATACCAACTCTCTTGCGCTTCAGGCGGCAGGCTATTACTCGCTTTCAGACAACTCCATCAAGTATGATAGAAAAACGTTGTTGATTACGAATGTTGACGACGAGCAGCGTGTTTACGGTGCAGAAGCAAACATCAATTACTGGGTGACCCGCGATATCCTGTTAGGGGCATCAGGACACTACGTAGTTTCTGAGCTGAAAACTGATGGTAAATGGGAAGATTTGAGCGCAGGTAAAGCCAGTACGTCTAAGGCTAATGCATGGGCTGCATACTACCAAGATTCGTACTCGATTCGTCTACAAAGTCAGACGATGTTTGATTACGAAGATGACGCCAACAATAAGTTGGAGGGCTACACCACGTTTGATCTTCTGGGTAATGTAACACTACCTGTTGGGCAGTTAGGCTTTGGTATTCAAAACCTATTTGACGAAGACTACACAACCGCTTGGGGTCAACGTGCGCAGATTCTTTACGCGGCACACTACGATGCAGCAGCTTACGACTACAAAGGAAGAGGTCGCACATTCACACTGAACTACAGTGTTGAATATTAGAGTCAATTCTCCTCGTACAACAAACAAAAAAGCCGCATAAAGCGGCTTTTCTTTTAGGCTTGATCTGTCGGCACTGTGTCTACAACATTTTCCGTGCTTTCCGAAGCTTGGTTTTGCTCTTCAGCTTCCATTTTTGCACGTTCAGCTTTGGAGATATAACGCGGCTTGTTGCTCTTATGTAGCTTAGCGTTATGCTTCTTCTGCTTCGCTTTTAAGATCTGATTGATTTTCTTCTTGCGGTTCATGGTGGTGGTCCTTTAATTTAGCGGGGCAGGATAGTTATTTTTTTATCAAGTTACAACTAAATAAGCCCTTACGTCGGTCGCAAGATCCAAGTACGTTTCTATGCCCAATCATCTCTCGCGTTTTAATGGAGTCCAAATGAAAACACTGATCACTGAACGTTTGATACTACGTCTTGTGAGTGTAGATGATGCACCATTCATATTAGAACTTTATAACCACCCAGACTTTTATCGTTTTGTCGGAGATAAACAAATTCGTACTGAATATGAAGCGGCGCGTTATATAAAAGAAAACATGCTACGCATGCAAAAAGTTAAAGGTGTGAGTTTACTCGTAGTAGAGAAAAAAGACGATGGACAACCGATCGGTATTTGTGGGCTAGTTAAACGTGACACATTGCAACACTACGATCTTGGGTATGGTTTTTTACCTTCTGCTTATGGTTGCGGCTACGGAGTCGAGTCGGCAACCGCGGTGCTGGAATATGCTCGAGAGGAAATGAAACTCGATAAGTTGGCTGCCATCACCAACAATGACAATATTCGTAGTATAAGTTTGCTCAAAAAACTGGGCTTTGAGTTTGAACGAGTTGAGCAGCAATACGATAATGGCCGAACGTTAGAACTTTACACAATGACGTTGTGATTTTTGGAAGCTCATGAGCGATATTTTACTTGGCAAGCTCGCCACTGAATTTAAGACGGTAAAAGCCATGGTAGAGGTTTACTGTCACGATCACCATGGAACAAAAAGTGACTTGTGCTCAGAATGTCGTGAGCTGCTTGAATACGCAGAAGTTCGTCTCGATCGCTGTCCTTATGGAGAGAATAAACCTACGTGTAACAAGTGTCCGATTCACTGTTATAAACCGGACCCGAAAGAGCAAATGCGTTTAGTCATGCGTTACTCCGGCCCCAGAATGTTATTGAAACATCCCATCTTGGCGGTTCGTCATTTACTTCATGAAAAGCGCGCGGTACCGGAAAGACCTGCAGCGAACGCGTCAAATCGTCACAAACGTTTATCTAAACAAAAAAGCGAAGAATAAAAAACGAGGGCGACATGCCCTCGTTTTCGTTGAGTGGAAGTTGCGTGGTTAGAGGCCAGCCGCCATACGCTGCTTGGTTTTGCTTGCTGCAAGTAGCATGTATACGCCAGTCGCAACCAAAGCGGCAAACAAGTAGCCTAGTAAGCCATGCTCTTGGCCCATAAATTTATCAGCCACAACCGGGCCAGCAACAGAGCCAATGCTGTAGCTGAACAGCATGACTTGTGTGGCAGAGACAATAAAGCGCTCATCAAGTCCTTCACAACCTAAGTTGATCGCAATTGGGTACAAGGCAAAAGTAGCTGCACCTAAAAAGAATAAAGCAGCAGCTAATACCACGGCTGACGATGAAATAAAGGTCAAACCGATCGAAAAAATACCCAAAATACAGAAGAACGCCATTAGCACTGTGCGGCTCATGTATTTGTTCAATGTGGTCACCATTGGTTGAACCAACATGCCACCTAGGATCACTAGTGCCATCAATGTACCAATGTCTTGATGGTTGATTTTACGGTTAGTTAGCTCAACAGGCATTAATCCGTATATCGCGCCTAAGGTCAAACCTGATACAACACAACCAATAATTGCAGCATGGTTTAGCTTGGCAATTTGCTTAAATGACAAAGCGGTTGATTCATGGCTGTTTGGTTGTTCACACTCAATAAACATCAGCACCAACATCGCCATTAGGATCAGCGTTGTGATTGCAATGAACGGAACACCGCCACTTACGCCAAGTACACCAATGCCAAATTGGCCTAATGCAGAACCGCCATAAAGCGATAGCATGTACAAGCTCAAACGTTTTGCACGTGATGCTTCGTCGCCAGACATTAGCCAAGATTCAACAATGACAAAAACGCCCGCAACGGCAATACCTGCGATAAAACGAGCAGCAAGCCACACTAACCCATTAGCAAAAACGGGTAGCGTGACAATCGTTAGCGAGAATGCCGCTAAGCAGCCAATAAACGCTTTACGGTGACCCACTTGACGCACGACACGTTCAATAAACATCGCGCCGACCAATAAGCCGCCATAAAAAACACTCGCCAACCAACTCGCATAATCTGCTGAGATGTTGTATTCACCGAGCATGAGAGGGATCAAGCTCATTAAATAGCCCGAAGCCACCGCATAAAGAGACAGTGCGACGACTGGAACTGTAACTCGTGGTGATGCTGCAGGAACGACTGTGTTTTCCACTGTTTTGCGCCTATAAGTTAAATGAAATCTATGGGTTATTCGGCGCGAATATGAGGCTAATAGTTAGGCAAGTAAAATGATTAATTTAAGTCGTTTCGACAAATAATATTTGTTAAATAGATAGGTCGATAAGTTGCATAAAAACGCCAACCTACCAGTGAGGTTGGCGTGGAGAATTACTTATTAAGTGCTTGATTTAACCATTGATCAAACTGAGTTTTAGGTAGCGCACCATTGATCATATCAACGCGTTGACCGTTCTTGAAAACCATGATGGTAGGAATGCTTCGAATGCCAAATTGTGCAGCGAGCGCTTGTTGTGCTTCTGTATCAATCTTTACAAAACGAGCCGTTCCTGCTTGTTCATGAGCGACATCCGAGAAAACAGGGGCAAAACCGACGCACGGATTACACCAAGGGGCCCAAAAGTCGACGACAACAGGCGTATCACTTTGTAATAGGGCAGAAAAGTTATCTTGCGTTCCTTCGATAGGCGCGCCATCAAAAAGTGCACTTTTACATTTACCGCAAGTTGCAGACTCTGCAACACGCTCATTCGGGACACGATTTAGACCGCCGCATGAAGGGCAGCGAGTTTTAAACGATGACATGACTTCTTCCTTTATTACGTATTGATGAAAACATGACTTACCAGTCAGCCTCATTATTTGTATACTTATTTTTTAACCTGCCGAAATAACGCAGAGCAGGTTTGTATTTGAGCCTAAGGTTCTAAGAAATTTTATTAAAATACAACAATAAATAGGTCTGCGATGACAAATTACTACGCTGAAATTACAGGTTGGGGGAAATGTGTTCCTCCTGCCGTGCTCTCTAACGATGATCTTAGCACTTTCCTTGATACTTCAGATGAGTGGATTCGTACCCGCACCGGTATCGAAAACCGCCGTATTAGCCATGTAAATACTTCAGACATGGCAACCGTTGCTGCCAAACACGCATTGGCGCACGCGGGCGTTGACGCCAGCGACGTTGATTTAATCATTGTGGCGACTTGTTCTCCGGATTCACTTATTCCAAACATCGCATCTAAAATACAGCAGAACTTGAGCATTCGTTCTGCGGCGGCCTTTGATTTAAATGCCGCATGTACGGGATTTGTCTACGGCCTTGAAACGGGCACACGTTTGATTCAATCAGGTAACTATCGCAACGCGATCATTATTGGCGCGGAAAGATTGTCTTTCTACATCGATTGGGCCATGCGAGATACCGCTGTTCTATTTGGTGATGGCGCGGGCGCCGTTGTGTTATCAAGAACAGAAAAAGAAACGGGTCTACTGCAATCTCAAATTGGTTGTGACGCTAAAGGTCGCGATATTCTATCCGTGCCAAAGTTTGGTACTTGTATGGATCGCTTTGCGGAAGACAACGGTTACTGGGATTTCAACTTTGTAGGACAAGAAATTTTCAAACGTGCGGTAAAAGGCATGGGGCTAGCTGCGAAAACCGTGCTTAAAGCATCACAGTTAACTACTGACCAAATCGACGTTGTTATTCCTCATCAAGCGAATATTCGTATTATTCAAACCCTATGTGACCTATCTGGGATCCCACACGACAAAGCGTTTGTGAACATCCAAAACTACGGCAATACTTCTGCAGCGACGGTGCCAATTGCATTGTGTGAAGCGGTAGAGCAAGGCCGAGTTAACCCAGGTGATAACATGCTTCTTGCTGCATTTGGTGCAGGTTTGACATGGGGTGCGGCAGTATTGAAATGGGGTGACCGCGTAACGCCAATTGGTGAAAGTGATGCGGTTCTGCCTGAATGTGAGCAATCCGCGCTAGAATTGCTTGAGCGTGCCATTAAGCTGTGTAACGAGCGTCGTCGCGACGAAGCGTAACGGACATTCAGCGGAAATGATATTGAAAAGGGAGCGTAAATGCTCCCTTTTTCATGACAAGTTAATTAAGAGCTCATTAAAGCAGCTTAAGCCATAAAGCCAAGGTTTGAATTAGCGAAGTTGCGGATATTTGGGAACACGTATTCCAATGCCGCGTTATCACTCACGCCCATCCATTGCGCGAGGGTTGAGCCCACTTGATCAGCTGCAATTTGGGGTATGAGTCGACCTTGAGAATAGTCATCGTTTCCGCCCAATACTAGTTCAGGCCATGTACCGATAGCTCGCTGACCATTCACCGCGCCCCCAATCAATAGTTGATGACCACCCCAACCGTGATCGGTGCCGTTACCGTTGCTTGTCATCCGTCGACCAAAGTCAGACATTGTAAAAGAGGTGACTTGCTTGTTTAGCCCCAACCGTTCAATCGCACGATACATTGCTAAGAGGTTAGTCGCTAGATCTTCGAGTAGTACGGGGTGTCGAACTAATTGAGAATCGTGTAGGTCGTAGCCAGAGTGTTTAACGAAGAAGACTTGTCGTTGTTGCTTTAACACATCTTGGCTTGCGATCAATTTGTAGACGGTTTGCATCTGCTTGCCGAGTGTTGATGAGGTGAACAGCGGCGCGTCATCAATATGATTGAGTTGCTCGCTTAGCACGCGGCTCATCATCATCGACTCATCAACCATCAAATTAAAGTGACCACTAAACGGATTCTCTGTTTGATGAGAAAGCAGTTGGTCATAGATCCCCTTGTATAGCGGGTTATCAATCGCGGTAAGCTGAACCGCACGGTCTTTTTTCAGCACGGTTTGGCGGTGTTCCATCGCGCGTAACCAAAGCGAGTTCCCGTGCACACTGTATAGTGGGGTTATTTCTGATTCAGAAGTTAATACGTCCAACATTCTTCCTGCCCAACCCAAGTTGCTAGATTCTTGCATACCACCAAGTAACCAAGCGTCTGTTTGTGAATTGTGGGAAAATAGTTGCTCGGGAAGTGACGCTTCACCTAGCTCAATCGCTTGTTTTGTAACGGGATGGTTGAGAATGCCGCTATTGAGCACGATATTGGCATCGCCTTGTTCGAAAATTGAAGACAGCGCCTTTAGTTTGGGGTGTAAGCCAAGTTCTACCAGATTATCCGAGCTATCGGCGGTACGCAAATTGATAGGGAGTATGTCGTCTTTGGCGACAGAAAGAGCCCCTCTGACTTTGGCATATTGGTTATAGTGCGCGTCAGACAACGGCAGTACAGTGTTGAACGCATCGTTTCCACCTGCTAAATAGACACATATTAATGCTCGAAAGTCATTAGATGGCGCCGCGAGAGAATAACCTGGTAGACCAAGCGAAGCTAAAGCGCCCATCGATGCAGTGCTTTTTATAAAATGTCGTCGTGAAATATCCATAATCCACTCCTAATCCTGAATATAGAATTCATCGCCGGAAATGGCGGTAAAAATCACCAAGGCGAGCTTTGTTGTTGGCACATAGTCCTCACGATATTCATCTAACACGGTGAGCATGAGTTTTTTTAGTTCTGCCGAGGCCGTTCCAGCAAAGAAGCGTTCGTTAACCAGCTCGACTAAGGCATCGTGATCATCCAAAAGAAGATAAAACTCGCCGAGATCGAGAGTGTAGGAATCACCGCCGCCTCTGCGAGTGCTGGTCAACATATAGTTGACCAAATCGGTATAAACGGACCAGTTCAGTAGCTCATACTCCGGAGAGCTAATACCAGACTCCGTAAACTCGTTAGATGGTTGGTAATCAGGAGAGTAAAAATTAAATACGGAAGGAGAACGAAGAGGTCCTTGATTGGCGATATTCATCATCGTAGTAGCGTCTTCGTAACGTGTAGATTTGATAGTAAAACCCGCTGCTCGATGAAAATTAGTTAGGACCAGTATTGGCTCTTTCACTTTTATTGGAGGGGTATCTGTCATGCCTAGAGCCTCAGAATCGAGCAAGATGGCATGAATGACCGCGTTTAAATCTCCTTTTTCTCCTTTGCCATTGTTATTGAATACCGAAGCAACACGTGCGATGTACTCCGGACTTGGATTCGAAGTTACAAAACGTTGGATAAGTAGCTTAGAAACAAACGGCGCCATGTTTGGATGAGACATCAAAATATCGATCACTTTTGAAAGCTCTTCTTGCGCAGTTAAACCAGCAGGAATTGTGTTACCAAGCAATCGTTTCTCGCCATCATCGTGTCGGTGGCTGATGACTCGCATCGGTTCAACAAACGCTAAATCGGCATTTTTCCACCCGGTTAATGCTCGAGCGAGCTCTTGAATATCCGTTTGCGTATATGTGGGGATAGGCTTACCCGTTTTACGATCAAGCTTTTTACTGCCATCGATATTCAGTTCATACAAGCCTAGGGTGAACAACTGCATCAACTCTCGAGCGAAGTTCTCATCAGGTAATGCACCCGTCGTGTTGTTCTCTTTTGCGCTACCGAGCATGGACAAATAGCTGCCCATAACAGGATGAATGGAAACGTCATATAATAAATCTCGGTAGTTGCCAAAAGCGTTAGCAATCAATACATCATAGTAGTCGACTAGACCTGTGGGCTTACTGGAAAGAACACCGCCATAGCGAGAGACCACTAAGATCTGGCTTAATGCATACGCCATGCGTTGTCTGAGTTGATCATCAGCAGTAATAACAATTTGATACCAAGCGTTTTCGCGATTGGATTGTGCGCCTTTGGAAAAAGGTGTCCGATAGAGCGGTTGATGATAGGTGGCAGGAAGGTTGATTTGTTGAGATATCCAACTTTCCATCCCGACTTCTTCTACCTCATCAATTAATCTTGGTGTTGGCCCAAAAGTGCTCTGATAGAGGAAACGCGCAACGGTTTGATCGGAGGGCGTTAGTTCCATTTCTGCTGGTACTGAAGGGACGTAACTTAGTAATAAGATGATCAACCCTAGAACCCAACAAGAGGTTTCATTCTGTTTCTGACGTCTCATAGTTAACTCGCTTACCCGAGGGAACGACTTAAATCCATTTAACGGGAGTGATTAAGCTCATTTGAGCTAAATAATAAATTTAGAAAAATCAAGCAGCTGCAGGAACGAGTATAGTCTCTATAAGTGACTAACAAAAAACTCAATCTATGAATTTGGTACTTTAGTGCTAGATGTTTTTGATATTTATTTAGGTAACGTACTGATATTTAATATCGCGTGAGAATCGGGTCAAACAGTGATATAGCGAGGAATGTGTGGTGATACTGCAATAATGCGGTCAACGTGAGAGTGGTGTAATTATTAAGTCTGCAATATAACTTAAACTAATTTATGAGCTAATAAATAAAGTTGTTTTATTGGCACAAGAGAAAACCGCATGGGTGTTCTCTTGTACAAAGTAAAAAGGATTATTTTCTAGCAAGTTTATGGTGAGCCCGGGAGAAGTGATCGGCACAAAATGCGCCCACAATCGAGAGTTCGCCAGCCAGACAAAGCGCAGCTGCGACTTCGGCTAAGGCTTTCGCATTGCCGTTGCCGTGCAACCCCAAAATATCCAAACATGCTTTTTGTGTTGGAAGGCCAGTGCCCCCGCCAACCGTGCCAACCATGATGTTTGGCAAGGTAACGCTCGTGTACAAGTTGCCTTGAGCGTCCACATCCATACGAGTGATACCAATGGCAGACTCTGCAACGCAAGCGGCATCTTGACCGCAAGCAATGTACAGCGCGGCAAGGGCATTCGCGTAATGCGCGTTGACGCCAATCGCCCCGCTGAGTAAACCGCCCACCGTGGTCATTTTGCCAAATTGAACCATAGACTCTGGCGTGGTATGCAGATATTTTTCCACTAACTCAGCAGGAATGGTCACTTCGGCGGATACTTTCTTACCGCGTACCGAGCGCAGCGTGTGCGCGTTTGGTTTTTTGTCGCCTGATAAGTTGCCATCCAAGAATGCTTGAGTTGGTTTGATTGGGCTGGTCGCCAAAATATGATGGAACACTTCGTTTGTTGCGATGGTCACCATGTTTTGTCCGGAAGCGTCACCAGTCACGTATTCAAAGACCAAATAAACATGGTTTCCTTCGATATTTACATTGATGTCTTTGAGTTTGCCATGTGAGGTGGTGGATTCCGCAATTTGACGAAATACGTCAAACTGGGTCACAACCCAACTAACGAACTGGCCAGCGTCGGCAAGGTGATTAAAGGCGAACACTGGTGTTCGGCTCACCCCTTCACTCAGCAACAATGCGCTCGCGCCACCAGCGGCGGTAATAAGATTTGCGCCACGGTTGTAGGAAGCCACTAACGCGGCTTCTGTCGTTGCGAGCGGAACCAAAAAGTCATCGTTCGCATACAAACCGTTGACGCGCAAAGGGCCTGCGATGCCGACCGGCACATTGACAGTACCAATGAAGTGCTCAATGTTGTTGGAGTAAGCGTCGCAATGTGACTGTGTGAAAGGATCAAGAAGATGATCTTTATTGGTCACTTGTTCCAATACTTGCCAACGGCGCGCCAAATGCTTATCCGATAGGCCAGGGCTTAAGCAGAGACGTTTCTTTGGCTTGTGAAACTTCGGTTCTAATGCCGATTGAATCTTACTGCTGGTTTCGATATCGGAAAGGGCGGAGCTTTGAACAGGGTTATCTTGGTTTAACTTCGGCATACAAACGTTAACTGAAAAATCGAACCAGAGATTGTAGTGATTGGGGCTTTGATTACAACGTTGATTATACGTTTTGCAACAAATACCACTGTGTGAGCGCCTTTGTTATCCAAGTAATTTGATATTGGAGCGGAGGATTTACCGGAAATAAATGGGTTTTGACAATGAATGTTGCAGTGAATAGAGGAATCTATGGTTCTCAGAGAACTTAGATGGTTTAGACCGCAGCGGCTTTGAGTCGATAAGGTGTAAGAATGAGTGTCTTAAAACCGGACAGGCTCAATCTATGAGAGGAATAAATTGTCTAACCCAGTCCCTTGGGTCAGACGCTAGCTTGAATCTGTTATTCAGAAGTTAGTTAAATGCGCGAGCCACACGTCCCGCACTTTGAATACGGTAATGGCCAACGTAAGCAGGAACAAATACAGATTGTCCTTTCGCGGCGGTTAACGTCTCACCGTTATCACTGATGAGTGTCAGGTCGGCATCAATCGCCATCAAAATCTCTGCGCTGTTTGCCTCAACCACGTCGTGATTCGGTTGGTTAAGAATGCTGAAACTAAAGTCTTCCACTGGAACGGGGTAAAGGCTTTGGCAACCATTGGCATTGGGTTCTAGAACAAGGCTGTCAAAAGGCTTAGGTACAAAATCTGTACATTTAACCAGTTCTTCAACATCCATATGTTTCGGCGTGAGTCCTGCACGCAAAACGTTATCTGAGTTCGCCATGATCTCTAATCCCGTGCCTTTAATGTAAGCGTGTGGCGTTCTTGCGCTTAGGAACATCGCTTCGCCAGGTTGCAGCGTGATGACATTCAACAGTAATGGCGCAAACAAGCCGACATCGCCAGGGTATTGAGTGGATAGATCCAAGATGAGCTGGAAAACGTCGTTGTCAGTGCCTTGTTCCGATTGACGTGAAGCGTGGGCAATAAGCTGTTTCAGTGCTCGCTCTTTTGTTTCTCCTTCCATGGTCAGAATGTGCACAAAGAAATCTCGTAAACCTTGTGAGTTGATTTCGCGTTTGAATGTGTCAAGAGGCGCGCGTAGCTCATCGATATCGCAAAGGCTAAATGCCTCAATAATCTCGGCATACGAGCGAAAACCGTTCATGGCTTGGTAACTTGTCAGCGCGTACACCAATTCAGGTTTGTGGTTTGGATCTTTGTAGTTACGATGGCTCGCGTTTAGTGGGGTGCCAGCACTTTGCTCTTTTTCGAAGCCTATTTCGGCATCTTGTTTGCTTGGGTGAACTTGAATCGACAGTGCGTGTTCGGCCGCTAAGATCTTAAACAGAAAGGGCAGGTCGCCAAATTTCGCTGCGGTTTCTGCTGATAAGTAAGCGGGTTGGTTTTGTTTGATCAGTTCAGACAAAGGCAGCGTGTTTTGCTCAATCTGAACTTCAGAGCAGCCGTTTGGGTGAGTCCCCATCCATAATTCTGCTTGAGGCTCATTCGTTTCGTTAGAAAAGCCAAACAAATCGTGAATAGAAGAGGTGCTTCCCCAAGCGTAGTTTTGGATTTTGTTGTTCATTTGAAAGAAGCTATGCGATGAAATAGTGTTCAAATTCATGAATTTTTCCCATAGTTAACCCTCCGAACTGAATCGGAAGAAAAATTGAGCAGAGATACGTTAAATAAGGATGGCGAGCGCGGTTAGGTCACTCGCCAATTTGCCCGAAGGGCGATAAGTCGATTTACAACCGAGGTTTTGGTTCGAGTGGTTTTCGTGATGGTTGCGCTTGCAAAAATGGCAGCAACAAAAGGCCAATGACGGCTGCACAAACTGAAATGGTGATGAAGAAACCCGTCCAATGATATTCTTCAAGAATTAACGCCAGTGGATAGCCAGACAATGCTGCGCCCATGTAGGCGAACAAGCCCACGAATCCTGTTGCCGCGCCTGCAGAATCTTTGTGAGAGCACTCAGCCGCCGCCATACCGATCAGCATTTGTGGCCCAAAGACAAAGAAGCCGATGGAGAACAATCCCGCCGCTTGGAATGCAAAGTTGGTCAGAGGCATCAGCCAAAGCGCAGAGACAGATAAGAAAATCCCAATCGCGAACAGCAAGTTCATTGGCCCACGGTTACCGCCAAAGAGTTTGTCTGAGCCCCAACCCGCAACCAATGAACCAACAAAACCACCGATTTCAAACATCGACAGAGCAGCGTTGGCGTTAATCAGGCTATAGTGATGCTGCTCGGTTAAATACAGGTTTCCCCAGTCGTTTATTGCGGTTCGGACGATGTAAACCAACACATAACTGAACGCGAGCAGCCAGATGTATTTGTTGTTAAATACGTACGATTTCAGAATTTCGCGGTAGGTGAGGCCACGTCCGTAATTTTCTTGCGCAAGTTCTAGTGCGTCGTTGCGCCATTGTCCGACACTTGGTAAGCCCATTGTTGTGGGTTTGTCGCGCAATCGCCAACAAACGAATAGACCGAGTAATACACCGATGATGCCGGGTAGAATAAAGCCTTCACGCCAGCTGTAGTGCAACGTTAAATAGCCCACCCAAATAGGGATCAGCGCGCCACCAACGTTGTGTGCGGTGTTCCAAATCGCCCATAAGAAGCCACGCTCGGAGCGTGAATACCAAGTGGTTAACAGCTTGGAGCATGAAGGCCAGCCCCAGCCTTGGAACCAGGCGTTTAAGATCCACAGAGTAATGAAAGCCGCGAGTGAGCTAGAAAAACCAAACGCGATGTTGACCAGACCTGTCGCAATCAATCCTAATCCCATGAAATAACGCGGGTTAGAGCGATCCGAAATCGTACCGGAAATAAACTTCGAGCAGCCGTAAGTAATGTAGAAAAGCGTACCGATAAGACCTAAATCGCCTTTATCTAAGCCAAGATCGGTAATCATCGCTGGTGCGGCGTAGTTAAAGGTCTTACGGGTAAAGTAGAAACCTGCGTAGCCGATGTACATCCCCAACATAATGTGCAAACGCCAATGGCGGTAACGCTGGTCGATTTGCTCTTTGCTCAGACTCGGTTGAGTAAATTTAGGTGAACGTAAAAATCCAAACATCTTGAGTTACACCTTAGGTAAAGTAATGCTGATTTGTGTGCCAATCACTTGATCGCTGGTGGAGTAGATAACCATTTTTCCACCTAACGCGTGCACACGCTCTTGCATGCCGCGAACGCCCATGCCTTTCATGCTGTCCTGAACCTTGAAGCCGACACCATTATCGTGAATCATCAGTGACACCGCCGTTTCTCCGATCGTCAGCTCAATATTGATCAACTGCGCTTCTGCGTACTTGGCTGCGTTATTTAATGACTCTTGGCATAAACGGAATAGGGTTACTTTGAGCGTATCACTCAAGCTGGTGTAATCGCCTTGCCAGTTCAGTTGAACAGTCGTTCCGTGATTGGCGAATTCCATCTCTCGCGTCAGTTGCTCGACGGATTCTTTTAAGTCCAAATCATCCAGCATTTTTGGTCTTAGCTTGCTTAACAGTCGCTTAGTGGTGTCGTACACGTTGAGGGAAAGCCCTTCGATCATGTCGGCGCAACCCACGCTTGTTTCTGCGTTATTTACCCGCTTAATGATGTTGGCTTGTGTGCGGATCGCCGTGATGTTCTGGCCGATTTCGTCATGTAGCTCTCGCGCAATATCGCGTCTTACGGATTCTTCCGCTTTGATAAGCTGGCGAGACAAATTCTGATTGCGTGCAAGTTCGCCGCGCAGTTTGTGATTGAGGTCTTTTTGTTTCTGAACCCCTAAACCGAGCATAATGCCGGTGATGGTTTGCGCCGAGAGAGATAATAACAAATCGGTGATTTCTAGATTTGATACGCCGCTGCGAGCCGCAATCAGCGCAATGCTGTTGAGCATGGTGGCGAGTAGGGCACCTTGCCAGCCGTAACGCAGAGCAAGCACGATGATTGGAATCGCCATACAAAATGGCGCAAATCGTTTTAGCTCTTCAGGCAAACTGGTTTGCACCAAAATACTGCCGATCAAAAGCAGCGCATAAAGCACGATATGACGCACCTGAAATACAACGGCATTACTAAGTAGGAGAGAGCTAAGCGGAGACCAACGACTTTGGAACAAATAACTCCATAACAAGTAGCACATAGGCACCACGAGCAAGCCTCCAGAAATGCTAGCCAGCCACACCATGTAAACCGAAGGAACGTGAAAACCAACGGCCATCACATTAATAAACGCGCTAATGATAATGACAACGCTCATCACGGCTAAATGGCGGTTTTGATCTCCGTAGTAGTATTTTTTCGCAATCAGAGTGACCGGGATACTGGCAATGCTCGCAATCAGCACGGTAAGCCACTGCGGTTGACCCAGTAACATCGCAAGTGCGATGGAAAGCCCCCACTCTGAAAGATAAATCGTTGGCCAATAAGCGGTGCGAGTGTGCAGGGCGACACCTAATCGTAAAGCGAAAGGAAACAATAAGATCGCCAGCTCGGGATCATTGACAAAGTAATAGGCAATCACCCACAAGCAAAACCAAGCGCAAGCCATAACAAATAGTCCGCAAATGGTAGTAACAGCGTAAGCTCGCATTAAAAGGACTCTTGAGAAAATAGTTTGGCGAGCTCAACGTTGTTTTTCACGCCGAGTTTGTCGATGGCATTCGCACGATGCACATGCACGGTCTTGTGGCTCAAGCCAAGCTCTGCCGCGACAGACTTTACATCCAACCCGGTCGCAAGTAGCTGACATACCTCGTTTTCACGTTTTGTCAGTTGGCATAGAGAGGTGGTGCTGTCGCTAGGCGTTGCAAGTTTAAGTGCAATATCTGATGTGAGGTAACAGCCACCAGAAGCACTGGTTCTCACGGCTTGAATAAGTTCGTCTGGGCTACAGCGTTTACTAAGATAGCCTTTTGCACCTAGCTTTAGTGATTTTTCCACCATCGCAGGGGAGTCATGCACGCTAAGCATCACGCAGGCAATGCCAGTTGGTATTTCGCTAAGAAAGTTTAAGCCGCTTTCATCTGGCATGGAAATATCTAGGATGACGACGTGTGGGTGTACCGCAGGCAACCCTGTGCGTGCTTCTGCGACAGAGCCGAATTCACCAACAACGGTAATATCACTTTCTAAATTTAATAATTGTGCGAAACCCGAACGCACGATGACGTGATCATCAACTAGAGCAACATGAATCATTATTACAACCAAATAGAGCAGACGACTAACAACAATAAGCTCCAACAGGAGCCAATAGAAAAATCTTTAATGATACTGAATTGAACCATGCTTTTTAATGATCTTGCGCGCTTTACCGAAGTAAAGCGCGCAGAGAAGTTAGGCTTGGTTTTGTACAAGTTGAAGCTTCTTCGCGTGTCGAATCTTCTTCTCTTCCGCGATAGCGACGAAAGCAAGCAAAACAATACAAATCATGGCGGAGGTATCTAGGGCTGCGAAGGTACCTTTCCAACCTGTTAAGCCGAAGATAGGTGTACCGTCTGCAATCATACCCAAGCCTAGTTTTGCAAAGCTATCGCCGATTAGGTAAGCGAAAGTACCTTTTACGCCGTCAGCCACACTGATTGCTTTTTTAGGGACAAAACCAACCGCGGCAACACCGATAAGAAGTTGCGGGCCAAACACCAAGAAGCCCAATACAAATAGAGAGGCCAAGTACATGAACTCGCTAGTGGCGTGCTGGTAGAACTCAAGCGATACGATGATCAAACCAAGAGATACACAAGCAACCAATGCGCGGCGACCGTTTGCTAGGTCAGACAGGTAACCCCACATCAACGTACCCACAAGCGCACCGACTTCGAACAGAGTAAAGCCAGAGATTGCCGTTTCTTTTGACAGACCAAGCTCTTGGTACGCGTATACCGTTGACCATTGGTCGATGCCGATACGAACGATGTAAAGGAAGATGTTTGCAAAGCAAAGTAGCCAGATAACTTTGTTTTTAAGAACGTATTCAACAAAGATTTCTTTCTTGGTCATCTGGTTTTCTTCAGCAGCGGTGTCTTCTTCACTCACTGCTTCATCGAAAAGTTCTTCTACTTTACCTAGACCATAAGCTTCTGGAGAGTCGCTACCAAAGCGCATACCGATAAAGCCAACGATGATCGCGATGATAGAAGGGAACACGAACATGCCGATTACGTGGCCGTCGAATAGGTAGTTAGCACCGAAAAGAGCAACACCCGCTGCGCCCGCACCACCTACGTTGTGAGACATGTTCCACAAGCCTAGGTAAGAGCCGCGTTTGTTACGAGGTGTCCATTTTGTAATGGTTGAGTAACTAGAAGGGCCACCAGTACTTTGGAAGAAACCACTCAGAGCGTAGAAAGCCACCATCAAGAACAGGCTTGCACTACCGCCGCCCATGCTGAAGCTGAAACCAAGCATTGCAAGACCAGAAAGGATCAGCATAAAAGGGAGGAATTGCTTGGTGTTCTTACCGTCAGCGTAGTAAGACACAACGGTTTTACCGATGCCGTATGTGATGGAGAAGCCAAGGCCAATAAGACCTAGGTCTGTCATGCTCAAACCGTAAGTTGAGATCATGTCGTTTTGCGCGACATTGAAGTTCTTACGAATCAAGTACATGGTTAGGTAGCCGATGAATACGACCAAGTAAGATTGGATGAACGGTTTAAACCACATCTTTCTTCTAACTTCGACAGGAAGATCGAGGGTCGGCTTCCGCACCTGTTCGAGGAATTTTAACATGATGAACTCTCTTGTAATTGTTTTAGAAACACAACGGAGACCGTTATGCGCTCTTGTTACCTTTGACTGAGCGGAATTCTAGAGAGTGGTTTTGTGAGGCACATGAGATGGTTGCCTAGATCGGCTAGGAAAAATTCCTAGAAATGCCTAAGAAGGCGGAAAAGCGTGAAAAGAGTCACACAAAACCCTTACTAATATATGGGTTTTTGACTGAGTTTTTATCGATTGGAAAGCGTTCAAATGCAAACGGATTAATATGCGTAAGCTTAGTGGTGACAAGGGGTGAGCACGTTTGGTTGGAGAGAATAGTGTCTTGTCGCTAAGTATCAATTGGGAGTGAGAAGCAAACAAAAGAGACCCAGAGGTCTCCGTTAGAAATATTAGGAATTCGGCTAGGTCGACGTGTTAAGGCGCAGGGCTGTATAGACGCGGCGAGCCGTGTTTTGGCAAGTGAATTAGGTTCAAATGGTTTCTTCTTGCCCATTCGACGGTTAACGCTGTAGGTGCAGATAAGCAAACCAGTGTGGGGATGCGTGCGCGAACGGCTTTGTGGATCAACTCTAAGCTGCAACGGCTTGTCATGATTGCGAAGCCACTTTGAGGTTCGATGTGATTGTTGGCCAATGCGCCAATCAACTTATCTAGCGCGTTGTGACGGCCGATGTCCTCTCGGCACAACTTGATGTTGCCTTGTAAATCTGCAAATAAAGCGGCGTGTAACGCGCCAGATTCACGTGCGGCTTCTTGATGCTGTGCGACTTTGTCTCGCAGCCCTTCGAATACATCGGAGCGCGGAGGAAGAGACGGTGTTAGCGGCGCCAAATCAGGCAAAGCTTGTTCAAGAGCCTCGACGCCACAAATGCCGCATCCGGTTGTGCCAGCAAGATTTCGGCGTTGTGTTTTTAACGCCCAGAAAGCGCGGTTGCTGATTTCCACTTCCGCATAGTGAGATTCGTGATCGCCACCAATTTCAATGTCTTTGATCTCTTTGAAGTCGTGGACGATGCCTGTGCTTAAGCTAAACCCTTTCACGAAGTCTTCCAGATGGCCTGGCGTCACCATCATGACCGCTTGGCTAATGCCGTTGTAGCTGATAGCTAAAGCGGATTCACTCGCCAGCGACATTTGTTGCACTGGGCGGCCATCAATCAATTCTCGGTAATTGAACGCACTTGGTTGAGGTGGTGCTTGATTGAAATCGGACAGTTCAAAATAAGATTGAGTAGTACATCTCATGAAATCACCTCATAAGCCGTTATGTATGCCAAAAGTTGACGTGTGGATTGTTGTTATCGATTGAATATGCTTTTTGCTTCTGCGAAACACTGATCGGTTAGCGCGGAGAAGGGTTCTTGTTTTCGCTTTAACAAACCTAGCGGGGCGTGAACGGCGGCTTCTTCGATAGGAATAATGCGAAGCGTATCGTTCAGCTCTTCTAATCCACAATTCAGCGGCATAATGGCGCAACAAAGGCCACTGGTTACTGCTTGGATCAAGTGAAAGGTGGAGTTACTTTCAATGACGGTTTGCGGAACTAGCCCTTTGCTCACAAAGCTAAGATCAATCGAGTGGCGATAGTGCATGCCTTTCGAAAGCAGTCCTAGCGGAATGTTATTGAGTGACTCCCACAACACTTCAGATTCGGCAAAGTCAAAATGACGCTCATCGAATAAAACGCCAAGTTTGGTCGAGTCGAGCTCGATAACATCGAAGTAAGCGGTGTTAACTTGATCGACATAACACATGCCCAAATCAAGCTGATTGCGATTGAGTTGGTCTATGATCTGTTCGGTCGTCATGGAGAGTATTTGAAAACGTAACTCAGGGAACTGTTGAGCTAATGGTTTGAGCAATTGCATCGGGTTTTGGCTGGCGAGTGGCACCATTCCAAGCCGAAGTGAACCGACCAACTGACCACGGCAGTTAGCAGCCTCGGCTTGCAATCCATCATGAGCGGCTAAGACGGTTTTCGCCCAAGCTAAAATGCGTTCTCCGGCTTCAGTAAATCCTTCAAATCGTTGACTTCTTTGGATTAATTCGAGGTCGAGTTCTTCCTCTAAGCTTCGGATTCTCATGGACAAGGTAGGCTGCGTAATGTGGCACAATGCGGCGGCTTGACCAAAGTGTTTGGTCTGTTCAAGTGCGATGAGATATTTAAGTTGTTTGATATCCATAATGGCTTGTTAACCTTGCGTTGTGAGTCACATGTACGGGTGACCTCCCTAAATAAGGGCACAGCACTACCGTACTTTTTAAGCGCTGGAGCGTTTTAACTGGGAAATGGAAAACCAAAACCAAGTCAAGAATAAAATCACACTCAAAATTGATCTGAATCAAGGCTATTCCTGATATTAATTAGGGTCAAATTTAAAGTATCTATAGTGTGATAGATACTATCTATTATCAAGAGTGCCGATTTTATTGAGTTCGTTAAGCGAACTAGGTGGAATCGAATGGGAAAACGATTAACCTCATAAACTGTATTGATTAAAAATGTGATGAGCGTCAGTGGAAAAATTCGTCATAGATTTTGTTTATCACTCGGTCAGGATTATCAATTGGACGCATATTGAATAACGACTTAATCTTTGATTTAGATCAAGGCGCAACAATGCGAATTGAATCTAACAGTCTTAGAAACAGTAGGCGGGTATCCGATATCAAGAATCTAGATAAGTAAACGCTCGGACAAGCGAGAGCATGTTGAGTGGTTACTTATTTGGATTAAAAAATACATGGATTAGAAACTAAGCCCTTCAATACTTCCGCATTATCTCAATAAATAACGCGCTTGTTTTCACGGGCACCCTGCTTGCTGGTATATCTGCGAGGAGTAAAGTCGTGAGCCAAAAAGAACAAATAAAAGCATACAAAGGTCCAGCTGGTGGTTGGGGTGCACTGAAAGCCGTAACCAGAAGTTGGTGGGGCAGTGAAAATGCAGTTAAAAACATTCGCACTATGCTCAAAACCAACCAAAATGGCGGTTTCGACTGCCCGGGATGTGCATGGGGTGAGTCGCCAGATAGTGGTAAAGTCAATTTCTGTGAGAATGGCGCGAAAGCGGTAAACTGGGAGGCGACCAATCGTTTGGTTGATCCTGATTTTTTTGCCAATCACAGCGTTTCTTCTCTCTCAACGCAAACCGATTACTGGTTGGAATACCAAGGCCGTATCACGCACCCAATGCGATACGATGCCGAGTCCGATCACTACGTGCCAGTCTCTTGGGATGAGGCTTTTGCTCTTGTCGCGAAACATCTCAATCAATTGGATTCACCGCACCAAGCGGAGTTTTATACCTCTGGTCGTGCAAGCAACGAAGCGGCGTTTTTGTATCAGCTATTTGTGCGTGCATTCGGTACCAACAACTTCCCAGATTGTTCCAATATGTGTCACGAAGCCAGTGCAATCGGGATGAAAGACACCATTGGCGTTGGTAAAGGCACAGTGATCTTTGATGATTTTGAAGAAGCCGACGCGATTTTTGTGATTGGTCAAAACCCGGGCACGAACCACCCACGAATGCTTGAACCTCTGCGCGAAGCGGTAAAACGTGGTGCGCAGGTTATCTGTCTAAACCCGCTGAAAGAGCGCGGATTAGAGCGTTTCCAAAACCCACAAATGCCGATTGAGATGTTGAGTAACGGCTCAGAGCCTACCAACACGGCGTACCTGCGTCCTGCTTTAGGTGGAGACATGGCAGTGTTTCGTGGCATCGCGAAATTCTTGTTGCAATGGGAACGCGAGGCATTGCAAAACGGTGGCAAAGCGGTATTTGACCGTGAATTCATCAAGCAACACACGATAGGTATTGATGAGTATTTGGCTGAAGTGGACGCAACCTCTTGGGAACACATCTCGGAACAATCGGGTCTTGATTTAAGTGAAATCGAGATGGTGGCGAGCATGTATCGACGTGCAGAACGTGTGATCATGTGTTGGGCAATGGGGTTGACTCAGCATCGTCACTCTGTGCCAACCATTAAAGAAGTCGCAAACGTGCAAATGTTACGAGGTAACGTTGGTAAGCCGGGCGCGGGTCTTTCACCAGTGCGTGGTCACAGTAACGTTCAGGGCGACCGTACGATGGGCATTGATGAAAAACCTTCAGATCTGTTGTTGGATCGCATTGAAAGTCGATTTAACTTTGCCGTCCCGCGTGGTGAAGGCCACAACACTGTGCAAGCCATTAAAGCGATGGAAGAAGGGCAAGCGAAAGTATTTATCGGTTTGGGCGGTAACTTTGCACAAGCAACGCCAGACACAGAACGTACGCACAACGCGATGCGAAACTGTAATTTAACCGTACACATTTCGACGAAGTTAAATCGTTCTCACCTTGTCACAGGTAAAGATGCGCTTATTCTTCCATGCTTAGGCCGTACTGAGATTGATCAGCAAGCGACGGGCCCACAAGGTGTGACGGTTGAAGATACTTTCAGCATGGTACATATCTCATTTGGTCAGCTAAAACCGCGTTCGGAGCATTTGCGTTCAGAACCAGCGATTATTGCCGGTATTGCCAATGCGACACTCGGGGCAAAACCAATTGATTGGTTGTGGGCGATTGAAGATTACGACCGTATTCGCGATTTGATTGCCGATACCATTCCGGGCTTTACCGACTTTAACCATAAGCTTAAACACCCGGGTGGATTCCACTTGGTAAACCCAGCAGCCGAGCGTCGATGGAATACACCAAGCGGCAAAGCACAGTTCAGCTCTAGCGAGTTGCCGAAGCAGTTGATCAGCGAAGCGATACTCGAAAAAGGCCAAAAGCCAGATTTGATTTTGCAAACCATGCGCTCACATGACCAATACAATACGACACTTTACGGCTTGAATGACCGTTATCGTGGAGTATTTGGTATGCGCGAAGTGCTGTTTATCAATGAAGCGGATATTCGTAAACTCGGTTTTGAACCAGGCGACAAAGTGGACATGGTGTCATTATGGGAAGATGGCGTAGAGCGTCGCGTAAGCGGATTTACGCTTGTTGCCTATGATGTGCCAGCAGGTCAGGCGGCGGCTTACTATCCAGAAACGAACCCATTGGTTCCTTTAGATAGTTATGGGGATAGAACGTTTACGCCAACCTCTAAGTTTATTGCGATCAAATTGGAAAAATCGACATCCGATAAGATCGCTTTGGTGGAAGCAGAATAGTTCCCAAACCAGCACAACGACATTCCCGATAAGCAAACGGCTGATATCAATTATCAGCCGTTTTTAATTGCTCACTTTGCATTTAGATCATTTCGTCGAAGGCGTGTAGGGGGCTGAATTAAAATAGTTATTTTCGTTAATAACGGGGTTATTGGATAGCACTCTAAAAGGCAGCAATTAAGGCGCATTGGTCCAGCTTGTGTATAATATTAATGAAATTGGGCTATTAGACGTATAACCTGACGGATGTCTGTATTTGATCCGAAATCTAAGCTGATGAAACTAACAAGAAGATAGATGACCTTGAAAAGTATAATTAAATTAACGTTAAGCCACTTAGTGGCTGTTGCGATTGGTATTGCGATAGGTATCTATACTTTACCGATTCTTATTGCACCGCCTGCGCCGACCGATGAGCAAGTTTCTGAGCGCATGCAAGGTGCAGAATACAGTGCAGTTGTCACGAGGGACCTCAAAGATAGCGACGCTTTTCATTGGGGAGAAGGTGAAATTCATTTGAGTTCCCAAGCTATTACGCTGGTAGGAAAACTCGCTCCCGGGCCTGACTATAAACTCTATTTATCTCCTAAATTTGTCGAGACTGAACAAGCGTTTAATGACCTTAAATCTGAGATGAGCTTGGTTGGTGATGTCAAAACATTCAATAACTTCGTTGTTGAGGTTCCTCAAGGGATTTCCATTTCTGAATACAATACTGTTGTTGTTTGGTGTGAAACATTCGGTGAGTTCATTACTTCGGCAAAATACCAATAAATCCCATCAGGAGAAAAAGTGGTTTCTTCTTAGTTAATAAAGGTTTACTGCTCAAATAACTGGTGCAATACATTACGTGGTACAAATGCACTAAGCGCTGCTAATGGTTCTACAGTGGTTGATAGAACTTAAGGATATTTTGTGGAAGTTAAAATTTTCAGGTCGACTCGTTTACATCAGATGTGTTCAAAGGCAATCCTGCAGGTGTGTGTATCACAGAATCAAGCCTTGATGAGGAAATGATGTTGGCCATAGCGGCAGAGATGTCACTATCTGAAACCGCGTTTCTGTCATTAAACACAATGCAACTTCGTTGGTTTACACCTGAAACGGAAGTCGCTTTGTGTGGACATGGCACATTGGCCACGGCGCACGTGCTGAGAGAGCAAGGGTTATATAGTACAGGTGATACCATTGAGTTTGCTACGCTATCCGGCGTTTTAACTGCACAACTTGATCATGACGACATTCATTTGGTGTTTCCTGCTCCTATTTTAGATATGCGAGCTAGTATTAACACAGACTTGCTTCACGGCTTAGGGCTCGATGTGGTTGATGTAATCGCTTATGGTCAGTTTAATAATAAGCAGTTGATCGTCATCAATGATGAGTCTTTGATAGAGCAACTCGAACCTGATTTTAGTACGTTACTTAAACAAAAAGGTCGTGGAGTTGTTATCACTGCTCAATCAAGCACTGACGCTGATTTTGTCTCTCGTTACTTTGCCCCTTGGGTTGGTGTTGATGAGGATCCAGTGACAGGTTCTGCTCATTGCGCTTTATGTGTTTACTGGGCTAAAGAGCTCGGTAAAGCGCAATTAAAAGGCTTTCAAGCATCCAAGAGAAGTGGAGTTGTTTATACAGAATTATTGAGTCCGGAATGCGTTAAGCTTTCTGGAAGTGCGGTAACAATGTTGCGAGGAGATATGAGAATCGCGTAGTCGTCCTTTTTCTGATTGCAGGTTTATCCAGTTCTCACTAGTGACAAAGCTAGAAGGCTGTCTATTCACGTAGTTGATTTTGTTTGTAAAAACACCCCTGCCATGGTGGTGTATAACGATTGGAGAGTTATATGAAAACTATCGGTCTTCTAGGCGGCATGAGTTGGGAGTCGACGCTTAGTTATTACAAATTGATCAACGAAGGAGTCAAAGAGGCGTTAGGCGGCCTAAATTCCGCAAAAATTTGTATGTATAGCGTGAATTTTTCAGAGATAGAGAAACTTCAACACCAAGGTAAATGGGAGGAAACGGCAAGTATTCTATCTGATGCTGCATCTTCAATAGAAAAAGGGGGCGCTGATTTTATTCTTATTTGTACGAACACAATGCACAAAGTTGCTCCTCAAATTGAAGCCAGCATTAATATCCCCATACTACATATCGCAGACGCGACTGCTGAGTTACTTCGTGAGAAAGGGGTTCAAAAGGTCGGACTCCTTGGTACTCAATTCACAATGGAGCAAGACTTTTACAAAGGACGGCTTTCCGACCTCTATGGGCTGGATGTCATAATTCCCGCTCAAGATGATCGCTCTATAGTGCATAACATTATTTATAAAGAGTTATGCCAAGGTGAAATCAAAGAAGAATCGAGAACGATATACCTGCAAATTATTGAAAAACTAAAAGAGCAGGGAGCTGAAGCCGTGATTCTCGGGTGCACTGAAATTGCCTTACTTGTAAACCAAAGTCACACAGATGTTACGCTACTTGATACCACTTCTATCCATGCTCAAGCAGCAGTCCGTTTGGCGATAGAAGGTTAATGAGTTAGATTTGAGTCCATGTAAATAAACAAAAGAGAAAACCAATTCCTCGGTTTTCTCTGTTTTTATTATCCCGTTATAAGCGCGAGAATTTGAGTGTTCTGTATCCACCAATCAAGTTACGAGCTTTGTAACCATTGTTGACCAATTGACGGTATGCCACGTTACCGCGCAAGCCTACTTGACAGTAAATCACAATCTCTTTGTCTTTTGGTAGTTCACCCATACGATGGCGTAACTGGTCAACCGGAATGTTGATTGCCCCTTTAAGATAACCAACAGACTCCAATTCACCCGGGTTACGGACGTCGAGGAGAATTTGATCTTCAGTCAGGTTGTCGATTTCATCGTAATGAATCGCCGCTGCGTCACCTTTGATGATGTTATTTGCCACAAACGCCGCTTGGTTGATCACATCTTTTGCACTGCCGTAAGGTGGCGCGTAAGTCAGTTCAAGATGCTGTAGTTGTTCAACCGTCATGCCAGCACGTTGTGCAACAGCCATAACGTCAATACGTTTGTCGATACCGTCTTTACCAACTGCTTGAGCACCTAAAATCTTGCCTGATTTTGGATCGAACAACATTTTGAACGACACCACTTCTGCACCAGGATAGTAGCTCGCGTGGCTTGCGGTATGCACGTACACTTTGTCGTATTCAATACCAGCGCGTTTCAATTGTTTCTCATTTTTACCTGTTGAAGCCACAGCAAGGTCAAAGATTTTACAAATCGCTGTCCCTTGTGTGCCTTGGTAAGTTTCTTTGCGGCTTAGCATATTGTCTGCTGCCATACGACCTTGACGGTTTGCCGGGCCTGCAAGTGGCACTAGAGTTTGCTCGCCAGTCACGAAGTCTTTCTCTTCTACCGCGTCACCGACAGCGTAGATAGATGGATCGCTGGTTTGCATGTGTTCGTTCGTGTAAATACCGCCTAGCGCGCCAATTTGAAGGCCGGCTTCTTGCGCCAGTTTTGTCTCAGGACGAACACCAATTGCCATAATCAAAATATCGGTGGTGAGTTTTTCACCGTTGTTCAGTGTTAACTCCAATTCACCTTCTAGGTGTTGGTGTTTCTCACTCTCACCAGAGTCGAAACTTGCAACGTGCTCGTTAGGTACGAATTTCACAGATTCAAGCGCGACGCCAAGTTTTAGGTCGACACCTTTGTCACGAATTTCTGCATGAGCAAAACCTGCCATTTCACGGTCTACTGGCGTCATGACTTGGTCTGCCATTTCGATCAGAGAGGTTTTAATGCCAAGTTGGTGGAAGGCTTCCATCATTTCTAAACCGATGAAACCGCCGCCAACAACCGTCGCATGCTCTGGTTTGTTCATTTGGATCGTTTCGATGATGCGATCCATATCTGGAATGTTACGTAGCGAGTGGGTGAGCGGGTTATCGAGACCTGGGATTGGCGGAACAATAGGGCCTGCACCTGGGCTAAGCAGTAGGAAGTCGTATGATTCTACGTATTCAGACTCATCCAACAGGTTTTTGATCGTAACGGTTTTGTCCTGTCGGTTAATAGAAACTACTTCATTCATCACGCGAACATCAACGTTAAAACGTGCTAAAAAGCTTTCTGGCGTTTGTAGTAGTAACTTACTGCGTTCTTGGATATCGCCGCCGATGTGATAAGGCAAGCCACAGTTGGCAAATGAAACAAACGGGCCACGTTCAAACATGATGATTTCGGCATCTTCGCTCAGACGACGAGCACGCGCCGCCGCAGATGCACCACCTGCAACACCACCGACGATTAAGATCTTAGTCATTTTTAACTCCAAGTTTTAGGGCGAGCTGACCTTCACGAATAGCCAGTGTGAAAGGTCACTACGCTCTAGATTATCTAAAACCAAATTTCTTTAAAAAATAAGCAGCAGGGCAGATTCCCGTGTAAGCACTTTGAATAAGATTAACGCCGATAAACACGGTGAACCAAATGAAGTTACTGTGAACGAACACGGTTAGTATGACCGAGATCAATATCATCGTGCCTGCAAAAATTCGTACTGCATTTTCTAACGTCATAACTCTTCTCCTTCGTACTCTCAAACTGAGAACGCCATCCTTTGATATTCATCACTATAATTATCTAAATTAGAAATGTCTAATGTTAATTTATCTAAATTCACAATTGCTAATTTAGCGTTGACTAAATGTTTTGTTTTAGTAATATCTAATTTAGTTTTTAATGTAGAGGTTAGTCATGAGCTATACAGATATGGATGTAGCAGCAATGAAAGGCAATGCCAATGAAGCTGCTGATCTCCTAAAAGTAATGGCACATCCGGAAAGGCTAATGGTGTTGTGCCAACTGACCCAAGGTGAGGTTGGTGTTGGGGAGCTGCAAAAGAACTCGTTCCTTAGCCAATCCGCCTTTTCACAGCACTTGACGGTGCTTCGCAAACACAAATTGATCAAGGCTCGTAAGGCATCACAGCAAGTGTTTTATTCGTTGTCAGAACCGAGAGTTGAGTCATTAATCAAGGCGCTTCATAGCGTTTTCTGTAACTAATTCGTAGCTAAGATTTTAGAGGTAAATAATGTTAAACGTTATTCCATGGGAATCGTTGTTTGGTGGCATTTTGTTAGGGATCTCCGCCACTATATTGTTGTTGGTTAACGGGAAAATTGCCGGAATCAGTGGAATTATGAATGGCATTATGTCACCGAAAAAAGGCGATTATTCGTGGCGATTGCTTTTTGCGGTTGGAATGATAGCTGGTGGCTTGATTAGCGTTCTGATGTTGGGCGTTGCGGTTCCTAGTACCGTGAACCTTTCTTTAGGGATGGTGATTGCCGCTGGTTTATTGGTAGGAATCGGAACCAGACTGGGTAACGGATGTACTAGTGGGCACGGCATTTGTGGCATGGGCCGTTTGTCTAAGCGCTCTATTGTGGCGACCTGTGTCTTTATGGCTGTCGCTGGCCTAACGGTATTCGTTCGACTTCACCTAGTTTAAGAGAGATTCCATGAACAAGACTATTTTTCGTTTTTCTGCTCTTTTGAGCGGTGTGTTATTCGGTATGGGCATGGCGGTGTCTGGCATGATCGACCCAGCTAAAGTCATTGGATTTTTAGATATTTATGGCAGTTGGGATCCAAGTTTGGCTTTTGTGATGGGCGGCGCACTCGCGGTATTCATGCCAAGCTATTTTTTAATCATCAAGCCGAGAAAACAATCAGTTAGCGGGAAAGCGTTTTGCACACCAACCAATAAGAACATCGACGGACGCTTGTTATCTGGTGCGGCGATCTTTGGTTTAGGTTGGGGGTTGGCAGGTATTTGCCCTGGCCCTGCGGTTGCGAGTCTGGCATTAGGCAACGTGAGCATTGTGGTGTTCTTCCTTGCGATGTTAGTTGGATCTCTGTTCGCGAAGGCGATCATTACTCACCGTAACGCGAAGAAGATGAAAACCGCGAACGCGTAAACAATCAATCTAATATGGAGGGGAAAGGATGCCCGACAAACTAAAGCGAAGTTTTGTTCAATCTGTGATGAACAGCTTTTTCCCTCCGATCATGATCTTACTCGCGCTTGTGGTCGGTACTGCGGCCTTGTGGTTGACCCCGAAAGAGGAAGATCCACAAATCGTTGTGCCGATGGCAGATGTACTGGTTTCGGCTCCCGGACTAAGTGCTTCTCAAGTCGAAAATCAAATCACTGAACCATTAGAAAAGCTTGTTAGCCAAATTGACGGTGTGGAATACGTTTATTCTTCGTCAATGGAAGGTGCTGCGCAAGTCATCGTTCGTTTCTATGTCGGCGAAAACCGCGAAGATGCTCTGGTTAAGCTGTATAACAAACTCTATTCCAACCAAGACAAAGTTCCTCCTTCTGTCACTAACTGGCTTGTAAAGCCTGTTGAAATCGATGATGTACCCATTGTTGTTGCCGCAATTTATTCCACCGATCCAGACATTCTCGATCGCCATCAGCTGAGACGTATTGCAGACCAAGCCACGTTAGGCATTAAATCATTGGATGCCACCAACAAGGTGGAAGTGATTGGCGGTGAGCCGAGAAAAATCCAGATAGAGCTTGATTCCGTTGCGATGGCAAACTTCAAAGTGACCATCGATGACCTCGAACAGGCCATTCAGCTCAGTAATAGCAAAACCCAAGGCAAGAACGTTCGCGTAAACGGGCAAAATTACACATTGGAGTCGGGACGGTTTCTGAACAACGCCGAAGAGGTTGGCGATCTTGTTATCGCGGTGCTCAATGGCAAACCCGTTTACTTGAAAGATGTCGCGCGTATTTACGACGGTGAAGGTGAGGCAACATCCGATACTTGGTATCGCGATAAAAACTACGATGAAGCATACCCTGCGGTGTTCATTTCTGTCGCTAAACAAAAAGGCTCGAACGCGGTTAACGTCGCTGAGTCTGTTCGGGATAAACTGGCGGAGCTTCAATCCGAGCAATTTCCTCCACAAGTTCAAGTTGCAGTCATTCGTGACTATGGCGAAACGGCGAATGCGAAAGTGAACAACTTGGTATCAAGCCTTGGCATCTCTATTCTAACGGTCGTGGTGTTTGTCGGTTTGTTCTTGAACTGGCGAAGCGCATTGGTGGTTGGTATCGCGATTCCGATTAGCTATGGCGCCGCGCTCGGGATGGACTTGGCATTTGGCTATTCCATCAACCGAGTCACACTCTTTGCGTTGATTTTGGCGCTAGGTTTGATCGTGGACGATCCGATCGCGAGTATCGATAACATTGAACGCTACCTCAAACGAAAAAATCTAACACGAACCAATGCGATTGTTCTCGCCATGGCAGAAATTCGTAGCGCTTTGCTGATGTCGACGGTCGCGATTGTTATCGTGTTTACGCCGATGTTTTTTATCACTGGGATGATGGGGCCTTACATGGCGCCACTGGCGTTCAACGTTCCGATCAGCGTTATCTTTAGTACCGTTGTCGCGTTTATGATCACGCCTTGGCTTGCCAAGAAGCTACTCAAAGGTGCTGAGGAAAACGGCCACTATGACATCCAATCTTCGCCGATGTATCGTTTGTATCGTGGTGTGTTGATTCCGCTACTTGAAAGCCGCAAGAAAGCATGGCTTTTCCTTGGTTTGGTTGCCTTGTTATTCGTCTTGGCAGCATTGTTGCCAGCACTTCGCTTAGTTCCACTCAAGTTGCTGCCTTATGACAATAAAAATGAGTTCCAATTGGTATTAAACATGCCAGAGTCTTCAAGCTTTGTGGATACGTCCAACGCGCTGTCGAGCTTTACGGACTATTTAATGACGGTGCCGGAAGTGACAAGTGTGTCGGGCTTTGCAGGCACCGCTTCCCCAATGGATTTCAACGGCATGGTGCGCCACTACTTTATGCGTAGCGAACCATACCAAGGCGAGCTTCGAGTCGTTCTTGCTGAGAAGAATCGCCGCGCAATGCAATCACACGAACTGGTGACACGACTCAGGGCGGATTTAGAGCAGATTGCAGATAAGTTTGACGCTGACGTGCAGCTAGTCGAAGTGCCGCCAGGCCCGCCTGTTATCGCCACCATTACGGCAGAAGTTTACGGTGATGAAGCGACATCTTATGAAGATCTGATGATTCAAGCAGAGAAAGTCGTGGATAGGCTTCGCAAAGAACAGTTGGTTTCTGAGGTGGATACCAGCATCCAAGGTGATTTAGAAACATGGCAGTTCATCGTTGATCAAGAAAAAGCGGCGCTGTCTGGTGTTTCTGTTGCTGATATCAATAACACGCTTATTACCGCCGCGAACGCCAAAGTGCTCGGTTATATCGCCGATCCAAGAGAAGTGGATCCATTACCTATCGAAGTGCAGCTCCGACGCGAAGACAGAGATAACCTGAATCAACTAGAGCAGCTTTATGTGCGAGGCCGTCCGGGCATTGCAAAAGTAGAATCTAATGGGGCGGTTGTGGATGCTCCTCAGCCTATCGTGCAGTTGTCTGAAGTCGGTCATTTTGTGAAACGCGCAGCGGACAAACCGATTTTCCATAAAAACCTCAAGCCTGTTGTGTATGTCTACGCCGAGGTAGTTGGGCGTGTTCCGGGTGAAGTGATTGCCGATGTGATGGCTGACCAAGATACAACTCACGCGGAAGATGTGCATCGTCACTGGCAAGATCGCACGTACTTGAGCAATGGCGCTGGTCTCACTTGGAGCGTGCTAGGCAACATCGAAGTGGTTTGGAGTGGTGAGGGGGAATGGAAAATCACAGTGGACGTATTCCGCGATTTAGGTATTGCTTATGGCGCTGCGCTGCTTGGCGTATTTGTGGTGATGTTGATTCAAACTGGTTTACCTGCGGTATCGGGCATCATCATGCTGGCGATACCTCTGACTGTGATTGGGATTATGCCGGGATTCTGGATTTTGAATGTGTTGAGCAGTGACATCGGTAATTACCCGAACCCGGCTCTGTTCACGGCGACCGCGATGATCGGCATGATTGCGCTAGCTGGGATTGTGGTGCGTAACTCACTCGTTTTGATTGAATTTGTTCAGCAATCGCTGGCTGAAGATCGTAGCCTACATGATGCGTTGATTGAATCTGGCGTTGTTCGTATGCGGCCAATATTGCTGACTGCGGGTACAACGTTACTGGGTAACGTCGTGATTACGTTGGACCCTATTTTTAACGGTTTGGCTTGGGCAATCATATTCGGTATTACCGCCTCGACCATCTTTACGCTGCTTGTGGTTCCGGTGGTTTACAACCTTGCATACCAAAACACCAAAGGACATGGATTACCTCAGATGGAGGAAGAGCAATGAAATTAGATACCAAATGGTTAGGCGTGATTCTGTTTGCCATACTCGCGCTTCTTTTTCTCTATATGGCTGGATTTTTTACAGAAAAGTTGCCGACAGAACATGACGCGAAAACCAACCAGATTGATGTAAATAACGCAGAGACACATCAACTGATGTTAACCAGCGAATCGGTTGTTCGAGAGTTTCCGGGCGTCGTCGTTGCAGAGCAGCACGCCGATATCGCGGCACGGTTAACGGCATCGGTGATGGAGGTATTGGTGAAGGTTGGCGATAGAGTGAAGCAAGGAGACGTGTTGGCGCGGCTAGAAAGCGATGATCTCGATGCGCGAGTTCGTCAAAGTGAGCAGGCTTTATCCTCTGCACAAGCGCAGCTCAATACGGCGAGAAAGGAGTTTTCTCGTGTCAGAGCGCTTTTAAACAAAAAACTGATCCCTCAATCGCAATTTGACCAAGCGGAAAGTGCGTTGCAAACCGCGCAAGCCAACTTCAATAAAGCTCAGGCGGCGGTCTCTGAGGCGGAAACGACCTTTGGCTACAGCATTATTACTGCGCCGTTTGATGGCTTGATCACGCAAAAGCCCATCAACAAAGGTGATACTGCGACGCCGGGGGCTTTGCTTTTATCAATGTACAATCCAAACTCGTTGGAAATAGAAGTGAACTTTGCTGAGTCTGTCATGCCTTATGTGACTTACGATAAAGAAGTGGACGTTGTTTTTCCGTCTTACAGCCTCAACGCGCAAGCGGCTGTAAAAGAAGTGACGCCGTCGGCAGATGCCAACTCGCGCAGTTATACCGTAAAGCTTCAATTTGAGCCGCTAACGGCTATCTATCCAGGTACATACGCCAAAGTCGCGTTGACCTTGACCGACGATGTTGTACTTCGCGTGCCAAAAGAGGCGGTTTACCAAGTTGGTCAATTGGACTACGTAAAAGTGTTGCAAGACAGCGGTGAGGTAGAAACTCGACTTATCCAGCTTGGAGAGTTGGGGAGAGTGCGAACGGGGTTGAAGCAGGGTGACGTCGTACTGCTGAATCCAAGAGCGCTTTGATAGAACGGTTTCTTTTGTTAACTAGTTAAACGTCTATCTAACAAACAACATAAAACAGCCCAGCATGATGCTGGGCTGTTTTGTTCGTTCAGTTAAGCGTTAACGTTGCGTTTACAGGACAATGGTCACTCAGTTTGTAATCCAAAACATCTTGTGAGCTGAACAGCGTTTGATGCGCGTTTTTCGCTTTTATTTGCGGGCTAACAATAATGTGATCAATCAAAGAGCGGAATTGGTGTGTTTTTCTTGGGTTCTTATTTGAGCGAACCTTGCAATCCGCTTTGGTATCTCGCGTTACCAATTGTGCATCGTTACCAAGCGTCATGATCGCCCACAGCCAATCACGTTGATACGACAAGTTGTGATTGAAATCGCCCATTACGGCGTACTGCTGCTTTTTCTTTTCTCTCTCACTCATCCATTTCGCAAGAGCTTCTCCTTGTTGGCTCAGTGTTTGGCAATTGCGGTTGTTTTTGTATGCTCCGCTGCATCCTGCTTTTAAATGCACAGAGAGCAGGTGAAGCTCGTCCTTTTGGTTTTGGTTAACGACGATGTAGCTGGCAAAGCGCAACTTGCTATTACCACGCGTGATTGAGAAGTCTGCTGGATCAGACACTTCAATGTCTTTGCGCACAGCAAAACCAGTGTACTGATTGGTATCAGAAAACTGAAGGTGCTTATTGTTTGATTGAGCTCGATCAGAGAGGTAAATCGCGTAGCCATCGCCTACGGCTTTTTGAACCGCGGCTTTGGAGTCGACCTCCTGAAAGGCGATGATGTCGGCTTGAGTTTTATCCACATATTGGTTGAGTTTGACGAAATCGTCACTGGTTCTAGAAACCTTACCTCCATTTATAGACAGCCATTCTATATTCCAACTGGTTAAGTTGATGGAGTTTTGAGCAAGTGACGTTGAACTAAAAATTAATAAGGCAGTAACAAATAGTGATCGCATATTGGCTTGTTTCACTCCTGGATTTTAGCGTATTCCTTTCCAACCTTTATCCTATAAGCGCTCTAAAAAAAGCAAGTAGATTTCGTACCAATTTTGCAATTTTCATGGTTTTCTTCGCAACTGAGATCAGTACCAATAAGATCGATTTGTTCTTGTCCGCTAGCCGATCTTTATTGATCAAAATCAATGTTTTCAAGTGGTGCTTTTCGTTAAATACGCCACAATATATTGTGTTAGCAGAATAAAAAATAACCCCATATAGTGTGTTTGTGGATAACTCTGTGAGTATGCTGGGGTAAGGAGAAGAAAGTGAAACCAATCGTAATCAAGCGTGACGGCTCAAGGGCTCCGTTCAACAGGGATCGTATCCAAGCAGCAGTTGAAGCGGCAGCGGAAAACAAAGATAAAGATGTCGCCATTTATGCTCTTAATGTCGCTCTTGCTGTCGAGTTACAGCTAAAAGATCACGATGAAGTTCACATCCATGAGATTCAAGACCTAGTCGAGAATGAACTCATGCAAGGTCCTTACAAAGCCCTAGCACGTTCTTATATTGAATACCGCCATGACCGCGACATCGCACGTGAAAAGCAAAGTGCACTAACTCGTGAAATCGAGGGTTTGATTGAAGAAAGTAACCTTGATTTGATCAACGAAAACGCGAACAAAGACGGCAAAGTTATCCCAACTCAGCGTGACTTGTTGGCTGGTATCGTGGCGAAGCACTACGCGAAAACACACATCCTGCCTCGTGATGTGGTTCAAGCACACGAAGTGGGTGACATTCACTACCACGATCTGGATTACGCACCATTCTTCCCGATGTTTAACTGTATGCTTATCGATTTGAAAGGCATGCTAACGCACGGCTTCAAAATGGGTAATGCAGAAATCGATACGCCTAAATCGATTTCAACTGCGACTGCCGTAACGGCGCAAATTATTGCTCAAGTGGCTAGCCATATTTATGGCGGTACAACCATCAACCGTATTGACGAAGTGCTAGAACCTTACGTCATCACGAGCTATGAAAAGCATTTAGAAATCGCGAAAGAGTGGAACATTGCTGAGCCAGAAGAGTTTGCTAAAGCGCGCACAGAGAAAGAGTGTTACGACGCATTCCAATCTCTTGAATACGAAGTAAACACACTACACACGGCAAATGGTCAAACGCCATTCGTTACGTTTGGTTTTGGTCTTGGTACAAGCTGGGCGTCTCGTCTTATTCAGCAATCGATTTTGAAAAACCGTATCGCTGGTCTTGGCAAAAACCGTAAAACCGCCGTATTCCCTAAATTGGTGTTCGGTATTAAAGACGGTCTAAACCACAAGGCAGAAGATCCTAACTACGACATTAAGAAGCTTGCACTTGAGTGTGCTTCAAAACGTATGTACCCAGACATTCTTAACTACGACAAAGTCGTGGAAGTAACGGGTTCATTCAAAACACCTATGGGTTGTCGTAGCTTCCTAGGTACTTACGAAGAGGATGGCGAACTTATCCATGAAGGTCGTAACAACCTTGGTGTAGTTAGCTTGAACTTGCCACGTATCGCGCTTCGTGCAAAAGGCAGCGAAGAGAAGTTCTATGAACTGCTTGATGATCGTCTACGTCTTGCTCGTAAAGCACTAGAAACGCGTATTTCTCGTCTAGAGAACGTAAAAGCGCGCGTTGCCCCAATTCTATATATGGAAGGTGCATGTGGTGTGCGTTTGAAAGCGGACGATTCGATTTCAGAAATCTTCAAAAACGGCCGTGCATCAATTTCTCTAGGTTACATTGGCGTGCATGAAACTATCAACGCGTTGTTTGGTACTGAAGCGCACGTTTACGATGATACCGTATTGCGTGAAAAAGCGGTCGCGATCATCAAACATCTAAAAGATGCGGTGAATCAATGGGCTGACGAAACTGGCTATGGCTTTAGCTTGTACGCAACGCCAAGTGAAAACCTATGTAGTCGTTTCTGCCGCATCGACACCAAAGAGTTTGGTTTGATTGAAGGCGTAACAGACAAAGGTTACTACACCAACAGCTTCCACTTGGATGTTGAGAAGAAGGTTAACCCTTACGACAAGATCGACTTCGAGATGCCTTACCCAGAAATCTCAAGCGGTGGCTTCATCTGTTACGGTGAGTTCCCGAACATGCAACGTAACGTAGAAGCGCTAGAAAACGTGTGGGACTACAGTTACACCCGCGTTCCTTACTACGGAACCAACACTCCGATTGATGAGTGTTACGAATGTGGTTACACCGGCGAGTTTGAATGTACAAGCAAAGGCTTTACTTGCCCAAGTTGTGGCAACCACGATTCAACCAAAGTATCGGTGACACGTCGCGTATGTGGCTACTTGGGCAGCCCAGATGCACGTCCGTTTAACTTCGGCAAACAAGAAGAAGTGAAACGTCGAGTGAAACACCTATAAGGTTAATTACCACTCGATTCAACACTTTGAAAATCAACCTGCTTTAGGTTGATTTTCTTTTTCGCGATAACAAAGAGACGCATTATGAACTACCACCAATATTATCCAATTGACGTTGTTAACGGACCGGGTACGCGCTGCACATTGTTTGTGTCGGGGTGCGTACATCAGTGTCGTGGCTGTTATAACCAGTCGACGCAACGATTGGATTCGGGTGTGTTGTTTACGCAAGAAGCGGAAGACAAAATCATCAATGACTTGAATGACACGCGCATTAAACGTCGCGGTTTGTCGTTGTCGGGCGGAGACCCGCTTCATCCTGCTAATGTGCCTCATATTTTAAAGATCGTGAAAAGGGTGAGAGAAGAGTGTCCCGGTAAAGACATCTGGGTTTGGACAGGCTACACGCTGGCTGAACTGGATGACGCGCAAAGAGAAGTGGTGCAATACATCGATGTTTTGATTGATGGTAAGTTTGAACAAGACAAGAAAGACCTCAATCTCGAGTGGCGTGGTAGTTCAAACCAAATCATTCATCGCTTTACAGACATCTAACCAAGTACTCTCCAAACATAAAAAGGGCTCACGCGTGCATAACGGGTGAGCCCTTTTGGTGTGAGTTCGTCAGTGCATATTCAGTTACGCTGTCACCGTTTGGTCATCTTCGACCATATTGTTTATCCAACGTTTAGATTGGATACGATAAGTCGTCAGTACGCCTTTCACAAATTCTTCAGCTAGCAGAGACATCAAGACAAAATGCAAAGGCAACCCGAGTACCATACCAGTGTAATAGGTAAGGGGAATACCAATAGCCCACTGACCGAACGTATCAATAAAAATGCTGTAGCGAATATCTGCACCACTCTTTAGTACGCCGCCAATCCCTACCATGTTAAACACTCTCAAAATCATACCCAGCGCCATGACTAAGCATACGTTAAGTGCCATTTTTGCATCGGTTAATGGGCTTAGTACCAATAGATGATGAATCAAAGGCGAGCTCAACCACACTAGGAAAAACAGTAAGGTGGCTAAGATTGCGCTGGTTAACACATACCACCATGCCGTTTTCTCGACCCGGTCATAATGTTTTGCGCCAATATCATTACCAAGAAGAACGGATGCAGCGACCGCAAATCCCATAAAGGTTGAAATCAGTACACCTTCAATTGGTGATAAGAATGAGATGATCGCAAGTTCTGAAACGCCCAATTGACCATAGATGATGCTGTAAACGATCAGTCCACCAGTCCAGAGCGCATCGTGGACCAGCATGGGTAGAGAAACCTTAAAGTATTTTTGACGATACTGCTTTAAACGGCCTTGTGCCCAATCGAATTTGGTCGGAATCAGGTGCGCATAACGTTTGCAGAAAAAGTAAATCAATACCGCAGTTTGGAAAAATCGAGAAACAAAGCTGCCAACGGCTGCACCAAATACGCCCCATTGAGGGAAGCCGAATAAACCGAAAATCAAAACATAATTAAGCACGACGTTCACGACAATCGCGGAGATACTAACTTTGGTTGCCATTTTGGTTTGGCCTACGGAGCGCAATACCGCTTCTATCGGCACCACTATCGCGGTTGCAATGAGGCTAAAGCCCGTAATCACAAGATAATCACGCGCATAAGCGACGTATTCAGGATCGTCTGACATGAAAGAGACGATCTCTTTATCAAAAATCGCATAAAGAACAATAAACGGCAGCGTCACTAAAATGGAAATAAACCAAGATTGCGCCAGTGTTCTGCGGATTCCTGCCAGGTTCCCTGAGCCGTAATATTGAGAAGCCAGCACCGTTACTGCACCGCAAAGACCGAAAATGACTGCAAGGTTAAAGAAAAAGATGCGGTTTCCGACACCGACTGCAGCCGTTGCGGATTCGCCGAGTTGGCTCACCATGAAAATATCCACGACGCCGAGTAACGCAAAAAGCATGGATTGAAGTGAAACAGGAAGGCCAATCGAAATCAGCTTTTGCCAAAATGCTTTATCGATGTATTCGCGTGTTAAGAGCATCGCATTTCTCCTTAAAGATTAATGCGAGTAGTTTATCCCTATGATTTGGCGGTGTATTTTTCAAAGGCATCCAAAACCTTTGTAAAACTCTCCACTAGTGTATATGTGAGCCAATAAATCATGGAAGATAAACAAGAACGCTACGCGATTTCAGAAAAAACCTATCAAGAGTTTATTGATCACAGTCGAGTACTGGCATTGGAGGAGAGAGGCATTGTGCAGTGCGGAATTGCAACCTGTCGTGACTTCTTCTCTGTTTATCGTAAAAACCAAAAAAAACACATGCTGCTTTACACCGTGCGCGGTAAAGGTTGGTTAGAAAGTGGGACGTGTCGATATGATTTGGAGCCTGGCTCGTTGATCACGGTGCCAGCAGGTGTTGAAAACGGTTTTGGTATGGAAGAGGAACCCTGGCAGATCGCATGGCTTTTTCTTACTCCTGATAGAGCATGGCCAATGATAGAGAGTAATATTAGTTACCAGCTCACATCTGCACCTGAAGTGATGTATGCGTGTATCCAAACGTTGTTACGCAGTATTAATCTTCCTATTGATTATGGTGGTGCGGTTGGTGCACATAGCGTGGCTCAGTTAGAGCTGATGTTAAACATGCCGCCCTCAGAGTCGATATCACGCAGCCAATTGAGGCTTCGGCGCGTATTCGATCTTGTCCAGCGTCAGCTGCATAAGGATTGGAGTGTCGAGCAAGTGGCAGCTTTATATCCATGTTCGGAGCCACATTTGCACCGTCTGACTCAAAAGCAGTTTGGTCGAAGCCCGATGGCACATTTAACACGTATGCGCATGGAATATGCTGCTAGGCTACTTCGTTCAACAGAATGGCCGATTCAACATATTGGAGAGATAGTCGGATATCCAACTAGTGCCAACTTTAGTACACGTTTTAAAGCGTGGTCGAGCATGACGCCAAGAGAATTTAGGAAAAACGGAAGAGTGGATTGGTATATTGAGGAGTGAATCGTTCTTTTTATAACCGATAGAGCGCACAAAACTTATCGCAACCCAGAATTTTGTTCTCTAATTGATGAAATAAGTGAAAAATCATTTCGCCATTTTTTGCGATGGTGTTAACGTGAGGTTCGGTACTTGAATTTCAAAGGGTTATGACTTTCATGTTTTCTAATCTCCCAACTCCCGTATTAGATCCTATTTTATCTCTATCCGTTGCATACCGTAACGATGACCGTCCAAACAAGGTTGACCTTGGTATTGGCGTCTATAAGAACAGCGCAGGTGAAACGCCGATCATGAAAGCCATTCAAATGGCGCAGGATGTCGTTGTTGAAACTCAAAAAACCAAATCGTACGTTGGTCTTGCGGGTTGCGAAGAATTTAATAAAAGCATGATCGATTTGCTACTGACGGGAACGTCAGCAATGGATCGTGTTGCTGCCATTCAAACGCCAGGTGCAAGTGGTGCGCTGCGTATGTTAGGTGACCTGATGAAGGTCGCACAGCCAGATACGACGGTTTGGATTTCAAACCCTAGCTACGTAAACCATAAACCAGTGATGGAAGCGGCAGGTCTTAAAGTTAAGTTCTACCATTACTTTTCTCCAGAAACGAAACAAGTAGACAGAGCAAAAATGATGGATGATCTTGCGAAAGCAGGGCCTTCTGATGTTGTATTACTGCATGGTTGTTGTCACAACCCAACAGGCGCAGATATCGATTTTTCTGCTTGGCAAGTCATTACGGAATTGTCACAGAAGAACGGTTTCACACCATTTGTTGATATTGCCTACCAAGGCTTTGGTGATGGCCTAGAGGAAGACGCAAAAGGGCTTCGCTTCATGGCAGATAACGTTGAAGAGATGTTAATTACGACATCATGTTCGAAGAACTTTGGCCTATATCGCGAGCGCACAGGTGCGGCGATTGTCGTTGGTAAGAACATGCAAGACGTGGCCAACGCAAAAGGCAAGTTACTTACGTTAGCGCGTTCTACTTACACGATGCCACCCGATCATGGAGCGGCTTTGGTTAAGACGATTCTTCAAGATGACAACCTGACTTCCGTTTGGAAGCAAGAGTTGAGTGAAATGCAACATCGTTTGGTTAGTCTTCGTCAAAGTTTGTGTAACGAATTGAGAAACAACCATAATACCGATCAATTTGACTTCATTGAGGGTCACAAAGGCATGTTTACTGTGCTAGGCTTTAGTGAAAACCAAATGGCGCAACTGCGTGAAGATTATGGCATTTATGGTGTTGGCGATGGTCGAATTAACATCGCTGGACTTACCGAAACTCATATTCCATACGTAGCGGACGCAATTAAGAAAGTATCTCAAGCTTAATTGGAGTGTGGATGAAAAACTGGAAACTGATTCTGCCGCTTATGATGAGCGGCAGTTTAATTGCTTGTACGTCAACTCAAACGACGCAGGAACCTGTTGAGCCTGAGTCGCCGAGGGTCGAAGAACCTGTCAAAATAGAGCCAGAAGTGAAACCAGAGGTTGATCCAACGCCTGAGGTTGAGCCTAAGCCTGAAGTAAAACCTGAGAAAAAGCCCGAGCCAAAACCGACAAAACCAGCCAAAGTGACAAAGACACCAGACGGCATGTTGATTCTTGGTTCTGAAGAGTGGGTTTACGTTCCTGAAATTGATCAAACCTTCAAAGCTAGGGTTGATACAGGGGCGACAACATCATCAATTAGCGCGACAGACATTGTTCCGTTTGAGCGTGATGGTAAAGATTGGGTTCAGTTTAAGATCGACTTGGGCGATAAAGAAACTAAAGAGTTTAAAGTACCTGTAGAGCGCTGGGCTAAAATCAAGCAGTCATCGTCAGAAGAGGTGGATAAACGAGCGGTAGTAAAAGCGTATATTACCGTCGGTGACCACAAAGAAAAGACTGAGTTTACGTTAGCTGAGCGTGGGCATATGAAGTTTCCAATTTTACTAGGTCGAAGCTTTTTTAGAGATATCGCCGTTGTGGATGTATCGAAAAAGTATGTCCAAGATAAACCTAAAAAATCCGGCAAAAATTAAAGCCTTGTTACTAGTTCCTGCTAACAATCGGTATTTAACAAAAATGGCCTCCGAAACCGGAGGCCATTTTTATTGAATCACACACTTATTAATGCAACTGCTTAGTTACTTAATTAAAATGCAAAACGAGCAGACATCACAATTTGTTGGCCATAGACACCATTATTTTTGAAATCCGCGCCAAGTGATAGTTGCTGTGTAGAGTGGAATCTTGCGCCAAAATTATAAACGGTATTGGAATCGTCGTTATCCATTATTTGACCGATACGGGCATGTAGCTCAACATTTTGCATGAACCAAATACGAGTACCAATATTCACCTCAGTGCGCCACTCGTCACCCACTTTATCACTGCCGTTTTCTTTAATGTTGTGTACCAACATTTGGCCATAAATATCTGCAAATTGGCCTGCTGGGCCGTTAAAGCCAATACCACCAGCAATGTCCCAGTCTCCGCTGAATTCACTGTCTGCGCGAGCAATGAAGTGGGTGTTTTCCGTAAAGTAGGTATTGAACTCGCCACCAAATGTACCAGGGCTAGTGCCCATGCGAAATTCCATCGTGTTGTAGTTGAAATTATTTGCATGTGCGGAAAGTGGCAAAACAGCGCACAAACCAAAGGCTGCAACCTTTAGAGCTTTACCTAGCATGGTGTCTCCGGGCAAGATGATTAAAATGAACAAAAAAATGGTCTGCAAAAAGCAGACCAAGATTGATAAAGCTATCATTTTAAGTGCTTGCCGTCACCATTTAGCTGTAATGGTCACCACATCATGCTGATATCCAAAGCAATCGGGGTTGTTTTACATGATCACCAGTTGCTCGACTTCAATTTCTGGCTTATTTCCGCCTTCAAATTCGCCAAACAGACGGACTTTAGTCGTGTGATCAATCGGAGAGTTTAGTCGGATATCGTCATCCAGTTCGACCATGACTTCACCGGAACCATCGCTAAAGACAAACTTATCCGCGCGAACTTGACGTAATAAGTTACCTTCAACGACTACATCTTTTTCAGTAAACATATTGGAGTCGTTTAGCAAGGCGTCCAATTTTTCCACAGTGACAGGACCATTAAACTGCAAGTTTGATTGGTTTTGAGCGTGATCTTTCGCGAACGCGATAGAAGGAGCAATAACTAAGGCGGCGATTGTTGCGATAATTGTATTCTTTTTCATGTTACATCCTCATCGGTTTGTTTTGATGGGTTCATTAAAACAGAGCTTGTTTGAACCAATGATGATTTCAACATTCATATTCTATTCATTTGCTTGAGTAAGTGGGGACGATGACGTTATGATTGTTCATCTTCCTCTATTCCTTACAAATGTTCATGAAATCAGCGATCCCATCTTTAATGGTTCAAGGCACCACTTCGGATGCCGGAAAAAGTGTCCTTGTGGCAGGTTTATGCCGTGTATTAGCGAGAAAAGGGATAAACGTTGCCCCATTTAAGCCACAAAACATGGCACTAAATAGTGCAGTAACCAGAGATGGCGGTGAAATAGGTCGAGCTCATGCAGTTCAGGCACAGGCGTGTAATATTGAGCCAACCGTGCATATGAATCCGGTTTTGATTAAACCCAATAGTGATACAGGTGCTCAGATCATTTTGCAGGGCAAGGCAATTTCCAATATGGATGCGGCTGGTTTTCATGATTACAAGAAAGTTGCGATGGACACGGTGTTAGATTCCTTCTCTCGTCTGACTCAAGAATTTGATTCGATCATGATCGAGGGTGCAGGGAGTCCTGCTGAAATCAATTTACGTGAAGGCGATATCGCGAACATGGGTTTTGCGGAGGCCGCTGATGTTCCGGTGATCATTGTTGCTGATATTGATCGTGGTGGTGTGTTTGCACATTTGTACGGAACACTCGCGTTACTTTCTGAATCTGAACAAGCGCGAGTAAAAGGATTTGTTATCAACCGTTTTCGAGGTGATATTCGTTTATTGCAATCGGGCCTCGACTGGCTAGAAGAAAAAACAGGCAAACCTGTACTCGGCGTGCTTCCTTTTCTTCATGGTTTGAATTTAGAAGCAGAAGACGCGATCACCGCGCAGCAAGAGTTGCACTCTGAGGTAAAACTGAATGTCGTTGTGCCTGTTTTAACCCGGATTAGTAATCATACTGATTTTGATGTGTTGCGATTGAATCCCGACATCAATCTACGTTATGTAGGCAAAGGCGAGAAAATAGATAAAGCCGACCTTGTTATTTTGCCTGGGACCAAATCAGTTAGAGACGACTTAGAGTATCTAAGAAGCCAAGGGTGGGATAAAGATATCTTACGTCATATTCGTCTTGGTGGAAAAGTGATTGGTATCTGCGGTGGCTACCAGATGCTTGGAAACTTGATTGATGACCCAAATGGCGTCGAAGGCCAGCCGGGTCAAAGCGAAGGGCTTGGCTTACTAGACATCACCACGACGCTAACTAACAGCAAACAGCTTACAAATACACAAGCACAGCTTTCTCTTAATGGCAAAACAGCCAATGTAAAGGGGTATGAAATCCACGTAGGACAAAGTGAAGTGCAGGGCGTTCAACCTCTTACATTGAGTTCCGGTGAAGCTGAGGGGGCTATCAGCAAGTGTGGCCAAATCATGGGAACCTACCTTCACGGGTTCTTTGATGAGGCAGATGTCTTAAGCCTGGTGTCAGAATGGGTAAACGGCACTCAAATCAAACAACAAGACTTTGAAGAGTTAAAGGAACAAGGAATTAATCGTATTGCAGATGCGATAGAACAACATATGAACCTTGATTTTTTGTTTAAATAGCACATTAACTGATTGAACTTTCTACCCAAATAACCAGTTCTTTCGCTTGCCTTGTATTGGAGTTTCTCTATGAAAGCATGGAAAACGCATGCTTGCCTCGCGGCAATATTAAGCATTTCATTTTCAGCTAACGCAGCTACGAACCTCAAAGTGTATGCGGCGTCTTCGATGACGAATGCGATCGACGAAATCGCACAAAACTTTGAAGAAAAGTATGACGTTTCTATCACTCCCGTTTATGGTGGTTCTTCTTCTATCGCTCGACAAATTATCAACGGCGCACCAGCGGATATATTCATTTCTGCGAATACTAAATGGATGGATTATTTGGTCGATAAAGACGTTATTTCTCGTGACAATGTCACAAGCTTGGTGCGCAATAGCTTAGTGTTGATTGCTCCTCAGTCTTCAGAATTAACCTCATTTAACTTCTCTGATGCAACAGCATGGGAAAAGGCATTGCATGGAAATCGCCTTGCGTTAGGCAATCCGACGTCAGTGCCTGCTGGTATGTACGCGAAAGAATCACTGACTACACTGGGTGTATGGAAAGAGATTCAAACTCAAATCGCACCAGCAAAGAATGTGCGCCTAGCTTTGGCGTTGGTTGAACGTGGAGAAGCACCTTTAGGCGTGGTCTACAAAACCGATGCGCAGTTAACCGACAAAGTCAAAATTGTCGGTGAATTTACGAGTGATACGCATGCGGCTATTGTTTATCCGGCTGCGGTTGTGAATGATTCTACTGAGTCCGAGCAGTTCTTCCAGTACCTAAAATCGGACGAAGCCGCACGCGTTTTTGCTCAATATGGCTTTCAGCAATAAACCGGCTTTCAATAATAGGAACGAAGCGTGACAGAACTGGAATACCAAGCCTTAATGTTAAGCCTCAAAGTGGGCGCGTACGCAGTACTTTGGCTCATTCCTCTCGGCGTTTTTCTTGCTTGGCTACTTTCTCGAAAAACGTTCTTCGGTAAATCGATTCTAGATAGCTTAATTCATTTACCACTGGTATTGCCGCCAGTGGTTATCGGTTATTTGTTGTTGGTTTCTCTAGGGCGGCAAGGATTTCTTGGCAAGTGGCTCTATGAACATGTAGGGCTAGTCTTTAGCTTTAATTGGAAAGGAGCTGTAGTCGCTTGTATTGTGGTGGCCTTGCCTTTGATGGTTCGGTCTGTGCGGTTAAGTTTAGAGAACGTTGACCCTAAACTGGAACATGCCGCTTCAACGTTAGGCGCTTCTCCTTTAAAAGTTTTTCTCACCATTACGTTACCACTGACCATTCCAGGAATTATTACTGGGACGATGCTGTCTTTTGCTCGTAGTCTTGGTGAGTTCGGGGCGACGATCAGTTTCGTCTCTAACATTCCGGGAGAGACCCAAACGATTCCACTGGCAATGTACAACTTTATTGAAACGCCAGGTGCGGAAATGCAGGCGGCTCGCCTATGTATCATTTCTATCGCGTTAGCTTTGTCTACATTAATGATCTCTGAATGGTTAAATCGTAAAGCGGCAAGTCGATTGGGTGCGAAGTAATGACGATTAAAGTTCAATTTAAACAAATGCTTGGTGATACTGACTTCGATATTAAGCTTGAGTTACCGTGTAATGGAATTAGCGCTTTGTTTGGGCGATCTGGTGCGGGAAAAACCACGTTAATTAATATCATCAGCGGATTAGTTGCACCAAAGCAGGGACATGTTGCGATTGGTGATCACGTTTTGTTTGATAGTGAAAAGGGGATCAACTTACCAACACACAAGCGCGGCATTGGTTACGTGTTTCAGGATTCACGTTTATTTCCTCACTATTCGGTTCAAGGCAATTTGTTGTATGGCGTTAAAGAAAAAGATGACGAGTACTTTGATGCAGTCACCGAACTCTTGTCTATCAAACCGTTACTAACGCGCTTCCCGATCTCACTGTCTGGTGGTGAAAAGCAACGTGTTGCGATTGCGCGCGCATTACTATCAAAACCCAACTTGCTTTTGATGGATGAACCACTTGCGTCGCTTGATATGCCGAGAAAACGTGAGGTGATGCCATTTCTGGAGGAATTGTCGGATAAGGTTAATATTCCGATTATCTATGTCACGCATAGCCTGCAGGAGATCTTAAGGCTCGCTCAACACCTCGCTATTATCGATCAAGGTAGAATTACGAGTTCAGGTAAGCTTGAAGATGTGTGGGCTTCTCATGCGATGCGTCCATGGCAGTCTTTCTCGGATCAAAGCAGCTTATTTGAAGGCCGAATTGCTGAACATCATGAGCGTTATGCGCTGACTTGTGTCAGCCTTGCACCTAATGCATCACTATGGGTGCAAAAGATTGATGGTGAGCCAGAGACGCCAATTCGCTTACAAGTGCGTGCCAACGACGTTTCTATTACGCTAGAGCAACCTAAGGCGACTTCTATTCGAAATATCCTGCCTGCGACTGTCGATTCAATCGAGGTGTTTAACGCGGCTGATGATAAACAGAGTATTAATGTATCGCTAAAGCTAGATGAGGGATGTTATTTGTGGGCAACAATAACACCTTGGGCGCTTGATGATCTCGACTTAAAGGCAGGTGATAGTGTATTCGCACAAATTAAAGGTGTCAGTGTCACGCAAAAAGACGTGGCATTAGCGCCGCATTAATCATTTAAAGCTACGCACGCTTAATGATCAAAAAAGGCCGCAAACGCGGCCTTTATTTTGTCGGAAAAACGTTATTTTGCGAACACTTCTTTGAATTCGCGTTTAAGAAGTGGGTCGCGACGTGCTTTCTTAAGTTGCTTAACCATGTCTTTCACGCAGTTGTGAAGCACATTATCAAGTAACTGAGCGCGGTATTCTTCTTTATCTTCATCTGTCATGTTTTCTGGCAGATTAAGAGTAGGGAATTCTTCCATCACGTTGATACCAGCAAATGCTTGGCCAACAGAAACTAGAGCATGAAATTGCTCGAAGTTATCTAGAATGTTCTGAGCACTTGCAGGCATTTCGTCCCAAGACTCACGCACTGCTTCTTCAGACACTTCATGGATAGAGGTAACCATTTCGAACATTTGCTCTGGAACTTCGTCAAACTCAATAACTTTACGTAGTTCAGGAGAAATGGTTGCTAGATCGATTTTTTTGCTTTCGCTGTTAGTTGCTTCTGACATGGTGTGTCTCTCATTACAAAAAGGCGGGAATATTAATACCAAATGCATCAAATAGCTATACCCATGTGTCCGCAAGATGACCAGAACACGTGAGTTTGTTGAACTAACGTTCGTTGGTCATGTTTTGGTAGGGCAATTTTCAGTGTAATCGTTATAGACAATTGATTCCGTGATATTTAAACAAAAATATAGCACTTAATTATGAGTCGAATGCAACAACTCTATGAGTATGGTATATGTTTAATAAAGACAAAATAAGAAATGGAACGCGTTATGCAACCGACAGGGACATCAATGCGAATCCTCCTGGTTGACGATGTTCAGCTAGATAGGATGCAGTTGGCTATTCGTCTTAAGCAACTTGGACATATTGTAAAAGCGGTGGGTAGTGGGCTAGAAGCACTAAACACCTACGAGAGTTTTGATCCTGAACTGGTATTACTCGATATATCGATGCCAGATATGAACGGTTTTGAAGTCTCTCTTCATATCAGAGAAACCTTTCCCGACTGGATCCCAATAATTTTCCTGAGCAGTCACGAAGAACCAGAAATGATTGCAAAAGCCATAGAGGCCGGCGGTGATGATTATTTAATTAAACCTGTAGATAAACTCGTACTGAACTCTAAGCTTATCGCAATGCAGCGTATTGCTCATATGAGACGAGAGCTTAAACAAGCGACAGCTCAATTGGAGAAAGTGAACCAACTTTTGACCCAGCAAGCGAATGAAGATGGCTTAACCAAGCTCTATAACCGTCGTTATATCGATCATAAGTTAGAATCGATGGTTGCATGGCATGGCCGTCACAACATGCCAATGGCTTTGATTTTATTAGACGTCGATTTTTTCAAACCGTTTAATGATAATTACGGTCATATAGAAGGAGATCGTTGCTTGCAAGCCATTGCGAACCAACTTAAAGCAACATTTTGTCGCTCTGGTGAATACGTAGGGCGTTATGGCGGAGAAGAGTTTGTGGTGTTACTGGGTTGCACAGACGCCCAAACCGCAGAAAGAGAAGCAGAACGTATACAAGAGGCCATGTATTTTCTGGATTACCCACATGAGTATTCTAGTGTGTCTAATAGAGTGACAGTGTCACAAGGTGTTTTTGTTTTTCAACCGACGGGAAAAGAGCAGCAGTCTGATTTGTATGCGACGGTGGATAGAGCGCTGTATACCTCAAAATCTTTAGGAAGAAATACACATACGGTGGTAAATACAAGTTGAAACAAGCTGTTATCAATAGTTATGCCTTAGCTACACTGTCACTTTTTTCATTATGTTCTAAGGCTAATTCGATTCAAGATCAAATACAAAAAGAGTATGAAAGGAACTTTGCTATTGGGATCGTTCTGTCAGATAGCGATGTCTTTACGGTAGGATTTCATGATTTCGATCCGAACGAATACTTCAACATAGATAACGAAGACATTGGTACTCAAGATTCGGTTGATCTCAGAAAGAAGATCGCTGTATCAACGCTACCATTTAGTTTTGATTTGTTTGAACAAGAGGGAATACAAACTCACTACCTATTAAATGGCCGAGTTTATGCCTTAAGTACAGAGCAAGATGTGTATGTAGACCAAAAAGGACAGATTCCAGATAAAAGTAAAGAGTTAGTCATGGGCGGATATATTGAGTTTGCTGGAGAAAAACACCTCACAGACAAACTAACGCTTAGTGGCGCAATCGGCTCACACTTAATGTACTATCAAAACGATTATAGTTATCGTAGTAATGCACTGAATGACCTAAAACCATTTCTAGAAGGTGTATACCTAAACACCAGTGCTTGGGCCGTTGTTGGAGAAGTCAACACAAAGCTCAAATACCTAGAGCATGAATCGTGGGGGAAATGGTACCTCTGGTCGGCTCCTCACTATTTTTATGGCACTGGCTGGGGTAAAGCAAATAATGGTGATATTGGCAATCCGGAAGGCTGGTATTGGGTCAATGGAATAAAGGTGTTTTATGATTTTACCCACATCGGAGATACTGTGCAGTCAGTGTATTCGAGCTTCAATCGAGTTGATATTGGTGGTGATACAAGAAAACCCATGAATACTGTACACTACTACGAAGCTAGTGTTGGATGGTTAATGACACCACCATTTGACTCCGATTGGATAGATAATATCGGGATCGGATTAACGATCAATTATGGCAGTGCGTTAAAAGGAGGAAGCTTAGTCTTGTTCTTTAATCAAGATTAGTCAGCTAACTTTCGCTCTGGGGTATTAATGAAGCCTCACGCAATTGCGTCCAGCTTTTTTCGCTTTGTAAAGCGCTTCGTCCGCTAACTTAATCACGTCCTGAGGTGCTTGACCGTTTTTGCTGTCGGCCGCTCCGAAACTTGCGGTAACAAAGACTGACTTTCTCCTCGAACTGTCGTTACCACGCTTTTTTTGGCCTTGTTTATGGTTATCTGGGCGGGATTCTTCATCACGTAAAATCATCTCATACTCTGCGATGGATTTACGTGCTTCTTCTAAAAACTCTTTACACTCATCTGCGTACTTGCCTTTAAAGACGATGGTAAATTCTTCTCCGCCAAATCGATATACTTTTGCGCCACCGGGAGTTTTAGTTAGACGCGAAGCGACCATTTTTAATACGTCATCACCCGTATCGTGACCGTAGGTATCGTTAAACTTTTTAAAGTGATCAACATCAAGCATTGCGATCGTGAACTTTTTGCCCATGTGTTTTAAGTCAAGGTCGAGTGCACGTCTACTCGGGATCCGCGTTAAGCTATCTGTGAAAGCCAATTGATGGCTGGCAGAGGCAGCATAAATAATGATAAGCAACCCCGTTAGCGTAAACATGGTGCTAGATATGTATTGCACATCAAAGAAAATGAATGTTGCGGACGCCAGCACCATTGCAGAGTAGGTCATCGCATGGATGATTTCATTCTTCTTTAAAACAAGAATACCGAGGAAGCAGACAATACCCACACAATATAAAACTAGAATAAAAGGCAGTTTAGAAACCGTAGGTACGATAAATAAAATGCCGCTTGTCCATTGTTCAAACCCACCTTCAACGTAATACGCTAACGTAAGATAAGACCAAAGAACGAACATCGTTAACATCAAGAGGTAAGTAAACATGGCTCTTGAGTCGAAACCGTCTTTGCTAAACAAAAATACCGCAAGAAAAGAAACAGGAAGTAGCGTGGCTAAAATGGTCAGCTCAAGTAAGGCTGTACCACTTTGAAGTGGAACTTGTAGCCTGTGCTGTATCACGAAATAGGCCAGTAACGTCGCTAAGCACACCATTGACTCCCGACCTTGCTTAAATGAATAGCAAAGGAGCAGTGCACAGCCTAACAGTATGTACGGCAAATTTGCGGCAATACCCCAGTTTGACTGAGTCATCTGAATGATGTTGTTCATGCTCGAACTCACTAATCCCAGCAACATAAATGGGAAAAGGAATCGAAAGCCTGATGAAGTCATTGATGATGAGGACATCTATTACAAATTGCCTGAAAATAGTTGATTATATAATTGGTTAGGTTAAGCGTTTCATCAATATAGATATTAATCTGCTATCGATTTTCATGCTTCGAGAACTAGCAAGAATACGTCTATTTGTTCATTTTCCCAAGTATTTTGGGAGACATTACGACAAAAAGAGAGAGATTGATTAAATTAAGAGCAATCAATAAGTTGTTATAAACAAGTCGTTGCTATACTTGTTTTCATAGAACAAGGGAGATTTGCCAATGCAGATAAGTTCAGATGTGCATAACTACATGGAAACACTTGTTGGACAAGTGCTCAGTTTGCCTCAGTTTGTAGAGCAGTATGACAACGAGCAGCTCGCAGATATTGCGTGCCTTGCACTTATTCAGCTTAAACCTGTCTATATTCGTCATGATATTGATTTTTTATCTTCGCTTCCGGAACAAAAGCTCACCCAATTTAAGCAAAGTGCGGATATAGCGGTGAAGAACGCGGCAGAAATGGTGAAAGAAGACCGGCGTAAAAACCGAGATCATGATGTACCTGTAATTTTTACCCATACCAGTTATGATGAAGACAAAGAATTGGACTGGTATGAAAAACCAATCCTCAATGTCAATATTAAGTGATACAAGCTTAATCTATCGATGAGCTTACCCAAGGAGGAACCGTGGGATTTTTTTCGCGTTTGTTTGGTGGTAGTGAAAAAACTGCTGAAGTAAAAACTGTGGAACCAGTTGAGTACAAAGGTTTCCTTATTTACCAAGAGAGCCTTTCAGAGGGTGGGCAATACCGCATTGCTGGTCGAATAGAAAAGCAATACGACGATGAGGTAAAAACGCATCGATTTATTCGTTCAGATTTGCTCGGCTCGGAACAAGATGCCAATGAACTTATGTTGAAGAAATCTCAAATGTTTATCGATCAAATGGGCGACAAAATCTTCGACTAACAATTCACCGCAACTTGATTCCAATCATCTTAAAAAGAGCCATTAGTGTATATGCTGATGGCTCTTTCTTTTTTAGAGCTTAAATGTTTGTTAAGTCAGCATTTAATTATGATCTGGTTAGACCTCAGTCTAGTAAGGCATGGTGTTGTTATTTTTCGTGCTCAGAGCGACAATCATTCATTACTTAGCGTTATATGTAATGAAATTTAGTATTTAAATTACAAAACACTTGAAGTAATGAGACGCGTTCGATACAAACAGAATAATAACAGGGCTGTTAGTCAAGGTGTTATTGTGCAAATGGGTGGCCCCAAACACCATCTTTCGTTTGCAATTGTCTTGCGTGGTAAACAGATAGAAATAAAAAAGAGTTAGAGTAGAGCGACGCTCTGTTTTGGGACTAATTTATTGATATGTATACAAGGAGTATGCGTTTTGCAAATCGGTGTACCTAAAGAGATACTTGCGGGTGAATCGCGAGTAGCTGCATCGCCGAAGTCGGTTGAGCAGTTAATAAAGTTGGGATTCGATATCGCGATTGAATCCCAAGCGGGGGTGCTTGCGAGTTTCGATGATGCTGCTTATGAAGCTGCTGGTGCGAAAATCGTTTCTAGTGAAGAAGTTTGGGCATCTGGTCTTATTCTAAAAGTTAATGCGCCAATCGTAGATGAAGAACAAGGCATTGACGAAATCGCACTACTACAAGATGGTGCAACACTTGTTAGCTTTATTTGGCCTGCTCAAAACGCAGAGTTGATGGAACAACTTTCAAGTAAGAACATTAACGTTCTTGCCATGGATTCTGTTCCTCGTATCTCTCGTGCACAAGCCTTAGACGCGCTCTCTTCGATGGCTAACATCGCTGGGTATCGTGCGGTTGTTGAAGCAGCTCATGAGTTTGGTCGTTTCTTTACAGGTCAAATAACGGCTGCCGGTAAAGTACCACCAGCGAAAGTATTGGTCGCTGGTGCGGGTGTGGCTGGTTTGGCTGCAATCGGTGCTGCGGGTAGCTTAGGAGCTATTGTTCGTGCATTTGACGTTCGCCCAGAAGTAAAAGAACAAGTTGAGTCCATGGGAGCAGAGTTCCTGACCGTGGATTTCCAAGAAGACTCTGGTTTTGGTGACGGCTACGCAAAAGAAATGTCCGATGACTTCAACAAAAAAGCGGCAGAGTTATACGCAGAGCAAGCTAAAGATGTTGATATCATCATTACAACGGCACTAATCCCTGGCAAACCTGCTCCGAAGCTGATCACCAAGGAAATGGTCGACAGCATGAAAGCGGGCAGTGTCATTGTTGACTTGGCAGCTGCTAATGGCGGTAACTGTGAATACACAGTGAAAGACCAAGTTATCATGACAGATAACGGCGTAAAAATTGTTGGTTACACTGACATGGTCGGCCGTTTGCCAACGCAATCTTCTCAACTTTACGCGACAAACCTTGTTAACCTTCTAAAACTGCTGTGTAAAGAAAAAGACGGTAACATCAATATTGATTTCGAAGATGTTGTTATCCGTGGTGTCACCGTGGTTAAAGAAGGTGAAATTACATGGCCTGCGCCACCAATCCAGGTTTCAGCGCAGCCGCAAGTGAAACAAGAGCAACCTGCGAAACCAGAGCCTAAAGTAGAAGAACCTACCTCTCCAACGAAGAAGATTATTGGTGTAGCCGCGGCAGTAGGTGCTTTTGCTTGGATTGCATCGGTTGCGCCGGCAGCGTTCCTTTCTCACTTTACTGTATTTGTTTTAGCTTGTGTTGTCGGCTACTACGTGGTTTGGAATGTTACCCATGCACTTCATACTCCGCTTATGTCGGTAACGAATGCTATCTCCGGCATTATTGTGGTTGGTGCATTACTGCAAATTGGGCAAGGTAATGGGGTCGTTTCATTCCTATCCTTTATTGCTGTATTGATCGCCAGCATCAATATCTTCGGTGGTTTCACCGTCACCAAGCGTATGCTTGAAATGTTCCGCAAAGATAAATAGGAGTTACAATGTCTGCAGGATTAGTACAAGCAGCTTACATTGTTGCTGCATTATTTTTCATCATGAGTTTGGCGGGGCTTTCAAAGCAAGAGTCCGCTCGTAATGGTAACTACTATGGTATCGCAGGTATGACGATCGCGCTGATCGCGACGATCTTCAGCCCTGATGCTCAAGGCTTTGGGTGGATCATTATTGCGATGGCGATCGGTGGGGCGATCGGTATTTTCTATGCGAAGAAAGTAGAAATGACCGAAATGCCAGAACTGGTTGCGATACTGCACAGCTTTGTAGGTTTAGCTGCGGTTTTAGTTGGCTACAACAGTTACCTTGATGCGCCAGAAGCAGCAACTCATGCTGAACATGTTATCCACCTTGTAGAAGTATTCTTGGGTGTTTTCATTGGTGCCGTAACCTTCACGGGTTCAATTGTTGCATTTGGTAAGTTACGTGGTGTGATTTCTTCTTCGCCGCTTAACCTTCCTCACAAGCACAAAATGAACCTTGCAGCGGTTGTGATTTCTACGCTTCTTATGATCTACTTCGTAAATGCAGATGGCAGCATGTTCGCTCTGATTGTGATGACACTGATTGCGTTCGCGTTCGGTTACCACTTAGTTGCTTCAATTGGTGGTGCTGATATGCCAGTTGTCGTTTCAATGCTGAACTCATATTCAGGTTGGGCAGCAGCAGCAGCAGGTTTCATGCTCGCAAATGACCTATTAATCGTAACAGGTGCGTTGGTTGGTTCTTCAGGTGCGATTCTTTCTTACATCATGTGTAAAGCCATGAACCGTTCGTTTATCAGTGTTATTGCTGGTGGCTTTGGTCAAGAGATTGTAATTTCAGGTGACGAAGAGCAGGGCGAACACCGCGAAACAACGGCAGAAGAAGTCGCTGAAATGCTGAAGAACTCAAAATCAGTAATCATCACCCCAGGATATGGTATGGCTGTAGCGCAAGCGCAGTATCCAGTGCATGAAATTACTGACGTACTTCGTTCAAAAGGTATTGAGGTTCGCTTTGGTATTCACCCAGTAGCAGGTCGTCTTCCGGGACATATGAACGTGTTACTTGCTGAAGCGAAAGTACCGTATGATATCGTTCTTGAAATGGATGAAATCAATGATGACTTCGCTGAAACAGATACAGTACTGGTTATCGGCGCTAACGATACGGTAAACCCAGCAGCTCTGGAAGATCCGAACAGCCCGATTGCTGGTATGCCTGTACTGGAGGTTTGGAACGCGAAAAATGTAGTGGTATTCAAGCGTTCAATGAATACTGGTTACGCAGGTGTACAGAACCCACTGTTCTTCAAAGAAAATACATCAATGCTATTTGGTGATGCGAAGGAAAGTGTCGAGTCTATTTTTAAAGCACTCTAACCATTCTTGATTTAAAACTATACAGGGTCAGCAATCGCTGGCCCTTTTTTGTTCCGTTTCAATGTTATAGTAATGCAAATCCTTCTGTTAGCAGATGTCAATTGCTTGTAGATTGATGTATAGTTTTGGCTAATGTAACAAGTGACGGTAACAGTTTGATTAAAAAGTTTTTGCTCGGTTTTGCAACTGTATTGCCGCTTTTTTCGGCACCTGCATTTTCCGATTCACTACCAGAAAGAATAGATACGTTTACAGAGCTATTTAATTATGAAGTAGCTCTTAAATCGTATGATATTCGTATTCTGCAATCAAATTATCCTACCAAGTTACTTGCGCCAGATTCGCTTCTGCCGCAAACGTCTGACTATCCGTTAAAAGATATACAACAGCTTTACAGCTTAGCGAATACTTGTCGTGGTAAATTGCCACTAAGTCCTTTAATTACTGAGCCGTTAGTATTTACAAGAGCTATCTGTAAAGGGACGCAACTGACACCACGTTGGTTTTCGCGTAGTGGCCTCATTCACCCTGGTGGTGGGACTTATGCTGCACGCTATGTGGATAAGTATCCAGAACTCAAACCCAAGCTTGCTCAATACATGCATATTAAAGAGCGTGACAATGAGGAAGGGGATGAGTTGTTAGAAAGCTTGAAAAACATGGACGACGACGCCATTAATGCTTTGATTGCAGGCGCGAGCATGTTTATCGAAGGTAACGAACTTTGGTTACGACGTGGTGACCGTTACTTTGTTTTCGAGAAAGATATCTGGGAAGAAAACGTCGCTAATGCGGGCCTGTCGTACGCTCTAGCGTCTCAAAGCAAAAGTTGCTTTGTTAAACGAGGCAATATTTGTTGGGATGTAGAAGATCACTCACAAGTTTTGCGGATCAGTATGATCATACTGGTAATCGCAAATATTCTTCTAGTGATTGGTTGGGCTGTATACCGCTGGAATAGTAAGCGAGAAGAGCTCCGTAGTAGAATGCTTGTATTGCAAATTTTAACGCATGAGCTCAGAACACCGATTGCATCTCTATCACTGACGGTTGAGGGCTTTCGCCGAGAGTTCGAGCATCTACCTGAAAGCGTATATGACGAGTTCCGCAGATTGTGTGAAGATACACGTCGTTTGCGTCAATTGGCAGAAGCGAGTAAAGATTATTTGCAATCTGATAACCAAATGCTTGCAACAGACTGGGTTCCGTCTGTCGCAGACTGGTTAGAATTTAAGATCGAAGAAGAATTTGATAGTGCCGTGCTTTTCAACATCAATGAAGATGTGGCTGCTAAAGTTAATGTGTACTGGTTAGGAACTTGTATCGATAACTTGCTTCGTAATGCGCTCAAGTACGGTATTGCACCAGTTGAATTGGATGTTTCAACTAGTGAAGAAAAAATAGTATTCCAAGTCCGAGATGCTGGTGGCCTAACGGCTAAAGATTGGGCAAATTTGAAGAAACCGTTCGTCAGTAAGAGCGGGTTAGGACTTGGGTTAACAATCGTTGAATCTATGGTAGGCCGCATGGGCGGAAAAATGTCCCTGATGGGACCACCTACAACCTTTATATTGGAGATACCTTGTGAAACAGACACTGCTTCTCGTTGAGGACGATAAAAACTTGGCTGATGGCCTGTTAGTAAGCCTGGAACAAGCAGGATATGAGTGTTTACATGTGGAACGTATTGCAGACGTAGAACCACAATGGAAAAAAGCTGACTTGGTTATTCTCGATCGCCAACTCCCAGATGGTGACTCTGTACAATGTCTCCCAGAATGGAAACAGATTAAAGACGTACCAGTTATCTTGCTAACGGCACTTGTTACCGTAAAAGATAAAGTTGCAGGCCTTGATTCCGGCGCGAACGACTACTTAACGAAGCCTTTTGCTGAAGCGGAACTCTTTGCGAGAATCCGTGCACAGCTACGAGCACCGGATTCAGCAGAGCAAAGCAGCGCTGATAAAGTGATCACAAAAGACTTAGAAATTGATCGTTCAACTCGTGAAGTTACCTATAAAGATGAGCTAATTACGTTAACTCGTACAGAGTTTGATCTACTGCTATTTTTAGCGTCGAACCTAGGTCGCGTGTTTACTCGTGATGAGCTACTTGACCACGTTTGGGGTTATAATCACTTCCCAACAACACGTACTGTGGATACGCACGTATTGCAGCTTCGTCAAAAACTGCCAGGACTGGAAATTGAAACACTTCGCGGTGTTGGCTACAAGATGAAAGCATAAGTCATAATGAAAACACTACTCCCCGTAGTTCTCTCATTAGCGTTAGTGAAACCAGTCCATGCAATGGACTGGTTTCAAACTAACACGCCTTTAACGCAGGCACATCAACACTTACTTGAAGATGATCTTGCCGGTATGTTCAACTCTCTTGTTGAACTGTGGCAAACGGAACCAAGTAAAGATTTGACTCCTCATCTCAATGACCTTCTTGGTCAGTCACTATCTAAAAACTGTGGCAAGTCTCTCACTGGTGTAACGCTGCCTGAATGGATAAGTGGCGTGAACGTTATTCGTCAGACCATCCAAAGCCCTGGGCGAGATACATTTAGGTTAGTGATCAAGCTAAGAGCTACAACTGACATCGAAAATATTTCATTTAATCGATGGGTGGATGATTCTATATCCGCAGACAGTTCATTCAGTTATGAAGAACAGCCGAGCGGTACGGAATTAGCCAATGAGCGTAGTTATTCGAAACGCTATAACCTCACGGGTAAGCTTGAAGCAGGCTTGTATCACTTAACTATTGTTTCTAAAGATAAACAAGAGTATCGAACTTGGGTAATATTAGGAGATTCCAATTCTTCGCAATATGTTCGTTGGACATCTAAAGAGAATTGGAAAGTAGAAAAGAGCGCACTTCGTAATCCCCATTGTCCATTACCGCAACTTGAAGTTGGTTTATATGACTACATTGATGGTCAATACGAGCAAATGTGGAAAAAGACTTACGAGTCTAACTATCCCAATTCACTAGAGCTTGCGGGTGTCCCAAATGATAGATACGTGCTAGCAGTGAGTATCAACAGTCGTCGTTGGCAGGGCGATATAATTGTTGAGCAAGCTCAAACTATTAGCCGAACCTATGATCTTTCCCAAGAAGAATAGTTAAAGAAATACCATTTGTGCCGATAAAGGTTCAGGAAGAACCAAAATCACAAGTGTAGTATGAAAACCAAATATAAAATTCTAGCCACCTCTGTTGCCACCACACTTTTCGCAAACGTTGCTTCGGCTGCCACTTATGCGATAGAAGCTCGTAGCGATGCGATGGGTGGCGTTGGTACGGTATCAGCAACTTATCTGACTGCTCCTTTTTTCAACCCCGCACTTACTGCAATTTATCGCCGAAACGATGATGCAGGAATGATCGTGCCAAGTTTTGGTGGTAACTACGATGATCAATATGATCTTGTCGATGAAATCGAACGCATCAGCAAATTGACTGATGTCGATGAAATCAAAAAATCGATGAATGCCATAGATGGAAAAAAAACTGACTTTGATCTTGGTGGCGTTGTCGCTATAGGTATTCCTAATAAATTTTTATCTGCAACTGCATACGGTAAGTTATACACTGAATCATTCGTGCAACCAAAAGTAGATACGTCAGGTACTAATCCGTTAGACGATAGCTACGTACAAGGTGTTTCTATTGGTGTTGCTGAAGCAGGTGTATCACTTGCTAAATACACCAACTTTATGAATCAACACCTTTCATTTGGTGTTACGCCTAAACTTCAGCGTATTTATACGTACTCTTACGCCACGAGTTTTCAGAATTTCGATACTAAAGACTTACGTGAACATGAAACAGCGGAAACGATGTTTAACTTGGATGCGGGCGCGCTTTGGTTCTTTGGCCCATATCGTGTCGGTATTTCAGCAAAAAACTTGATCGGAAGAGATGTTAAAACAAAATCGTTCATGTATGGCAGTGATACGATTAAATCATACGAATACAGCATGCGTCCCGTATATACGGTCGGGGCAGGGATTGTTGCCGATTACTTTACTATGAGTGTCGACTACGATCTTAATGAGGAAAAACGTTTTTCATCCTTCGATGATAATACGCAAATGATTCGAGCTGGTATTGAATTTGATATCTTGCGTCAAATGGCGTTGCGAGCGGGTTATATGAAAAACTTAGCTCGAAGTAGCGACGAAGGTACCATTACTGCGGGTATTGGACTGTCTCCACTTAAGTTGATCGAATTAGATATTGCTGCTCAGTACACGAACGAGAACGCAATGGGGGCATCAATTAATTTCCTTGCGACCTATTAATTGAATCGTTATAGTCTGCTCCTCAAAATGAGGAGCTTTTTTATGTTTGACGATTTACCCCCTCTATCTCACCAAGAGCAACAACAAGCTGTAGAGAAAATTCAAGAATTGATGGCGAAGGGCACAAGTACAGCAGAAGCCATCAAAATTGTTGCCGAACAGATTCGATCTGAGTACGCAGAAAAACAACAGCAACAAAACTAATTAATTCATATCAGGGCTTTGGCCCTGTTTTTTTGGTCTCATATTATCCTCAAATATTTTCACACCTTAACGTAGTTACGTCGTAACGCTATCTCTATACCTTTCAATTTATTCAACTTCCTCTATTCTGTACTAATTAATTGGTAAAATTTTACTTGTTTAAGTTAACCTTGATGCGTTCTGGCTTGAACGAATATGGGGTGAAATACTGTTTTTAAATTAAAATGAATAAATTCAGTGAGTTGTGTTGGTTTTTTGTATTGTGCTTATATTTCGGTCATGCTTTTGTGTAATTAAATTACAAGGCGGTGATTGGGCATTTTTTCAAGTAGAGGATTATGCTGAAAAGATAAAAAAGACACGTTGTAACAGAAAAATAAAATCTGAATATAGTTATATAGTTGACGTTATAGAGACAGTAAGTGCTCGCAGACGTATGTCGGTCTTAGGTTGAACATAGGAGTGTTGGACTCTGTTTTAACTCTAAATCTTGTCTTTAATTCAGTGTTGTCTATGAAAATGACTCTTAATCTTGATCGATGGATTACACGAAGAAATTACTTATTGCCAAGTGGTTTTACTAAACTAGGCGACGTTGTAATTAGGAATATAAAACAAGCTGCAATAGAAATTGACAGGGTTTAGAAGCATAGTGACGGCGTAACGTGGGTTTGTTTGCGTTAGTTACATAGTTATGTACATCTTAAGGAGGGAGAACAAAATGGGCCACATATCAATAACCGGTTCCTAAGTCACTAGTTGACTTCACGAGCCTTCAATGGCTATTAGATAGCTGATCGCTCGGCTGTTTCCACATTCTTATATCAAACTCCAATATTTTCATGAAATATGAGTTTAGACATTGCATTCGCTCTTAGTGAACTAGACTTACTATAAGCACATGAAAACTAACTAGGAGAGAAAGAATGAGTTACAAGCACGTTTTAGTCGCTGTTGATTTATCTCAATCTAGCCAAGTCGTTATCGAAAAAGCAATAACTCAAGCAAAGAACTCGAACGCCAAACTTTCATTCGTTTATGTGGATGTTGATCGTGTGATCATGGAGCCGAAAGAAGAACAAAAGTTGCAAAAGGAGCTACAAGAACTCGCTGATAAATGCCTATATCCAGTACACGAGACGATGGCAGTTATCGGTGACCTTCATATCAAATTGTCGGGAATCGTAAAAAAAGAGGGAATAGACCTAGTTGTCTGCGGTCATCATCATAATTTATTGAGCCGTTTCTTTTCATCGGTACCAAGGGTAGCGAATGAGGTTGAAGCGGATTTATTGATTGTTTACTTGGATGAGTGACAGTAACGCAGGTTTGTGCCGCATCTTTTGTAATCGCGTTTTTCGCATATTAAAAAGCCGAACGTTTGCGTTCGGCTTTGCGTATGATTGATAACAAAATAATTAACCAGGAATGGCAGATGCCTCTTGGGATAAAACAGATGCAGACTCTGCGTTTGACTGCAAATCAAAATGTACGTTAACTTGCACACCTTCTCGCTCAAAAGTGACATCATCAAAATCGGTCATAGCGATTTTGAATCCATTTCTAGCAAAAAAGCCAGTCACCATAGTTCGCTGCTTAATTTCTAGTGCAGACGCGAGTAGCTTATCCATGGCATTCTCCTTGGTTATTGTGGGGATATGGGTAGAAGATACACGCAGAACGGTATGAAATCAATTTAATATAAAGCTGCTTTCGATTAAATTTTTAATGTAAGTCAATCTATTGTTTAACCCACGTGATTTATTCCACGCAAAGCCTTGATAATGAAACGGTATAGCATCTCATGTTGTGATAACAAGCATAAAGATGAGGATTTTCATAAATGCCTAACGAGGCTCTTTGAAACAATACGTTACAAAGCTTCTCGCTAGGCCTCATGAGTTATCAAAGGAAAATTATTAGCCTGAAAAGCCATCCTAAAGTGATTCATTTTTCAATATTTTTGATAACTCAGACCTAATAAAAGTAGATATTTCAGCTAGCGTTCTTGGTAAAGGGTTTTGATAAGGGTAGGCGATATACATGGAGCGTTCTATATCAAAATTTTGTGAAATTTGGATATTGTTGTCTATATGGTTACCTTTTACAAGGTAATTTGGAATGACGCCAACCCCAACCCCCTCAGAGACAAAGTTTATTAAAATAGAGGTGTTATCAACTTCGATAACGTCAGTGTACTGCTTTTTAATTGATTCCTTATTCGAGTGATTCTTGTAGATTAATAGCGTGTTGTTATTGGCATTGTTAACTGTAGATATTAAAACATCGTTATAATCACCGATTTTATGTGCAATCAGAGTGTCATCAATAATATTATTAAGCCTAATCGCTAAATCTACGTTGCTTTCTAATAAATTCTCAACATTGTTACTTGATGATATTTCAAAGTTCACTGCTGGATATCGCTCTTGTAAGCCTTTAAGAACAGAGCCAAAAATAGAAGAGGCTATAGAGTTGGGCATTGTAATTTTAAACTTTCCATTAATGCATTCACTCAACGAGCTAGCTCTGTAATTTAACTCCTGCAAGCTCTCTAACGTTTTGATGGCAAGCTCTCTAATGCTTTCACCATGATCAGTTAAAACGAGTTTTCTTGTTGTCCTGTGGACGAGTGTTACACCAAGTTGTTTTTCTAATGCCGCTAGCTGCCTGCTGACTTGAGCTTTCGACTTTCTAAGTTCTTTTGATGCCTCTGTAAGAGAGAGGTGTTTACAAATGGCTGCAAAGCAGATCAGCTCATTGTTCATCAATTCCATGATTGTTACCTTTTTGCAACTCTGAGTCACGTTGTCTTTTAACGGGAGGGAAAGTATAACTTGCATCAACGGAGGGGGACAATGATATTTAAAAGCCGTCATGAAATAATGGCAGACTACTATATTAATAAAACCATATTGGATATTAAGTTAAACAAATATCCTGAAAAAATTAACTCAATCGACTTAAATAACGAAACGGAAAATTTAAAAATAAAAATTCTCTCTCGTGAAATTACTAAGTTAGATTCAGGTGATTTAATTGTCGATTGCGCATCATTGATAATGACTCATTCAAAATCGACAAAAGCAATAATAAAGATCGAACTTGAAAATCATTCTTTAAATTATAAAGTTAAAAATGTGAGAATATTTAAATATGAAGACTGCAATACAAAATTCGAAAAGATCTGTTTATCAGAAAGGTACATTGTATAGAATAATAAATAATATTAGTGCTTTGTATACAAAATCGTTAGTAAAATTATTTGGTGAAGAGTTGAGAATCCATCATTGCAAACATAAAATTAATGTAAGAACCACTAGCGAGTTGAGTGAACATATGAAGAAAGATCTAGGTATAGATTGAAAAGTAGAGAGTTTACGTTCCTATAAAGCTAATGTAATAATTACACTTTTGGGGATGAACAATACGTGCCCATAAGTGAGAACATTGATTTTTCTTATCCTTTCGATAACTTAAAACATAAGTTATCGAAAGGATGTAATGAGATTTGAAGACAACGGTTTTAAGTAATCGTTAGGTTGCTTATCTGATATAACTTAAACACTAGCTCATGCCCAGCAGAGTTAGTATCAGAACTTCAAGAACGCCAGTTTGAACTGATAGAGCAAGTAAGTCACGGTTCAAAGATCTTTTTAACTCAGAAAGTTGCAGAGAAATTATGGAATATCCAATCCAACTGTTCGTCTACTTGAATGAGCAAGATGCAGAACCAACGTGCATGGTGTCGAACGTAACCAAAGATACAGTGCAGGAACTTAATCAGCTACACGGTTTTAAAGTTGATGACTGGTTCTTATCAAGTGGTCGCTGTGGTGAAATCGAAGTTCACGGACCATACAAGGCAGCTGATGAAGCTTGCAAAGCAGCAACAGCCAAATACGGTGTAACTAAACTGACTTCACCAATGCTAATCTTTTAACCCTTAAGTTCGTATTATGTATAAGCTGGTAAATGAGAGGTTAGGCTGGCGCCCCTGCTTGTAAGGCATTGATTAGGCGGGGGTTTATAGACTTATCTTCGAGTAAACCGTATACCACATCTTGATCATCTAACCCCAATAAGTCGGCGATTTTAAAGGCAATTTCCCAATCAAGAACACTGCGACCATTGCGGTAATTGCTAATTCTACTTGTGCCAACGTCCAAAACTTTAGCTAACTGATAGTCAGAGGTAAGCTCTAACTGGGTTTTCAGTCTATCTAAAAGCACATTTGTGTAATTAGTCATGTTCCCGCATCCTTTCGCAATATTGTTAAATTTTAGTGGATAGTCTGGCTTCTTTCACTACCGCAAGCCACTTGCGTGCTTAAAAAGATTTCCTTAACGTTATTTTTGAGACAGGAAATCAATAGCTTGCGGAGGCTACAACATGGAACGTATCGTTACCGACCCAATTCACTTACCTTGCCCAGATATGGCAGGGTGTACCAATCCTGACCCAGCTAAAACAGCAAACTCACTTCTTAAGATTGCACAATTACGAGAAAAGTTCGCTGAACAATTCCCAAAGAAGAAGCAAACCTACATTCCTACACGTTTTCGTCAGGGGGTTGTAGCATGAATTTGAGTATCTGGAAAACGCGCCGCAATCAGCGCCAACTTGTTGCATCACAGTGCAACGGAACTCATATTTACTTCGACAGTTTTGAGCTTGAAGCCGTTGAAGCCTCTCTTTGGCTTTATCAGGGTATGACGCTTGTTGCTTGTATTAAAGCGAAAGACGCCACGCTCGCTGATATTACTAGCGCCGCTCATCGCATGGCGACACTTGGCGCGCAAAACAACGGCCAACCACTACACGAAATCCGCAAGCAAGATGAAGCGCCCCAAGTGGGCGCGGATTCTTCCTTATAGGGAGACTTTGAGCATGAGTCTACCCCCTAAAGGACACCGCTACCTATGTTCTAGCTGCGGTCATGAATTCCTCAAGCACATTAAGATTTTTGATATTGCACCATGTACAACGACTTGTACTCAGTGCGATAGAAAAGCGGCTGAACTTGTTTTCGACACCATCAAAGAAAAGCACGAAGCACAACGCGTTAGTGTAAGGCGTGCAGGTAACTGCATTTCTGAAGCCTCGAAAGAAATAAGCGCTTGTATCTCAGTGGAGCAAGGCGCATTTGGGCAGAAAGTTCGTATTGATAAAACCAGTTTAGACATGGCACTAAACAAGCTTGCTCGCGCTGGTCAATCTTTGGAGAACTTACCAAAATGAGCCATCTTTATGACGTGCAATCGCCACGCGAATTTACCCAACTTTTAAGCCCGCATGATGTGGGCTTTATTACGGCGTTAGCGCAAGACGTTACCGTTACTGAGAAAAACATTGCCGCTGTCGAAAGCGGTTTTTTTAGTGCTCCAAACCGTGATTGGATGGAAAGTGAACTGCAAAAGTTCAAATCGTTTGACCAAATCCACCATTTACGCACCTTAAAAAGTGCTGAACTTGGGCGCGAAGCGCTGGACGAAGTCCAGAAAAGACTAGGCTCGTCAAAGGGCGCAAAAGTCGGACACGGAAAACGCAAGCAGATAGACCGCTTAATGACCCGTTCTCGACGTCTGCCGCCGCGCCATAAAACGAAATCGTTTTGTGGCGACAACGTGACCGATGAATATCGGGCACGCTCACAAGCGCAAACAGGTTGGATTCGTAACGAAAACAACCGCCTCGAATGGCAACCGATTGGCACTAGCCGAGCGTATTTGATGTCCCGTGGTTGGGCGCAACAGATGAAAATGCAGGTGAAATACCATCCAAGCCCGTCCGAAGCACCCGCGCCGCAAAGTGGTGAACGTTTCACTGACAAACTAAACCCTCGCGCTGTAAAGAAAATCTTTGAATCGGGCGCGTATGTCGCGGCGTGTCATGGTGGGTTTAGCACCTTTCTCACTCTGACGTTTACTCAAAAGCAACGCGACCGCATTTTTGGTGGCGAAGCGGTCACGGATGAGGGGCTGCCATATTGCCCAATCCAAACCACGATTGGTGCCGAGGTATCCCGTTTTCTAAATGGCCTCAAGAAAATGTACCAACGTGGGTTTGAATATTCCGCAAGCGAGGCGGGGTCACTTGGGTTAGACGGTGACAAAGTCAAAGTGAATGGCCGAATTGGCCGCCCGCTTAAAGCCGCTTGGAAAGATGACGACGGCATCAAGCACGTTAAAGAAATTCATGGACCAACCGCCAACCCGTTTGATTTTCATTACATTTGGGTCGCGGAATCTCCGGCGAATGAAGATGGTGAACCTAATCCCCATGTGCATGTGCTGCTGAATTGGCGAGTGGAACAGCACCACTTTGCAGGATGGGCGAACCGCATCGAGCAGCTTTGGGGCAATGGCATGGCACATCTGGAGAAAATCAAATTCAGCGAAGCGGCGGCGGGCTACCTCATCAAAGCCGTAGGTTACGCGGCCAAAGGCGATAACGCCGATCAAGGACTGATAAAAGGCAATCGCTACAACATCGCACGCTGTAGCCGTGCCCCTGATTGGGATGTATTGGCATCGTTCGAAGTGGACAACATGACGGGCATCATCAAAGAGTGCGGTTACATGTTGGAGCAATGGCGCAAGCCGATGCAGCGAGAAATCCGACGCAAAGAAACCAAAAAGCAAGATGCGATTCGCGCTATCGACATCAACCGCAAACAAGGCAATCACGATGCGGTTCAAAAGCTTAACCATTTGATTAAGAAGCTAGACCACGAAGCACGCCAGATTCGCAACCAAATCAAGAGTCGCGGCACGTTCGCCAGTAGCTTGAACCAATTTTCTATCGTGTTTGAGGGCGAAAAATCCAAACACAAGGCGGGGGCGTTTTTGTATTGGGCACGCGGTGCGCGTGGTTGGTCGATGAAGTGTACCGCCGAGCGTGATGGTAATGATTTGACGTTAACTCGTGACGACGCCACCGACCTTTACAAAGAACAGTTTGAACGATTTCAACTACGACAAGCCGACTGGAAAAATCAGTTAGCACAAGAGCGGCCGCCAGAGCCGGACATCAACTTAATCAAGAGCAATGATATGGCGATTTACCATGATTATTGCCACTACGTTCATTAGCCCGTTTGGGCATTGCTTGCGACAACGATTTCAGCAACTAGGTAAGGACAACCCAATGAGCAACATCGACAAAATCACCCAAGAAATGGAAGCCGAAGTGAAGCGCAGCAAAGGCGGCGTGTTTTGGCGTCTCATGTTGGTCTGGATGAAGGAAGTCAACAAACAGATTCAGAACAAACCAAACACCGATGAAGAACTAGCCGAGGCTTAAACAATGGAAATGCTATCTCTTAAAGAATGTCAGCAAGCAATGGCCGCGCTCGATGCGGCCGACAAACTCAACGCCAGTGTCGAAAAGGAGTTGAGCCAGTTTAAAAACATGGACACCAACGCGATTATCAAGCGCGCAAGCAAGATGCTCATGACGGGTAACTTTTCGCTTGAAGCGTTCGGGTTAAATCCGACGTTGTTCGACCAAATCGAGCAGCTTACCAAGCTCAACAACAAGGTGCGTGAAAAGTATCGCGGTTGTGTCAAAGGCAACATGCAGCAATTGGAAACAATCGAGGCGACCGCCGATGAGTAAACATCCCAACCCAATTCGCGGGCACGTATCGTGCCCCGTTTGTAGCTCGGCTTCAACCGTGCATCGCGTCGGTGAGGGCAAGCTCATTGCCGAGGGCGAGCCAACCAAAAACGGGCGTAATTTAGGACTGCTGTATTACAAGTGTCCGAGCTGTGGCAACAGCCCAATGAGCAAGAGCATTAACGCTTTTGTAGAAACCAACATGGTTGACTCGGTTGAACAGCTAGAAGTGAGTGACGCCGTCACAATTGAGGCTGAATCGCCAACGGTTGAACCAGTGGCCGAAACCGTTGCAAGCACTGATACGCCTAGCGTTGCGGCTGCTGACCCAGTGGAAGCGCCAAGCGTTGAAACCGAGTCACCAACCGAACCGGAAACCGTTCCAACGCCCGTTAAAAAGCCGCCGTTTCCGGTTAAAAAAGTCTTAGCGGGGATAGCCTTTGTCGCTTTGCTGATTTGGGCGATTCGTCAACTGATGCCAACCAAGAAACCAACCGAACCAGATACCGAGCAAGGGGAACCAATCAATGCAGGATGAAATTGAAAACCAACCAGAACTGGACGATTGGGGCGACTTTTCCGCGGTTATCAGCGGGCTGGAACAAACCGAAGTCAGCGAGTTAACCGACTTACCAACCGAAGCGGCCAACGACGACAACCACCAACCCGCGGGTGAAATGTTCGAGGGCGCATTGTCGGTGCTGTTCACCATTGCCGAACAAGCGACGTCGATTATTTCCGGTGTGGATTTTGAGTTTGACGAAAAAGGCAAAGCGGCGGTGATTGATGCGGCGTTGCCTGTGTTGGAAAAGCACAGTGATAGCGTGTCGTCGATGTTTGGTGATTACATGCAAGAGGCCGTTTTAGGTTTGGCGGTGTTGTCGCTGGTCTACAGTGCCAAGAAAACCATGGCATATCAAAAAGAACTATTAGCCATCGAGGAGGAAAAACAGCGTGAGCAAAAAGAAAAAGACGCCGCTTAAATTCCCCAATCCGGTCAACTCCAATCCGTCACACGATGCCGAGCATGTCATTTACGTGGCGGGCACGGGCGGGGGTAAAACCTCCGCAGTTAAGCACTTGGGTTTAGTGCCAAAAGCCGCGCAAGCGGTTTTTTTTGACCCATATCGCAACTACGCGGGGGCGAAATTCCGCGGCCAACAATGTCTTGAAACCAGTTCTCGCGTGGCGTTTGTCAAAGCGTTGGTGATGGCACGTAAACGCGGCAAGTCGTTCAAACTGGCGTACATTCCCAAAGATGGCGCGTGTAGTGAGGAACTCGAATTTTTCAGCGCGGCAGTGTGGGCGGTGGGTAATGGCGACGCCAAACAACTGCATGTGATCATCGAAGAGCTTGCAAGCTGCGTGGAAACGTCCGGCAAACTCAAAGGCAAGGCGGGCGAATTGTGGCGCGGTGGGCGTCAATATGGGCTTGTGCTGCATTCGATTTTCCAACGCGGGCAAGAAGTCCCCAAGACCGTCACCGAGCAATCGCCTGTTTGGTGGATTGGTGCGGTGAACTCAATGGCCGATGCACGATGGCTCGCGGATAAAAAAGGCTTGTGCGTCGATACCTTGGCGGGGTTGAAATCAGCCAAGAACAACAAAGCCGCAATTGGCAAACCCATTGCTGAATATTTATTGGTTCGTGACGGTATCGGCAACGTGGAAAAAGGCGCATTCAACTGTCTAACCGGAGCACTTCAACGTTAAATCCAACCTATAGGTTAACCACTTAACCTATAGGTTGCGTCCGCTTTCGCTTCCTCTCAAATCCCTGTTTCATGAAATCACTTTTTAACCGTGTACAACCGAAAGGGACAACATGAAACAGCAACACAAAAACCTACTGATGGCACTGATTATCACGTTAATCGTGATTGCCGCTATCAACAATATCAGCGTGCTAAACCCAGTGCGTGAAACTCTTAACGGCGAAAATGGGTGGTTCTAATGGAAGCACTAAAACAACCTTTTAACCCGCGTCCACGTGAGCTTGACCCTGTTGAGGGTGTGAACTGGGGCAACCAAGCCACACTGCGCTTGGTATCGGGTCCTACTTACCAAAACATTGAATTGGTGACGGACATTCTCGATGCGGCAGACATTGAGCGCATCACGGTGAAAGTGAACGGCCGTGAAATCGTCAACGTGACGGGTCAAGACCTTATCGACTTGCAAGAGCACAAGAAAGAATACGTGCAAGCGGGTCGCTACGTGCTGAACTTCTCCGATATGTCGATGCGTACCAAACTGGGTATCCGTACAGGTGAGCTTGTGACGCTGCAAGGCGAAATCTGGTTTATGTACATCCAGCTAAAAGCCAAAACGGGTACCGCGGCACCAATGATTCGTGCTCGTGCTCATACCACGGCGGCGCAAAGCCAACGCATTTACATGCCGCGCATCTATTCCCAAACGTGGTACGCCGCATCGAGTGGTCGCACGCCGTTTGATTTTGCCGAGCGTAGCGCGGCGCTGTCTATCAAGCGTTTGCACCTCAAAGACAACACGATTGAACGCGTTCGCGTCCTGCGTGATGAACGTGAAGAGCTCAACGTCAACAAGGCCGATAACGCCTACGACTTAGCCGCGGCAGGTCGTGAGCAGAATGCGGGCTTCTTCTCGATGGACTTCACGCGTTGCGGTTTTGGTAGCGAAGCACGTTTACCAACGGCGGCCATGAAACAACTGGCGTTTGAAGTGGAAAAAACGGCACCGGGTAGCATTCCGGTTCTGATTGAAGCCATCGAACAAGTGGCGGTGCCTACCGCGCAGTAAGGGGGCGTTATGGCGCAAGAGCAAAGCATGTGGGGTTCCATTTGGGACGGCGTCTTAGAAACGGGCGGCGAACTGATGACCGACGTTACCGACTTGGGCAAGGACTGGCTTGGCGTGAAGATTGAAAACGAAGCCGACCGCGTCCAGTCGAGTAACCCAGATGAACAGCGAAAGCACAATAACGACTACCAACAACCCACGGGTGAGCCTGTGTACACCTCCG